>NZ_JBQAIE010000009.1:0-200209 GCF_051918845.1 Bacillus cereus group sp. MYBK101-2 | reverse complement strand
GTGAAGCTAGCTTCACTTTTCACATACCAAATCATTATAAATTCATACTGGATAAACCAATGTATTGGGCCTTATCAAATTACACAGACTTCTTGACGGAACCAATATATCAGCGATTCTTAATTTATATCGGCGATTTTTCAAATATATCGACTTACCGACAAAAATCGACAACACAAAAAGACCCACTCATTAGAAAGTGGGTCCTCTCCAATCACTTATTTTCCGAAAATCGAAGAAGCTGCGTTAATCCTGGTTCTAAATTCATTTCGCCTTTATGTCGTACGTATACAATCTTGTTCCCATCAAATTTTGGAGGATTTCCTGGATTATACGTCAGCCACTCGTCCGTTCCTTCTACATTATACTCCATATACTCCGTTGCACCGACGATTACGTTTTTACTATCATCTGCCGTTACATTTGGTGCCATTTGTGCAATTTTCGAATCACTAATTAATAATTTCTTTATTTCCTTATCACGTTTGTAATCGTAAGCTGTCACCATTACATCGCTACCATATGCTTTCACTTGCAACCCTTGTTTGAATGAATAACCATCAGGAGCAGTCTTCTCTCCTCCATTTGGTCCAGCCGACATCCAGCCCGTTTCAATACCACCTGTATTTACAACTGTAAATCCTTTTTTATCTCCGCCTGCAATTTTCTTTTTACCAGCCCAGTCTGGCAAGTTTAAATCCCAGTGCGTGTGACTCGTAAAGAAAACAACTTGTGGATAGTCTTTTAATATATCATACAACTTATCGACATTTAAATAATCTTGTAAGTACGGTGATTGTCTTGATCCAGACACCGTATCGGGTAAAACGTGATGAGAAAAAATGAAAATCGGCTTGTTTTTATCTTTTTGGCTGTACTCTTCTAAATTTTGTTTTAACCAACCTAGTTGCTCATCACTCATATATACTTCGTCCCACATTTTTGAATCGTGGTATTTCATATATTTTTCAGTTCCTAAAAATAAAAGCGGATAACCGTCTAATTCTTTTTTATGATATACCTTTTCTTGTCCGCTAAATTGTAAATAGCGGTTAAATAGCGTTTCCTCCGTTACACCATTTGGCCATGTACTTTGAGATAGCTTCCCATCAGCTGTCCATTTACCAGCATAAAACTCATGATTCCCAACAGTTGACCATACATTCTCTGGATGCTTATTTTTGTTTAATACTCGCTTCACATCATCATATTGGGACTGTTGTCCAGTTGGCGTTATATCCCCATTCATAATAAGCGCTCTAGAAAGTGGCGTCACTTTGTTCATATCTTTTAATACGTGATCAAAGTCTCCTAAATCCCCTTGAATATCACTAATAACGTTAAAAGTTGTAGCTGATTTTCGAACTTGCTCTTTCCCTTCCGCATGTGCTGAAAATGTCGGTAATAATACCGTCATAACCACTAACGAAGCAACTGTCTTTTTCATACAAATTCTCCCCCTAATAATAGAATGTACAAACTGACATATTCTGCTTTCTCTTAGGTGCTTGTCCAATTCACATTATAAGGAGGGATTGTAAAGATAGATGGAGTAAAAAATTAAGTGTTTTTTAAAAGATTTTGTTGTTTTTTGCACTCCACAATTAGTGATTCACGCCAATCTAGCTTTCTAGCCTTTAACATTACATACATGTAAATTTTGATGTTAAATCTTTTCGTTTCATACGTTGTTTTTTATTACTTTTAATTTAAGGGTTTACTGATTTTTTATCCGAGGACAATGAAATTCATCAACAAGATAGACATGAGGTTATATTTATGGTTTCAGTTAATGTCCCTAAAATACTAGTTCGGTTAAGCAATTCGATATATTCCACACTACAAATATTTATTTTATAAAAAGAAGAACCCCAAACATTTTGAGTAAAATGTTTGGGGTTCTTCTGGCCTCCCTAAGTTTTTATGAAAAAGATTGATTATTTTATGTAGCCTACTAAAAAAACATTTTGTTCAATCAACTAACAGAACAAGATGAAACACTTATAACTCCTACAATTTACGAATCTTATCCTTTTTTGCTTAAAAGCGATGTTTTTTTGCCATCGGTTCTATATATGTATTTAATATCCACATTAATACTTTCCATACCTTTTGTTGGCTAGGTGGTAAATGAGCGTTATATACATAACTGTATTCAATTTGCTGTGTTGCACCACGATTTCGTTTGAACTCTCCAGCCCCAGCACTACAATGACAAATTAAATCTTTTTCAATAGAATCCATTGTAATAAGGAGGGACAGTATACGGTATAAACCTTGTTGCTGGTCAGTGTTTGTATGATAACCAAGGATCGGCGTTGTCATAACTCCATCCCTAATAAAATAAGCAATGACACCATCAATTGTGTCCCCTTTTTTTATGGCCTTTATCTCAAATAAACGATGCTGAAGAGCATTCCATAAATAAGCGGGTGTAAACATTGGGTTATGGGCAGAATATTTTTCAATATATAGTTGGTTGTATAGCTGAGAAATTTGTAAAATATCATCTTTTGTTAATTCCTCATTCGTAATAATTTCATAATTGCTTTTCTCTAATAAACTTTTATCATTTAGTAAATCTTTTCGTTTTTTTCGATTCATTTTTTTATAGTGTTTCGGATCAAATAAGTATATAGAACGAGACATAATTTTATTGTAACCGACTGTAGATAATGCTTCTGTCGTTGCGGGATATAATTTGTTATTTAAAGAGCGAAATAGAATGGTATGCTCTGGAAATTTCTCAACTAATACTTTCGTTATTTGTTCGATTTGTTGTTCGTTGATAGAGTGATACAGATTTGTTGAAAGCATCCAATTATTTACGACAATGACTTTATTAATATTCGTTCGTCTTAGCCAATTTCCCATAAAATGAATCGGATAGGTTAGTAGCTTCTCAAGCCATGGTTTTTTCAACTCCCATAGCTCTTCTAACGCATAAGATATGTAATGTGTATAAGGAGAACATACATATGAATTTTCGAACTCTGCGTTATTAAGAGTGACTGGTAAGATGAGATCATCAATTTCTAATAGAAAGAGTTGCGTGTTCACATTTTCAATAAATGCTGTAACGCCCTGTTGAAAAAGAGGCAAGAAACTATCTCGTACATACGCTCCATCTTTTTTGGATTCCCAATCAATGCTATGCAAGGAATGATCATCATGTAACTGAATCATTTATGTTCACCACGCCTTACAAAACTTTCTATTCTTTTTAATTTTTTATCATATACTTGAATATCGTAATGCGAAAAGAAAACATGCGGTATCGCACACTTTTTCGTAGACCATAGTGTATGTAATTCTTGCATTACCTTTGATTGACATAATTCGAGATTTTCAGGTAGTGCTTTAAGTTTAATTTCAATTTTATCTACGCTATGTTGTATTACTTTAAATTCTTGGATGTCACTAGATGCAAACAAAATTGCTCTTCTAATAAAATCTGGAAAAATAAATATTTCGCTATGATCCACTTCACTTATTCCAATAAATATATCGTCACATCGACCATCAATACGTTCTAATGCTAAGAAAGGTGAGCCACAGCTGCACGGCGTCTTTTTCTCAATTAATATGTCATTGAGACGATATCGTATAATCGGCTGTGTTTTCCTCATGAAATCAGTAATTATGGGAACAAATATCCCTTTCTCTTGATCTAAGTATTCTTTTTCAATATGAACGAGGTCTTCATTCATGTGTAATGTCCCATGCTTGCAGGTGGTAGCAAGAAAACCTTCTGTACATTGGTAAACTTGGTGTACTGTCTGCTTGAAAGTTGCAGAAATAAAGTCTCTATCAATATCTTCAAGCACTTCTGCTACAGAGATAATTTTCTTAGGACAAATTGTAATCAGTCCTTCTTGCTGCCAGTAAGCAATTTTCCGTAACATAGACGGAGGTGCAATTAAAATAGATGGCTTTACTTCATTTAATCGCGTGATATGCTGTTGAAACGAATCTAGTAAATCAAAAAAATGAAATGAGATTCGCTTATTTTTTGTCGCTTCGTATAAGTTGCTATTTGCACGTAAGAAAAAAGCAATCGTGTGTTTATGTAGAAGGCTAGAAGGAAGCACCTTTCCAATAATCGAGCCAGCCCACAACGTTTGTTCTTCCTCGGAAACGAGAAAAACCCCACGATTTCCACTAGTGCCTGATGATAAACCGACAGTTATATTACGAATGGTTGGTGAGAAATTCCGGGTCTTCTCTGCTTCAAATGCTATATGAAACGCTTCTTCCTTTGAAATATGGACTGTATTTAATGTATCAAAATGTTCCATCATTACTTCTTTATCAATAATGGGGAGTGCAGACAAATTTCCCTTTTGAATTTCATGTAAAAACGGCTTATATAACTGGCGATAAAAAGGCGACGCTTCTATCGTGAACAAAAGTTGTTTTTCTATTTGTTGTTTATGAAACTGTTCCAATTGTTTGCGATTTGAAAATCTCAAGCCATATTTTGTTTTCAAGTATTGCTTGAGAATCCGTAGTTTATTCATAGTACACCTCTGCTTTAATTTTATCCCATGTATGTTCACAATGCGTTGGTACAATTTCAATCTCAGATGATGTTTGTGATAAATGGTGTAACTTCTCAATATTCTTCCGGTAAGACTTTGGGTCGCTCGTTAAAAGGTTGGCAATCTTACTAGGAAATACAAGGTTTTGATACGTTTTACTTAGCCACACTGCGTCTGCGCAAAGAAAAACAATTTTATTACTCTGTAAATGGACGAATATACCAAATTGACCAGTTGCATGTCCTGTTAAGTCAACAGCAAATAATGAGCCATCATCAAATACATCATAGCCCTCTTCAAACTTTCCATATGTAGAAGGTAAGTTAAGAGATGGAGTTCGATCAATGAATGTCATCCTCTGCTCTAAATCCACTGGCAATGTATCTTTTAGGCACCCTTTTAATAGAGCACCAAATTTACTTCTCTTTTTAATATCCTCATAAGCTTTTGCGAAGGTTAATATTTTCGCTTTTGGAAAATCGGGTAAACCCGCTGTATGATCGCCATGAAAATGAGAAAGAATAATATATTTAATTTCTTCTGGCTGAATACCATCAAGAAGAAGTTGCTGTTTAATAGATTGCTCTTCCGTAAAATGAACAGGCGTCAGTTTTGCATATACAGAGTAAGGGAATTTTTTTGTCGCTTCTTTAAAGTGTCCTGCATATCCAGTATCAAATAAAATATATCCTAATTCTGGATGCTGGAGTAATCCTACTGTTGCTGGAAAACAGATTTGTTTCCAACTGCCCTTGGAGTATGCGATTTTTTCTGGATGTGTACAATATCCTGTATCATATAGCTTTAAAGATTTGATTTTCATTGTATTTTCCACCAGTCTACAAATTTTGTAATTCCTTCTTCTATACTGACCTTTGGAGCATATCCTAGTTCTTCTTTAGCTTTATCAATACTTAACGTCTGGCTTTTTGAAAGGACGCTAACAGTATACTTTGTAAGAATAGGTTCTTTTCCGAATAAAATAGTTTTTGAGACTCCTTCTAATATAGCCGCTAGTGTAAAAGCAGTTTTGTAGGAAATTTTTTTATATCGTACTTCCTTATCAAGGCGCTTCATTACATTTTCTATGACCTCATATAAATTGATACGTTCATCATTTGTTATATTGTACTTTTGCCCTAATGTATGTTTTGGGGAATGCATACAAAGAAGTAAAGCATCTACAACATTCTCAACATACGTAATATCAACAAGAACATTTTCTGTACCAATTCTCGGTAAAGCCCCTTTTTCACATACTTTAATAAGACGCGGAAGAATTGCGTTATCCCCTGGTCCGAATAAAGCACGCGGGCGTATTGTGATAACTGGTAAACCATGTACGAAAGCTTGATCAATCGCTTGTTCAGCTATGTACTTCGTTGTTGCATAATGATTTACAAACGTATCAGGAAGTTTCGCATTTTCTACTACATTTTGTCGCTCATCATAATAAAAATAAATACTTGGCGTTGATACGTGGATAAGGCGTTTTATACCATACTTTTGACTTCCCTCGATAATATGTTTCGTTCCTAACACATTCGCATTATAAAAATCTTCATATTTGCCCCAAGGGGAAGAAAGTGCGCCACTATGAAAAATATAATCTTTATCTTTACAAACTTGTACCACACGCTCCCTGTCTTCAAGAGGACAATGAACAAACTCGATCCCATTTTGTTCTAATACCTTACCGATTGTTTTATTTCTTCCCGTTGCCGTTACTTCATAGCCCATATTTTTCAGTCGAAAGGCGAGTTTTTGTCCTAGAAAGCCCGTTCCACCAGTTACTAGCATTTTCATAAATCTTCACCATCCCACGATATGTCATATGTTGTTTGCTCTAAAATAGTCCGTTCATGTTTATAACTTTCACGCCATAATTTATACATGCTAAAAAACTGATAAAAAAATGGTTTCCAATCATTGTGACGATAAACGATATCTGGATAAGAGCATAGAACTTTTAACCATCGTTTACGTTTTTCTTTACTTTTTAAATAAGGAAATCCATATAGAAGCATCGCTAACCGAATTGCACACTCCGAATTTTGTTTTGGAACGAATGAATTGTTTACTTTTTCATTAAAAAACGCGGGCAATATTTCCTCATCGAATAAATGTAATCCACTTGTACTACGTGGATTACATTCAATTGGAATCGCATCTCCATTCTCTGTAACGATAAAATCAAAGGCAATTTGTCCTGAGAAATTTAACTCTTTTACAATATGCGTAACAAACTGATCAATTTTAGAATGATTCATATGCTGAAACGCAATGGTAGCACCTAAGCCTGCCGTGAATTCCGTTTTATACGTAGAGTGAGCCAACACTTCCCCAGATTGTGCAATACTGTAGGAACAATGCTGCGTTCCTTGTATAAACTCTTGCATAATATAATTCGGCTTACGTATCATGCTTTCTTTTAGAGCAGCCTCTTTTATCATAAATTCCACTTTATCAGAAAACCGGGAGTAAATCGGCTTTAATACAAAAGGAGTATGAGCTGGTGTTTTGTGCATCATTGACCTTATCGCTTCTTCATTATTTATTCTATATGTTGCAGGTACTTGCCACCCTAAATTTTCTACGAACTGAATAAATTCCCACTTATTATGCAGTAATAAAAGTTTTTGAAAATCATCTACTAATACATGACAAAATGCACTTAATTCCCCTTTATATTTAGATATATAAAATACTTCTTCACACGTCGGAATAAGCAAATCTACATTGTGACGTTGAATAATGGATAGTAGCGCACGGATACTTTCATTTGTTTTCCACTTTGGAGATGGGATTTCATAAAAGTAATCCGTACTCTTTGAAACTTTACTTAACGGATAAGGAATACTATCTGCAATAATAACGGTATGTCCAGCGTTATGAAACAGTCTGCATAAATGCAAAGTTGCTGGTGCACGTGCTCCTGTAAGTAATACTGTTTTCTTAGTATTCAAGAAGGATGCCCCCGATAGAAAGTCCCGCAGAAGTACCTAATAATAATATTTTATTTCCACGTTGCACTTTCTTTTGCTTAATCGCTTCGAAAAGAGCGACTGGAATAGATGCGGAAATCATATTGCCGTAGTCTTCAAAAATAGTCATAAAGCGTCCTTCATCTACCCCTAATTTTTTACGAATGAGTCTCATAGCTGGTCCACTTGCTTGGTGAGGAACAATTAAATCAATATCGGCTAGAGAATAACCAGTATCCATAAGGAGCTTGTCGATAAACTTCATTAAATGCTTAGAAGATAGTTTAAAAATGGCTCTTCCATTCATATCGAACAAGAAGTCTTCTTTTCGTTCCTCACTATACTCCCTAGGATGAATCATCGTTCCACCGCCACGAATTTCTGATAAATGCGCACCAGAGCTATATGTTTCCATATGAGAAGCAATAATAGAAGATGAATGATCGCCTTTTGTTATGACAACAGCTGCCGCACCGTCACCGAATAAAATACTGCTTTCATTTTGTCCCCAATTTAATCCAACAGAAGAAATTTCAGAAGAAATAATAACAACATTTTTGTATCTCCCGCATTCAATTGCGTATGAAATTGTATCAAGTGCTGTTATGAAACTTAGACATGTTGAATTGATATCAAAACATGGAATACCAGAATGCTGTAGCCCGAGCTGTTCTTGAATAAGTGATGCAGTAGAAGGAATCGCCTGTTGAATCGTTCCGCTTCCGCAAATAATACAATCGATATCATCCCATGTTAACTTCGCATCTTCTACAGCTTTTTTTGCAGCCTCAGCCCCCATATAAGAAGACGTTTCCCCATCAACAAAGTATCGTGTTTTTACTCCAGCTTTTTTTAATGTCCAGCCTTCTGGTACGTCTAACATACGATCTATTTCAAGAGAATCTACTTTTCGTTTTGGAAGATATGTGCCAATTCCTTTTATACTAATATATCTTTTCATTTTCTATCGCCTCTTAATCTTTTTATAAATTTTAAAATTCCGTCATATATAACTACTGTTGTAGATAAATACAGATTTTATTGTAAAATTCTGCCATACCATTATGTACATCTAATCCTACTTCTCTTCAAAAAAGAGCCAGTTCTCTACTTGAGAACTGGCTCTTTTTGCATGAGAATTCTTCAAATACATACTTTAGAAAAACACTTTTATATCAATTTAATTATATTATAACAATTATCCGAAAATAATTAATAGTATTTTTTGTAAATAAAAGTGAATATGTGGTATGAACTTACGTGAGAGGATCGTTTATTGAGCAGCAAATATAAACATATGGAACGTATATACATCTCATTTAAACATCTTCTATTTTCTCTTTTGTTTAAAAAAAGACACAGAGATTCCTCCCCATGCCTACTAATTCCTACTTCTTCACCGCATGCACATAATGCACCGTCTCAAAAGCTTCTAAATAATCGTTTCGTCCTTCAAAATATAATGTATGAATATCCTCTGGCGATAAATGTTCATAAATGAGTAAGCCCATCTTCTCTAACAGTGCTTCCATTTCGGCATAAGAAAAACATGATTTCATCGGTTCTCCGCCTACTGCAGCCATTTTCACCATATTTTCCACTCGATTGGACAACCCTTTTTCCGTAAATAAGTTTTCATCTGGATAATCAAAAACGATAGAGCTCCCTTCTGGAACCATCTCGAATAAACATTCTATTAAACTAGAAAGCTCCCCTTTTGTTAAATAATACGACACACCTAAAAGGCTAAAGAACGTTTTTTTATTTTCAAATCCTTCATTCTGTAACTGCTCATAGGAAAATCCTTTCGTGAAATCCATCGAAATAAAATGAAGATTATTTGGAACTTCAAGTTCTGCTTCTTTTATTCTCTCCTTCTTAAACCCTTGTGTAGAAGGATGATCCACTTCAAATATTTCTATATTACTCTCTAATTCTCGGTGTCTAAAACTGAATGTATCTAATCCCGCACCGAGTATAACGTATTGTTTCACTCCCAGCGTAATCTCATGTAGTAATACTCTTTCACAATATGCCGCACGTGCTAAAGGTGTTGGTGATAATTGAACTTGCGTAATCCATTTTAATATTTCTTTCGGATTATCTTGAAACTGCTTTGCAATGTCTGTATTGAAAAAATGTATTCCTTGAACCATGTTCATTTCAATTTCGTTACGTTCTTTTTTTGAAATAAAATCTTTAGCTACATAATCATCAAAGATTTTAGGACGATCAAATTCACTGTGATACGCCCTTCCGAAAGCTGATACTAACGACGTTACACTTGCTTCACCTTGTTTCACGCACATACACTCTCCTTCATTTTCACAAAAAAATAGGGTCCCCCCGGCCAGGAGAACCCTATTATACACTTTATTTTTATATTGGTAAATTATAGCATAAATAAGTTTTTTTGTCAAGTTTCCAGCCTACTATCACTTCAGCACTTTGTATATTCTCTGGCAGGAAAATATTCAATCTACATTGAATATTCCAGACTATAACAACACACATGGAGGCCAATATGAAACGATTCGTCATTATTACGGTAGGAAAAACACACAGCGGTAAAACTACATTCGCAAAAGCTTTAGAAAAAGAGTTACCCCACTCTTTCGTTATGGATCAAGATAACCAAGCTGAATTTATTAACACGCATTACGAAAAATTACAGCCGGCTGAAGGCCCTAATACATTTAAGCACGGTCTTTCTAAATTCATTGTTGATTATGCGAAAGGACATACAAATTTACACCTTATTATTAGTAACTCCAATCGCAGTAAAAACGGAAGGTTATATTTACTAAACGAATTATTTCCACAAAATGAATATGTACGCATACTCGTTCATTTTGACATTCCAGATGATGTACTTTACGAAAGAGTGGCTCGAAGCACGCGAAATACGAATATTTTTAGAGGTGGATATGCTAGTTTCAAAGAAGTACTTGATCAACAACAAGCTGAATCACTTCACGAAGATGTCGTAGATCCTGTAGAAAACGAGGCTGATTATTTGTTTGTTATTCGCAATAGTAAAGATGTAAGCTTTACTATTGAAGAAATTGTTCATCTAGCTAAAGTTTTGTCCCCTACTCCAAAATAAGAGACTATAAGAATTACATAATGATAGATTATTATGCAAATCCTTCCTCTAAGCGCCTAACATAGTATATAATGATAAGATAATCTACTTCTATATGCTCATTTTTACACAAAACAGTTCATGCATATGAAAGAAAAGAGGTACAAAATATGAAAACAAAACAAACAATCGCTGCGTCTACACTAGCTTTAGCAATGATTGCTGGCGCAAACTCTGCTCATGCGGAAGTAACTGATGCTACTTCTCAGCAAAGTACGGGAGATCGATTAGCTGAAATTAAGCAACATAAACAAGAGTTCGATGCGAAATTGCAGCAGCACAAAGAAAACGTGGATCAAACATTGAATGAACTTAACCAAGTTAAGGAAAATGTTGATACGAAAGTTAATGAACTACATGAGCGTAAACAAGTTGCTGATGAAAAAATTAACGAAATAAAACAACGTAAAGAAGAGTTCGATGCAAAACTTCAGCAAGACAAACAAATCGCTGAAGATAAAATCGCTGAAATTAAAGAGCATAAAAAGCAAGTAGAAGATAAAGTTGCTGAAGTGAAAGAACATAAGCAAAATATCGATAACAAAGTAAATGAGATTAAAGAACATAAACAAACTGTCGATGAAAAAGTGAATGAAATTAAGCAGCATAAAGAGAACATCGATCAAAAGGTTAATGAACTTAAGGAAGTTAAAAAACAAGTCGATGAAAAATTAGCTGAGTTAAAGAAAGCAAAACAAACTGCTGAGGACAAACTTGCTGAGCTAAAAGAAAACAAACCGAATACTGGTAACACGTTAGAGGAACTTAAGAAAATTAAAGGTAATTTAGATAGCCTTTCCGCTAACTTAGAACTAGCTAAACAAGATGTGAAAAACAAACTAGCTGCATTACAAGAAGCTAGACAAGATTTAATCAATAAAATTAACGAAATGAAACAAGCGAAACAAACTGTTTCAGACGATTTATCAAAGAAAAAACAAGACTTAGATATTAAAATCAATGACTTTAAACATACTGAGAAAAAAATTGATGACAAATTAGCTGAGATACATACAACGAAGCAAAATGTAGATAACAAGATCAACGAAGTATCTCAATCGAAACAAACAGAAACAAAGACTAGTACTACAAATGCAAACAATAATGCTAGAGAACTCCCTAACGCTGGTAGTGAGCAATCAAATAATATGGCTTTAGGTATGTTATCTGTATTAGGCGGAATTTTATTAGTAACTCGAAATAAAATTAAAACATTATTCTCAAAATAAAGCCATTATACTTATTAGAAATAATTATACAAAGGCCAACCGCATGTACGGTTGGCCTTTTTCTTTATATTAATTGTCCATCTCGAAGCGTCAATATACGATCACATACATCAAGCATTCTTTCATCATGTGTAATCATAATTGCTGCTTTTTGGCTCTCTTTCACTTCACGTTTCATCATTTCAACAACTTCACGTGCGCGTTTTGAGTCTAAACTTGCCGTTGGCTCATCCGCTAATATTAAATCTGGGTTGTTCATGAACGCACGAGCAATTGCTACCCTTTGTTTTTCCCCACCAGATAGTTGATTTGGATAATGATTTTTTCTTTCTCCTAATCCAAATGCCGCTAATAAATGATCCGCACGCTTTTCTGATTCTTGTTTGCTTTCTTTTTTCAGCTTAGCAATGTAAAGTAACTGTTCCTTCACATTTAAATATGGAACAAGGTTTGCAAACTGGAAGATGAAACCGATTTTTTTCAAACGAATATCTGTCATTTCCTTTTCTGATAACTGTGTAATATTTTGCTCACGAATATAAATATCCCCTTTTGACGGTGATAATAGTGCACCCGCGATTGATAATAACGTACTTTTTCCTGATCCAGAAGGACCGACGATTCCGATAAATTCTCCAGCTTTCACATCAAGTGATATCGGATGAAGGGCTGTTACTTCCGTATTCCCTTCTCCGTACACTTTACTTACTTTGTCTAATTTTAATAATGAAGTCATTACATCCCGCCTCCAATTGCCTCTAGCGCATCAACTTTTAATACTTGGTATAACGAAATAAGTGTTCCTAAAATACTAATTAAGATAAAGATTGCTGCATATTGTGCAATCATCGGTGTTGTTAATAAGAACGGCATACCTGCTGGTAAAATTTGTTCTAATCCTTGTACAAGAACGATACTGATTACCATCGCAACGACTGATAAGAATAACGCCTGCACGACTAAGCTATTTGCTAAATACGAATTCTTCGTACCGATTGCTTTTAATACACCTAATTGCTGTGTTTTTTGCAGTGTAATAACGTAGAAGAATACACCGATTAGTAACGCAGCGATAACTAGTAAGAATGCAATAATCATCGTTAATGTTCCTTGCTCTTCTTTAAATCCTGGAATACTTTGCAATACTTCTTTTTTGTCAATTACGTGTGCATTTTTAATCTCTTTATCTGTGTTAAGTGCAATTGCACTATAATCTTTTTGATTTGGTTGCGAAATAGCGCCCCATACGTCTTCATTTACATAAACGACTGGTGTATGGCTAAACATTTGATCTTTCGTAAATCCGACGATTTTAAATTCTTTCTTTGAAACAGGATCAATAATTGTATCCCCAATATCGATTCCTTTTTCTTTAATTGATTCGTCAGCAACCATTTCGTTATTTGCTGTACCTAATTCCTCACCTTTTACAATATTCGGTTCTAAAAATGTATCGCGTTCACTTGAGAAAATAGCGATATCAACCTTTTTTGAACTATCTTTCTTTTCATACGTTGAAACTTTCACACGAAACGGAACGGCCTCTTTCTCGCCTACTTGATTTACTACGTTATCTACATCATCTTTCTTAATTTGTGAACGAAGTAATTTATTTTCCGCATCATCTGCTAAAACGAACTTATTTGCCTCCATATTTTGAATCGATGAAGCATTATCATATGATAATCCATTTGCTAATCCTGAAATAACTAGGACTAAAAATGATAATAAAACCATGATAAGTCCGATTAATCCGTATCTTAATTTTGATTGTTTCAATTCACGCAGAGCTAAAAACATTTCGCTCGCTCCTTCCTCTTTCTTTCTATGCACTTATCATAAAAAAGAAATATGAACGGAATATGAACAGAAGATTACAGAGAGTAAGATTTAATTTTCAGAAAGTATTGAAAATAAATAGAATCCTTGATACAATTCAGTCAAATAATATTGACCGAGTAATTTAATTCAAGGAGTTGATCATGTTGAAGCCCGTATTAACACTAACTACTTATAGCCAACTAAAAGCATTAAGCGATCCATTACGTGCCGAAATGATGATACGTCTATGCGAACGTCCTTATACTGGACAATTACTATCTGAGAAATTCGGCAT
The DNA here is from genome assembly GCF_051918845.1 of Bacillus cereus group sp. MYBK101-2. NCBI lineage: Bacteria > Bacillati > Bacillota > Bacilli > Caryophanales > Bacillaceae > Bacillus > Bacillus cereus group sp. MYBK101-2. The sequence continues at coordinate 186,194 of NZ_JBQAIE010000009.1, read as the reverse complement.
TTCAAGGGCGAAAATTCATTATCATTTAAAAGAATTAGAAAAGAATGGGCTTATAGAGATCGTTTATACAGAAGAAAAGAATGGGATTGTTCAAAAGTTTTATCAATCTGTCGCTAAAGGCTTCACCCCTGCCGCAGATCTATTACCTCATTTAGAAATAGTAAGCGAATCAGGTCGCCAAATCTTTTTACAAATGATAGAAAGAACGAAAAGCCAAATTCTCGCTGCACCAGAAGAAGCTTTTACATTACAAAATGCAAGTGAAGATCCAGCTAAGTGGAATTACGTTTCATCCTGCTGGGAGTTTGATGCTACGCCAGAACAATTTCAAGTGTGGGTGAAAAAATTTCATCAATTGATGGCTGAATTAAATGAAATCGCAAAAGACGCGGATAAAGATCCAAATAGTAAATCTTATTACATTTCTACCACTGCACTTCAAATCGCAGAGAGAACAATGCAGCAATTTATTAAAGAAGAAGAAAAATCGTAATACGATTTTTTTTACATAAACGGTCAAATTTATTTTACCGAATAAATTTCTTATAAAGGAGTAGATAAAGTGGACATATTAAAAAACCGGAATTTCCTATTGTTATTTTTAGGAAGAATTTTTACTAACATAGGAGATAGCTTATATTACGTAGCAGCAATGTGGCTCGTATATAAGCTGAGTGGTAATCCTTTTTATTCTGGATTGGCTGGTTTCCTTACGTTACTACCTTCTGCATTACAATTCCTTACCGGCCCATTCGTTGATAGATGGGCAATAAAAAACACTCTCGTCATCACACAAGTACTGCAATGCATTCTTATATTAATCATTCCTATTACACACTACTTCGACCTACTAACCGTCCAATTACTACTCATCATTATGCCAATCGTAGCTTTTATCGAACAATTTGCCTATCCCGCACAATCAAAAGCTTTACCACTTCTACTGCATAAAACACAATTATTAAAAGGAAACTCACTCTTCTCATTTGCGTATCAAGGCATTGATTTAATTTGCACGACGCTTTCCGGCATATTAGTAGCACTATTTGGCGCCATTACTTTATATTTGGTTGACTCCTTAACATTTGCAATTACAGCTCTTTTGTTCTTTTCATTGAAAATGCCACAGCAAACCGATACGGGCACATCACTTTCAACTAAACAATATTTCTCTGATTTAAAAGAAGGCTTTTCAATCGTCTTTCGTTCCTTAATGAGCGTCTTCTTAATCGGTTCAGTTGTTGCCAATTTTTCTATCGGTATGACGATGGCGATACTCCCTTCTTTCGCTGATTCTTTAGGAGGCGTGAAATCATATGGCTTCTTCTTAGCTGCTATATCAGCAGGTAGTCTCATCGGTGCATTATTCAGTTCATGGGTTGGTAAACGTAATGTTGGCCGTGTCTCTATTATTGGCTTTGCGACTGGCGCTACCTTTTGGTTCCTCTCTACGGTTGTACCGTTTCAATGGCTATCTATTTTCTTATTCGGCCTAGCTTGGATTCCAATTGGTGCAACCAACATATTATTTGCGACAATTAGCCAAATTGTAATTCCAAATCAATATATTGGCCGCATCAATTCAGTCATGCGAAGTATGAGCACAATTGCTATGCCGATCGGTTCTTTAATTGGCGGATATGCTGCAAATGTATTTAGTAGCCAACTCATTTTCGCGCTCGCTAGCATCGGGATTTTATTTATTTCTCTCGTATGGCTACTTCATCCGAAATTACGGGCATTGCCGAAAGCTGATGAGATTACAGCGGATACTTTTGGGGTTCGGTTTAAGGAAGAACGTGGGAAAGGTGCGGCTTTATAATAGGAGTTAGGGTACGTGAAATTTATATCGGCGATTTTTCAAATATATCAGCGCAACTCGAATTATATCGGCGATTTTCACAATATATCGGCGCAACTCAAATTATATCAGCGATTTTTCGATTATATCGATTTACCGACAAAAAACGACAAAAAGAAGAGGCCGTTTCCAAACAGCCTCTTCCCTCTATTTCGGAAGCTCCACCCGAACAGTCGTCCCTTCCCCTTTCGTGCTATAAACCGAAACAGTTCCTTTATGCAGTTCAACAATCTTCTGCACAATCGATAACCCTAAACCGCTGCCTTCTACATTTCTTGCTCTTGCTGTATCTACTTTGTAGAAGCGATCAAAAATACGATCCATTTCTTCTTTTTCCATGCCGATTCCGTTATCGGATATAGAGATTATAACGCTAGACTCTAACTCTTCGACGAAAAACTCAATAGTCCCACCATCATTTGAAAACTTAATGCTATTCGTGAAAATGTTACTCCATACTTGATGAAGTAAGTTTTCATCACCTTTTATAGTGATATCCGGCACATCAAATTCAACAGCGATATCTTTTTCACGCCATTTCCATTCAAGCATAAAAATGACGTCTTTAATTTGCTTCTGTAAATTGAATTCTTTTATTTGTAACACTTTCTCTTCTTTATCTAATGAAGCTAGTGTAAGTAACTGTTTACATAAACTAGACATTCGCTTACTTTCGCCCTCAATAATTTGTAAGTAATGATTTCTTTCTTCTTCACTCATTTTTTCTGTTTGCAATGTTTTTGAAAAACCTTGTATAGAAGAAAGCGGCGACTGGAATTCATGTGAAACGTTCGAAACAAATTCTTGTCTCATTTCATCTAATTCTTTTATACTTTTCGTCATCTTTTGGAAGCTTGTAGATAACGTTCCTATTTCATCTTTTCGTTTTACATCTAATTCGATTTCATATTCACCACTCGCAATTTTTTGCGTAGCCTTCGTAAATTTACGAATCGGACGAACGATGTAACCTGCTGCAATCGCTATAAAGATAATGCTTAATAGTACGATAAACCCAAGTAATACCGCTAAGAAAATTCGCATCTCGCCAAATTGGTTTTGAATATCAGGACGAATAAATAATGCGTACTGTTTATCACCGTGCTTTAGCGGTACACCGACACTATTTATTAATTCATTATCGAAAAAACCTGTAATAAAGAGACGAGTCGGATATGTAGAAACGCCATTAAACGTTTCCCCTTGCAGTACTTTATGAACGGTATCATCACTAATAGACGTCTTACGAAACGCATTACCAATACGCTTTCCATTCTTTTGATCATCGACAATATAAATCTCATATCCTAACTTCGCAATAGAATGTAAATACGCCTCTTGATTTTCTTCACTTTGCTTTTCATATAACGATTTAACTTCCTCAGCATACTTTAAAATCTTTTCGCTGTTATACGGTTTTAACTTCACTTGATAATATACGTTCGTCAATAAAAAGCCGATAATACTACTAAGTAGCATAATACCGACTGTCATAAATACAAATCTAGAATATAGTGATTTCATCTTATTTCAGCTCCAACTTATAACCGAGTCCGCGCACTGTTGTAATTTGAAAATCATCCGTTCGTTTTGAGAAACGATCTCGGAGCCTTTTCACATGAACGTCAACCGTTCGTTCATCCCCTTCAAAATCCATTCCCCATACTAGCTCAATTAACTCTTCTCTTGAAAATGTTCTCCCAGGATAACTAGCTAATTGTGATAATAATTCAAATTCCTTTAATGGAAGCAAAATCGTCTGCCCGTTACACTTTACTTCAACACCTTTACGATCAATTGTTGTTCCATGGAGTGTAATTATGTCAGCGCTCAGCATTTGATAACGGCGCAATAAAGCTTTCATACGGAAAATAACTTCAGCTGGCTCAAATGGTTTCACAATATAATCATCTGTACCAGAGATAAAGCCTTTTTCTTTATCGACTAACTGATCTTTCGCCGTTAATAAAATAACCGGAATATCATGATACTTACGAATTTCTTCACATAACGTATAGCCATCAACGAACGGCATCATAATGTCTACGATCGCAAGATGAATATTTTCCTTCTCTAATACGTCTTGCGCTACCTTTCCATCTTCTGCTTCAAAAACTTTAAACCCCTCTTTTTGTAAATGGTAATGTAACAACTCTCTAATATGTTTATCGTCATCAGCTAATAAAATATGTATCATCTTCATTAAACCCTCTCTTGTTCATCCTTCTACATCACTACATTAAGAAACAATTGGATTTTTTGCAAGAAAAAGAAAAGGATTCCTTAGAAGATACTCTTGTTATCATTGTGGTCAGCTGCTTTATTTTTCTTATAACTTGGTGATGTACTCTGGTGTACGAATAAGTGATCTAATACTTTTTTAGTAAGTGGCATAAAGAAATTCAGTAATAGCCCACCTAAACAAACGGTTAATATAGTTCCAATACCAATTGGTCCATGTAAAATCGTTGCCATTATCAAGAACATAAGGTAAATAAATGTTCTTGATATAAAGATATTCGTTCTCGTTAATTCTTGTATGATTAAAGTTAATCGGTCAATTGGAATGGGAGCAAAATTTGTTTGTAAATATATCGCAGTTCCTAATCCTGTAATAACTAAGCCAATTCCAAAATAAATCATTTTACTGTACCATATTTCTGATGTAATTAAATTACGTAATAAAAATAGCCACACATCAATACCAATGCCCGTTATGAATGCTGTTAACAACCCTAGTACCTCTGGTCTTTGTCTTTTTAATATTGAATTACAACATATTAATAATAAAGCTATTATTATTTCCCAACTTCCCACAGTAAGCCCTACATTTAAAGAAAGTCCTACTAAAAGTGCATCAAAAGGTGAAGTACCAAAATCTGATTGTATTGTGAAAGAAATACCAAGGGTTAATATTAAAATTCCTAATACATAAAAAACATACTTCATTTTAATCAACCTCTTCATTGTCATTTTTATTGCATTTACAACAAAAATATTTTATATTAAATGTAACTTCAAATTGTTGCATTTGCAATAAAAATAAAAGCTAAGGAGTTCATTATGAAAGAAATTCTTCGTGAGATTGGCATGATTGCAAGGGCATTAGATTCTATTAGTAATATAGAATTTAAAGAATATGAGCTTACAAAAGGTCAGTATTTGTACCTTGTTCGAATATGTGAAAACCCAGGAATCATTCAAGAAAAGCTATCTGAGATGATAAAAGTAGATCGTACAACTGCAGCCCGGGCTATCAAAAAGCTTGAAATTAATGGATTTATCGAAAAGAAAGAAGATGAATCTAACAAAAAAATTAAAAAACTTTTCCCGACAGAAAAAGGAAAAAATGTTTATCCTTTTATTAAGAGAGAAAATGATTATTCCAATACTGTTGCATTAGAGGGATTTTCGGAAACAGAAGCGGAAACTATTTCTAACCTTCTTCAAAGAGTCAGAAAAAATATAGAAAAAGATTGGGAATTTGTAAAAAAGGGAAATAAGAGAGATTATTGATTATATAAAGGAGCGAACTATTAATATGACTACACATATAGAAAAGTGCACCCTTAAAGATATACACAAACTTCAAGAAATTAGTTATGAAACATTTAATGAAACTTTTAAACATCAAAATTCACCCGAAAATATGCATCATTATTTGGAAAAGGCATTTAACTTAAAGCAATTAGAAAAAGAACTATCCAATATCTCTTCTCAATTCTTTTTTGTCTACTTTAACGATGAAATTGCTGGATATTTAAAGGTCAATATTGATGATGCTCAGTCTGAAGAAATGGGCAATGAATCACTTGAAGTAGAGAGAATTTATATAAAGAGCTCCTTTCAAAAACATGGTCTTGGTAAATATCTACTAAATAATGCTATTGAAATTGCAATAGAACATAATAAAAAGAACATTTGGTTAGGTGTATGGGAGAAAAATGAAAATGCTATTGCTTTTTATAAAAAATTAGGTTTTGTACAAGCTGGCTCTCACTCCTTTTATATGGGCGATGACGAACAAGTTGACCTTATCATGATCAAAACACTCATATAACTTTTTTGAGAGGTGGGCTATTATGTATATTCCAAAGTATTTTAAAGTCACAAATGTTGATGAAATTTGGGATTTTGTTCAAAAAAACTCTTTTGGAACAATTGTCACAACAGAAAAAGAAAAACCAATCGCAACTCATTTGCCCTTTGGATTAACTAAAAAAGGTGATGATTATTTTATTACTGGACATATGGCTTATGGGAACCCCCAGTGGAGAACATTTGAAACTTGTGAAGATGTCCTTGTAATATTTCAGGGACCTCACTCTTACATCTCTTCTTCTTGGTATGAAAATGAAGAAGTGCCAACATGGAATTATCAAGCCGTCCATATATATGGTAAAGCGAGTATTTTAGATAAAGAGGAATTAGTAGATGAATTAACAAAAATGTTAAAAAAATATGAGGAGCATCGTGAAAATCCAGTATTATGGAATAAACTTTCCCCTACTCTGTTAGAAAATGAACTGAAAGGTATAGTTGGATTTAAAATTAAAGTGGAAAACATCCAGGCTGCATATAAATTAGGTCAAAATCGAAATGAGAAGGATTATATTAACATTATTGATAAATTGTACGATGAAGGAAATCCAGATGCAAAACAAATGGCGGAACTCATGGGGAGTAGATTAAAAAATCACATATAATCCATTGTAATTCAACTCTCACATTTCAAAATTAAAGAACAGGCTGGAGCGCTTTATCGGCCTTTTTCTTTAGAACGTCAAAGGTTGAACTGAAAGTAAATGGCGTTTAATTAAAAAAGAATCTATTTTGAAAACAGATGATTCAAAATAGATTCTTACGTTTTAGTATTAAGATTATTTTAATTAAAAACAATTTTTAAGCCTTCGAAATATCAACAAATCCTTCCCCGAATACATCACGAACATCGTGTATAGCGATGAATGCAGCCGGATCCGTAGTTTGAACAATCCTCTTTAGCTTCACTACTTCTTGCTTATTAATAACAACATAAAGAATGTCCTTGGGCGTTTTCGTGTAATAACCATGACCTGAATACACAGTAACCCCTCTACCCATTAAAGAAGTCACCTTCCCGGCAATTTCATCTGGTTTATCAGAAATAATCGTAATGGCCTTTTTCGGATTTAACCCTTCAATTACAAATTCCATTACTTTCGTTCCTACATATAACATAACAATTGTCAGCATCAGTTTTTCTGCACCAATGATGAAATAAGATGAAAACGCAACGATTAAATCGAAGAACAGTAGACCATAGCTAATGCTCCATCCTAAATATTTATGCGTCATCCGTGCTAAGATGGTAGTACCTGCTGTCGTTCCACCAACGCGAATGATAAGACCAATCCCGCACCCGATAAATATTCCACCGAAAATCGCATTTACGAGCATTTCATCAGAAGCAATCGTCCATCCTTCTGTTAAATGGAGAAATAGCGAGTTCGTAACTACAGCGATAATCGTATAAATTGTTGTGATCTTATTTAAAAATTTATAACCGACTATTAACAAAATGGCATTTAAAATTAAGTTAACTAAGCCCGGTGACCATTCAAATAAATAGTACGTAATAATTGTGATACCTGTTACCCCACCCTCACCAAACTCATTCGGAATAACAAATAAATTGACACCTAAAGCAAAAAGGAATGCACCAATAATAATAAAAATAATGTCTGTCGTTCTTTTTTTCATATAGTACCTCACTTCTTATGCAAATATTTCTTCAGATATAAACTCTCACCATTATATCGTGGAATATTCAAATCGAACAGTAGTTTATTTTTATTTTCATATAGGATGATACATCAACTTTATTCTATATCTACATGAAATTTAAAAAGGGTAACAACTGTATTTATTATGTACTACAAGTAAAGTTTTGATTTCATATGCTATTTACGCTGAAAAGTGAATAGGAACACCTCCCACTGATTATTAGTAGGACCAACCGGCTTTTACGGGCAGTTGATTTTGTTTAATTGGTCATTTCATTTTCCACTTTATTTCTTCCTAATAATGAACTTTTGTCATCAAACAAAAAAACTCCTGAATTTGCATATACCACTATTCGGATTCAATTCAAATGCATACAACTCATTTTTTCACCTTACTTGACTCATTCAAAATTAGCACGAGGTTCCTCTAACCGCTTCTTACCTCTCCAGTTAAATAAGCTTTCCGTCTTCGTTTGATGCCCTGGTTTCACAAACAGCATTGCTCCCATTGCAATAGCGGCCAAAATGGCAGCTACGATAAACATAGAAGGATAGCCATAACTTACAACTAAGTATCCAGTTAAAGTCGGGGCTAAGATTGTCGCGATATTAGCGATGAAATGCATAATTCCACTATATGTTCCTGAGTAAGCAGGAGCGGTATCGACAATAATTGCCCAAAATAATGAACTCGGTAAAAAAGCAAACGCATTTCCAAGCGACATAAGCGCTAATACAGCTACGTAATTATTCATCGCTGGAATGAAGATAAAACAAATTGCTGTCAGTAATAAAGCAATAATCGGTAACCCGGTTCGAGCTAAACGAAGGTTTCCTGTTTTACGTAAAATACGATCAGATAGCTTCGCCCCTAGCGGCAATGTGATGCAAGCTCCGAGCCAAGGAATCATCCCAAGATACCAAAGGGAAGATAATTGAAAATGGAATACATCTTGCAAGTATTTTGGTGTCCAAGTTAATATTAAAAAATTGATATATTGGAAACAAAAATATGCTATCGTAACCATAACGAATGTCGGAACTTTAAAAAAGGAGTACCATGGCTCTTTTGGAATTTCTTTCTCTACTTTTACTGATTGAAGCACACCTTCCGTACTTCGTATTTCAGCTAGTTCTTCTTTTGTCACTCGTGGATGATCCTCAGGCATATTCGTAAAAGTAAAGTACCAAATAATCGCCCATACAATCCCTATTGTACCGAGGATAAAAAACATGATTTTCCAACTAGTGAAAGATAGCAATAGAACAGCTACAGGTGCTGTTAATACTGCCCCTAACGGAACGCCAACAAAACCAAGGGATGTTAGAAAAGCTCTTTCTTTTGGAGCTGCCCAGTTTGCTGCTGTCTTATTCGAAACCGCAAAAGATGGCCCTTCTGTTAATCCAAATAAAACGCGGAAAATAGCAAATCCTATTAAAGCAGACCCTCCAAAAACAGCGATCCCTATTTCTCCAGCAAAAGCGGTCGCAATTTCAAAAATAGACCAAGCCGTTGCTGCTACGATCCATACAAATTTCGGCCCTTTTTTATCTGAAAAAATACCTCCTAATAAAGAACCGATCATGTAACCGTAACCAAAATACCCTAATATAGCTCCCCACTCCTTCGGGTCAAAGCCATATTCCTTTATAATGAAAGACTGCGCATAAGCGATGGCTCCTCGATCAATATAATTTACCATCGTAATAAACGTGAGCATTGTAAAGACATAATAACGAAATTTATTCTTCATCAAAATTCCCACTCCCCCCCGCATTCTTTTGTTTTTCTTTCTAATCCTTTAATAGAATGACATGGACCTTACCGGGGCCATGAACTCCAAAAGCTAATTCCATCTCAATATCACCTGTCCGGCTAGGCCCAGTGATAAAATTAATACAGGCAGGTAAACCATTCGAAACCTGTTCATGAATTCTAGTTACTCCTTCTGTTAAACGTCTATAAATTGTATGTTCTGAGAGAATTGCTACATAAACTGCTGGCAAAACGCTAACTAAACGTCCGCGTCCACCACCATTCCATAAAACAACCGTTCCCGTCTCAGCGAGTCCCATTTCGGCATATGTAATTCCCATATCCACTTGAGCTGCATAATCCCGTAGTTCTCTTTCACCTTCTTTCCTTTGCCAAATTCGATGAGAAACGAAATTTCCTGTTAAACACTTTCCTATTCCAAGCTGGTGTAATCTATCATCATCCCAATACACCGCAGATTGAACATTAAATTTATGTACAACATACTGAAGTGCACTCCCTATTTCTGAACGGTGTATATGACTTACTTCTGTATGTAACATATGCAAGTTTGCAATAAACTGCTCTATTAAACTTTCGTGATCTATCTCATTAGAAAAGTGGCTAAGTGGATTGTTTTTCCACCTGGGAGGAGTAACTCCCGAGCGACGTTCTCGATTTAATTTACGTGCGATATTGTTTAAAAAAGATTGTTGTACATCCGTATTCATATTATGAATCCCTCTTTTCTTTTTTCCACCAATCACGGAACGATTGTTTGGCAGGTTTTGGAAAATCTCTACTTTCTGTCCACCCTTTTAATGGGCCGGGACCATTCGCAATATATCCATCTTTTGCAAAGATCGATAAACCTGTGTGTGCCATTTTAATAGTTTTCTCATAAACGAACGGATGGCTCGCCATAAACGTGAAACCTTTAAAAGCCAGTTGTTCAAATTTCGTTATAAACCCTTGTTCCACAATATCTTTACGATGCTCAATAAGAAGGTCATGTAATGGGATTTTCACAGGGCAAACATCTGTACACGCTCCGCACAAACTTGATGCAAATGGTAATTCTTTTAACTCTTCATATCCTTCTAATAAAGGCGCAAGTACTGCTCCAATTGGCCCACTATAAACACTTCCATAAGCATGCCCCCCAATATTACGATACACAGGACAAACATTTACACAAGCTCCGCATCTTATACACTTTAATACTTCTTCATAAGCAGTTCCTAACATATTAGAACGACCATTATCTAAAATGATTAAATGAAATTCTTCAGGTCCATCCATATCTTCATGTAAACGCGCCCCGTTAATTCCAGTTACATAAGATGTAATCTTTTGGCCTGTAGCACTTCTTGTTAACATTGAAACGACTACATCAAGATCTTTCCATGTCGGAACAAGGCGTTCCATCCCCATAATCGCAATATGGACTTTGGGCAATGTCGTAGTAAGGCGAGCATTTCCTTCATTACTTATAAGAACAACGGATCCAGATTCCGCTACCGCAAAGTTACAACCAGAAATACCAATATCAGCTTCTAAAAAACCTTTCCGCAATCGCTCCCTAGCAAATTGTAGTAATTGATTCGTATCAACTGGTATCTCTCTTCCTGCTTCCTTAGAAAAAAGCTTTGCTACTTGTTCCTTCGTTTTATGAATGGCCGGGGCGATTAAATGGGATGGAGTTTCTCCAGCTAGTTGAATAATATACTCACCAAGATCGGACTCTACTACTTTCACCCCTATCTCTTCTAAGCTTTTATTAAGGTGTATTTCTTCTGAAACCATGGACTTTGACTTAATCACTGATTTCGCTCCTTTTTTTCTTGCGATTTCAGAAACATACGATACGGCATCTTCCGCTTTGAAAGCGAAATGCACATGCCCTCCATTTTTTCGAACATTAGTAGCTAATTGTTCCAAATAACTATCTAAATTTTCAATTGTATGCATCCGAATTTCAGATGCTGCCTCGCGCCATTCTTCCATATTCCCTAATTCCTGTGTAGCTTGTTCCCGTCCCATCCGAAGCCTATCTTGTGTAAACGGAACTGCGCTTCTCATCTGCGGATCGTGCAACGCTTTATCTACTCTTTTCAAAAAAACTTGTTCCCCCGCCACACTCATTTATTCAGCCCCTTCGCCAGTACTTCTGCTATATGTAACACTTGAATGTTTTTATTTTTTCTGCGCAATCTTCCCCCAATATTCATAAGACATCCCATATCTGCTCCAATTAAGAGATTTGCTTCTGTCGCCTCAATATGTTTTATTTTTTCATTAACCATCGTTTCAGAAATCGAGCTCATTTTCACTGCAAAAGTACCACCAAACCCGCAGCAATCTTGGCAATATGGTAATTCTTTTATGTCTAGACCTTCTACTTGCGATAATAACTTCAGTGGTTCCTCTTTGATCCCGAGCGCCCGACTCATATGACAAGATTGATGGAAAACAGCTTTCTCAACCAACTTAGATTTCCAATCATTTTTCCCAAGTACATTCACTAAAAAGTCCGTCAACTCATACGTTCTATCCGCTAAATGAACCGCTTTTTCATACCATTCACTATCACCTTTAAACATCTCTTTATAATAATGATGAACCATGCTGGCACAAGAACCTGAAGGCGTCACAATATATTCACTATGTTCAAATGCTTTGATCATTTGCTTTGCTGCTAGTTTTGCATCTTCTTGATATCCACTATTGTAAGCTGGTTGTCCGCAACAAGTCTGTCCTTCAGGGAAATCTAGCTCCACTCCACATTGCTTCATAATTTCTACAACACTTTTACCTACTTCAGGAAAAAACACATCTGATAAACAAGTAATAAATAACGAGACTTTCATCAAAATCCCCCCTCAAAACGATTCGATCTATTTTCAAGTTATTATTTTTCTGAACATTATTTTAAATTTTTAGAATTTTCTATTTTTAAAACTTTTTGTTTATGATATCATGTGGGAGATTATATGAAAACTATCTATAAGGTTGTTTTCCCATACAAAAATGGTATAGAAAGGGACTTTGACATGGATATAAGAAAACTTCGTTACTTTATTGTAATCGCTGAAGAAAAACAGCTTACCCGTGCTGCCCAGCGACTTCATATGGCACAGCCACCTCTAAGTAGACAACTATCGTTACTAGAACAAGAATTATCAGTAAACCTCTTTGAAAGAAACGGCCGAAATATGTATTTGACTGAAGAAGGAAAAATTTTATATACGAAAGCAAAAAACATTATTGATCAATTAGAAGAAACTATTACGGAGATTAAAGATACCGGTGAAGGGCTAAGGGGGAATCTATCTATTGGAGCATTTCATTCTTGCATTCCTTTTCTCTCTGAAAAAATCCGCTATTTTCAAGATAACTATCCAAATGTGAACTTAAAAATATGGGAAGGTGGCCCTTTTTACTTAATAGAGCAATTAGAAAATCGGTATATCGAACTTGCTATTTTGCGTACACCTTTTAATAAAGATGTTTTTTCTAGTATTTGTTTATCAAAAGAACCTTTCGTATTAGTCATGCCTGCTAAATGGGAACTATATCACTCACAGCTTCCAATTGCTCTAACCGAATTAAGTCATATTCCCCTTTTACTTTTACATAAAGATAAAGAAAACAGCTATCATCAGCTCGTCATCGATGAATGCAAGCACCGCGGTATTCAATTAAACATCGCATGTGAATGTCCTGACTCCGCATTTATTCTTATGCTTATCATGACTGGAGTTGGAGCGTCTATCTTGCCAAAAAGTGCTGTATCTCATATTCCACAAGAATTAATAAAAATAGTTGATTTAATAGATTTTCCTTATGAGTCTGAATCATCAATTATATGGCTGAAAGATCGAAAGCTTTCTAAAAGAGCTCAACGATTTATAGAATGTACATGAATTCATTTTAGAGGTGTAGCGATAAATTTATTCGCTTCTCCATCGCTATTATCTCGTTTATAAAATTATTTCTTCTATTATTATCATTGGACATATTATATTAGTCGCGTATGTGAATGCGAGAATAGCTCATTAATCCTTTTAAACAGAAAAAAGTACCCACCAAATGATCATTTGATGGGTACTACATAATACATTTTTTATTTACAGGATTTTAATTAAGACCAAATCCAAACATCATCATTATTTTCAACGTTGCTCTTTACTTCATAAACCTTTTCAATATGATCGGTTGTGTTCCAGTTAATAGAAATACCACCCCATCCCACATACTTCATATCAATTTTCACTTTCTCACCCGTATGAAATACTTGTCCCTTTGTTAAGAAAACATCAATAATCACTTTCTTCCCGTTTAGCGATGGATACTCCACTACGACATATTTATTAGCACCGTCTCCCTCATCTTCCATCGTTCCTACTTTTGATACTTCACCAATTACATAATCAGGTGAGCCATCTTCTTTCATGTGCATGCCTAACTTGTTTGTTGTATTTTCAATTGCAGTTGCAACCATATATTCTGTAAAATTACGCATCATAGATCCAGTAGCTTTTACTTCATCTCCTACTTTCACATTTGAAAATGAATCTATATATACACTAACAGGTTCTTCGTATTGCTTAGATTGTACGACAATTACACCGTTATCTACTTCTACTACTCGTCCTTCTAATGTTGAAAAATTCGATTCTATAGAAGCTGCATTCGCTTTTGTTAGTTCTAACCCTGGTAAATTCGTTCCTGATAATGCTGCGATTCCTAAAGCACCTGCTAAAATTAATTTTTTCATACCCATTATGAAACATCTCCATTCATGATGATTTTATTTTTGATTGGATACGACCAACCTGTAACTATTATAGTTACAAGTTATATAAAATAGCAACCATCTTTCTTATGCAATGTTGCATACTGTAACTTTTAAATATATTCAACACGCATGCTAAATTCTTGAATACCAGCAGGTAAACGGAATGATGATGAAGAAATAAATGTGATGCATCATATTTTTCAATGCTACAGTTTGTATAATTGTAGTCCATTACATTATGTAGGAGAAAGAAAAAGTAAACAAAAACATAGACAAAAGTAGGCAAAGTAGTTATTTACGCAAGAGTATCAAATCCAGGTCAGAAAGATGATTTAGAAAATCAGGCTGAGTTTTTAAAAACATTCGCAAATGCACGAGGGATGATTGTAGATGAAGTTATCAAAGATATTAGTAGCGGATTAAACTACAAAAGAAAACAGTGGAATAACCTGATTGACAGTTGTATGGAAAGAAATATTTCGACTATCATCATCGCACACAAAGATAGATTTGTACGTTTTGGATATGATTGGTTTGAAAAGTTTCTTCGTAAAATGGGAGTGAAAATTATGATTGTTAACAATGAAAAACTATCTCCTCAAGAAGAACTTGTTCAGGATTTAATATCTATCATTCATATATTTAGCTGTAGAATATATCGGCTGAGAAAATACAAAAAGAAAATGTCGGGGGATGAAGATTTATGAAAAGAGCATATTTAATAGAAATCAAACCGACAACTGAACAAGTTAGTAAAATCCGTCAAACTATTGGGGTGTGTCGATATGTATATAACCTGTATATCTCTAAAAATAAAGAGGCATATGAGTCGGATGGGAAATTTCTTAGTGGCTATGACTTTTCTAAATGGTTAAACAACATTCATACAAAAGAGTGTGACCAGTGGATTAAAGAAGTGTCGAGCAAAGCGGTAAAACAAGCGATTATGAATGGAGATAAAACTTTTAAGCGATTTTTTAAAGGGTTATCCAAATTTCCACGATATAAGAAAAAGAAGAAGCAAGATGTGAAATGTTATTTTCCTAAAAACAATAAAACAGATTGGACAGTAGAAAGACATAGAGTAAAAATCCCCACAATTGGTTGGACAAGGTTAAAAGAATATGGATATATCCCTAAAAATGCAACTGTAAAAAGTGGCACAGTATATCAAAGAGCAGGAAGATACTATATTTCTATACTCTGTGAAGTGAAAGAGGTAAAACCAAATTCAATTCTCAATGCAGTAGGTATAGGAATTGATTTGGGAATTAAAGACTTCGCTGTACGTAGCGATGGAAAAACTCACAAAAATATAAATAAAACAGTACAAGTAAAAAAGATAGAAAAACGGTTAAAACGTGAACAACGCTCTTTATCACGCAAATTTGAAAATATAAGAAAGAGAGGTGAACAATCTGTTACTAATAAAAGAGCGAATATAGATAAAAATATTCTTAGGGTGCAACAACTACATGCTAGGCTAGCAAATATTCGATTAGCGTATGTAAAGTCTATTGTAAATGATGTGGTGAAAACCAAGCCAATGTTTATTACAGTAGAAGATTTGAATGTGAAAGGTATGATGAAGAACAAACATCTATCTAAAGCTGTAGCGCAACAATGTTTTTATGCTTTTAAAACATGGTTATCAACGAAATGTAGGGAATATGGAATTGAACTACGGCAAGTGGACAGATTCTATCCATCTTCTAAAATATGTTCATGTTGCGGTCAAAAAAAGTCGGATTTAAAGCTGTCTGACCGAGTATATACATGTGATTGTGGCAATGTAATGGATAGAGATTTGAATGCGTCAATCAACCTTTTACAAGCAAAAAATATACAATACTAACGTAAATAGATTGTATATATGTACGGTGGGCTACATCGGAATTTACGCCTGTGGAGTGTCACAGCAAACTGTAGTAGCAAGTGATTAGCGAGGCAGGGCACGTAGAAGCAGGAATACTCTAAGAATATACATTTGTCTATATTTTTAGTAGCAGCGGAGTTAACATGTTAATAAAACCAAAAAGATTACAGGCAGGAGATATTGTAGCAACAGTAAGTCCTTCATGGGGAGGCGCAGGTGATTCTGACATAAGATGGCGTTATGAACAAGGAATTAAAAGATTAGAAGAAGTTTTCGGTCTTACGGTTATCCCAATGCCAAATAGTTTAAAAGGTAGCGAATTCATTTATAACAACCCAAAGGCTCGTGCAGAAGACTTAATGACAGCATTTAAAGATTCCCGCGTGAAAGCAATTATTGCAAATATTGGCGGTGAAGATAGCATTCGCTTACTTCCTCATATAGACTTTAATGTAATACGTGAAAATCCGAAAATTTTTATGGGATACTCTGACGTTACCATTTCACATTTATTTTGTCATAAAGCAGGTCTTTCCTCTTTTTACGGTCCAGCAATTTTGACCGACTTTGCTGAAAATGTAGAGATGGATCCATATACGGTTGAAATGGTAAATCGAACTCTCTTTTCAAATGAAACAATTGGCGAGATTCAACCAGCTCATAAATGGACAAGTGAGCGTTTAGAATGGATTGAAATAAATAAGGATACAAGACGTACGATGCAGCAAAACAACGGATATGAGTTACTTCAAGGCTCTACTACTGTACAAGGGCGTTTAATTGGTGGGTGTATCGAAGTATTGGAATTTGCAAAAGAAACGGAACTTTGGCCTGAGAAAAAACATTGGAAGGATAGTATTCTCTTCTTTGAAACTTCTGAAGATCATCCAGAACCAAGTTATATAAAGTATTGGTTACGAAATTATGCAGCGCAAGGCATTCTGCAAAAAGCAAAAGGTATCATTTTCGGTAAACCGAAAGATGAACAATACTATGAAGAATATAAACATGAAATACTGAAAGTTATGAGAGAATATAACTTAGAAGATTTGCCGATTCTTTATAATTTAAATTTTGGCCATATCGAACCGAAGTTTATTTTACCTTACGGCGCAATGGCAGAAATTGATTGTGGAAATGGATCGTTCTCTATTTTAGAAAGTGGCGTGGAATGAATAAAATCACTCCTATGAGATATGAATGTGAATGGATACTTTTTAAAAGTATATAATTGGAGGGAGATTACGTGTATGGAAGTAACATTTACAGTAAGTAAATGGGATGAAAAACCAATTGATGATACTAAAAAAGATTTCCCTATTAATATTGCCCATGTTGAATATGATATTGATGGGGAATTAAAAGGAAAAGCTTTTGTTGAATACTTATTATATTATTTAGACTCAAATATAAATGATGGTCACTTAGCTACTGCTAAAATTTCTGGATTTTTACACTTTGAAGGGATTTATAAGGGACAACAAGGAACATTCACAGCTATAGAGCAAGGAATATTTGATAAAGGAAATTTAGATTCCCCAGGAACAATTATTAAAGCTACCGGTAACTTAGAAAGTCTAAGAGGATCCTATCATTATCAATTTACAGGTCAAACTAGTAAACTAATTTTAGAGTTTGAATGTTAGCAAAATACCTTATACTTTAGTGGAAAGGACATTTCTTGTAATACTAGGAATGTCCTTAAAATTCGTTCAAAGGTGATTTTTTCGCCTACCTATAATTTAATTTCATTGGTACCCCTCCTCAAAGCTCTTTTAAAATAAGAAAAACCGAAACTAAAATTATTTCGGTTTTTCAAAATAATGAAGTCTATCATTATTTTAAAGAATGTACAAATAACCCACTACGCAGTTTCGGTTCAAACCACGTTGATTTTGGCGGCATAACTTCTCCAGCGTCTGCGATTGCTAATAAAGATTCCATTGATGTCGGATATAGCGAGAACGCCGCTTTATATTCACCGCTATTTACAAGGCGTTCTAGTTCTTCTAATCCGCGGATTCCTCCGACAAAATCAATGCGTGAATCAGATCGCGGATCATGTATTTCAAGCACTTGGCTTAATAAATGATCTTGCAAAATAGATACATCTAAACCTTTCACAAGATCATTCGCATCAAACGTTTCCTCTTTTACTGTGAGCTTATACCACTTCTCGTTTACATACATACCAAATGTTTTTGGCTCATTTGGTTTATACGGAGAAACAGGTGCTTCTTCTACATAAAAGTATTGCGTGATTTGCTTTAAAAACTGTTCTTCTGATAAGCCGTTTAAATCTTTCACAACTCGGTTATAGTCCCAAATGGATAATTCATCATGAGGGAATAAAACTGATAGGAAGAAATTAAACTCTTCTTCTCCTGTATAATTCGGATATTGTTCTCTTCGCATGAGCCCAACTTTTGCTGCTGATGCGGAGCGGTGATGTCCATCTGCAATATAAAGATTAGGAATATCTTCAAATACGTTTACTAAATTTGCAATTACTTCTTCATCAGTTATTTTCCAAGCAACATGCCTAACGCCGTCTTCTGCTGTAAATGTATAGATTGGCGCATGTTCTTCTTTCCAGCTGGCAATGAAACGCTTTATCTCTTCTTTTGTACGATACGTTAAAAAGATAGGACCTGTATTTGCATCACACACATCTACGTGGCGAATACGATCTAATTCTTTTTCATGACGCGTTCTTTCATGTTTTTTAATTGTATCGTCTTCATACTCATCAATAGATGTACAAACGACAAGACCGGACTGCGTTCTTCCTTGCATCGTCAGTTCATAAATGTATAACGCTGGCTCTTCGTCTTGAATGAACACTTCTTCTCGTATCAATCGATTTAAATTTTCACCCGCTTTTTCATATACGCGATCATCGTACGGTGAAAGCGCTGGGTCTAAATCAATTTCTGCTTTATCAACGTGTAAGAAAGAATACGGATTCCCTTTTACAACCTCTCTTGCTTCTTCACTATTTAATACATCATACGGTAAAGCTGCCACTTCCGCTGCTTTTTCTTCTACTGGACGAATGGCCCGAAACGGTCGGATTTTTGCCAATTCCCTCTCTCCTTTACACAATCATTCGAACGGCTACAACACCTGTAATTTTGCTTATATTTTCCACAATGTTCTCTTTTATTATATCATCAATTCCGTTATCGATATCAATCATTGTGTACGCCCAAGAATGTTTACTTCGATTAATCATATCTGCAATATTAATATGATGCTCTGCTAAACACCCTGTAATTTGTCCTACCATGTTCGGTACGTTTTGATGCATGATTGTAATACGTTTCTTTCCGATATACGGCAGCTCAACATTTGGATAGTTGACTGAATTACGAATATTTCCTGTCTCTAAATATTCACGTAATTGGCGCGCTGCCATGACTGCACAATTTTCTTCTGATTCAGATGTAGATGCGCCAAGGTGAGGCGTCGCTGTTACATTTTTCATCTTTATCACATTTTCATTCGGGAAGTCCGTTACGTAATGTGCAATAATCTCTTCTTCTAACGCTTTTTGAAGAACCTTTTCATCTACAAGTTCTCCTCTAGAGAAATTGAATAGACGCATTCCTTTTTTCATTTTCTCTATAGCGTGTTCACCAATAATCCCCTTCGTTTGATTCGTAAGAGGAATATGAAGGGTAATATAATCACATGTTGCAAAAATTTCATCTAAACTAAATGCTCTTTGCACATGTGTAGAAAGGCGCCATGCTGTTTCAACTGAAATGTAAGGATCGTATCCGACAACGTCCATCCCTAACGCTAACGCATCGTTCGCAACTAAAGCACCAATTGCGCCAAGTCCGATAACTCCTAGACGTTTCCCTGCAATCTCTGATCCAACGAATTGTTTTTTTCCTGATTCAACAAGCTGCGGTACTCCTTCCCCTTCTAAATTTTTCGTCCAGCTTACTCCGTTAATAATGTTACGTGAAGACATAATAAGACTTGCGATAATGAGTTCCTTTACTGCATTGGCATTCGCTCCTGGCGTATTAAATACTACAATCCCTTTTTCTGTACATCGCTCGACAGGAATATTATTTACCCCTGCACCAGCTCTTGCAATCGCCTTTAAGTCTTTTGAAAACTCTTCTTGATGTAAAGAATAACTGCGAAGTAAAATACCGTCTGGGTGGTCCATTCTCTCCCCTACTTCATAACGCTCTCCGCCAAGTACTTGCAAACCTTTTTCTGCAATTTGATTTAACGTTTGAACACGAAACATATCCCCATCTCCCTATCTATTCTCAAGCTCAAATTCCTTCATATAATTTACTAATTGCTGTACGCCTTCTGCTGGCATCGCATTGTAAATACTTGCGCGCATACCACCGACCGATCGATGCCCTTTTAACGTAACAAGGCCTCGTTCTTTCGCTTTTTGTAAAAACTCATTGTTCAGCTCTTCTGACGGCGTTGTAAACGGAATGTTCATAAGTGATCGATACGTAGGATCAACTGGTGAAGTAAACATTTTTGATTCATCTAAGAAATTGTAAAGAAGTGAAGATTTCATTTTATTTTGTTCTTCAATCGCAGATACTCCGCCTTGCTCTTTCAGCCACTCTAGTACAAGTTTCGTTACGTAAATACTAAAGGACGGCGGTGTATTATATAAGGAGTTATTTTTACTGTAAGTTTCATAGTTTAACATCGTAGGACAAGAGCGATCTGCTCCTCCAATTAAATCCCTTTTTATAATCGTAATCGTTAAGCCCGCTGGCCCTAAATTCTTTTGCGCTCCCGCATATATAAGACCAAACTTCGAAACATCATATCGTTCTGATAAAATATTTGAGGACATATCCGCAACGAGCGGTACTTTATCTACATGTGGAATGTCCACATATTTCGTTCCCTCAATTGTATTGTTCGTTGTAATATGTACATAATCTAGTTTTTCATCGCCTAATAAACCATCCAGTTTAGGAATTGTCGTAAACTTCTCATTTTCAGAAGAAGCAATCACTTGCACTTCTCCTACTTTTTCAGCTTCTTGCATCGCCTTTTTAGACCATGAGCCAGTCAATATATATCCTGCTTTTTTATACGTATTCATTACATTCAGCGGTATCATAGAAAATTGTAATGACGCACCGCCTTGTAAAAACAATACTTCATACTCATCAGGAATGTTCATTAATTCACGAAGCAAGCTACTCGCTTCCTCTATAATACTTTGAAAATAAGAAGATCGATGACTCATTTCCATAATAGACATGCCTGTCCCGTTATAATTTACAAGCTCCTTTTGCACTTTCTCTAAAACTGGCAAAGGGAGTATTGATGGTCCTGCTGAAAAATTATACACTCTTTCCATCACCCAGATGACCTCCCTATTTCTCATTTTAATATTTTTAAACTTTCTGAATTATAACCCACAATACAAGACACGGTCAATTTCTTTTCTAGTATTACGGCGCAAGAAGCAATGGAATCGCTTGCAAGTGCCAATGTTTTTATAAACACACAAAAAAGTGTTAAGTACATAATCGTACTTAACACTCTAGTAATAAAGTATAATTGCTAATTGTCCGTGAAGAACCGATCAAAAATTTGATAAATTGCAGAAAGACCAATGAGCCAATAAATAGTGTCCACAAGCGCCGGCATAGAACCAAACCATTTCTCAACTACATTGTAATCTAACGCTACAAATAACCAATTCAAACCGCCAAGAATCACCAAAATTACTGTAAGGTAAGACAAAAATTTCATTATGATTGCCCCCTAGGTGATAAGATGGTGAAAGGCCTTTCACTAGAAATATATGTGGTAAACTTTAAAACTTACCTATTTTATAAAAATTATTTTCGGTACCAGCCATTAATAACTGCTGCCGTTTCTTGACTATGTATTTGATACGCATGCGTACTATTATGAGATCCAATAAACCAAATTGAAAAGCCTTTAAAATATGGCTTCGGTTCTAATACGTCACGGTAAGCGCGCCATCCGTTTAATTGTACGTCTTTTGAAAACACATTAGAAACATCTGGATTCCACGGATTTTGTAAGCCTAGTTCACGCGCTGGAACGTTAAATCCACCAAAGTAAACTGGCTTTCCTGTTGCTTTATGTAATTGTTCTAGTTGTTGAACGACATTTTGCCCACGGTTATATACTGTCGTCGCAAATAAACTTTGCTTCACTTCTTCATATGATGGATTTCTTTTTCCTGAAACTTCAAACCAACTATCGATACTAACAATGTCTACCTTCTTTAAATACGGACGATTTATTTTCTCAACAAACTTCGCTTCATATGAAGGATCCCAGCTTGCTGTTAACCACCAATTCATTTGATACAAAATATTTCCTTTATACTGCTGGCGAACAAAATCAATTGTATCGCTCCAATATCCTTCTGCATATTCCATATTCACGAAATTAGATGCAATCTTGAGTCCATACACATTATATTTACTTGTAATCGAGTTAAAGATGTCTTGCAAAATAACCGTTTTCCAATTCCAGAAGAAATCATTAATATTACTTGGATTCCATTCCGTTTCTCCAACATTTCCTTGCTGAATATATGGGAACGGTTCCACTATAACTTGAATATTACGCTTTAATAATTCTTGAATTAAAATAATAGCCTGTTGCTTTTGCGCTTGATTAATTACCATGTTCGTAGAAGTCACATTCGGAATATCTACCTGAATTGGTACATTTACTGTATTTAAATTTAAGCGCTCTACATCAGCTAACACTTTCGCTACATTTCCAACTTCCCATACCGTTACATTTCCTGATTTGATTTTTCCAGATTGAACAGTATTTACATCTGCCTGTACATTTCCTTGAAAACAAAAAGAAAACAGCATAATAAACACTCCTAAAAAACTTATTAAACTCTTATTTTTCTTCACAACTTTCCCCCTATAATTTTTGGCTTTCTTGATTATTTTATACAATGTTTCATATATATTCCACAAAAAATCCAATAAATTTTTATTGATAAAAATGCGATTCATCCTTTATTCACATCTTATTCATACTAAGCTCCTAAAAATAGTAAGATAAATAAAAAAGGAACGGATTTCCGCTCCTTTTTTATCTTTTTACGATTATCAATCCATTTCCCTTTTAGGCTCTACCAACATGATGTGGGATTCCTTTTCGGTGAAAGGTTTATGCTCAACGCCTCTCGGGACAATAAACATCTCGCCCTTAGAAATTTTCACCTGTCCATCACGGAAATCGATGAACATCTCCCCTTCAAGCACAATAAATAGCTTATCCGTATTAGGATGCTCATGCCATATAAAATCTCCATTAGCTTTAAAAAGCTGAATTTGATCGTCATTCATTTCACTAATCACTTGTGGATACCAATAATCGTTAATTTTAGATAACTCGTCATTTAGTTTAATAGGTTGGTAATGGATAATGATCCCTCCTCATTTTCAACTTCCACTATATTACAGTAATCTAAGTAAAAAAGTCGTTATTATGCTTAAAAAGAAAATGCTCAGGCCAGAACTTTTCATTCAGATAGTACAAAGGAGTGATTTCAATGAAAGTACTTTCAATCCAATGTTTCCTTTAACTCTCCATAAGTATAGAACAGTGATTTTCAAATAAGAATGGACCCCTGTTGACATTAGTATGGATTATTGATGAACTTCTCGCGATATTTAGTAGGCGAAATGCCAACTCGCTTCTTGAAAACTCTACTAAAATAAAAAGGGTCTGCGATTCCAACAGCCTGCGCAATTTGTTGTACAGGCACACCACTTGTACATAACATTTTTTGAGCCATCTTTATACGATAGTTCAATAAATATTCTGCTGGCCCCATACCTGCATGCTTTCTAAACACGTAAGAAAGACGATTTCGATTAACATTATTTTGTTCTGTAAGCGTATGTATTGTAATATCTTTATAATAGTATTTATGAACGTAACTAGATATTCGTTCGAATAAAGTATGCGATTCATAGTTGTTTTCTCTATTGACAACACTTAATAAAGCTTCATTCAACGCTTCACGAAATAGCATTTCCGTCTGAAACATCGAAATGCCTCCTCGCTGATTATACACATCCCAAAGACGCATAAGTAATTCGACAAGACGAGGAGATTGTCCTGTTAATAATTCAAAATGCTGATGAGTAAAGCCAGAATCTTCTCGTTCTGAATTGCTTATCCGATATAAAACAAGAATATATTCCCAGTTTATTTCACCAAGCATTTTATGGGCTAATGTCATTTTTGCACCCCCATGTATAACTTTTCCTGGGGAAAGGGTATACGGCGTACCATTAAATTGAAATTCCGTCTTCCCTGTAAGTGGAAATACAAATCCTGGGAAAGAATCTGTAGACTCAGCACAAGGCACACCTGGATTTTTAGCATAACGATATACTCCTTCTACTCGGAAAGGAGTATTGGCAAGATACTCTGCTAACTCATTCACGTCCAACTTCACAATGCAAGCCTCATTTCAATAATAGTTTTCTTGTAATTCGTGAGATTAATTGGTGTACATTCTAGGCAACGCTAAACTAAAAATAGTACATACGACTTAACAACATCTAGTTATTAACCTATAAATATATTGTTTTTCATTTATTGACAAAAGTATCCTCCCTATATTATTGATAATGATTTTCATTGTAGTTTGATAAAAAAACATTTGTCAAGTTGGATGGCCTAGAAAAATGATGAAACAAGGGGTACAGATAGACGGTTCTGTTGCAAATAATACCTGGCCTTTGTTAACTAAATCTCTCAAAACTGGAATGATCATGTTAATAGTTTTATTAGTTACAGCACTTGCAGCATGTAGAAATAATCGTAATCCTGAAGAGGTTGCTACAGCGTATTTCGAAGATGGAAACAGCCTACTATCAAATTAAATGATAGTAGGCTGGCTGTTAAAGTTATTTAAGAACTGGGTTATGTTCTAAATGATAAGCTTTCATTATCAAAAAGATTATTACTAGTCCTCTCCACAAACAAAAATACTCTATCACTTCGGCTCCAAGTTTAACACCTTCCCTTCTATCTCCTCCGTATTCAATGTAGTCGTATGATACGTGCCATTTACCCAATCATCTATTTGATCATGATACCAATCACTTCTAAAATGTCCTGATTGTCCTGGCCCTACAATATGATAACCGTTTGACATATCCTTCGTATCAATAACGAATCGCCAAGACGCTCCATGATTGACAATACCGTTATCGCCGGAACTCGCCGCTTGAACGGTAACTTGACTTCCGCCAATTGGAACTGGTTTCTCACGATTAAATGCAAGTAGTGCTAACACACTAGATGATTTTGAGATTGGATGTGTAAAAGCAAGTTGGTGATAATCGTCCCACTTCCACTCCGTAACATCTGGTCCATATTCCTTCTGTAATTTCTTCATTACATTTTCGTACGATGTATGCACAACTTTTGTGAATCCTCCGTACTTCGTAAACCAAGCGCTCTTTTCTCCTGCTACTTCTTTTCGAATCAATTCATCCACAACTTGTGACTTCCCTTCAAATAACTCCATCACATCTTTCGGAATTTCTTTTGAAAATAACGTATTTGAAATCTCCTTCATTAATAAATGGAATAGTAACGGTGCCGCGTCATCTTTACTATCGTAAAAATTCCACTTCGTTAATTGTTTTACGCCTTCTTTCTCCACTTCATCTAAAGGCGCTTTATTTAACTCTTTTAACAATATAGGAGTAAACTCTTTCCCGTATAAATTTTTTTGATCCATCTGTAACTCTTCTAAATCTTTCACTGTATATTTTTCCTTCTCTTGTAAAAACTCTTGAATACGCATTTGCCTATATGGCTGCGCCCACGTATTACTAATATGATACGGATAATTATCATCTACAATTTTATTATTCGCAGTTGAAATAAACCCTTGTTTTGGATTGA
Organism: Bacillus cereus group sp. MYBK101-2; assembly: GCF_051918845.1. NCBI lineage: Bacteria > Bacillati > Bacillota > Bacilli > Caryophanales > Bacillaceae > Bacillus > Bacillus cereus group sp. MYBK101-2. The sequence goes on along the minus strand of NZ_JBQAIE010000009.1, from coordinate 160,190 downwards.
TTACTTTTGGAAGCTGATCATACGGAATATACCCTTCCCATTCATATTCACCTGTCCATCCTGGAACAGGTAAACTACCATCACCTTTTTTACGCACTGGTATATTTCCATTTGCTTTATAAGCAATTGTGCCGTCATTTGATGCAAATACAAAGTTTTGAGTTGGTGTATGGAAATCTTGCAGTGCCGTTTCAAACTCATTCCAGTCTTTCGCCTTATTCATATTTAATACAGCCTTTAATTCAGCGGAAGGCTCCAAAGCAGTCCATTTCAAAGCAAATACTGTTTTCGTCTTCTCTTCCCCTTTATCCGCAAACTCTGAAATGACTGGACCGTGCCTCGTAACCGTAACATTATACGGTATTGTCTTTCCGCCTTTTACTTTAATAGATTCATCCACAACGGTCGCTTTTTCCCACTTATCGTTATATAGAAATTCGTTTTCATTATTAGGATTTCGCTTTTCAATATATAAATCTTGTACATCAGGGCCGGTATTCGTAACGCCCCATGCTATTTTGTCATTGTGACCTAATATAACACCTGGTACGCCAGCGAAAATAACGCCACTCACATTCAAATCTTTCATTTCAAGTGTTGATTGATACCAAATAGAAGGTGTCGCAAGAGATAAATGAGGATCATCCGCTAACATCGGCTTACCAGACGCACTCTTCTCACCACTTATAACCCAATTATTACTACCATTAAACTCTGGTGGAATGATTGTTTTTGCAAAACTTTGTGCTACGTCTACATTTGTATTTTTCAGTTCAGCTAGCAATCTAGGGGCATCTTTCGGATATGTAGGAAACAGCTCATTTGCTTGCTCTTTCGGTAGATTTTTTAGCGCCCAATACCGAAACGCCTGTCCGTGCCAATGTCCGCCTAAATCAAACGCCATATACTTTCCAATCGTTAACGTATCCACAATTGACCATTCAGCAGGTTCATAGCCTAATATAGTAAACTCAACTGGCAATTTCTTTTCCACTTTTGCCTCGCGTATAAAGGCATTCACCCCATCAGCAAATGACTGCAGAGCAAATTTCGCTTCTCCATCATATTGGCTAACAGACGCTTCGGCTGCTCGCCGTAAACCGAGCGTTCGAAACAACTTATCTCGATCAATAGCTGCTTCCCCTACAACTTCACTTAACATCCCAGAAGCTTGCCTTCTACTTAAATCCATTTGAAATAATCGATCTTGCGCTTGTACATACCCTTGCGAAAAATATAAATCATGTGCATTTTCCGCTTTAATATGCGGTACACCTTTACTATCCCGCTTTACCGTAACAGCACGTTGTAAATCCTCTAGCTTTATCGTTCCATCTATCTTTGGCATAGATCTAAGTGTATATATGTTCAAAAAAATCGCTGTACAAATTATTAACAAAAGAACGATACTACTAGACCAAATGAAAATTCTCTTACCCCTAGTTCGTTTCTTCTTTATAACAACTTCCATATAACCCCTCCTTTCTCAAACTATTCGCTTCTATTTTGAAAGAACCTTTTAGAAAAATTGAAAAACCCCTTCATTTTCCTACAAATGAAGGGGGAATTTTTATCGTTTGTTACGCCAGCTTTCATTATGACCAAGATTTGAATCGGTCGCTACTTGTACATCATATAATATTTCACTAAAGAAATACTTATCTACTTCTTTTGGCACAATGCGTCTTTCATCATCAATTTCATCGTATTCATATGAACCACGATTCACTGTACCTGCTTTATAAAATTCAATGTCATACACACATATATCTTCTTCGTCTTCATAGCCAATTGGTGCTCCGCTAAATGACAGTTGTGCCCCTAATCCAGTGCGAGTATCTTCTTTATAAAACGTATAATACACACCGCCATCTTGAACTGATCCGCGAATCCATCCAAGTTTCGTCATCTTACCGAATAACGAGCGACCATTTAGTAAAATACCGCCAAATCTCTCAACAGTAACCTTATCATCTTCCTCTACTACAAACACAGGACGTTCAATTTGTAGAAATGGCTGGACAATTTTCGAGTTTTCCAGTTGATCTTCCCACATTTCCTTTTCCGCTCTAGATAATTCTAACGGATGAATTAAACCGATTACAGTTCCAGATGAAACCTCATGTTTCTCTCCTATCATTGAGTAAAACGTACCATCTTCTGTATAACGGAACATTTTCAGTAACTTGCCTTCCGCATACTCACCCCAAATAAGTGAAGTGGAAAATTGCTTCATAATTGGATTTTCCAAAAATATCGATTTCCACGTATCATATGACCAATAGCGTTTTAATGATAGAGCAGCTTCCAGACGTTGTTTCTGCATGGAAAGAGCATTCCGAAGCTCTTTCTTTAAAGTGGCTAACTCTCTCTTAGCTAATTCAGCTTTTTCTATATCATCTTTTGTATTCGGCTTTGGAAGTGACTTCATACGTTTTCCTTCTTCTGTCTCTAATTCTATTTTTGAATCAGAAGTTAAAATAGCAGTAAAACATCTATTCCCAAAATCAATCTTCTTCTCCCCACGTATATTAAAGCCAAGATCTGGTACTAGTTGATCTTCCAGTTCTTCTTCCGTTATACCACGGGTTTTCGCAGCAAGACTTAATGCTTCTTTTGCCGCATTACGCACTTGTTTATGTTTATATTTAAATGCCATAGCATGAATAAACATAAGTGCAAGCTTAGATGAAGACAAACCTAGAGCACGAACAGCATCTGCTGCAATCTTTCCTCTCATATCTAGTACCCATTCATCGATTTGCTTTTTAAGTATACCGACCATTTTGTCATCACTATATATTCCATATAACGAAAGAATACCGCGTTTCTTCACATCTGCATCTTGAAAAATCCATATTTGATAGATTGCTTGCACATATTCTTTCAGGTCTTGTTCATTTAAAGTACTCCCAATTACTTCAGCTGCCTCTTTCTTTTCAATGACAGCATCTGAAATATACTGTTGTATATAAGCTAATGGAATTGTAGCATCCGCAATTTCATTTGAATGACGAAGACGGATTTGCGGTTCCTCCCCAATCAATTGCAGAAGTGAATTTCTTTTTTGTCCCGTTACGATACGGCTACAAAGTTCTTCTATATTTTCTGAGCTCCTCCCCACTTCAAGTAATGGAGCAAACTTCTCAGCTAAAGAGGCATTCTTCTTTTCTTTCAATGCTTCCTGTACGAGTTGTGTATATGTTTCAATCCTATACGCTAGTAGTATTTTCATCACATTTTCACGAACAATTTTCTTTTTATTATGAAGTTCAACTGCTACATCCTCTGCCGCTTCTATGTCTTTTGAAAGCAGTTCAACTATAGACTTACGTAATTTTTTAGATGAATCACCTAAGTTTTTAATTAAAACCGGACGTGTTTCAACCCTGTTATCTCTTGCTAATTCATTCAAAATATACGCTTTTGCCTCAGCAGAATACATATCAAATCGTTCCATTATGTATGCCTGTTCTTTTACAATGATCGTAACGAGCGCTTCCTTCGCTTTATTTCTCTCTTCTACATAATGTGAGACTTGCTCAACTGAATAATCAATCAGCTTTTCTTTACTTAGCCCGTAAGAAAGGAGATCTTCTATTATTTTTTCTGGTTCTATCCCTCTAGCCGAACATTCATACAGAAGTTCATATAAATAAACACTATATACATCTCCAAATTCCAGAGTGAGTGCCGCTTCTCTTTTTGCCACATCATCTATATCCCAAAGAAGTACAACTTCTAAAACTGGCATATCCCAATACATATTTCTATACTTCGGATTTTTAAGTATTTGCTTCATTTCATCAAATGACAATTTCCCGAGCAAATAATCACGATACGTATCCCGCACCGTAGACAACTTAAGTTGCAAAGCAGCGACAAAAAATTCCTCTCTCATTCTCCCTCTATTTAACTCATGTCCTTTTTCAGCTAACGTTCGGGCGATTATGAGGTAATTACTTTTACTTACATATTGTAAAGTACGTTGAACAAATTCAGGGTTTTCTTCCGCCACGGAGCATAACATTTCATATTCATACGTCTTACAGAATTCTTCATTATTTAAATCATGTTGCCTCAGACGGTGTGCAAAAAATCTTTCCTTAGAAATCCAAAACTGTTTACAAAAATTTTGAATTTCATCATATGTTTTTTTATTTACACTACCTGTTCGTTTATAGTTTTGAGGCTGATCGAGAGTTTGACACACGTAACGCGTAGCATGATTCATAAAACCCCAAACGTTTTTCTTCGCTACTATTTCAACATACCGCCTCGCAATATTTGAATACTGATGAATGCTAAATAATAGTCGCCAAATATATTCTGGTAAATTTCCACCTAAAAATAATTCCCTATCACTCTCACCTTTTATATATTTTTCAACTGCTTCAACCTTTACCTTTTCTCCATTCAAATTCAATATAAATTCAGCATGTTCTTCTAATCTCTCGTCCAATAAAGTGCTATATGTATAGAACCTCTCATAATCTACTTCAAACATTACGAGAAGTAACGATAATTGCTGCTGATTTGGTAAAGTGTGTAATTGTTCCTCTATATAGTTCGGTTTCTCTTTTGTTAACTCTTTAAGAAAACTATACGCCTCATTCACATAACTAGAGATATTAGTTAAATATTTACACGCAATTACTACCAGTTTATCCAATGGAAGTGCACTTTTCTCTAAATAAATCTTCATATTAGCAAAATCCACATACTTAAACCTTATTATAAGAACATTTAACAATTGCTCCCCTAACAAATAATAAAATAACCGAAAGAAAGCTGGATCTTGTTTATATACTTTCCTAAAATCATTTATAAACTGATTTGCAAAATCGCTTCTATTTTGATCTCTAATTGTCGTTAGTTGTATATGATTTAAAATCTCTTCATCTTTCGTTTTTAAATAACGCAATGATAATTGTTCCTGCTCTTCTGTCATATGGACATATTGAAACAACTGAGCTGTATTTGTAGTCAAACTTTGTTCCCCCGCATCTGTTTATGCTTTATAAAAATACCCTTATTTACTTGTAGTATAGCATAAAACCAACCGAAACGAACATATATTCTATATTAAATTAATGTAAATTAAAACACACTACTCAAAACACTTCTCCTTCTCTCTAAACTACCCATCACACACTTCTCTCCACCATACTTGCTACACCAATTCCTCAAAATCCCCTTCACATAAGCAAACGTTCGCTTATTATGTTCAAACGCAATTTTAAGTGCCTCTAATACTTTCTCTCCTGAAAGTCTTCGTATCCATCCCATCAATTCCTTCACGATATATGGAGATAAACTACTTATATTTTGTTCGTAAAATTTGTAAACTTCACTATGCTGAGTATCCTCTTCCCCTTCCTCATCTTCTATTTCTTCAACAACTTCTTGTAAACTACTATTCCCCTCTTCTTCGGGCATACCAAAATGCTGTAACAACAACGGAATCTTCCATTCTTCTTCCAGACATTTATGTAAAAACATATGTATGAATTCTTTATTTTTTACAGTTTTCAACTCACGTAACACACATTTTTCTACATTCGTATTTAAAATAGGGTTATAGTGTAGCCAATTTATGATGTATAACTCTTTCGTTTCCGCATCATATAAAATCTTGCCGTATTCCACAAATCTACTTAACAATTTCTCAACAGTTTCCATACTGTAACCTGTTTCCAGCTCTGCCACTCGCTTCGGTAATACGTAAATTCCACATTGCTTCGTTTTCGTACCAGTTAACAAATATATGTAAAAATAACGCTCCTCTGGCGTTAAATCTAATATGAATTCATCTTGCCAAAAATTCACTTGCACATTACGGTACACCGCCATATATTTACCTCCCCCTCGCACTTATAAAAAGGCAGATTTCAATCCTTCAATATACATATAGGAGTGAGGGCTTGGTTTTTGCAGTTGAATTCCAAATTTTTTTAACTACTACAACGACGGTTTTATTTTTTCGCGCTTTTTTGTTCTTGTAGTTGTCTTTGTTTTGTTTTTTCTTAGTGATTTATTACTTGGTAGGTGCTTATAAGGGGCTTGGAAGGGGCTTAATAAGGGCTTATATAAAAAGGAGCTGTTCCAAATTCTCATTTTGGATAGCTCCTTTATCATTCTTTCTATTTTTGACTTGCATCTAACATCTTCACTAAAAAGGCAGCTGCTTCACCACGAGTTGCTGTCCCTTTAGGATTAAACTCATTATTTCCAACACCAGTAACTACTTTTAAGCTATATAATCGTTGAACAGGCTGTTTATATGTGATCAAATGTTTATCCCTAAATGGCAATGCAACTAATTCACCTGTAACACCCTTATACTGTAATGCGTTGTCAATCATGATCGATGCTTCTTCACGTGTGATAGATGCGTTAGGATCAAAAATTCCGCCGCCACGACCGCTAATAATTCCTGCGCTTGCACTACGTTTAATACCACTATGAAGTGATGGATGCGCTTTATTAATGTCTACAAATGACTTATTTCCTTCCGGTAGCTTGAGAGCATTTGAGATTAATGTTGCAAACTCAGCTCTCGTAACATTACGATAAGGCGCAAATACACCATTTCCTTCACCGTTCATAATTCCTAGGCTGTTCAGCTTACGAATGTTCCCTTCAAACCATCCACCTGTAATATCATCTTTTGGTTTTTGCACTTCTTTATGTGGCATATTATAGTTTATTTTAATCCAACTTGGGTTATAGAAAATCCACTCATCGTTACCTACTTTATACCAACCATTTTTAACTGCTAACACTTTGTAACGATCTCCGTTTGAAGCTTTACGAACGATATGATGTTCAAGTCCCGAACCACTACGTACGTTTATACCATCACCATTCACTACAAGCTCCATATTAGGTTCAGCTGGATTATATTCATTGGAATCAAATAACTCATTTCTTTCTTGTAAAGGCGAATCAATTTGTGCGTTAACATTTGCATACCATTGAATCCCTTGTACGAAGCCAGTCCAATTCCCACGGGAAATTAAAATATCAGGACAGTTTTTCCCGCTCCATTGTTGATGCCTATAAATGTGGTCCGCACTAATACCTTCTTTGTTCATTAAATAACCTGCAAGTCTCTTTGCATTCTCTAGCGCTTTATTGTAATCTCCATCTTGGTTAACCGCAATCTCGATACCGATTGATTCTCTATTTCCGGAACCATCGCCATCACCTGCATGCCAACCGTTTTCATTTGTTGGTAAGTGTTGATAAATTTGTTTATCGTCTACAGTAAAATGCCATGAAGCTGTTCGGAACGTACCTTCCGTTGCTTGTTTATACAAATATTTAGCATGATTTTCAGCATTTGCACCACGGGCGGTGTTTGCAGTCTCGTGAATTGTAATGTAGCGTGCTTTCATCGGATTTGCAGGGCGAATATCAGGATTTCCTGCTGGAACAATCCACTCTACAAACGGTGCACCTGCAAGTGTTCCATATTTCTTTGTAGTCATCGATGTACTATACTGAATAGCTCTTCGCTTTTCAACCGGCTTCATTTCACGAGTAGAGCCATCATTTCGACCGTCTACATGTTCAAATGCCTTTTCAATATTTGAAATAGCTTCATCTTCTGCTACTTCACCTTTTTTCGCTTCTTTCATTTTATGTAACTCTTCTGTTTCATCATGTTTATGTTTATATTCTTCTAGAAGAATTTCCTCGTTCTCTGATACTTCTGCTTCATTAATTTGCATGTAATCTGGAGTTTCTAGATTGAAATTAGAATAACGTAATCCGTTCGTTCCACGCTCCCCTTGTGCAATACTAATCTGGTCAGTATGAGATTTATTTATCTCTTCTGCTGATATTGATAAAGGTGCACTCCCTAACATTACTAGACTTGTTGATAGTCCGATTACTCGTTTTTTTATATTCATTGCTGTAATCGATACCTACACTATCCGTGTAAATATCTCAACCTCCCTTTATTTTCTCATTCGTGAAAGACTATGAATCTACTATGTATGAAAATATGTTTATTCCACCTTTTCATTTTATCCCCAGAAGGCGAATTATATTTTCTAGAAAATCCCTTAACAGACATTATTTTATAACCAATTGCTATTGCCGTCAAAAGAACTTGTCCCCTTTTGCACACTACTACTTCTCAAAAAATAGATTAGGATACCTTTTACTGTTTTGCTTCAACAAGAAGGATGTTTATAATTTTTCATAACTATCAAGTCTCTATTAAATAAATGCTGTTTCCTTATACTTTTCTCTTTGAAAATATTAATATTTTTACATTCTTGCGATAATATAGATGTAACCTTTTACATTGAAATGATTTTTATTTGGAAAAGATTTCTCATATTGATACCTGAAATGAAGAAGACCAAAAAATGATAAAAAAAACGAGAGTACATACGATATTCAGCAGATGGGATATATTTTGAAGGGCTTGAAAACATAGTTAAACTATTAAAACAAAAAGTACAAGTTTAATAGATAATACGTTAGTTAAAGGGGATGAACTGATTGTTAGATACGATTGTTTACGATAAAGCGAAGTACCATTATCAAGGTGATTTTCCTGAGGACTTACCAATTGATCAAGCTTTTGTACATACTGGTATGTTTTTAGGATGGATACTTGAACATAATTTATTTAGTGAAGAATTTGAAGAAGAGTCCCTAGACGAAATTAAACAGTTTAAACTTAGACAAATGACTGGCACAGAAATTTATATGAACTGGGATGGCGTTTTGGCAGACGACATGTTAAATGACGAAGGTAATCAATTCGCGATGTATTACTTTAATGATGAGGAATGGAAGTATATAAGTGATTACTCAGACGTTTTTATAGACGAAGAAACTCTCTACCACGTGAAAGATACTTGGGAAAACTATTTCAAATTAAAAGAAGTTATTGATAATAGCTATAATTTTTGGAAAGACAACTTACAAAAAAGATAATTAATAAAGTCGATTTCTTATCTCCATAAGGAATCGACTTTATTAATAGTAAATTTAAATATTTTTTCATTTTAGCTTCTATTACAAATTCCCTTTAACGTTTTCGACAATCTCGTTTATCGTATTTCGATCAAACTTATCACTAATTTCGTATGGCTCACGATCTCCTACTAATTGTACGCCTACGATATCATTACGGTCCTTACCATATTGTACTTCAATAATCGATCCACGCTCTATTTGTTTCCAAACGAGACCCGCTTCATCTTTATTATCTAAAATAATACAGTCCTCAATATTTTCATCAATCCCAATTAACTTATTATCATCCATATATCCAACCTCGTATTGTTGACGTTCTTTCGCTTTTCCGCTTACTACTATACCTTTGCTTCCATACGAATAATCCGTATAGTCCTTTTTCTCTGATTGTATCGCTTTCGGTTCTTTTGCTTCAGTTTTTTCAGTATTTCCACACCCCACAATCATACTAATTGGCATAACTACAGTTAATACTACTCTAGTAAATTTCTTTATCATTTATAACCAACCTCACATGTTTCACTTTACATTTATCCTCTTACCAAATAATAACATAATAATACCGAGAAAGAGCCAAAGATACAGGGAAACTTTAATCAGTAGTTTTTCATCCTAAAAATCTAGACTTTCAAAATCACTATCTGCACTATCGACAAATTATAGAAAGTAGACATCCTACTCACATAAGATTTAAAATTAGAAAGTATGGAAACATGATAAAAAATATAGGCTAGTTGTTCGCAATTAAAATGGTTTTTACATGAAGAAAGGAAGTGCACAGCTTTGGATTTTAAAACAGTTATGCAAGAGCTTGAAGCTCTAGGCAAGGAACGAACGAAAAAAATATACATATCTAACGGTGCGCAGGAACCAGTTTTCGGCGTAGCTACAGGTGCTATGAAACCAATCGCAAAAAAAATAAAAATAAACCAAGAGTTAGCAGAAGAACTTTATGCCACAGGCAACTACGATGCTATGTATTTTGCAGGCATTATTGCGGACCCGAAAGCTATGAGGGAGTCTGATTTTGATCGATGGATAGACGGAGCGTATTTTTATATGTTGTCTGATTATGTGGTGGCAGTCACTTTATCCGAATCAAATATCGCTCAAGAAGTTGCTGATAAATGGATTACAAGTGGTAAAGAGCTTAAAATGTCTGCAGGCTGGAGTTGCTACTGCTGGCTTTTAGGAAATCGCAAAGACGATGAGTTTTCTGAAAGCAAACTTTCCGATATGCTTGAAATGGTGAAAAAGACAATCCATGATTCGCCAGAACGAACTAAATCCGCTATGAATAATTTTCTAAACACTGTAGCAATTTCCTATGTACCACTACACGAAAAAGCAGTCGAGATTGCAAAAGAAGTTGGTATAGTTGAAATAAAACGTGATAATAAAAAAAGTAGTTTGCTAAATGCTGCAGAGAGTATTCAGAAAGAACTTGATAGAGGAAGACTTGGTTTCAAGCGTAAACATGTAAGGTGTTAGATGATTAAAAGGGTGTGAATCTAAGTAAGATTGACACCCTTTTTTAATGAGAAAAATGAATGAATTCCCCCTGCACACCTTATCCGTTAAACATTTCTTCATTCAATTTATAAACCCTATCTCTTTTCTCATCACTTTTGACAAAAATAAGCTTTCCTTCTTTAACAAATCCTTCTAATAGTAAGCATACTTCTCCATATGCTTTCGGCTTATTCGTTGTGAATCTTTCATCTGATATTTTTCCAGCTCGTATTAATTGTTCACACAGCTCAAGTGCACTTATTTCTTCAGAATCCATTAATTCCAATATATCTCTTTGCAATGGTGATAAAGGTACTGGTATTTCAGCTACCTCCACCTTTTCTTTCGCGTTTTCTTCTTCAAATAAATCTTCAAATGAAATTTGATTCATTACTTCTTTTCCTTTCTAACGACTGATTTGTATAAAGCGTAGTTATTGTTATGTAGTACGTACCTTAATACATACATGTCAAACTCATGTACATCGTTTCATATAGTATATTTCGATTATACCAAATATACGTTCTGTTTTCTATCGTAGAATGGAAAACAGAACATTTTACTGTATGTATCATCATTAAATAACGCTGAATATCAATTATCCACATTTTTGGTTATATTATCAAAATTCCATCCACATTACGGAAATAAATGACAAATAATTATAACTTACATGTTACAATTACGATGCATGCATTTAGTTGTATTAAATGTATGCATCGTAATGAGTATATTTAATAAAGTTAAATGAAACTGGGGAGGCTTGCGCAAATGGGGAAGAAAACAAGCAAAGCTAAAAATTTTTTCGGATTCGTAATCACCGCAGCACTAGTAACTACAACGATGGTAGGTACAGCTAATGCACAAACAACTACGAATAGCTATAAGATAGCTAGCAATACGAACACTGTATTTACAGATGTACCAAAGGACCACTGGTCAAAAGATGCTATTGATTACTTAGCGGCAGCAGGGATTTATAAGGGGTATGGAAATGGGAAATTTGGTTTTGGCGACAATGTTACTAGAGGACAGGTAGCTTCTTTAGTCAATCGACATTTAGGTTTAAAAGTAGACGATAAACAAGGAAATATGTTTAGTGATATTAAAAATCATATGTTTGAAAAAGATATTAAAGCCATTGCGCAAGCTGGAATTATGACAGGTGATGGAACAGGTACATTTCGTCCAGATGATGTATTAACTCGATATGAGATGGCAGTAATATTACAAAAAGCATTTCATTTAGAATCAAAAGAACAAGGAAAATTTAAAGACGTACCAAAAGGTCATTGGGCTTATGAAGCTGTAAATACACTGCGTAGTAACCGTATAGCACAAGGTGACGAGTCAGGTAATTTTAACGGAAACACATTTGTGAAGCGTGAGCAGTATGCACAATTTTTCTATAATGCAATAGCAAAAAACAGAAATTATAATTTCAACATCAATTCAAAAGAAGAACTGAAACAAATGTTAACAACCGCTTTACAGAATGGAACGTTTGGTCCATTTACATTAAATTCATTGCGTAAAGATATATCTGAAGTAAAAAAAGAATATGGAGTGCCTGATGTTTTGAAAAAAGCACCATGTACAGAATGTGATGCACCTAATATAGCGGTATACGGCGATTATAATATTGACATGTACCCTTGGGACGCTAGATATATATGGGTTAAAACGGATATTTCTATCAATGAATTAAAAGAGTGGTTTGGTGAGCCCGATTTAATCGGAGAGGATATGACTAGTGAAGGATTTATATATAATCGAGGAAGCTATTCTCTTTATTTCAGCTTCTCTGATGGTTATATTCAACGGGCTGAAATATCTAAACGTGAAGATCGTTAATACGTTACAAACAATAAAAAAATCCTTCAAGAACATGCCTTTTCTTGAAGGATTTTTTTTGTCTCTATCTATTTAACATAATACAAAGCTATAAAACCCCTACTGATTAAAGTTTCACTTTATTCTTCTTGGTGCTCCGCTTCCCATTCAATTAAATACGTTGCATATTCTAATTCATCTGGATCATCATATAACATAGAAATAAACTCTAATTTATTTCCATCACAATCTAGAAAATATACGCTTGCAGCTGGCATCCATCTTTGAACAATTGGTTCTTCATTCCCTTTCCCCTGACTCCCTACTACCTCTATCCCACGATTCTCTAACCATAATTTAGAAATCTTTAAAAACTCTACATCTACACGAAAAGCGAAGTGTTTCATCTCAAAATCTTCATTACTATGTACTTCCCATAATCCAAGCATTTGTTTTTTATTTTTTCCTATCCAAAAGAAAGCAACCCGCCTTTTTGATAGTTTTTTTGCTAATATTAAACCTAACTTATTTTGATAGAAATCTATCGCCTTTTCTAAATTTCTTACATGTAAATGAGTTTCATATATGCTTTGTATCATTATGATTCCCCCTCCCCTACATTCCAATTTTTTAAAAACATTTTGTTTTTATCATACAAATAAATACATTTGAAATCATCCTACTTTTATATAATTCCCCCTTACTACAAAGGTATATATCTAGCATTATCATTTATATCCCAACACCAAAATTCAATCAAAAACACATTTACATTCTAGTAAATACATTCTTAAATTTTTATAATGTAATAAGAGTAACATCTTAACAATAGAGGAGGAACCGTTCTGGATAAAACTAAAGTTATGGCTTATTTTAGTATAACGGGTGATATATTCCCTGTTGAAGCAATTACCGACGCCCTAAATATCGAACCTACAAGAACTTATAAAAAAGGTGATATTGTCGCAAGACGTGATAATCCGAATCTTGTATCCACAAAAAAACTATATAGAAAAGAGACGGATTGGAATTTAAGCACTGGCTATCAAGAATCATACGATATAAATAATCAGTTGTATGTTATTCTAAAATCACTTGAAGAGAAAACAGAACCATTAAAACAGCTTAAGAAAAAATATGATTTAGAATTTCTATTTATGGTAGTCATTCAAATTGAGAATAACGAATCACCCGCAATGTATTTACAAAAAGATATACTTGATTTCGCTAGTTCGATTCAAGCAGAAATTCATTTTGATCTATATATTTACTAAAAATAAAAACGCTATTAATATTGAAATCAACAGCGTTTTCTTATATGACTAGATGTGTGAATTATTTTGTGAGAACAAAACAGATTCATTTTTCATTTCATTCTCAAAAACTGCATAGAGAATTCGCTCATTTTGATTTGCTTCCATTTTTGAACTCCACCTCGTTTGCACACTGAATTTTGAATTAACAAAAATCCAAAGCTAGTGTAACAGCTCTTCCAGGAAGATTTAACGTTACAATTACGCATTTTCTATACAAAAAAATATAACTATTTATAGTATGCTTTATGATATTATTATTTTCTTCCAAATGACAAAATTGATGACGTACGGATTAACCAGCACTCGGCGTATTTACCTATTTCCCTTTGCAAAATTTTAGCTTCTTATAGTTTTAGCTCTATAATCCATACCCGAACAACTAACTTCATCCTCGCTAGAAAATATCCATTCATTCTATTCAATTCCTAATCTACCTATTCCTTCATTACTCAGCAACAAAACAAGCCACCCAATTCAAATGAATTGGGTGGCTCTATACTATAAAGAGAATTTGCTATTTGTATTACTTCAATTTCCCCTCAAAAACAATCTTCCTACCGCACGGTTCCACTACTGTTTTGCCGTCTTTCTTCACTTCATGAAAGATTGGCTCTTCCATGCGGCGAGACGGTGCGTAACCTTCTTGTTCCATACGTGCTAAGCAGTCTGTAATTGTTTCGTTTTCGAGTACTTCAAATTTCTTTTTATTAGGTTGTTTTGTCATGCCCTAACCTACTTTCTATTTTTCTTGATGCGAATTGATTCTTCATGTAAATCATATATAACATTGCGAGAATTCCCATTATAATCATAACCGCAATAAAAAAGCTTGTATACTGTATTTTTTCTATAAATACGCCTCCTAATACAGGCCCCAGTATACTTCCTAAACTAAAGGCGATTCCAGATAATATATTACCTGCTGGCAATAAGTGTCTCGGTAATAAATCTGTCATAAATCCAAGTCCTAACGAGAAGCACGATCCAATGACCATACCCGCTAACAACATGCAGGCAAAGACGATCCAATAATATTGATCAAATACGGCTGCAAGCAAGAAAATGCCCGTACTTATGCAAAACGTCCACGTTAAAATACGATCCCTTCCGTATTTGTCACTTAATATACCGAGCGGAATTTGTGTAATAATGCCCCCAACTGCAAATGCTGGTAATAAGAAGGATACTTCTGAAACAGACCATCCTTTGCGAAGCGCGTATACTGGTAAGTTACTATTTAACATTGCTTCCAGTACGCCATATGCAAGTGGTCCCAGCAGTGCAATCCATCCTAATCCAACAACTTGTTTATAACGAGAAAATGATGATTCACGCTTCACTTCTCTTTCATCTTGCGCTGGGAATGCATTTTTTGTTGGTAATAATAACAGCCAACCTATTAAACAAAGTATAGTAGATATAATAAATGGCGTTGCAAGACCGTACTGAACAGTGCTTGCTAAATACGGACCGACGGCAAAACCAATTCCGAAGAATACACCGTATATCGACACTTGTCTCCCTATTTTACTCGGGTCTGCTGTTGTCGTAATCCATGTTTGTGTTCCGACATGAAGCATATGATCTCCGACTCCAACTAGAAATCTAAGGATAAACCATACCCAGAATGAAAAAGTTTGTGTAAAAAAGAATAATGAAATGATAACGAGAAACCCACCAATCACAATAATTGGCTTCATTCCAAACTTTTGCATCGGTTTTTCAAGAAACGGTGAGATCACTAATATCCCAATGTATAGTGCTGTCGCATGAATACCGTTAATACTTGAACTAACCCCTTCTTGTTCAAAAATCATTGCAATGGCCGGTAAAAGCATTCCTTGTGACAAACCCGAGATTGCTACAATCCCAACCATAATCCAAAAAGTAAAACGCATTGACATTCCCTTTCCCTCTCCTTCTCACGCTTTCCACTTTTCATTATAAACTGTTTCTGCAAATGCGTGTACGAATATTCGCAATAAAAAAGAAGCTAAAAGAATGAATCTTTTAGCTTCTTATCCTTCCCAAACTTGTGCTTTCACATTGTTATGGAATTGCTTGAAATACGGATGTTTATAAAAAGCAGTTTCATACACGTATTGCTGTGTACTAGTGATTGGTGGCTGCGGGTATTGCAGTTGTAAAGGAACTACAGCTGGTGAAACTTGCATATACAACGGAGCTATCATCATTTTTGTATACACATGATGATTATATGGAGAATGCGCAATTAAGAACGGATGGTGCATGGATAATCTCCCCTTTTACTTACAATGTTATAGTATATGCAATACCTTTCATTTCGGGGATTATTTCTGTTCTAACCAATCCTCTACATGCTTTATAAATACATCTAAACAATCAATAAACGGCGAATGACCGCAATCTTCTAATACCTTCAACTCTGCATTTGGCAAATGTTTTGCTAACTCCTCACCGACTACTTGGGGTACGACATAATCTCTGTCACCTTGTATGACGAGTGTTGGCGCTTTAATATGATGAATTTGCTTACTTCCCTCTACAACCCCATTATGTTCATCTGAAATATTAAATGTAATGAGCGCATAATTCACATCTACGAAATTACGTTGCGTTAACATATCGTCTAAATACTTTTCATAACGGTCTGGTTCAGGTTGATTATGTGTATATATTAATAAATTCCATACTGTACGGTAATATAATTTATTCATATTTTTTATCGCATCTAACACTGGTGCAATCTGTACGGGATCTTGTGCAATTTCTTCTTTCGTCTTTACTAAGCTTGATACGATTGGTTGCCCGTTTATATCCTTTTTAAAAATTGGATATCCCTTCATACCCACCGATTCTACTAAAATTAACTTTTCGACAAACGTTGGATGATTCGCTGTAAATTGCATCGCAACACCACCGCCCATTGACCAGCCCATTAATGAAAATTTCTCTAGTTTTAATTGATCAATAAATAGTTTTACATCTTCTGCAAAATCTTGTATTGAATCTATCGCTTTATTATATGTTGATTGACCAAATCCTCTTAAATCGAGAGCGTAAATATGGTATTGATCTTGCAGCTTTTCAATAACTAAATCAAAGTGTTGTGACGATGTCATGTTTCCGTGAATGAGTACAAGAATTTCTGCATTTTGCCTTCCAACTTCCTGATACGCAATCGTTTCTCCGTTCGATAGTGAAACAAACTCCATTGTTGCAGGCTTAATCATCACAAGTTCCCCCATTCTTTTTAATAGAAAGAAAATTCTTTACTTAATTAAAGAATAACATGCAGAATGTATGTTCTCAACAAAAAACCGATACGAAATTTTTACATAAATCAACATGTCTATTACTAGACAATTATAATAAAAAAGTATATAGTTAGCTAGGTAACTAATTTGAAAGGATCAAAATACATGGACGAAAAACAACATTTTTTTCACATTGTCAGCCAGACTTCTCGCAAGTTTACGAAGAAATTTAATGAACGCGTATCTCCTACTGGGTTATTTAGTGCGCAATGGGCTGTAATTTTCCGTATTAATCAAACTGGTTCTTGTACGCAAACAGAATTATGTCAGTATTTAAATGTTGAATCACCAACGATGACTCGTACGTTAACACGTATGGAGACGATGGGATGGATTATTCGTACTGAAGGAAAAGATCGCCGTGAGAAGCTCATTTCTTTATCAGAAACAGCGATAAAAATGATTCCGGTATGGCAAGAAGAAGTTGATACTTTTGAAGAAAAGACGCTAGAAGGTATTAACGAAGATGATTTACATCAAGCATTTCAAGTGTTACAACAAATTATTAAAAACTTAGATTAAATTGGAGGGATGACGATGCAAAGTGAAAAACTTTGGACGAAGGATTTCCTCGGAACTTGTTTTAGTAGTCTATTTCTCTTTTTAACATTTTATATGCTTATGACTACTTTGCCTGTCTATGTAATAGACGGTCTAAAAGGAAAACCTGAGGAAATTGGTTTAGTTGCAACTGTTTTTCTTATTTCATCTGTTTTATGTCGACCATTCACAGGAAAATGGCTCGATGATTTAGGAAGAAAGAAAATATTATTTATTTCACTTTCACTATTTTTAGCCGCTACCGTTATGTATTTCGGTGCACAAAGTTTATTTTTATTACTAGCCCTTCGCTTCTTACATGGTATTGGGTTCGGTATGGCAACAACTGCAACTGGTACGATTGTCACAGATGTTGCGCCAGCTCATAGACGAGGCGAAGCACTTGCCTATTTCGGCGTATTTATGAGTCTGCCGATGGTAATTGGTCCTTTTTTAGGTTTAACAATTATTTCTCATTTTTCGTTTACTGTATTATTTATCGTTTGTTCCGTATTTTCATTACTTGCATTTTTATTAGGACTACTTGTCAATATTCCGCATGAAGCACCTGTAAGCAAACAAAAACGAGAAAAAATGAAATGGAAAGACTTACTTGAACCATCTTCTATTCCAATCGCTCTTACAGGATTTGTTTTAGCCTTTTCTTATAGTGGTATTTTATCCTTTATTCCTATTTATGCAAAAGAGCTCGGTTTAGCTGATATTGCAAGTTACTTCTTTATTTTATACGCACTTGTTGTTGTCATTTCTCGTCCATTTACAGGTAAGATTTTTGATCGCTTCGGTGAAAACGTACTTGTTTATCCAGCTATTATTATTTTCACAATTGGGATGTTCATTTTAAGCCAAGCACAAACTTCATTTTGGTTCCTTGGTGCAGGTATGCTAATCGGTTTAGGTTACGGAACATTAATTCCTAGCTTCCAAACGATTGCGATTTCTGCCGCTCCAAACCATCGACGTGGTTCTGCGACAGCTACGTACTTCTCATTCTTTGATAGTGGTATTGGCTTTGGTTCTTTCATTTTAGGTATCGTCGCAGCGAAATCAAGTTACCATAATATGTATTTTATCGCGGCTATTATCGTTGCGTTCACTTTACTTTTATACTATGGATTACACGGACGAAAACAAAAATTCAAGAAACAGCGTACAGACGGACAAATATCCGCTTAACGTAAATAAGGAAAGTAAACTTATCCGTTTACTTTCCTTATTTTGTATTTCTTTCAATTGGAGCGTATACTTATAATAGAAATAAAAAGGAGGGACCGATATGAAACTTAAAAAATCTCCCCTACTCTTACTCATAATCACATTCATATTTGTAATTACAGGGCTCGGTTTTACATACTTCAAACATAATAAAACAATTCCGTCGAAAAATAATGTGACGAAAAAAAATTGGTTAGATGATCCGTACTTACGTTGGTCGTATACACATATGAAAGAATTCACTTTAATTAACGAGGTAAATCATAACCCAGATCAAGTTTCCCATTTCTCTACCACTTTGCAAAACTTAGATGATTTTGCTGTAGAGCGTAGATTGGGAAATACAACTCCTCTAAAAAAACTTTTAGACGATAACAAAACAGATGCGTTTGTCGTTGTACACAATGGAAAACTTGTTTATGAACGATATTTTAATGGATATAACGAGAGTGAACCGCATGGCATGGCATCATTAGCAAAGGTATTTACCGGAGCAATAATACAATCTCTCGCT
Organism: Bacillus cereus group sp. MYBK101-2; assembly: GCF_051918845.1. Taxonomy (NCBI): domain Bacteria; kingdom Bacillati; phylum Bacillota; class Bacilli; order Caryophanales; family Bacillaceae; genus Bacillus; species Bacillus cereus group sp. MYBK101-2. The sequence continues at coordinate 140,937 of NZ_JBQAIE010000009.1, read as the reverse complement.
GAAGAAAACCGTATTGATTTAGAAAAAACAGCTGACACATATATAAAAGAATTAAAAAATACACCATTTGGAAAAGCAACACTACAGCAATTAATGGACATGCAAGTTTCTGTGGAATACCCCACTCACGGCTATGAACACCCAGCGTTAGAAAATCAAGATGCACAACTATATTTAGCGAGCAATATTTTACCTCGAGGTAAAAATTACGATGGCCCGATGAAAATTTATGATATGTTACGAGAAGCAGAAGAAACTGCACCGCCTGGTTCCGATTTTTCTTACGATAACGGATCAGCAGAAACACTCGCTTGGGTGATTCGAACGATCACAGGTAAATCATTAGCTGAAAATGTTAGCGAGCGCATATGGTCTCAAATTGGTATGGAAGAAAACGCGTATTACGTAACAGATGAAACAAAAGTTGAACAAGCTAGTGCTGGTTTAAATGCAACTGCTAGAGATATGGCTAGATTCGGGCAATTACTATTAAACAATGGGGAATATAACGGAAAACAAATTCTCCCTTCTTCTATTACTGAAGATATAAAAAATGTCCAAGAAGGTGAACTTGCAGTTGGCCCTGGCGCTTCCATTTCTTATCATAATCAATGGTGGATTCCGCACAATGAACAAGGTGCTTTCGAAGTGTTAGGTAGTTACGGACAAACACTTTACATCGATCCGAAAGCAAATATGGTAATTGTCCACTTCTCTTCTAACGCTACGCCAAGTAATGACATACATTCAACATACTCAAACATGTATGTTGATATTGCACATCATTTAGAAAAGGTTCCACATTAGTAGCAGCAGGAGTTTAAACCTTACATGTATGACTATTTGATTGAACACGCAATCTCTTGTGCTGAAACATCAATATATCTAACAAGGAGCTCTCTTCATAAAGAGAGCTCCTTTTCCTATTTCTTCTTTTCTGTCGGTTGACTTTGTTTAGCGAAATTAGATGAATCATCGAAATTTGGTTGCTTTTTACCAGCATTATTACTTCTACCTTTTCCCATATGTAATGCACCTCCCCTCCTCCTTACTATTCCCAATAAAAATATCCAAATGCTGATGCGCAATAAATTAATAATGAAAACTGATAACATTTAAAAATATGGTGACAAGATTTGCGAATTGATTATGATATATTTAAGAAACGCCGATCTACTTTCACTTAAGTAAAAAAATTGCCCTATAAACAGGGCAATTTGCTCCAACCTAATGATTAACATTAGCCGTTGGGTATAATGTTGTTCCTCCAATTGAAACCTTTATTTCATTTGTTAATGGAACATTTTGTTCATTAATAATGGTTCTCCACCATTCCCATGCAAGACCTGTACATTCTCTTGCTACGATTTTTATATTTTTTGAATTTGGTGGAAGAGGCATAACTGTAGAGTAATGGGCTGTTTTGTCTTTGCCACTACCTTCCCATGTTTTATGTGTTAGTACTTCTTTCCCATTTTGATCAAATGTGAATTCATCCCAAGATACATCAAATTGAGCAACGTAAGCACCGTAATGATCGAGTGTCATTTTAGCACTTGAATATTCTGTAGTTGTCGTCTCGATATAATCTGTATTGTTATGAACAGCAGCAGTTGCATTATCTTTTAAGAACGTGCTTGTATATGAAATTGGGTATGCTGGATTTTTAAAACTTAATTCAGCATTATCTTTAATGATATTTCGGATTTCATTGAAATCTTTTGTAACAACCTTGTTATGCTCTTTCGCATCTCCACCTAATACGACAGCAGTAAAGGTACTTTCTTCAAAAATATCTTTGTACTGCCCACTCGTTTCAACGCTGTTATTCTTAAGTAAAGCTTTAAAAGCAGCTTGTACATCTTTACTCTTAGATGTTGTTTCTAATTTTACATAAACCGTTCTACCATAAGCTACATTTGAAACCATAACAGGTGGAGCCGAATTACTTACTCCTTTACGAGTTAGCTCATCAAAAGTAACACTATTATCAAAGAGATCAGATGGATTATTAGGTAGTTCAGCACTTACAGTATAAAATATTTGTTTATATGCCGCCACCATCACTTTCTTTTCTCCATTTGCAACTGCATTAAAGTCAATATTTAGACTGTTATCAAGATATTTAGCATTAACATTAAGAGCACTTGCGATTTGTGATTTACTATAAACCATAGATTCTGTATACTGCATTCTTGCAGGTAACGTATGTGTTGCGGAATACTTTTCATTCCAAGTAGATACTAAATCATCTACTGCTCCAGCTACATTACCATATGTCGGATTTTGGACAGTGATTGTATTTTCTTTTCTCATACCAGGTAAGTCTATACTAATATTCAAAGGCTTTCTCTTAGCCACTAATAAACTCGGTTGATTGTCTGCAAAAGCTTTATTGGCAAGTTGTACAGCTCCTGGATACGTACGATTCGCTACAGAATCAATAATCGAAATATCGACTGGTGACGTTGTAAGTGATTTTTTCTCACGTTCCACTACTACAAATTTACCATTTGAATTGATACTTTCTTTCGGAACAAAACTCTCTACTTTATCACCATTTACAGCTAAAACCTCTTGATTATTATATGTAAGATTCCCTATACCAGTATCAATGCTACTAGCATTTTTAGTAATATCAGTTGCATGACCGGCTTGTGTTTCTGCGAAAGAAATAGATGAATAATTAAGAGTGCATAGACTAACTAATACACATGTAAGGAACTTTCTTCTCTTGGTATTTTTCTTAATGTTCAGAAAAATCACCCCATTCTTTTTTTAGTAAGATATAATAATGATGGATACATGATAGCTAACGAATAAACTTACATAAACGCTTTTAAAAGTTCTTGAACTAAAGGAATTACTCCACCTAAAAATTTTAATACTGCCATTGCGATTTCCATATTACTTCCTCCTCTTTGCTGTATTAAGATGTGTTGTATATTTATGCTTTCATTATAATAAGCTTTTGCATTTGCATCAATTCATTTTCATATGCAATATTTCATATTTGAGAAAAGCAACTTTTTCTATCAGGGTGATGATGCTACCACTTTTCTTAAACATATTTCAATCCCTCCTAAAATATCAGAATTTTCTATTTTTAAAAGGTTATGAACGAAACAACCTCGAATAATTGTAATACATATACATAAGGAGGTTGATCTATTTTGTTTCGTTCTTTTACAAATGGTTGCGTCGCCTTAGTGCAACGCTTCTTGCCAGAACCGTTTATTTTATCATGTTTATTAACTGTTTTCGTTATCTTCTTTGGTATGTTTGCAACGCATCAAACACCTGTGGAAATGATTAATCATTGGGGTAATGGCATTTGGGGACTTCTCGCCTTTTCTATGCAAATGGCACTTGTACTCGTGACAGGATCTGCTTTAGCAAATGCTCCACTTATTAAAAAAGGATTAACGAAAGCGGCACGGCTACCGAAGACGAATGCACAAGGTATTATTGCCATTTCCATCGTAAGTTTACTAGGGGCATACATAAACTGGGGATTTGGTATTGTTGTATCTGTTTTATACGCAAAAGAAGTAGCAAGACAACTTGAAGGATTGGATTATAGACTAGCAATCGCTTCTTCTTACTCTGGATTTCTCATTTGGCATGCAGGGCTTTCTGCTTCTATCCCTCTTACGTTAGCAACAGGCGGAGAAACGTTAATGAAAACGACAGCTGGAAGTATTAAAGAAGCGATTCCAATCACTGAAACGTTATTCTCACCATACGCCCTAGTTCCAGTTATTATCTTTTTAGTTACGATGCCTCTCATTAATAAGGCGATGCATCCAGATGAAAAACATACGATTACAGTAGACCCTAGCGTGTTCCATGAAGAAGCTGCCGCTCAAGAGGTAGGGAAAAATACGTTCGCTGAGAAAATGGAAAATAGTATCATTATTACACTTTGCGTTGGATTGTTAGGTCTCATTTATATTTTCAACTACTTTTATACGAAAGGCTTTAACCTTACGCTAGACATCGTTATTTTTATGTTATTAATTGCTGGACTCGTTTTCCACCGTACTCCGATTCAATATATTCGCGCTTTTTCAGACTCTACGAAAAGCGCTTCTGGCATTCTACTTCAATTTCCGTTTTACGCAGGAATTATGGGGATGATGATTGGAGCAAATAGTGAAGGCCTTTCACTTGGAGGAGCTATTTCAAATTTCTTTATTAGCATTTCAAACGAAACAACTTTCCCCCTCTTTACTTTTTTAAGTGCTGGCATCGTTAATATTTTCGTTCCATCTGGTGGTGGTCAATGGGCTGTGCAAGCACCCATTATGATTCCAGCTGGCGCTGAACTTGGTGTACCTGCTGCAAAAACAGCAATGGCCATTGCGTGGGGCGATGCTTGGACAAATTTAATTCAACCTTTCTGGGCATTACCAGCATTAGCGATAGCTGGTTTAGGTGCTCGTGATATTATGGGATTTTGCGTTGTGAACTTACTATATGCAGGATTTATCATTAGTCTATGTTTCTTATTTATTTAAACGAAAAGCTAGTTTTATACTAGCTTTTTTACATAATAAATTATTTATTTCCCATGCAATTTATTATGACCTCCCACTCTTTCTCCGTAAGATGTAATGCCTCAAATGCAAAAAAGTCTTCACATACTTTTTCAATTAAATTTGGATTGTTTTTAAGAAAATTCCACTGTAGCGCTTTAGGAAGAAAATATGTTTCATATTCTTTACTTCCCTTTACTACTTCATCCACTTCTCTTTCACAAATTCCTCTTATTAAGTAATCATTTCTTAATTGTATTTGAATTTGCTGAAATGTTTCGCTACATTTCTTCAATTGAAGTAAACATGTAATATACGTTCGAAAAAGTTCATTATCATACCCACAACAGTTTATAATTCGATCGATTTCATTCATAATGTACGAGCCTTTTCTTCTATTTGTAATAACCACTTTTCCCGCTTCTCTCGTTTACTCGTTTTCACAGATTGAAAAACAGATCGTTTTATATCTCGAATGCCGCAAAAACGTAACACACCTCTCTTCATTATAATCCAATCTGCTGATCGATATAGTAATGCGACGTACCATAACGGTGAGTCTAACGTATTAATTACCCATGCCTTCTTACCTTTCAATAAGCCTTTCGGCAGGGCCCCTTCATATTTATAAGCAAATCCAGCTACGAAAATGCGATCAATAAACCCTTTTAAAATAGCTGGCATCCCCCACCACCATACTGGATATATAAAGAGAAGCGTATCTGCTTCTTCCACTAACGTTCTGTACCTGGCTGTTTCTTCTTCATTTACTAAATCACGTCTTTTCTTCTCTTCATTAAATACAAGGACTGGATCAAATTGCTCCTTATATAAATCAAGTACCGTAACTGAATGATTTGTTTCCTGTAGTCCTTTTTGCACATGATTTAAAATTGCCGCGTTAAAACTTGAAGGACTAGGATGAGCGTATACAATTAGTACATTCACTACAAAACAACTCCCTCTATAAGTTAAAGTTTCCCCTTCTTTAACATCTTCTCTACAATTTGTACGTTTTTTGAACTTTGCAATAAACGATTTAATACTGTGAGTAACTCTTCTTTTTCTAAATCTTTCAGTTTCTCCTTCACCGTACTCTCACCAGTGCCTTGAATATCATAAACAACTGCGGCCATATGTTTACAATAGTTTTCATATGGGCATTCGCAGCTACTTTCCGAAAAATCTTCCAGTTCAATCACTACTTCATAATTCCCTGCATTACCAGTCACAAACGCAAATACTCTATTATTATGTATTTCAACATCTTTTACATGTCCTTCTTCATAATATTCATAACCTCTATCAATAATGTGTTTCGGAATATACCTATATAACTCTTTTAATAAATAAGCGTACATAACAACACCTCTTCCTTTAATTCCCTTTTGACTTCTAGAGCCACTGCATGTTATTCTAATAACTGTCAAATAGCAAGTCTATATGACAAAACGACTGACACCTATTCGGCGAAGGTGTCTCTTTTCATTTGCAGCCGATATGAAGTGCCTCTTTCAGGCACATTCAATCTTTGACACTACACACTCAACACCATTCCCTGTATCAGGCTGCTTAAGCAGTCTTTTACTCTACATACTTCAAAAAAAGAGAGCTTAGCTCCCTTTTCTCGCCTTATAAAATACCCCTTTTTCCGTATAGAGATATTCATCAGCTAATGTAATTTTCCCATCCAGTTTCAGTTCATCTAATAGTCTTGATAAATAAAATTGATGTAACATCTTTTTCGTGAATTTTCCTTCATGATGCGAAACGATATGTTCTTGAATATCTAACAATGATATTGGCTTATCTTGCTCTATCATATATTCATAAACTGTACTACGCAGTTTTACGTATTTTTCGAGTGTCACAGTAATGCGCAACCCCTTTCTTCTTAATGTAAATTTTCGTAATCGGTTTTTTTGCAATAAAAAAACCTCTCCGATAAGAAGAAGTTACGTATATAGCTTCGTCTTATCTCCCAGAACAAATTTGTTCTGCTGGAATTAGCACCTGCATCGCGGTTGCTGGGTTTCATCGGGCCAGTCCCTCCACCTCTCTGGATAAGAAAATATTCACTTAATTCTTACTATACGTAATTTCATTTCAATTGTCAAACAAATATAACAAATTATATTTTCTTCTTTACTGTTCATACTATACATATATGAATATGCAAGGAGGATTATGAAATGCACGAAAATGCCCGCGGATATGTCCAAGACTCTTTTCAATCATTACAAGAAGCAAAACAATGTTTAGAAGCAGCACTACAGACTGTTGAAAAAGATTTTAATCGCGCTCGTATTGAACAATCTCTTTATGCAATCGAACAAGCTATTCAACGCTGTGACTACACCGTTCACATTTTAGAACAAGATTGAAAAAACTTCCCATCATAAGGTGGGAAGCTTTTTCAAATGGCATACTTCATAATTATTGCCGTTATGATTAAAAAATATACAGAAAAATGCTCCTTACAATATGTAAGAAGCATGAAAGAGGCAAACGAATATGTAAGTCGCGACCCTACCTTATATGAGTATGCTTTTCTATACCATGTTATGCTTATCCAATATGCCATATTTCTTTTTAAATCTTGTAAGAATCGTAATCCAAGACGTACTAAATAATAGTAAGAAAACAACATTCGAAATTGCATGGCTCAAATCGAAATAAAAACTTGCGATATAATACGAAATGACTGTTTCCCACGTTGCCTCTCGTATAAAACCGAGAAGCCCCCAGAAATTCATGATCCAGCCAAATAAAAATCCAACAAACAATCCGTATAGTAGTCTTCCCCATAGCTTTTTCATTAAAAATGTATTACGTAATAATCCAGCTATAAAACCAATCATACCCCATGAAAACATTTGCCACGGCGTCCATGGACCTTGTCCTAAAAAGATGTTAGATACGATAGCTGCTGTTGCACCGATCATAAAACCAGTTTCACTTCCAAATACAATTGCAGAAACGATAATGACAAAAGAAGTCGGCTGTACACTTGGTAAAAGAGAAAATGGTACGCGGCTAACTGCTGCAATTGCCGCTAACACAGCAACGAGAACAATTTCACGTGAAACAAATGCCTTTCTTTCAAAGCGGATATAGAAAGGTAACATAATAACGACTAATAAAAACAAACTACTTAACATGTAATACCCATCCATGATAAGTGTAGTAAAGAGTAATGTGCCTATTATTACTGCAAAAATGCATATTATGAATGCAACATATCGTTTGGACACGCTTCGTACACATCCTCCCACGTTAATGCATATGGCAATTGTTTTCGAATGAATCGATTGATAGATGTTGTATAAAAAAAGTTGCCACTAAAAAATTCTTTCGGTGCATCATTCATAATAACTGCTCCGTCGAATAACATCATACATTGATCAACGTATTTCGCCGCAAACTCAATATCATGTGTCGCCATTACAATTGTTGTACCTTCTTTTTGCAGTTTTCTAAATAGCTCTCCTACTCTTTCTTTCTTCCACGGATCTAGTCCCTTTGTCGGTTCATCTAGTAATAATAACGCCGGCTTTGATAATAACGTTGTACATAATGCAAGTAGTTGTTGCTCTCCCCCGCTACAATCATGTGGATGACGTTCTTTAAGTGCATATATCCAAAACTTTTTAAGCTGATGTTCTGCTATTTCTTTTCCTTGTTCTCCATATAATTCACGCGCTCGTTCATACACTTCGTCCCACACTGTATCAAATGTAAAATGATAATATGGATGCTGCGATACATACCCAATACTTTTAAATCGTTCTTTCGAATCAACTTTATGTATCGCTTTCCCATTCCACTTTACTTTCCCTCTTCTCGCTTTTTGCAATCCAGCTAAAAGCGTTAACAGTGTAGACTTCCCTGTCCCATTCTTTCCAACGAGAGCTACCCATTTTCCTTTTTCAATCGATACTGTTAAATCTCGTAAAATGAGCGGACTATTTTTTTCATATTGGAACGAAATATGCTCGGCACTTAAAATGACTTCTTGCTTTTCACTTTGTGCTATTGGCTCACTTACATATGACATCGCTGAAAAATCATTCATTTTCATTTGCGCTTCTCGCACTGTAAACGGAATATCTTTCGTATTCCACTCTAAAAACAACCTTGGAATTTGCGGAATAAATGGACGGAACTTTTCTACTTCCCACATATTTGCTACAACCGTTTTCGGACTACCGTCATACACGATTTGGCCGTTACTCATACAAATAACGCGCGTTGCAAGTGGTATTACTTCATCTAAACGATGTTCACTTAACACGATCGTAATTCCAAGTTCTTCGTTAATACGTTTTAACAATCCTAAAAACTCTTTCGCAGCAATTGGATCTAATTGTGCTGTCGGTTCATCTAATAATAATAATTTCGGCTGCATAACTAATACCGCAGCTAAATTAACAAGTTGCTTCTGTCCGCCAGATAACGTATGAACAGATTGGTGCAATAAATCTTGAAATCCTAAGAAGCTAATAAGCTCTGCTATTCGTTTTTGAATAATATGTGATGGTAACCCGATATTTTCTAAAGAAAATGCTAATTCTTGAATGACCGTATCCATTACGAGCTGATTTTCTGGATTTTGAAATACCATTCCAATTTCTTGGGCAGATAACAAATCCGGTACATTTTCTAATAAAGTACCATCATAATATGTATCCCCAGTACGCTTACCAATTGGAAGTAATTCCTTTTTAAAATGTTTTAATAAAGTCGTCTTCCCGGACCCTGATCCGCCGGCAAATACAATAAACTCTCCTTTTTGAACAGAAAGAGAAATATGCTGTAACGCATATTCATTTTCATCAGCATATACAAATGATAAATTGTTTATTTCTGCATGCGCCACCATGTCCATTCCCGTCCTTCCATTATAATTGGTAAACTAATAAACATCGTAAATACGACAAACATCATCCCATCGAACTGCTGAAATAAAATCGATTCGACTTTCGGATAAATAATTAATTTTCCTCCGCCATAATTACTACATATAATAGCAGCTATAAGTAGAATACTTAAATAACTGAGCGTGTACCAATCACGCCTTTCCATTCTATACCGAATATATGTCGTACGTTTCGTTACACCAAATCCGCGAGCTTGCATAGAATCTGCCGTTTGCAGTGCATCTTCTAATGAACAAATTAATAATACTTGCAATAGTTGCATACCATTTTTCACCCGTTTCACAATGGAACCTGCGTCTACTTGTACACCTTTTGTTTTTTGGACGAGTATTATTTTCTGTAATCGCCTCATAAACAAAGGAACAAACCTCACTGTAATCATCGTTAACAATGCTACTTTCGGTGAAATTCTAGAAAACAAATATAAAAATTTATGACTCGAAATAATATCATTATACGAAGCAAACGTAAACATAATCGCAACTAGTAATAATCCCATTACTACTCCAAACATAATCGCCTCAAGCTTAATGCGGCTATCACCTAACCAAAATAACGTAGTTCGACCTCTATGCGTTAATAGCGAATTAAATAAAATGACCATAAAAAAGAAAACAATTGTGCTTGGTAACATCTTTCTTACCTTTTCGCTATTTCCTTGTATTATATTTATTATAACGATCAATAGTATTGCTCCAATTAAAAAAAGAGGATGAAGACACATCATACATAGTATCATCACCCCGATATAATAGAAAAAATTCACAAAAGGATGTAAAGAAGAAAAACTTATTTTCATAGTCCTTTACCGAATGCCTTTCTTAATTTAGTATACATACACCCATTCGATTGTATCTCCTGGCTTCACTGTAACTACACCCGCACTACGGTTTGGAAACGATCCGTTTACACGATATTTCCATCCGCTATTATCATTTACATCCATTTCATATAAATCATTAATACCTTTTACGTAAATATCACCTTTAGATCCACTCGCATCTACATCTAAACCTGTACGTTGCAATACTTTATATACTGTATCGCCTTCTTGTACATCAACCTTTTTCGCACCTAATAAGTATCCTTCATTACCTTTTACTGAGATAGTGACTTGTTTTGCTTTAGGTTCTGGTGGTACTGGTGGTACTGGCTTTGGTGGTGGTACCGGTGTTGGCGGAGTTGGTACACTATTGTTCTCTTCTGGATTTTTCTTTTGCTCCTGCTTCGGTGTTTCTTTCGGCTGATTCACAACCTTAGCTTCTTCTTTTACTTCTGGTGCTTTCGGTTGTTGCTGCTGTTGTGGTTTTTCTTCTTGTGCTTTTTGTTGTTCTGGTTGTTTATTAACAGCAGGCTGTTCCTCAGGTTTCTCTTCTTTCTTTACTTCCGGTTGTGCCTGTGGCTTTTCTTCTTTCGGCTTCTCTTCTACTTTTTGTTCTTGTTTCTCTTTTTGCTCTTCTTGCTTATTTTGCTCTTGTTCAGCTTGTTTTTCTTCCGGTTTTTCTTCCGGTTTCGCTTCATCTTTTTTCTCTTCTTGTTTTGCTACCTCTTCTTGCTTTGGTTCTACTTTCTTCTCAGGCTTTACAGCTGCCTCTTCACATCCGGCAAGTAGCCCAAGTGAAAGCAGTAAAGAAATAAACCATTTCACCTTACTCATGTTGTCTCTCACCTTTCATATTAAAAATTAGGAGCAAATGATTGCTCCTAATTTTTGTTAAGCTGCTTTACGTCTCCATAATACATATGCAGAAGCAATACATAATACACCCATACCTACTTCTGTCGCTGCACTATGAGAAGATGCTCCTGTTTTTGGTAACGTGCTACCGTTTCCTGACTTTTTGCTTTTAACCGGTTCGTTATCAACAACAACTTTTAAAGTGTCATCTTTCGTTTCTTGTTGTACTTGTTTTTGTTCTTTTTGCTCTTGTGGTTGTTCAGTAACTTCTTTTTCTACTACAACATTTTCTGAATCCACATTTGGTTTCGTATCGATTTCAGGAACAGATACATTTGACCAGTCATAAATCGATTTCCCAAGATCTTTAAACTGAAGTAAAGCTAATAATGCTTGCTCTGTAGCCATTCCGCTACCGTTTTGATCGCCTGGTAACCATTTAAATTCACCATTTGGAAGTTGATATGATAATAGGTTTTGCATTGCCTTATGAAGACGATTTTGATCTACATCTTTAACAAGCGATAATCCAATAATTGCTTGCGCAGTACTATTTGAATTTTCTTGTCCATCCGCTGAAAAACCACCATTTTGCAGCTGTTCATTATATAAATACGCAACAGCTTTTTGTATAGCTGGTTTCACATCTTCACGGTCTTGATAAGGAGCTAATGCTGATAAAACCATACCTGTTACATCAACGCTACTCGCACTGTCTTTACTGCTTGCACTATCATAAGTCCAGCCGCCATCTGTATGTTGTGCGTTTAAAAGTGCATCTACTAAAGCAACTCGATTCCATTTTGAATTCACTGGCACTTCATATTTCTTCGTATCAAATGCAAGTAAAGCAAATGTATAACCTGTAACAGAATTCACTTTATCTGATTCGTACAATTTTTGAACTAAATTATGTTCGCCTACCTTTGTTGGGTCTGCATTCATGGCATTCATCATAATAATCGTTCTAGCTAAATCTGTCGCTGAAAAACGATTAACGCGCTTTTCTACCTTTTCAGTTACAGCCTTAACATAATTTAATTTCGCTTCGATTGGTATATCCTTTCCAGAACGAGAAAGACCTAACGCTACCCAATCACTTTCAATTCCATCTTGTAACATCTTTTCAGATGTCTTAGAGATCGCGTCATTTACTTGTGCTGCTGGAACTTGAATGTTTTCTTGCTTTGGTTGTTCTGGTTTTTCTTGTTTTGGATCATCCGTTTTTGGTTCTTCTGGCTTTTCTTGTTTTGGATCATCCGTTTTTGGTTCTTCTGGTTTTTCTTGTTTTGGATCATCCGTCTTTGGTTCTTCTGGTTTTTCTTGTTTTGGATCATCTGTTTTTGGTTCTTCTACAGTTTTACAAGTACCAAATTTATCTAATGTTTGTTGTAATGTTTCTTGACTCATATTGTTCCAATCTGAAACAAATCGGAAAACAACAACATCTCCAGATTTTAATTTATAACTATCCGCTCCAACTTCTGCAGATTGATCATTTACATCATATAGCCAGCCGCTTGTAGCCCCAGCCATTAAGCCGTCAATGCCTTTTACATACGTTCCAAACGACATCGTTTCAGCTTCTACTTTGTCCCCCATGACTTTTTGCAGCAAGCTTAAAGCTGTTTCCCCATCTTTAATTTGCTCTTCTTTCGGACATAACATAATGCCCTTTTGTGATTCACCAATAATTGCAAGTTTTGCTGTATTTCCTTCAGCAAACGTAATATGTACTGTATTCGCAAAAGAAACAAATACAAGTGTAACTGCCATTAACGACGTAAGCAGCCATTTTTTTACCATTGCCATCCCAAAATTTCCTCCCTTACTACTATTCACACAAAAAAAGGCCCTTCAAGGGCGTGCAATTGACACTCTTTTTTTGTAAGTGTCGAACAAACTGTGCAACACCTCCTACCCGCATCATTCGCGGCTATATTTGTATAGGAAAAATAATTTTGTTCATGAACGTATCATTGTGATAACATTCACTTTTCTAGGCACAACTTACTTCCATTTAAGTTATCGTAAAACGATAAACCTATACATTCTGTTAATTTTAAATTTCTGTATTATTTTACTATTGACAAAGAATTTTGTCCATGCTTTATCGGATTTATTTTCTAAGAATAGTAACTTACTAACCTTTAACGATGCAAACTCTTTTCACTAATAATGACGCCATCTTCATCCGCATATACATATTCATTCGGCTTCCATTCTACTTGTCCAAATTGCAATGAAATATTTCGTTCGCCTTTCCCTTCTTTTACACTTCTATTTGGCATCGTTCCTAACGCTAAAATACCAATATTAATATTCTTTAGTTCACTAGAATCACGAACATATCCATTTACAATAATCCCTGCCAGCTTTCTTTTCTCCGCAATAGCTGCCAAATTATCACCAAGTAACGCACAATTCGTAGACGCACCGCCATCAACAACTAATACCGTTCCTTCTGGTAGTGTTTGCAATCCTTCTTTCACTAGTACATTATCATCCTTTACTTTCACCGTTGCAATTTTCCCGTGAAATTGTTCTTTCTTCCCAAAAGATCGAAAAGACTGGCGACATATTTGTAATTCCTTTTCAAACTCATCACATAGATCCGTAGTTTTCCACATCTTTTTCCCCTCTTTTCCTTATTCTTTCTATATAACATATTCTTGGATTCTTTTCGTTTCCCTGTCTCATGTTGCAAGAATTTGTATTGCGGGAAAAGGATAGAAAAACTATTGCCTTAGGAAGCTACCTTTATTATAATCTATTTCACAGATAAGTTTCAGAATATTAAAAATTAACTAAGTGAAAAAGGAGGTTTTTTATGCAATTACATACCGAGGTAAAAAAGCAGCCGAGTAAACGAAAGTTTAAAATGCCTGATGCGTATGTACTACTATTTTTTATTGCTTTACTATGTGCAATAGCTACTTATTTCGTTCCTGCTGGAGAATTTAAAAGAGTTACAAACGGGACTGTCACAACGACAATACCAGGAAGTTATCATTCTGTTCCACAATCGCCAGTAGGATTTGTTTCTTTTTTTACCGCTATTGAAAAAGGAATGACACTTGCTGCTCCGATCATCTTCTTAATTTTATTTACGGGTGGCGCTATTGCTATTCTTGAAAAAACAGGTGCTCTTGACGGTTTAATCTATCATGTTATTAACAAATTTCGTAATCAGCAATTACTTTTCATATGTATTGTCGCCGCACTCTTTTCCATTCTCGGAACGACTGGCATTATCGTTAACTCAGTTATCGGCTTTATCCCTATCGGCATCATCGTTGCCCGCACATTAAAATGGGACGCTATCGTCGGCGTAGCCATTATTTATTTAGGTACTTATGCTGGTTTTAATGCTACTATATTATCTCCTTCACCTTTAGGCATTTCACAAAAAATCGCGGAACTCCCAATGTTTTCAGGAATTGGTTTACGCACAGCAATTTATATCTCTTTTTTACTTGCTACCATTCTATATATTAATTGGTACGTAAAACGCTTAAAAAATTCGAATAAAGGAAGCATACTGGGAGATAACTGGTTTCCAAGTAATGCTCTTTCAAGTGAGAAAGAAATAGAGAAAACAGCAGTTCCTTGGACGATACGTCATAAACTGATTTTACTCGTTTCAGCTTTATCATTAATTGTATTTTTAATCGGCGCTTTTCGTCTACATTGGACAGACGCGGAAATGACAGCTACTTTTATTTTCATCGCAATTACAGCAGGAATAATAGGTGGAATGAAAGCAAACGATATCGCTTCTACTTTTCTAGCAGGCTGTCAAAATCTCATATATGGTGCTTTGATTGTTGGAATGGCTCGTTGTATTTCAGTCATTTTAGAACAAGGCAAATTACTTGATACAATTGTGAATCAGCTCGCACAATCTCTCGAAGGACAAAGCCCGGTATTTGGCGTTATCGGTATGTATGTAAGTAGTGCCGCATTACATTTCCTTATTTCATCCGGTACAGGTGAATCCGTTATTTTCATTCCGATATTAGCTCCATTAGCTGACTTCATGCACATTACACGCCAAGTTACAGTACAAGCTGTTATGCTCGGCGAAGGTGTAGTGAACTGCCTCAATCCAACTTCCGGTGTTTTAATGGGAGTACTCGCGGCGAGCGGCATTTCTTATGGAAAATGGATTCGATTTATGGCTCCACTTGCATTCATTTGGTTTATTATTGGACTTATTTTTCTTATTGTTGGCGTGAATATTGAGTGGGGACCGTATTAAAACTATGAAACTTTCTCCCTATTATTTCACCGTTATCTTATAATAATGAAAAAAAGGATTGATTATAGTAATCAATCCTTTTCACTTGCATCTCTCAAAGCTAAATCTCTGCAGCTAATAAATTGTACTCATTGTCAAAAGAAGCATGGATTCTATGGCCACCAAATACATCTCCATCATTGTATTCACAATATATATCATTTTCTCTCATTACAATGTCCATAAGAGTAATAGATTGCTCAAATGTTTCTTTCGTCATATCATATTCTCCTGCATCTACAGCATCCCAATCTAAATGTTCATCATTCTCATCATATTCAGGCCAAAAATCATTTTTATACTCTATTAATTCTTCCGCTATAGCAAGCTTAGCTTTTTTATCAAATTCCTCTAAACATACATAAAGCTTTTCTGCTCTTTTCAGCATTTCATGTACTTGTACACGCTCATTTCTAACATCCAATTCCCAATGTACTTTTCCTTCGTTTTGTTCATATGTATGTAAAGTTTCATTAAAGATAAACATTCCAATCAATTCACTATTTATTGATTTTTCCATGATTTCATTTCCTTTCTATCCCTGAAAAAGAAACTTTAATTAGTTTGATAGACATGGGACTGAACTCCTAATGCTTTATTTTTATGCTGACTTTTTTCATGAAATAAAACTCAGTTATCAGTCTAAACCATTTTTTAGATTTAACAATAATATGTGTGCATTTGTAAAATTCCAATTAAGTTTGTTAAAAATGAAAAATTCTGAAGTTAGTATTTTATTAAATTTTATTTCAATTCAATAGCATTTTTATCCTTCAAATAGCCCCTTTCATTCTAATTTCTGCATTCCTTTCAGCCGTTCTATATCCTTTTCTGAAGCCTTTTCTATTTTATACAATTCATAGCTACCCTTTATCTCATTTATCACTACAAATTCGATTTCATTCCGAACATAGCTTTTCGTTTTTCCTTTTTTATAACCAATAACATTATCTAATATAGTTTCCCCACTATCTTTTTTATATAAATTATAGCTAACAGGTGGACGACCAATTACATACTTATTATCAGAAAATCCGACTATATCATCCCTTCCTAATCCTGTCGAAGCACTCCAGACAAACATAATCTGAAATATAGAATAAACAACAATACCGCATAAGAAAAAAAATAGGATTGATTTAAAAAATAACTTTACAGGCATGCTTCTCAAAAGACATTCCCTCCAATTTCACCTCAGGATAGCAAGAACAATACGTGAATTTTGTATGCTAAGGCACCAAAGTTTTTATAATGTTCCACAGCTAGTTTAAATAGTGCATCCTTACCTCAAAAACTATCGTAGAGAGTAGCTCGGCTTATGACCTTTCTCCCAAAATAAATACATAGCTTTATTTAAAGCTTGCTCTTTATTAAAACTAATCTTTCTACCCATTAACCACACCCCCGTATTATATATTTTAGTATAAATATTTTGGAACGATAAGCCCGCAAAATATTTTGAAATTAATTCTTCCGTTAGAGGGCGCTTTAAAGGTTTATATAACTGTATTAATAATAATCAAAAACACTTGAAGTTGACGTTGGGTCATTTTATATACTGTTAAGTAGCTACTATTTCGCAATTTCATAAAAGAAATTAGAAAAATAGGAGGTTTTCATATGAAACAGGGCGATATTATTATTTATGGATGTGTCATTATAGGTGCAGGTATTGGACTGCTACTGGATCATGGATTTCCTGGTGCACTAATTGGATTAGGAGCAGGCTACTTACTTAAAAATTTTCTTAGTAAAGAAGGTTAGAAGCGAAATAAGAAAATAATCGTTAAAGATAAAATCTTAACGTACAGAAAGGTAGGTTTATCAGTTGATACACATTAATAAAGTTGCAGAACTGACAGGCGTTACAGTAAGAACACTGCGTTATTACGATAAAATCGGATTATTAAAACCAGCATCCAAAACAGAGGGTGGCCATCGTTTATATACAAATGAAGAAATAAAAAAACTTCAGCAAGTTCAATTTTTAAAAAAGGTTGGATTTCCGTTACAAGAGATTAAACATATGCTCGACTTCAATGAGTGGGATTGGTCGGATAGTTTAAAGAGCCAATTATCTTATGTAATAAATGAGCAGGAACATTTAAAGAAAATAGAATTATCCTTACGAGAAATGATAAATGGAATTGCGTTAGAGGGAGAAGAAAGCTGGATCGCGATTCAAAAAATCATGCAATTATCCAGCAAAGATAAAGAAATACAACAGTATTATCGCGAATCTGTATTTAAAGAAAAAGAAATAAAACTATTGGAAAAGGTTCCTAAAATGGCAAGTGACTGTTCTGATTCACTCGAATGGATTGCTCTCATCGGCCAGTTAAAGCGTTATATGAAGGATGGCCCAAAAGCAACGAAAGTTCAAAATATCATAAGACGAATGGAGGAAAAACGCTTAGAAGAATTTGAAGGTGAGGATGAATTTCTAAATAAGCTTTGGGAGATAAGGATGGCTCCCGAACAATCAGAGAAACTTAGTTTATATCCAATCGATCAAGATGTGCTTCAGTTTATGAACGAGGCATATGCCATTTTTATGACTAAAAAAAATAATCCTGAGCCGGAATAAGTGGGAAAGCACAATGGGTACAGAGCAACTTCTCCTAATAGGCGGATTAGCTATATTAGACACGCTAAGCCCTACTACAATAGGAGTAACAATATATCTACTTTTAACAGATAAAGAGCGTCTCACGAAACGTTTATTCGTTTATTTATTGACGGTAGCAGGATTTTATTTTGCTGTTGGCGTTTCACTCATGTTAGGATTAGATTTTTTGTTTAAGTTTATTTCTAGCTTATTTCAAAACCGAATCGTAAGCTGGTCGTTCTTCATTATTGGTGTCATATTATTCATTGCAAGCTTCTATATTCCACCTAAGAAAAATTCAGAGATCCCTTCACCAAAAACAAAAAGTATTTTTTCAATGATTGCACTAGGATTCACTACTACATTAATTGAAGCGGGTACTGCATTTCCTTATTTTGCGGCAATTGGTATACTGACTACGTCTAATCTATCATGGGTAGAATGGTCTTCTATTTTAGCTGGATACAACTTGATCATGGTATTGCCCTCTCTCTTGCTGTTTCTCTTCTATCTCCTGTTTGGTCGATGGATGCAAAAACCTCTCGAGAGAATTCGAGTGAAAATCGCTAATAGTACAGGATCAGCTCTGTCATGGATTATGTGTATAGTTGGCTTCCTCCTAATATTAAATAGCCTGGATTATTTATAGGGTATTTATAGAACCTACAATCAGGGGAATATGTTTGAAACTACAGAAGTTACTTACACCTACCATTCCCCCACACCAGTCCGTCTTTTATAGGCAGTTACTCTCCCTTCCATCTTCCTCATATTCACCTAATTTTGATGTAAGATTCCTACTACCTGGGATAAAATATGATGCCATCCAATTTATAATTATTTCTTCCAGCTCTGGATGAAGTGGCTTTCTTGCTCCTTCTTCATAATTCTTTTTAAAATCTAATGCTTTAAACTCACCTTCAAAAACTTTCAAACTATGATCCATATTTTTTATTACATATACTTCAGAATCACCTTTCACATAATCACTGATCCGCTTAGCTCTTTCAGGGTCAGCCTGAATATCTTTATCACCAGCGATAGCTAGCACTGGACATGTTACTTGTTGTAAGTCTTTATAAATGTCATGCTGAAAATGCTCTCTAAACCATTTTGCATTCATCGGTTTAAAACCAACTTTAATCGTATCTTTTTCTGTATTCATCATTTTCTCTTTTATTTTTTCCATCTGCTTTTCTCCACGTTTCTCCACATTGAGAAGGCGCATTAGTTTTCCCTTTATTCCTTTTTGTTCTTTTAATTCTTTATAAGCAATCTCTCTTTGTCTTTTCGTAGCTTCTTCTAACGATTCCGCAGCTCCTGTAAGAAGGATGAGTCCATTAACTGGTGTTCTTGCATTTACTACAGTTGCTAACATACAGCCTTCACTATGACCAGCTAAAATGATATTTTCCGGATTAACAAATGGTTGTTCTTTTAAATACGTAATCGTAGACTCTATATCACTAACTAAATCCCACATTCCAGTCTTCAGAAATTCTCCGTCACTCTTTCCTACTCCGCGTTTATCAAAGCGGAGCGTCACTACCCCAAGTCTCGCCATTACATGCGCTAAATCTTTATATATGTTCGCCTCAAGCTTTAGTGGTACGATCGTTCCATCACGATCAATCTCTCCAGATCCCGCGATAATGACAATAGCCGCATACTTCCCGTCAGCTTTCGGTTTAGTGAGTGTACCTTGCAAAGTAAACTCACTATTGATCGCTACTTCATATTCATCAAAAGTCATCATTTTGTCCCCCTATTCTTTTATATCCAATTTAAATTTCAAACTCGTTATTATATTTTTATACTCTCTTACATCTTTCATTGGAGCAAAAACTGGATTCTCTGCAATACTTTGTAACATACTTCGCTTTATAATCTCTTCATTTCTAACTGTTTTAGCGCCGAGTGGAAACTCTGCAAACCATCCATCAATCGCATCAAAATAGGAATCACCGTGTAAATGCAGACTATTTACTGTGAAGCTTGCCGCACAAACCGTTACATATTTACGTAACATTTCTAACGCCTTTTCAAAATTCCCTTGCATACAATATACTTGCGCAGCAGCATAGTATACTTTTAAAGTCATATTAGGATGTAATGTTTCTATTTCATATATATCTATTAACATAAAAGCTCTATTCAAAATCACCTCTACTTTTTCAACGCTTGAGGCATTTACTACTACATAATTCGGTATTGTCGCAACGAGTTGTATTAAATGTTGATACATGCTAATTTGCATTATTTCATTCGCCTTTTTAGTATTTCCAAGCATTTGATACGCCTGTGCGATTAAATCTTCCTCTGGAACGTTAGGACGTATCGTTTCACCAAGCAATTGCAATGCTTCATTCGGTTTATTGAGTATAAGATAGCAAGTTGCTTGAAACGATACCGCCTCTTTTACAAGAGAAACATCATCACTTTCTTCCTGAACCCTGCTAAAGAGATACATTGCTTCTTCTAACATTTCAATTCTTTTATCCGTGTCCTCCGTTAACATGTGATGATTAATAAAAAGTATTCCTATTTGAATTAATAATGGAAAACAAGAATAATATTTTTTTATGATTTTCCTGCACTCCATCATTACTTAATCAAATGGTTTTTCACTAAAAGCTTCCGCTAGTCTATGATATAAATTTTTAATATCTTCCTGTTCCATTTGCGGTTTATAACTCATTAGTTCATCTATACTTAGGTTAAAGTACGATGCTAGCAGTGGTAAAAATGTAATATCCGGATAACTCTGCCCCGTCTCCCATTTGGAAACAGACGCCTTCGTAATACCGATATACGCCGCTAACTCTTCCTGTGTAATTCCCTTTTCTTTTCTCTTATCCACAATTACTTTATGAATGTTTATCTCCTTCACATCATCACCTCATACTTTTATTATATGCTTTTATTTCACACAAAATATGGATTTAAAGTCGACTTTCGTTAACAAAATCAACTGTTAGGAAACATGTCTCTAAAATCAAAGGCAGGGACATATTTGATATGTCCCTGCCTTTTTATTGTGGGGTACCGATACATGGCCATCTAGCTAAGATTTTGAAGTACTTCAAAATCAAACATTGCATCTCACCATAGTTTTCTATGAGATTCCAGTGAACAGCTTATTTATATAGTTTTCGAAAGCGGAAGTTATTTTAAAATTCTATGTTTCGATTTTTTCTTTACCCTTACGGATAAACCACCATATCAAAGCCACAAATAGCACGAAAAACGGTATTATTTGAATAAAGAAAAATCCTTTCCAAAAATAAAGTGGATTATTATATATAAATTCTGTTGACGCCTCATGTGTATAAGAAACAAACGAACCTACCAAATAAGCCATTGGAATTGTAATTAGATTTATCCCTAGAAAGATCATTATTAATGATAAGTTTTTATCTTTAATTTTTGGTGAACCAGACTTGATAAATAAAAATGTTGCAGTGCCAAATATAAGAAAAAGTGGTATTACATAAAAAATTCCCATAACATCCCTCCGTGATTTTAATTGTACCATCAGGAAAGACAACTTTGTGCAAATTTGTATGAATAGGGTATTCATGCGGGGTTAACATAACGCATCATTATCAGGATTCAATATATCTGGAATCCTATAAAACTCCCCTCCAGTAAAGCAATCTGGAGGGGTTCATATTCACATAATCAGTGAAAACGGAAGTTATGAGGTAATTTAACTGTGCTAGTATTTACTTTATGTTTGGTGGTTTTTTATGGAACAATAGACTTTTAAAAATTTCTTTATGTTGAGGAACTAACTTTTTTGGTAGATTTTTGAGTGAAAAAAAGTGATTATTTAGGGATTCGCTACTCGATTCTAATAGTTCTCCTTCAAATTCATAACAAGTGAACAAAACTTTGAACACGGAAACTTGATCGCCATTTGAAAGTGTTCTTTCGTATTTAGGTCCAGAGTGGATATCGAAAAATTCCAGTTTCCCTAATTCAAGTCCTGTTTCCTCAAATACTTCTCTTCTTGCTGTATCTTGTATGGTTTCTCCTAACTCCATAAAACCACCTGGGTGACCCCAATATCCGTTATCTGTTCGTTTTTGTAGTAATATGCGATTTTCTCTATCGAATACAATTACTCCCGCGGAGACCATAATCACTTTTTCATGACCCACCATATTTCTTAAATAGTTAATGTAATCCATATATGTCCCTCCCTTATTTTTTTCTTTCATTTCTTTTTCCGGCAACATCTATGTATTATTTTACTATTTAAAACAAGTAATTTATTGTTTGATTTTGGTTGTATATTCTATACATATCAGGTTAACATAACGTCTCATTATCAGTAGCATGGAAAAAGGAGAACCTTCTTTTTTAGTTCTATGAATCTATACATATTCTATACATTCCTATTCTGGTATTGTTTTATGGTTCTTGTTTGTTACTGGATTAGCTAAAAAACTGTATAAAATCTTGCATACTCTTATGCGTGGTTTTTTTTAAAAATACTAGCATCCCCAATATATGCTTTCTTATGGGTATTTTTTGAAACCTCATTAAAACACTCTCCAGACCTTTGGCTATCTTTAAGGGTAACTCTTGTTTATTTAAATTCCTTGTAAGGAGGCATTGTCCTCCTCCCAAAGCCAAACAAATGATTCATATTATAGTCTATTTCAAACTGAATATTCGATCTTTATTCATTTTAATATAGGTATGTAAATAAAAGGGATAATCAGCCCCATAATGGACTAACTATCCTATAACTTCTTATCTAAACTTAATAAAACTAAAACTTCTTTCCCTATGTATCATTACTTCGTTACCTCGCCAAACTGCGCTCTCGTCACTTTCGCCAAGTCATCTACTTTAAGCTCAATTTGCACGCCAATTTTCCCTCCACTTACAATCATCGTTTCAAGTGATTGGGCACTTTCATCAATACATGTAGAAAATAGCTTTTTCATTCCAACTGGTGAACAACCGCCTCGAATATATCCTGACACTTTCGTAATATCTTTTACAGGAATCATTTCAATTTTCTTTTCACTTACTGCTTTTGCGGCAGCTTTTAAATTTAGTTCCTCATCTACCGGGATGATAAACACATGATAATTTTTACTATTTCCTTGAGCGATTAACGTTTTATATACTTCTCTCACTTCTCGTCCAATTTTCTCGGCTACTGATACGCCATCAATTTTCCCATCATCTGGATTATATGACATCATCGAATATTCAATTTTCTCTTTATCTAATATTCGCATCGCATTTGTTTTATCTTTTTTCATAACGTTCTCCTTAAAAGGTTATTTCATATTATTAAGTTTTATTATACACCCTTTTCCATTTCTCCTACATACCTTCACATATTTTTCAAAACTAAAAATATTGATAATTCAAAAATCATCTGATATAATTTGGAAAAACTTATGTTAAGGAGAGATTTGTAATGCAAAATTTTAATACTTCTTTCCAACTTCATCATCATACGTAACGCCGTGTATCCGAAGAAAAATTTTTCTTCGTGGGTACAGGGCTTTTCCTGTTGACCCACGAAGCGTTTATAAAGCTATGTGGGTATTTTTATACCTGCATAGCTTTTTTTAATTTAAAAAGGAGTGATTACAATGGAAATGAGAAATGTAAAAGGAACGAAAGACTATTTACCAGAGGAACAAGTGTTGCGAAATAAAATTAAAAGAGCTTGTGAAGATACATTTGAACGATACGGATGTAAACCGTTAGAAACGCCGACATTAAATATGTATGAGCTTATGTCATACAAGTACGGCGGTGGTGATGAAATATTAAAAGAAATATATACACTTCAGGATCAAGGAAAACGCGACCTTTCCTTACGATACGATTTGACAATTCCATTCGCAAAAGTCGTGGCAATGAACCCGAACATCCGCCTTCCTTTTAAACGGTATGAAATTGGGAAAGTGTTTCGAGATGGCCCTATTAAACAAGGGAGATTTCGTGAGTTTATACAATGTGACGTTGATATAGTCGGTGTTGAGTCTGTCATGGCAGAAGCTGAACTTATGAGCATGGCGTTTGAGCTGTTCCAAACGTTAAACTTAGAAGTAACAATCCAATATAATAACCGAAAATTGTTGAACGGTATTCTCCAGTCTATTAACATCCCTACTGAACGAACGAGTGACGTCATTTTATCATTAGACAAAATCGAAAAGATTGGGATTGATGGTGTACGGAAAGATGTACTTGAGCGCGGAATTTCTGAAGAAATGGCTGATACGATATGTAATACCGTATTATCTTGTCTACAGCTTTCAATTGCTGACTTTAAAGAAGCTTTCAATAATCCACTCGTTGCAGATGGGGTAAACGAATTACAACAATTACAGCAATATTTAATCGCTCTTGGAATAAATGAGAATACGATATTTAATCCATTTTTAGCACGAGGACTGACAATGTACACAGGTACTGTATATGAAATCTTTTTAAAAGATGGCTCGATTACATCTAGCATCGGTAGCGGTGGTCGTTACGATAATATTATTGGAGCATTCCGTGGCGATAACATGAACTATCCAACAGTCGGTATTTCATTCGGTTTAGACGTTATTTATACAGCACTAGCGCAGAAAGAAACGATATCATCTACAGCGGATGTATTTATCATCCCGCTCGGGACAGAATTACAATGCTTACAACTTGCCCAGCAATTACGTTCTACCACTTCCTTAAAAATCGAACTCGAACTAGCAGGACGCAAATTAAAACGTGCCCTGAATTATGCCAATAAAGAAAATATCCCTTATGTGCTTATTATTGGAGAAGAAGAACTTAGTACAGAAACCGCTATGCTGCGGAATATGAAGGAAGGTAGTGAGGTGAAGGTTCCGCTTTCTTCTTTGAAAGATAATACATTGAATAAGTATTTTACAATGCCTACTACGTTATGACTGTGAAGTATTCTCAAAATGTAAATCCGGTCAACAAAAAAAGGGCTGTCCGCGCATAGCAGCCCTTTTCCCTTAATAAACAACACCTTCATAAGTGAAATTATATTAACGATTTTTTGAATATATCTATCATAATTTACACTATATCAACGATACATAGATTTTTTCATTTTATAGATAATCGGGTGGTTAATTTACATAAAATAATTATAATCAATTTAATCCTACAAAGCTTTAACATCCAATTCCCTATTTTGATAATATATGGTTTTCTAACTCTACTACCAATTCAAGAAAAATTCATATCCGTCTCTACTATATCACTTTCATCTATTAACTTTTATTTTGTGCATTCCTACTCTCCAAAACTTTCTCCATATTATGAGTCGCCCATTCCATCATTAATAGAATGATTGGACGTAGTGATTCACCAAGCTCTGTTAATGAATATTCTACTTTCGGAGGCACTTCACGATATACTTCACGATGTATAATGCCATCCGCTTCAAGTTCTCTTAGCTGCAGTGTTAACATTCTTTGTGTGATATTAGGTTTTAATCTTTTTAATTCATTAAACCTCTTTGTACCATCTAATAAATGATACAAAATAACTCCTTTCCATTTTCCGCCAATAACCTCAACCATAGCTTCCACTGGACAAGAATATTTATTTAAAAACGGGTAATTTATATTATTTTCGTTTGAACAATCCATCATAAATCCCTTCCTCACCAATAGTATCTTTTTTGATACTATAACACATAAATGTGCGTACTTGTATCTATGTTACTTTAAAAATATAATTTACTTACAAAATAAATTAATGAAAAGAGGAACTTTTATGACAAATACAAAAGAAATTACAAAAGAGAAAATTATGGAGGCCTTTCATTTCAGACACGCATGTAAAGAGTTCAATCCCATGCACAAAATTTCAGAAGAAGATTTTCATTTCATTTTAGAAACAGGCAGATTATCTCCCTCTTCTTTTGGATATGAACCTTGGAAATTTATTGTCGTACAAAATAAAGAATTAAGAGAAAAACTACAACCGTATTCATGGGGCGCTGGTGGGCAACTTGCAACAGCTAGTCACTTTGTCATTGTTCTTTCAAGAAACATTAAAGATATGCATTATGATGCAGAGTATATTAAACATATGATGAATGATATTATTGAATTACCTGAAGACACTCAAAAAATTAGATATGAATTTTTCAAAAAGTTCCAGGAGACAGATTTTAACTTATTACAATCCGATCGTGCTGTATTTGATTGGGCATCTAAGCAAACTTATATTGCTTTAGGTAATATGATGACGAGCGCAGCTCAAATCGGTATTGATTCTTGTCCAATAGAAGGATTTGATAAAGAGAAAGTAGA
The DNA here is from genome assembly GCF_051918845.1 of Bacillus cereus group sp. MYBK101-2. Lineage (NCBI taxonomy): Bacteria > Bacillati > Bacillota > Bacilli > Caryophanales > Bacillaceae > Bacillus > Bacillus cereus group sp. MYBK101-2. Next base: position 114,558 of record NZ_JBQAIE010000009.1, on the reverse strand, counting down.
TTCTTTACTTCGTCAAGAAGGCATTATAAAAGACGATAATGTTGAAGTATCAGTTATGGTTGCTTTTGGTTACCGTAAAGAAGAGCCAAAGCGTGATAAAACAAGACAGACTATGGATGCAATTGTTGAATGGATTTAATAAGATAACATGCGCTCCTTATAGCTGCATACCCATACGAAAGAAGTAGAATTTAATTTTTCCTATGTATGAAATTGGTTTTTCATGGAAAACTATATTAGTATGTATGCAGTTTAAACACTCTATTTATTAGAGTTGGACAGGAGGAGAATGAATATGTCTGATATTGAAGTTGGCGAAGTGTTTACGCTTAGTGATGAGAATAACGAAGAGCAAGAAGTAGAAGTGCTCGGAGCGATGGATGTCGAAGGCGCAGAATATATTGCCGTTGCCTTTGTTGAAGATATCCAAACAGAAACCGAGGAAGACATTGATATTTTCTTTTTAAAAGTAGAAGAAGATAGTGAATTCTCATACATTGAAAATGACGAGGAATTTGAGAAAGTATCTGCTGCGTTTGAAAAGATTTTGGATGAGCAAGAGCAAGAATAGAATGAAACACACGAGGACGGATACATATCCGCCCTCTTTTTATTTTTCACTCACCCAAAGATTTATGCAGCAATTCCAGTACATCTTTCATCACAAAAGGACCGTCTTGTTTCACATGCTCAGCAAATTCAGAAACGAGACGTAGTGTACTCACACTTTCAACTGGATGCTCTCCTGAAGCACTTTCAGCAGAAAGCATAACAGCATTCGTTCCGTCCAGTACAGCTTGAAACACATCAGTTACCTCAGCCCTTGTTGGAATCGAATGATCTACCATAGATTGAAGCATTTGGGTCGCTGTAATAACATATGTATTCGTTCGATTGCATTCCTGAATCATCATTTTTTGCAAGAGCGGAATAAATTGAAACGGTAACTCAACTCCTAAATCTCCCCTTGCAATCATGATTCCATCTACTTCTTTACATATATCTTGAAAATTCTCGATCGCTTCCATCGTTTCTATTTTTGCAATTAAATTAGGTGACGTTTCTTTATACTGTTGTATAAAATCTCGTATTTCTTTTATATGACTAGGTTTTCTTACGAAAGAACATGCAATAAAATCAACACCTTCTTCTAAAAGAAACTGAATATCTTTTTTATCTTTCTCTGTAATAGCTGGTAAACGAACGATTGCGCCTGGTAAGTTCACCCCTTTATGAGATGAGATATTACCACCTGTTTTCACCTTCGTTTCTATTTTATCCGTACTTACTTTCTCAACGATTAACTCAACTTCACCATCATTAACTAAAATTCTACTTCCAACTTTCACATCATTCGCGATTCCTTCATAATCAACACTTGCTTCCGTACTACTCCCTGTAACTGGTTGCGTATGCAAAATAAAAGAATCTCCCGCCTGAAGTGTAATTTGTTCTCCTTTTATTTCACCTAACCTTATTTTAGGACCTTGTACATCGCCTAAAATTTTAATAGAATCATCTAACGATTTCACTAAACGAATGATATCTTTATGACTTTCATGCGTCCCATGTGATAAATTTAGCCGAACAATTTTCATACCATTGCTTATTAACTGCGCTAACGTTTCTTTATTATTACTTGCTGGCCCAATTGTACAAATTCGATCGATTGTCATTTTTATCACCATCCTTTTTCATTATGATTCCCATAAACCTTCATTACACTCTCCACATAAAAAAAGCCTACTCCCACAAGTAGGCTTTTGAAACTACGAAAGTTTTGTTAATAATTGATTTAAATCTTTTTTCGTTTTCGTCGTTAATGACTTCATTTTAGTAATATCTATCTTTTCTTTCTCCGCCCCTACAATTAACGGATACATACTTTGTCCAATTGTTTTATATTCAGCTGGGTGTGATGTTTCTAACTCTTTCTCAATTACATCCCACTTTGCATTAATTTGTTTTCCAAGTTTATTTACTGTATCCAATTTCGGATTAGCAGCTAACTGCTTATCTAAGCTATCAACTAATGCAGCAACTTCTTTCACACTCGTTTTCACAGCTACACTTTTCTTCGGATCTTTCGTTGTTTTTCCGTCTGAGTTTGTACTTGTACTTTGATCTGTTGTTTTCCCGCTAGTTGTTTGATCATTCGTCTTTCCTGTCGTCTCTTTTTCTTTTGTTTTTACATTCTCGTTTTGAGTTGACGTTTTACCGTTACTTTCTGTTCCCGATGATTCTTTCGTGTTTTTTGTATCTTTATCTGTTTTTTCATTTGAAGAAGTATTTGTTTCTTTTTCAGTATCTTTCGTTGTTTTTGACGCTTCATCTGCACTTGTCGTTTTTGATTCTCCTTCATTTTGCGCTGTTACTTGCTCTTTCTTTTCTGTATCTTTATCTGCTGAAGGACTACAAGCTGCCATAGTAAGCATTGTACCAATTGTTATCGATGCGATAGCGACCTTTTTCATTTTCATATAAATCCCCCTATGTTTACGTTTTTATCCTCCCCTTTACGATTCGATTTCCCCTTAAAAAATCCCTTTTCATACGAATTACCATCTTTCCGACAGTAATCTTCATAATAATACGTACAAAAACTGATAAATCAATTTGAATATTCGAGTTTCTTCTACTTCATTTTTCTTCTCTGTAGTAAAAGAAAAAGAGTATATTGTCACATGAAGAATTACGATTCTCATATGACGATATACTCTTCTATCAAATTTTTATCTTTCTTGACATTTTATTTATACAAAAAAAATAAAATTTTCTTTCGTTTTTTTTGTTTCTCAATAATTGTTAACATAATATATTTATGAGTAACCGCCATTCGAATGAATAATTTGCCCTGTAATCCATTTTGCTTCTTCACTGACTAAAAAAGAAATTAAGCGTGCTGCATCCACCGGTTCTCCTACTTTACCTTGTGGGAACTTCCATACTAAATGATGCTTCAGCTCCTCTGTAATCCATCCTGTATTCGTTGGTCCTGGATCAACAGCATTCACTGTAATCCCCTTCTCCATCGCAACTGGTGCTACTGATTTTGTAAATGCTTCAATTGCCCCTTTCGTTGCTGCGTATGCCAGTTCATCAGGCATTGGCCCGAGTGACTGTCCTGAAGTAAGGTTAATAATACTTCCACTCGCCTTGCTTGCATAATGTTTTATAAATAATGAACTTAATAACATAGTAGCCCGAACATTTACCGTATAATGTTTATCTAACTGTTCTACATTTAATTCTTCGATTCTCGTATGAGAAGCATACGCTGCATTATTAATTAATATAGATGGATCACCTAACCGTTCTGATACCATATAAAACAAACGATTCGGCGAATACGACTGCGATAAGTTGATTTCTGCCATTTCACATCGAACACCGTAACTTTCAATCTCCTCTTTCAACAAAAAAGGCTCTTTGTCATGCATTCCCCACGGCATCGCTTTATCATACTGAGACCAGTACGTGAAAAAAATGTCTATCCCTTTTTGAGCAAGCACCTTGCATACAGCTGCACCAATTCCATTTAAACGAGTTGCCCCTGTTACAATTGCTATTTTCTTCACCTTTTCTCCTCCATCTATGGATAAATCCTCTGCACGAATACAGAGGATCTATCTTTTTATTCAATATTTGACAATATACGTTCTGCACCTAATTTTAAAATTTTAATAAAGATATAATTTACTATCGTAAACATTACAAATAAAACGATAAACATAACCCACAGTCCGACATGAAGGAAGAAGTATAATAGACTTACTCCCGCTACAATAACTAAAGCTATTAAAATATTAGCTAAAAAATTCCACAAAGTTGTATAGCGGCTCTTAAATAATTTCTGCTCTGTATCCCAATGTATATCTGCAGTTTGCGCGTCCCAGCGTGTACCAATTAAATTAATTAACAGTAAGCCGTTCGCACTTAGTAAAAACCACAGTAACATGAAAACAGGAGAAATCCCCGCTACAACTGCCATTGTAATACCGAACACTGCTAAAATAATTACATTAATTAACCAAGCAGTGATTGCTTTCGCAAAAAAGATATCCGAAGCTTTTACAGGTAAATATCGATTCACAAACCAAGAGCTTCCATCACGTGAGAATGAAGTTGTTGCGATGACGTTACTTCCCATTAAGAATAAAGAGGCACAAAGGCCAACGCCAATTGCAAGACCTGCTGATTTTGGATTATTAATATAACTCGTAATCCATTTTAAATTTCCATCTTGTACAAATAAAACGAAGAACAACATAATCGGCATAACGAAAGTTTGTACGATACAATTTAAGAAAAATTGTGGTGTACGGAATAACGTTTTAAATTCTTTTTTCACATACGCTTTCAAATGTGAACTTTGTACCGTTGATTTTTGTAAACCTTCTGCTGAAATGACCTCTTTTTTTGCTGTACTCGTTGAAAGTCCAATAACCCCTTTTAAATATGTACGCTCTGCAATGTAATAAAACAACACAAAAAACACAAATGAAATAAGTGCAAAGATTATTACGTATAAAGGTCCCTTCCAATTTGCGTTTTCTACTAATGCCACTGCTCCAAAATATGTAGTTGGAAAATAGTTTGTCATTTGTACTAAAAGAGAAGATTGGTTGTTCGCAAGATAATTCGTAAGTGCATCTTCAGAAAACGAACTTTTATTTTTCCACTGTAAAAACACATTAATTCCTACAATAAATAGTATACTTACAATTCCAATAAATATATTTCCTCGGTCTTTATTTTTTGCTATATTTGTATACCTCATAATAACTGTCATCAGTAATGAAGCTAGTACTAACGGCACAATCGGGAAGAGTAAGTAAATAAAAATCATGTATATGTAATATGTAATAAATGCACTACTTTTTAACCCGTACGTAATAAATATTGGTAATAAAATGAATGAACTCATTACGTATTGTGTAATTAATACCGTTAAAAATTTCGCCGAAATAATTTGCGCTGGTTTTAATGGTAATGGTAGTAACATTTCAATGTCATTACTATAGTAAAATACAGTTAAAATGTTCGTTATACTCATTAAAAATACCCATATACTCGCAATCGCAAGTCCCATTGCGATAATCATTCCTGGATCTTGCCCTAAATGTATCATTCCCTCATACATTGCGTGCGTGATAGAACCAAATAGTAAAAAGCCGACAAATAAAATGGCTGCAAATGAAAATACATACGCCCATCGCTTCTTCTTATCTGTTATAAAATCTGCATAATTTAATTTTAATAATACTTTCGTTAACGTCCAAATTTTACTCATTGCCCGTCATCTCCAAGAACATTTTTTCAAGTGATTCATTGGATTTAAAATGATCTCTCATTTCATCTAAATTCCCTTTAAACTGAAGATTGCCCTTATTAATAATTGCAACGCGGTCACATATTTTTTCTGCTACTTCTAATACGTGTGTCGAGAAAAATACAATCTTTCCTTTATCCGCATGTTCTCTCATCATTTCTTTTAAAATATATGCGGATTTCGGATCAAGCCCCGTTAACGGTTCGTCTAAAATCCATACATCTGGCTCATGCACGAGCACACCAATAATAACGATTTTTTGTCTCATACCGTGCGAATAACTTTGAATTTGATCCGATAACGCATTGTAAAGATCAAATTTCTTCGCTAAAGACTCAATTCGCTCTTGTCGTACTTCTTTCGGCACTTCATACATATCTGCCATAAAGTTTAAATATTCAATTCCCTTTAATCGTAAAAACATATCTGGGCTATCTGGCACATAACCAAACGTCTTTTTCGCTTCCATCGGATTTTTCATAATATCTATACCGTTAATCGTAATCGTCCCTTTGTCCACCCCATGAATGCCAGTAATCATCTTAATTGTCGTTGATTTACCCGCACCATTCGGCCCTAAAAATCCAAAAATTTCTCCGCTAGGCACAGATAAACTTAAATCTTTTACTGCATAGGTAGACCCATTATAACTTTTTGACACATTCGTAATCTCAATCATTCCATCCAATCCTTTCCTTAATTACCAAATAACTATATCAACATTATAGCATACTTCTATTTTTATATTTTTTTATTTTTTTATTTTTCAGTTTTTTAACCTTTGAAATAAATATACAAGCCTATTCCAACGATTAAAACGACAGCTAGTATAATATAAATCATCGTAAGTCTTCTAATATTTCCCTTTGTTGCTTTACTATAATTTGCATCACCATTTCGCCCAATTAACACCGTTGCCACTACGGTAATGACTACAAGTAATACAACGATCATGATCCAAGTTAGCATACCTTCCTCCCCCTCCTTACAACCATTTTACAATATTATCCTCTTTATTTCGCAGCATATTTCCTCTTTTTACTATTATTATGAAAAGAATTGGAAAACTATTATTACTATACATTTTCATGTTTGATATATTTATAACATAACGTGAATTATTTCTAACATTGAAAGGAGAATCTATCGTGAAAACAACTTGGATAAAATATTTAGGATTTCTCGGTTTCTTCGGTTTCCTCGGCTTTTTTTACGACAAAGGCTTGTTTACTATGTTTTGTTTCTTCTCCTTTTTCACATCGTATAGAACGGTTCAACACGATGAACTATTTGAACAAATCGTCAATAAGTCGTGCCGCAATGCCTTTATCGTTACATTACTAACTACCGCTATCATTCTGTTTATTGAAATGTTATTTCCAAACCCGGCCCTACAAGAGATTGATATCGCTCTTATTTTCGGCACACTCATCCTTACATTCGGCTTCTCTATGTTCTTTTACGATAAACCTGTTGATGAAATGGAAGATGCACCATGGCGTTCGTAACGAAAATAAAAGAATACCGCGCCAAATTGAATATGACACAAGAAGATTTAGCAAAGGGCGTTGGTGTACGTCGTGAAACAATTAGCCACCTTGAAAAAGGAAAATACAACCCTTCCTTGCAGCTTGCTTACGATATAGCGAAGGCACTTCATAGTACGATTGATGAGATTTTTATTTTTGAGGATGAATAAAGTGAAACTTTAATCAGTGGGGGGGTTCTTCCCCCCCACTGATTATTAGTTGAACCAATCGGACTTTTATGGGCAGCCCGACCCCCACCTAACTTCTTTGCTTTCGCTGCATTTTGAGGTGGGGGTCTTACTGCCCATTAAAGTGGGATAAAAAATACCGGTATTCTTTTCACAAAGAATACCGGTATTTTTTATTTATACAACTATCACCCATACAAAACCGCATGAAATACGCCTAACAGTAAATATTGATCCTCTATATAATCTTCATCGTATACATTCATCTCGATATCATACATATCTTCCTCAAGACGAATATTCCAGTCTGCGATTACATAGCCTTTTCGTAATAACTTTCCCATCCCAAATGAAGTTTTGTGAACAACATATTCTTCTCTCTTATATGTAAAGGTAAATAAGAAATTTGCATCCAATAACTTTCCGTCACATACAAGTATTTCATGCTCTGCATCATGATTATCTTTATATGTTACTAAAATCTTTCTTTGGCGTTGCCTACTTACATCCTTTGCAATGACGCGAATGTTGTTCTTGCTATCCTTTATTTCATAAATGATATTACTACCGACTTTCGGAATGAAATCTAGCACTCTCATCAACGTATTTTTATAATAGCCTCGTACTGCGCCTACTCCTTCGCTTTCATTGTAAACCTCAATAGGCACCGTATCCGCTTTACTATCACACGGTCGTTTGTAAGAAAGCTGCATCATTCGCTCTCCTCTTAAGTATTGATCAAACGTCACAGGATATTCGATCGCGCGCAGCTCCTTATTTAGGTCATATAAATAACGCCCAACGCTCTCCACTAATGTTGTAGTAGAAATACTCTCCTGAAGTTCAAATTGTTGCCAACTGGAATAAATTCTCCACTGATCTTCCTCTTCATAAAAGAATCTGAGAATGACTTCATCACGATCAGGTGTTTCATAATTCATATGTACGTTCTGCCCGTGTTGCACTTGCTCCATCCACTGTCCTAAATAAATGCCTAGCTCTGCGACCTTCATAGGTGACTTTTGAAACAGTACGCTGTCACTCACGCGAATCGTTACATCCCCTTCGATAAAGCCCTTTGAATAAGCATCATACCGCGGCTCATCCTTCTGCGGGATATTCTTGTCTAACTCAAATAAAAACGTTAACATCCTTTATTCACCTCTAGTTGTTACACAGCTCTTGCCTATATTGACTGTAACTGAAAATATATCAATACAATTAAAATGAAGCTACTTTTTCTTTAGCCACTTCTAAAATTTGTAGAAGACTCTCCACTTCATAAGTCGGCTTAACACTTGCCTTATTCTCTTTCAAACTCGGATTATACCAACACGTATCAATGCCGTAATCTTCTCCGCCTCTCATATCAGAAGTGAGCGAATCTCCAACCATTAGTACACTTGATTTATCCGTAATCCCAAACTTTTCAAACGCATAATCAAAAATCTCACGTGCTGGTTTTTGATGGCCAACCTCTTCAGAAATAATGATATGTTCAAAGAAGTTACTTAAAGGTGAATTTCCGATTCTAGATTGCTGCACCTTCGTATATCCATTCGTAATGATGCCTAGCTTGCAATCTTGTAGATTCTCACATAATTGCACTGCGCCCTCAATAAGATGCACTTCTTTCCCTAAGTTTTCAAGATATACATCACTAAATTGCTGCGCATCTACTTCTATATTATGAAGTGCAAATAATTGTCTAAATCGATCTACCGCTAATTCACTTAACGTAATCATTTTATTTTCTAAATCTCTCCATAGCCCATTACTAATCTCTTTATAACTTGCAAGATAATCACTATACCCTGTAGGCATACCAAACTGTACAAACGCATTATGTAATGCGTGTTTTTCCGTTTCAGGGAAATCTAATAATGTATCGTCTACGTCGAATAATATAACTTTATATTTCATTATGCTCTCCTCAACTAGTACGTTATTTACAACTTGTATTTTCTCATTAATTGTCTCTTAAGTCGAATTTTTTTCTTTTACGAAAAGCAGCTGTCCAGAGATTTTACAGTTGTTTCAGACACACGAGTCATGTTATTCAAAAATAATTAATTGTGAAAATACTATAAATTTGAGATAATTTGGATAATAGATTCAAATTATAAACTGGCAATCCAGGAACTGTATTACTCTAGTTCTTATAGGAAGGGAGCGAAAAAAAATAGTAAATTCATGGGAAAGACCTAAAATAAAAATCCCAAAAACAAAAAGTGAATGGGTTGGAGATATTATTGGATATTCATTGTTCTTTGGATCAATCATTTTTTTGATTATCATTTGGGGAAGATTACCTGAGGAAGTACCCGCACATTATAACGCATATGGGGCTGTAGATCGTTGGGGATCCAAATGGGAGCTTTTACTTCTACCAGGAATAGGAGCATTTATACTCCTTTTAATGCAGACTTTAGAAAAGTTTCCAGAAGTTCATAACTATCCAAAAAGATTTAATGAATCGAATGCTGATCAGTTTTATTTAAATAGCAGAAAAATGCTTAATCAATTAAAAAATGTCTGTTTACTTATTTTTTCTTTCATCCAATTTGAAACAATTTCAATAGCTTTAAATTGGAGTGGCGGTTTTGGTAAATTATTTTTACCAATATTATTAATTGGGACAGCTATTCCAATTATTATAGGCATCATAAGGCAACGAAAAATTTCATAATGCAAACAACGATATTCGGTTATCAATCACTTTATGGAACAAAATTATATGAACAATAAGAAAAGGAGGCTAATCCACATCAGCCTCCCTCCCCATTATTTTTCCTCTAACAATAACTCTTTCATTTCCTCTAACGACTCTTTCGTAAAGCCTAAAGCTTTTTCAGCATACGCTTCAACTGAACCGTATTGCTTTTTCACTTCATCAATCGCAGCTTGTAAATATTCAGCGCGCGCTTCGAACATCGCACCTAATATCGCTCTACTCTCATCATTTTGTAGTTTTCCACCTAAAAAGGCCATCATTTTCTCATTTAGCTTTTCACGGAATCCGTTACTTAATAAGTAATCTTCCATTACTGTTTTCTCTGGTACACCTAGCAAAAGTAATAATAATGCTGATCCAAATCCAGTACGGTCTTTCCCAGCTGTACAGTGGTTTACTAACGGTAAGTTTTCCGGGTCTTGCGCTAAGTTTAAGAAGCTCACGAATGCTTCGTTACCACTTACGAAGTCTTGATTCATTTTCACAAGATACTCACCTGGTTTTCCTAACATAGAAAGGTCACCAACTTGGAAAAATTCATTTATATTTAAATCTTTTGCCAAGTCCTGCATAACTGGTAAGCACACTTGACGAGCGCCTGTAATCTCAGGGTTTGGCTTATGCTTCACTTCAAAGTCTGTACGGTAATCGCAAATTAACTTTAAACCAGACTTTTGTAAATACGCAATATCCCACTCTGTTAGTCCTGCTAATTCTTCAGAACGGTACAACTTGCCCCATTTTACTTTACGGCCTTCAAGCGTTTCATATCCGCCCATATCACGGAAGTTAAACGCTCCTTGTAATGGCAATCTACGCTCAGCTACTGTCACTGCTTGTCCATTACTACCTACTAGTCTAAAATATGGACGCTCATTGTCGCTCGGGTTTTCAATTGAATATGATGATTCTCCATTTACCGTTGCAAGTAATTCTCCTGTTTCTTCAATATGCTCTGGTGAAGTACTCCAGTAAATGCGAACTTCTTCTATATTATTTTCCCACTTTATATATAACGTATTGTCTTCATTTCTCTCTACAGTTGCTTGTAACCCATTTCTTTGCTGCTCCATTCTTTCACCAACACTTTCTCATATAATCGAATCTTACTCTATTTTATTATAGGAATATCTACTTTGTCGTTCTCATTTTTCTTTTTATCTTACAAACAGGCAAGAAGTTCTTTTACTTGTTCAAAATTTGTACATGGATTCTCACTAGATGATTGCCAGAGTATATCCTAAAACTTCCTCACATACCGCTCAGTACAACTTAGCAGCTGACATCCGTTCTTTTCAAAAGCATCTTTCATCCACTCATTTTGTGCATTTGTCTCACCGATATAATAAGATGCTCCTATTTCTTTTAAGACAAACATTGCTCCTGTAAAGAATGCTGCTTCGTATCCTTTATTTCGCATATTTGGAGCGACTGCGAAATACATAAGTTTTCCTTCTTCTAACGTACCTCTCTCAATATGCGGGATTACAATTCCGATCGGCTCTTCATTAATACTCGCAGTTAAACAATGTTCTTTCCATTGCTCCCCAATTTCCTGTAGCATCATATTTACAAATTGATCATAAGTGACTTGTTCTTCCGTCATCTCACTCCAAAGAGAATAAAAAGCATCTTCACCTACTTCTTCAATCAACTTAAAATCAATGTCACTTTCTACATCTTCTACTTCATATATATCCTTACATACAATCATGTTTTCCGTAACATATTCAAATGAATACGTTTCGAAACATTTCTTATACACATCATAATTTGGGCTTTTTGAAGAAATCTCAAAATGTATGTTTTCTATTCCCTCTTTTTCAGCCTCAGCAACACAATACTGCATCATTTCCTTTAATTGCTCTTCTGTAAAAACTTCTGCATTATTTTCTTTTATCATGATTGAAGAATCATTTCTTCTTATTTTAAAATGTTTTTCTAACTGTTCTATAGTCTTCATATACTTCCCTCATCTATGTCATACTTGAATTTCTACTTGTTCTCCTTGCATGAGCAGGATTGTCCTTGAATATATAGAATACTAGAAAACATCGCATCTTTAAAGTGCGGAGGAGGTTCTCCATTGGATATTACAGCATTGCAACAACAGTTAGAGCTTATACAACAAAATGACTATACGCAACTGCAACATATAGATATTAATGAGTTAACTTTGAACATGCTTCAGTATATCGGAACGACTGATAGTTACGTTCGTTACCAACTTATATATAAATGTTTTGCACATTTTATTCATCATGAATTTCTTATGGACGATCAACTAAAATTACTGTTGCAAACTTGTTTAAGTGATGAGTATTTATATTGTGACATATACTCCCCGCATTCAGATGGGGTTTTCACACGTTCTTACACTGTTTCGTTAATTGCGTTAATACTCCAATTCGCTAATTCGCACTACTTTTGTACGGAGGAGGATATCGAAGAAATAAAAAACAAACTCATTACATACACAAACTTAGAAACGGATTTTCGGGGCTATATCGAAAATAAAGGATGGGCTCATTGTCTTGCTCACGTATCTGATGCCTTTACGGAAATTGTTCATAATACGTATACAACTTTTGAATGGTACGAAGAGTTAATTCATTGTTTATTAAATAAAATCTTCATTCCATCTGACCTTTTTCATAATAACGAAGATGAACGCATCGTTACTCCTTTACTAGCGATGTTGTATCATGACTTTCCGCAAGACGAGTTAATTTCTATTATTCATAAAAAAATAAAAAGGCTTCCCCAAATTAGAAAACGCCTTTCGTTAAATGAATATTGTATTTTATGTGCCAACATTAAAACCTTTTTACGCACTTTATTTTTCAGAACGAAAGATGATCATAACTTAGCCTTTACAGCACGGAAAACAGAAAGAATGTTAAAAGAACTTCCTAATTATTATTAGCTATAAGGAGAACAACTATGGGGTATATCGAAGACATGAGAAATTTAGTAGGAAATCATCCACTGATTTTAATAGGTTCACACGCTATTATAGTAAATGAGAAAAATGAAATATTATTGCAGCTCCGTACAGACTTCAACCGCTGGGGCATCATTGGCGGCGCCTTAGAATATAACGAAACGTTAGAAGATGCTTTAAAGCGAGAAGTATATGAAGAAACTGGACTTATTATTAAAAATCCAGAACTATTCCGTACATACTCTGGACCAGATTACTTTCAAATCTATCCAAACGGCGATCAAGTACACGGTGTACTCGTTGTTTATATTTGCCGAGAATTTCACGGTGAGCTTGTATGTGATCAAACAGAATCAAAAGAATTACGTTTCTTTCCGCTTGATGAATTACCTAGTACTCTTCATCCAGTTATTGAGGGGATTCTTCGCGATTTTCATCACTCCAATTAAAGATAAAAATAAAACAGCCTCATCTCCCGTCATGATAATGCGAAATGAGGTTGTTCATGTTAGATCGTTATCTCAATCTGATTTCCTTCAGGATCACTTACTACACTTTCATAGTAACCATCCCCTGTAGTTCGTGGGCCGTTTAACACAGGGTATCCTGCTTCTTTTAATGTATTCGTTAATTCGTTCACTTTTTCTTCACTACCTACAGAAAAAGCAATATGTGCATATCCTATTGTTTGTGTTTGTAATGCATCATCTAACCCTACCTGCTTCATAAGTTCTAGACGCGCACCACCTTCAAAAGTTATAAAATAAGATTTAAATTGCTTTTTCGGATTATCATATAAGCTATTTTCTTCACCATTAAAATACTGTTTATAAAAATCACGCATTCCTTCTAAATCATTCACCCAAATTGCTACATGTTCAATTTTCATAATCGACACCTTTTCTTTTATGTTATTCAACTGACAATTGGATGCTTCATTGCCAGGACATTTAATTTTCTTTATTCGTTCTCGTAATCATAAGATCAAGTCCTAGACTTTTTAATCCATATAAATAATCTTCTTTCCAATTACTCACTGTTATTTTCGGAATATGTTCCGCCGGGATGTACTGCGGACAACTTTTTACAATTTGATCTATTACAAATTGATTCACTTCATCATCACAGAAGATAAAGGCATGAGGGTTAATAATAGCTATACATGTAGCGATTAAACGAGTAATAGCATCTATATTATATTCCTCTGGATTATTCGAATCTTCACTTCTCAAAGCTTGCAAGAAATTTTTATTATTATACTGCGGGACGAAAGATATCTCTCCTGAGAAAAATGTGCTTCCGCGTACGACATCTCCATTTACTATAATACCTGCACCTGGACCATTTTGACCGGAATACAAATATACAAGAGAGGAATTATCATAGTTTCCAGTGTTTTTATAATAACCAAGCACTGCAGCATTCATATCGTTTTCTATTACTACTGGTATAGAAAACTGTTCCTCCAAATGACTTTTCAAATTAAAATTTTGGAACTTTTCATATCCAGGAATATAAAAAATACGACCATTATCAACCGAACCAGGCACACCAATTGATATAGAGCTTATTTTCGGGAAGGTAGCGATAAGACCTTCAATATGTTTAGATAATAGATTTACGCCCGTATCAATTAACATACTTGAAGTACTTCCTTGTTCTTTTACTTCCCCTAAACAGTTGAAAATTGTATAGTTTGTTTCATTTTTTTCTAAAAATATCGCTAAACCTAACATATATTCTGGATTATATTCATATCGTTTCGCTCTTCTTCCACCACTTGAATCATCTAAACCAGCTAAAGTGACTTCACCGTCTTGTTTCATTTTTTCTATAAATTTACTTATCGTTGGAAAACTAATTTCTAATGTATTACTAAGCTCAACTTTCGTTGCACTACCTCGCTCTAGAAGAACTTTACGAATGCCGCGAAGGATCGTCTCTTTAATCGATTTTTGAGTAACAAATTGTTCACTCAAATCGCTCACCACCTTAATCAACATACTTATTAAACCCTTTTAATAAGTTGCGTTGACAATATATCATACATCATTTTCTAAAGCAATAGAGATGATATATTTCCGCTGCACGCACTCTCTGTTTTGCTTGATGCATTCATACAATTCCAGATAAGAGAACAAATAATAAAACAGCTAACAAGGTATTACGTATTCTGAATGATTCCCCTAGTATACCTAGCCGACTAAAAAGGCTGTATAACCGATGAGAGAAACTTACAGCAAACGAAAAAATCGGCAAAACAAATAAGAAAAAGAGCGTTTCAAGAAGTAAGTAATGTCTTCGTACGATTTTCCGCACTATTTTTCTTTATATGAAACATCTTTCACCTTTTCTATACGATACGACATCTGTTTATTCATGCACTCATAAAAAACGATTTCTACAAGTCTATCGTTTTAATAACTTTAGCTGGGTTACCTCCAACTACTACATTATTAGGTACATCTTTTGTCACAACCGCCCCTGAAGCAATTACAGCGTTGTCTCCAATTGAAACACCAGGGTTAATAATAGCGCCCCCGCCAACCCAAACATTGTTACCAATCTTTACAGGCTTCCCATATTCTTTGCCAGAATTCCGCTCTACTGGGTGTAAAGGATGTGTAGCAGTGTAAATGTGGACACCAGGTGCAAACATACAATTATCACCGATTCGAACTTCACAAACATCTAAAATCACACAATTGAAATTTGCGAAAAAGCTCTTTCCAACATGGATATTGTAGCCGTAATCACAACGAAAATCAGGATTAATTTGCGCTTTCCCATCAGCTGAAGAACCTAAAAGCTGATTTAATAATGTAAAACGCCTCTCATCTCCTGTCTCCATCGCCTCGTTATAAAGGCGTGTTAAACGTTTTGCCTTCACCCTATCAGCTACTAATTCTTCGTCATCCGCAATATACATTTCTCCCGCTAACATCTTTTCTTTTTCTGTTTTCATAGAATCATCTCCTTCGTAATCAAATGAACCCTACTTATTAAACATCTTTATTAAGTGACTTTCATTATACTTATTAAACACGTTTAATAAGCAACCCTATAGTAGCATACTTTTTAATATATGCAACTAATAAGTTTCAAAAGAATATGCGAACTCCTTGCTTTACTCATCGATATGACGAATAAGTTATAGAGAAAAAAGAGGGAACGCTCAGTGCTCCCTCTCAAATCCAATCCGTTTTTTAATTTCCGCTAAATTTACCTTCGCAATAGCCCGTGCCCTATCAGCACCTCTTTCTAATGCTTCATATAGTAAATTTGGCTCATTCATATACATTACATACTTCTCCCGAGGTCCAGCTAACTCACGGTCTACAACACGAAATAACTCTTTTTTCACATCGCCCCATCCGATTCCAGTCTCATATTTTTCACGTAACGACTGCATTTCATCTTCTGTCGCAAATTCTTTATATATTGTATATAACGTTTCTAGTTCTTTCGGTTCATTTGGAAGTGAAGAATCTGTTTTGATTTTAAATATTAACTTGCGTAGTTTTTCTTTCTCTGCAAATAATGGGATCACATTCCCGTAACTTTTACTCATCTTTCTTCCATCAAGCCCTGGTAATATTGCACCCTCTTCTTGTATGACATACTCCGGAAGTGTAAATGTCGTGCCAAAAGTATGATTAAAATACGTCGCAATATCACGCGCAATTTCAATATGCTGAATTTGGTCTTTTCCGACTGGCACATGCGTAGCCTGAAATAGCAATATGTCAGCTGCCATTAAGATCGGATACGTATATAACCCCATATTCACTCCGGCATCGACCTCTAAACCCGCCTCTTTATTTTGCTCTACCTTTGCTTTATATGCATGGGCACGGTTCATAAGCCCTTTCGGAGTTAGACAAGCTAATATCCAAGCTAATTCTAGAATCTCTGGTACTTCTGTTTGCCGATAAAAAATAACATCTTCCCCAAGTCCAAGCGATAACCAAGTAGCTGCTACCTCTTTCGTATAACTACTAAACTGG
Source organism: Bacillus cereus group sp. MYBK101-2 (assembly GCF_051918845.1). Classification (NCBI taxonomy): domain Bacteria; kingdom Bacillati; phylum Bacillota; class Bacilli; order Caryophanales; family Bacillaceae; genus Bacillus; species Bacillus cereus group sp. MYBK101-2. The sequence continues at coordinate 97,824 of NZ_JBQAIE010000009.1, read as the reverse complement.
CTCGGATCATGCACAGCATTTAACGCGTGATAATCTGCTATAAAATACAATGCTTTTCCTTCATTCTTCTTTGACATTTGCAACGCAGGTTTAATTGCACCAATATAATTTCCTAAATGCGGATAACCTGTCGGCTTAATTCCTGTTAACATTATTTTGTCACTCATCCTAACTCCTCCTTTCTCAAAACAAAAGAGCCCCTCATCCTAAAAAAAGGACGAGAGACTCCCGCGGTACCACCTTAATTAGCTATCTTTATAGCTCACTTCACACTTCAATAACGGGAAGTAACCGTCTTTACCTACTCATTTCAGTTAGAAGCTCCAGAGCCCATTCCATATTCATTCCTTGCTGATTCCCACCACACATCAGCTCTCTGAAAAGTTTCGAATATGTACTCTTCTCTTTCATCGCTTTTCGTTATTTTTTTACAGTTTATCACATTTCACTTCTGAACAAACCAAAATTTTCTATTTTATATAGCAGGAATTTCCACTTCAATTGTCTAATATTATATAGGTTTGCAGAAATACTCGAAACAACTTTGGAGGTTTTTTCATGGTAAAATATATATCCATTGAAAAATTAAATTTATTAGAAATCGGTAGTTTACATTTTGAAAAACTAGATTTAGAGAAGTTTCCTTGTCTACAATACGCATATGAATGTGGCAAAATTGGTGGTACTACTCCTGCTGTATTAAACGCAGCAAATGAAATTGCGAATGCACTATTCTTAAAAAATGAAATTGCCTTTTTCGATATTGAAAAAACAATTTACAAAACAGTTGAAGCCCATCATAACGTAAAAGATCCTTCACTAGATGCTATATTAGAAGCGGATCAATGGGCACGCCAATATGCACATCAATTGTTAATAAAAAAGAGCTAAAACAGATAATACTGTTTTAGCTCTTTTTCCTACGTATTCAACTTAACAAATCGATAACCGTGCGTAACTAACACTTTTAGTATCGCATATCCTGGAATTGCTAAAATAATCCCCATAATTCCAAATAAATTTCCGGCAGTTAAAATAATAAAAATGATAGTAATCGGGTGAATATCTAGCTTTTTCCCCATGACTTGCGGAGAAATAAATTTACCTTCTGCTAATTGTACAACCATCATTACAATAATTACCTTTAAAACCATCCCCGGCGAATCAATAAACGCAATAATTAACGCTGGTGTAATTGCGATAATTGGTCCTACGTACGGAACGATATTTACAATCATCGCTAAAATAGCGAGTAGTACTGCATATTTAATACCGATAATAAGGTAACCAATTAATAGCATAATACCGATAAATAAGCTAACGATAATTTGTCCTCTAATATACGAGCTAATCGCATAATGCATATCGTCTAGTATTCTCATCGCTGCTGGTCGTCTTTGTTCTGAAATAAACTTTAAAAAGTGATTTGGTAATTGCTCACCATCTTTTAAAAGATAGAACAATATAAACGGAACCATTACAAACGTTAAAACGACCTCTGTAATAGTACTTAAAAATCCAGTTACATTTCCTGTTACTGATGATAAAGATTTCGTAAAATCAACTGTATAGTCTTTTACCATACTCGCTACATCAATATTTAAATTCTCCTGAATTTTTCCTAGTAAATTACTTTCCCCAAATCTACGTGCTGCTCGTTCAATTTCATGACCGAAATACGGTAAGTTATCTATTAATGCATCAATTTGATCTTTAATAATTGGAATAACCGTTAAAACTAAAAACACAAATAATCCAATTACGATTAAGTATATCGAGGCTATTGATACGATTCTTGAAACACCTTTCTTTTCTAAAAGCGAAACGAATGGATGCAAAATGTAAAATAGTACGCCCGCTAATAATACTGGGAAGAAAATTGTTTTTAAAAAGACGATAAACGGTGTAAAAACAAATGATATTTTTGTTAGTAATAAAATATTAATGAACAATAATGCAAACCCAAGTAACACTGCTAAATAATTGTGTTCTCTAAAAAATTTTTTCAACTTATCTCGTTTTCTTAAACTTACTTTCTCCAATAAAACCACCTCTTCGAATGATGAAAAGCCCTTATATAGGGCTTTTTATCATAATATAACTCTTTATTTCCTTGCAGCTTTCACTACAAATGATACAATAAGAACGAGAACAATTGATCCTAATAAAGCTGGTACAATATGAATACCACCTAGTGATGGACCCCAATCTCCAAATAATTTACCGCCTAACCAAGCTCCTAATAAACCAGCAATTATATTTCCAAACATGCCAGCAGGAAAGTCTTTACCTGTAATAGAACCTGCAATTGCACCTATAATAGCACCAACTATTAATGTGATAATCCACCCCATCTTTAGTCCTCCATTTCTATTATAGTGTAATTCAATTTAGCTACTAACTTATTGTGTAACTATGTAATTATTATATCCAAAAAAGAAAAATCTTGTCAAATCTATGAAAATACAGCCAACAAGGAGGTTTCTATTCTATGATTCAAAAATTAATAACAACTTCTCACAAAACTGCAACTTCTATTTTAAGCATTCAAATACCCGCTTATGAAATTGAGGCGAAATATATAAATAGTACAGCTATCCCTCGCCTTTATGATACTGTAGCCGATATTCAATCTTGTGATGAAATTTTTTACGGCTATTTTTTTGAAGATACACTTGCTGGGTTTATTTCTTTTAAAATGGATGAAGAGGAAGTAGATATTCATCGTTTAGTAGTATCCCCCGATCATTTTCATAAAGGGATTGCAACAAAACTACTACTTTATGTATTTGACATGTTCTCCCCTTCCAAAACATATATTGTACAAACAGGAAAAGAAAATACCCCTGCTCTGTCTTTATATAAAAAACATGGCTTTATTGAAATAAAGGAGATCATATTACCCGATGGAGTGGTTTTAACTTCGCTTAAAAAAATCAGAAAACAACAAATAGTTTGACTCATTGGTTTATTTATGTTATCTTTTACTTTATAAAACCTTTTGCTGAGTCCAAAATTTGGAGCGGGGGAACCATTTTTGTAGCTTTGCTACTTGGGGCGAATCTTATTTAAGTAGGGAAACTCTCACTTCCCGAGTCCGACAGCTAACCTCGTAAGCGTAATGGGAGAGGAAGGTGCTTTTTGCCTATGTTACACATTTTGCCTCCTTAATAATAAATATGGGATCGATACCAAATAAGTCACCTATATTTATAGAAAAGGAGAAATGTATAATGTTACGTTTATCTGATCACGCAATAAAAATGATGGAGCAAAGACTTCGACTCGAACAACATCGCACATATCAAGCAAATAAAATTGTAGATAACTTACATCACAAATACTTCTTTCAACATATTTTTCAACCGAAGAGATAAGTACTAACCTGTAATAAAATACAGCGTACACTGAAAAAAGTGTACGCTGTATTTTTCATTTTCTTGCCTTAATAATAAAAGTAGTCGGCACCATTCTAGCTTTATGTAAAGAATAATATTTCGTAGACGGCTCAGCTAGTTCTTCATCAAACAAGCTCGATGGTTCAGGCTCTTCTATTCTCTCAATTGTAAATCCAGCTCTATGTAACTCATTTATGTATGTACTCATTTTTCTTTTATATAACGTTGCTTGTACATTTTCCCCTTTAAATGTTTCAAACGTAATAGGAGTTTCTTCATGATAAGACGAGCTGAAAGCAATCTCCTCTGTTCCATACATTAAGTTTGAATATACGGGATGCTCCCAGCTAAAAACAAAGCTTCCTCCTGGCTTTACATACGAATAAATCAATTCCAACGTTTTTCTTAAATCTGAAGTCCAACCTAATGCATAAATGGAATATACAATATCAAAATACCCTTTCGGAATATCCACTTCCTCTTCCATTGCTCCACATATTAACTTTGGATTCCACGACTGTAATGTTTTATGTGCCGTTTCGATTTGTGTGCTCGAAAGATCGAGTCCCCACAATTCTTCTGCGCCATGTTCCGCCATATATTGCAGCGAATGCCCACTTCCGCATCCAATATCAAGTACCTTTTTACCTTTAATTGAATCGAACAAATGAATCTCATCTTCAGACGCTGTATACGGGCCATATTTCGGTAAACAATCCACTTGAAAGAAATAAGGTGCAACTGTATCCCAACACTTTTTATTTAAAGCTAACATTTGTGTACCTTTCATATGCTACATTCCCCCATCCATTTTCTTCCCCTACTATTAATTACACATTATAACCCCTTCTTCCTTTTCTCTTCGCTCGGTAATTTTTCACTTTTGCAATTGTACCGCATGCTCTGCCTCCTTCTTCACCAGCATACATACCGCACCATCTTTTGCTTCCGTTTCGCGAATGATCATAAAATACCCAGCGACAATCTGGACATGCTTTTAACCTTCCCCACAAATTTTCTTGAATCGAGATAAACACAATGCTTAATATTTTTGTATACACATTCTCTTCGTATACTGGTTCATATGTAATACCTTTCATATCTTCCTTTATATGTACATGAAATGGGTATTCCTCTAACCATTTTTGCAATGATCCCTCACCTTCAATTGCCGCCCGAATATCTTCTCGAAAACTTTTTAATTCTTCTATCGTATGAAATAGAAGCTCTTCATGAAAAGTTTCTTTCATAAATTTCTTTATATCCTCTTCTGTTTGCAGCAAATCAATTGGCTCTCTCGTATCGTTTGGTATTCTCCATGTATTTAAAAATTCCCGAATATATTCTAGTTCATTTGGAGCGTTTTGATTCAATTCGATCCACCTTCTTCTTAAAATTTACTTTTTTCTGACTTTATGTATAATTATAATATAAAATAGTTAACCATCAAATAATTTTACTGGTTACATAATTAGGAGGATTTCTATGAAAAGTTTCTCAACACCGATACGTTTCATGCTTATTTCTTCATTTTTTATGTCTTTTGGTTATTTTGCAGTATACGCATTTTTAGCTATTTATCTATTAACCTTTCTTCATTTTTCAACTTTTCAAGTCGGAACAGTGTTGACAGTTATAATAATTACATCACGAGTTATCCCTTTATTCTCAGGATTAATTGCTGACAAAATAGGCTATATCATTATGATGGTAGCCGGTTTATTTTTGAGAGGAATCGGATTTATCGCTTTAGGAATATGCTCTGATTTCTATACAATTTCTATTTCTTCTGCACTTATTGGCTTCGGAACAGCATTTTACGAACCTGCCGCTCGCGCTATATTTGGCTCACAGCCAGCTCATTTGAGAAAAAATTTATTTACATATTTAAACCTTAGCTTTAATTGCGGTGCAATAATCGGACCAATTGCAGGAGGGTTTTTACTCTTACTCGATCCAATCTATGCTTTCTCTCTAACAGGATCTCTTATGCTGATATTCGCTTTAATCTTTTACTTACTTAAAAATCACTTCCAAGTCACTACTGAAAACACGTCTATTACATTAGGAATACAGGCCATCTTACAAAACAAGTCTTTTCTTCTGTTTTCCTTTATCATGATTTTCTTCTATATTATGTTTACTCAGCTTACTGTCGCACTTCCACTTCATATGAAAAACATTAGTAATAGCAATCAACTTGCTACATTAGTCATTACGATAAATGCAATAACAGGCGTCATATTTATGGTGTTATTCCGAAAACTATTCCACAAATACAACACGCTTTCATTTATTAAATACGGTATTTTATTAATGGGTATTTCCTTTTTACTCATACCTTTATTTCAACACCCATATTGGCTATTTATTTGTGTAATTTTCTTTACAATTGGTGAAACACTCGTGTTACCTAACGCTGATATCGCTATTGCAAATTACAGTAATGAATCATATACAGCTACATTCTTCGGATTTTATCAACTATCACTCGCATTTGGTTTTATCATCGGTAATTATACCGGTACATGGTTTACATCCAACTTAAACGGAATGTATACAACCTGGCTTATTTTCGGCGGAATAGGGCTTATAGGTTTTATTTCACTTCATATTTTAAATATAAAAAAGAAGGGCTCTAGAGAAAATATAGACCTACTAGAAAAATACTGATACTCAACAATAAGTAAACTTTTCAATCTCTCTTAAATTGGATAGATAACCTGTTTTAATTTACATATTATGGTACAATTAATAAGAGTACGATCTAAACATTTACACTCCACACTAGCAGTCTAACAATGCCAAAATCAAAAATCACATAGAATCGGGGGGATGTTATGAAAAAGAAATTAATTGTTCTTCTATTCACCGGAATCATATTATCCGGATGTTCAGCTATTGCAGAACATTCTTTAGAAACTGGAAACGGCAGTATAGAATTATTAACACCAACGATTACAACAAAAGATAATGAATTAGAAATTAAGACCGAGGGCATTGATGAAAATAAAGTGACTTTTATTTATGTTGCGAATAAAAAAGTGTTGGAACAAAAGATAAAGAATGATGAATCCTACAAGCTTAACATTAAAGATATCAAACACGCTCATAGGACGGACTACAAACCAAAAGTTCAACTTTTGCAAACGAAAGATGATAATGATGATGGAGAAATAGTCACCTTCAAACAAGTTAGATATACAGTTAAAAACTAATTTTAAAGTTGTTTCATTATAAATGTAACGAACGAAAATATACTTTTAACAGTGGATACATATAAGGAGTGTTAACATGAAAAAACGATGGATTTCTTGGTGGATTGGTAACCTATTTTGGATTATCGTTTTTGGAATATGGGCCGCTATTATTTGGCTACGAGATGTTGATGGTGCTGGTGTTATTCAAACACCCGAAATTAAATCCATATCACTTATCGTTATATTAATCGCGTTTATCATACCTGTATTTTTTCAAATTATTTGGCTAATCATTAATTTGAGAATGAGTAAAAAAAATAATTATACGATTTAGTTTTTCAATTAACAGTAAAAAAGAGAGGAATCTATATCAAAATAGATTCCTCTCTTTTACATTTGGACTTATACTGCGCTTTTCATGCAGCACTACTCCTCTGTTTACGATGCATGTTCATCTTTCTTCTTCATTAACGCTCTTTTCTTCATCGCCTTCGTTAAATATCCACCTTTAAATGAGCGAATTTCATAAGAAGACATAAACGCTTTCGGTGCAATTTCATTAATAATTTCTAACAGTTCTTTTTCTCTAGAGCGCTTTGCAACGATATCTAAGCGATAACGTATCGAATTAATACCTTCACCTTCAAATACAGTAACGCCAAATCCAGAGTGACGTAATTCATCTACTAATTCATTACAACGGTCTAGTAAACTAACTTGATACGTAATATAACCAATTGCTAATTTATTCTCTATATAACCGCCTAATAACAGTCCCGCACTAAAGCCAATGACATAGGCAACGATGTTCATCCAATTTGATAAATCTTGAAACACAATACCTAAACTGACAATGTAAATAGCTCCTTCTAACAATCCTACGCCAGCAGCGGATCTTGTTTGATTCTTTACAAGCAAAATCGTACGGATTGTTAAAATGGGAACGTAAATAATTTGAAGCACAAAAATAAGTAGCGCTTGTAACATTGGTATCCACCTCTTTCAAAAAGTCTTTTGTCATGATAACATACATAACCTTTAGAAATCGATGGGTTTTTAAAATTTTTTTTATTATTTTTCATACTATTGAAAAACGTAAAAAAGAAGCGTATTATATTTGTCGTTAATTTGGTTACTTGTATCATTTCAATAAAATAAAAAAGGAACCGTATTAGGTCCCTCTCATCATAGCTCTATGTTTTTCGAAGTATGTTCCCTTTTCTTCTCTTCTTCTTTCACTAACTGCATATTTGCATAAGCTAAATTCGCAATCATTAAAAAGTGACCACCTAAAATGCCTGTACCAAATGCCCACATTTCCATTTCATGCTCAATTTCATACATGATGATAGCTCCTAAAATGGCAGCTGCAAATCGGTTTAAAACTCCTAATCCAGGAGCCTTTTCTTTCATTACGATACTTTTCCCTATTTTCTCTATTCTGCGAGCTAATAGCCAAAGACAATATGCACTTACAGCTAATCCAATTCCAAACCCTGTTACTTGTTTTCCAAACGGAGTAATCGTCCACATAAGTAGTAAACCACTAAAGATCACATACAATTGTAATCGATATACGCGTAAGGCTTCTTGAATCAAAATATCCGCTCCTAAGTTCTCATTTTTTGTACTTTAGAAGAAAAGCAGCAACTTACACAGTTGCTGCTTTCTCTTCTTCTTGTTCTTGTTCCATCTTACGAATTTCAACACGTTTAATTTGGTAAGCGTCTTTTTCTAACACTTTAAATTCATAACCTTCCGCCTCAACGTGTTGCCCTTCTTCGATTTCATGATTTTGCATCATAATCCATCCACCGATTGTATCCACATCATCTTCTTCAATGTGTAATCCAAATAAATCTTTCACTTCTGAGATAAGCACTTTTCCATCAACAATGATATGCTGCTCGTTCACATGTTGAATTGGTGGTGCTTCATCTTCATCATATTCGTCACGAATTTCGCCGACGATTTCCTCCAAGATGTCCTCAAGCGTTACAATTCCAGCTGTTCCTCCGTACTCATCATATAAAACAGCCATCGGAATTCGCTTCTTCTGCATTTGAAGTAATAAATCGTGAATTGGAGTTGTTTCCATCACTTCAATAATCGGACGCATATACGAGCGAATTGATGATAAATCTTTTTGATCCTCGGTCATATATCGAATAAAGAAATCTTTTACGTTGACCATACCGATAATATCATCTTTATCTTCTCCAAAAATCGGATAACGTGTGTATCGCTCATTTTGGATTACTTTCATGTGTTCTTCTACTGAATCTTCCAGGTAGAAACCAACGATTTCTGTTCGCGGTACCATAATCTCTTTTGCAATACGATTATCAAATTCAAAAATGTTATTTACATACTTGTATTCAGCCTGATTAATTTCGCCACTTTCATAGCTATCTGAAAGGATAAGGCGTAATTCTTCCTCTGTATGAGCTACTTCATGTTCTGAAGCTGGTTTTAAACCGAATAAGCCAGTTACAACACGCGCTGAACCGTTCAATACCCAAATAAATGGATACATTACTTTGTAGAACATCATTAATGGACCTGCCAATAATAACGTTACCCTTTCAGCCTTTTGAATTGCCATCGTTTTCGGAGCTAATTCTCCTACTACAACGTGTAAATACGTCATAATCATAAAAGCAAGACCAAATGTTAATACTGATGAAATAGAAGGGTTTAAGTTCCATTTCTCAAATAATGGGTGTAATAACTTTTCAATTGTCGGTTCACCTAACCAACCTAATCCCATAGCTGTAACTGTAATACCTAATTGACAAGCAGATAAATATTCATCTAAATTTGTTGTTACCTTTTTCGCTGCTAAAGCACCGCGTTTTCCTTCTGCAACAAGCTGATCAATACGACTTGAACGTACTTTTACAATCGCAAACTCAGCTGCTACGAAAAATCCAGTAAATGCGATTAAAATCGCAACCATGACTAAATTAAATATTTCCAATGAATCCCCTTAGTTAAAAAACTAAGGTGTCCACCTCCTGTATACTATAATGTTTTCTTATTTCTTTCTTAGAAAACATAGCCCGATACAAAAATTAAAGAGGTCGGATTTCACTTTTTCTATAATAATAGAGCAAGTGTCTGTATTAAAGCTGTCGTTTGACCAGATAAAGATTTCGATATTTTTTCACGTTGTGAATCAGTCAATCCATCTAAAAGCGGCTTTAACTCTGTTAACTCTACTTCTAATCGATGAATATGGTCTGTCACTTCATTCACTTGTTTCGAAACGTGTTCATTGATACCGAGCAGCTTCTTCTTCTCCTCGATTTTCTCTTTAATCTCACAAAGCGGCATATGCATTTCTTTGCACTTCTCAATAAATTGTAATGTCTCAAATGCTGTTTCGTCGTAATAGCGATAATTAGATTGAGATCGCTCCGCTTTTAAGATACCTAGATTCGTATAATAATCAATCGTTCGTTTCGACACGTGAGCCATGAGAGCCAACTGTCCGATTCGATACACCTTCCCAACGATCTTCCCCCCTTGTTTATATTACTAACATCATACAATACATAAACTGTACAGTCAAACGTGACGGTTTATTATTCATAATTTATACACAATTCCACTTACCATTTTATCATTTTGTAAATTAACAATACATTACTTAATTCTTATAATCGAATTATTTTCCCCATACTACATTACTATGAAAATATCATCATAGAATCGCATATTCCTTTCAACCTTTTTTAATACAAAACATATGATAATAATATTTAATTAAAATTATTATTCATGCTATTGGAGGAGATTGAAATTACTAAAACTATTATCTCTCACTTTTATAATGAAGAGTATTTATTACCATGGTGGCTTATGCATCATACAAAAATATTTGATCACGGTATATTAATTAATAGAGGTTCTACAGATCGTTCCGTTGAAATTTGTAAATTATTTGCTCCCCACTGGGAAGTACGAGATTCAAGATTCCTTGAATTCGATCCCACTAATACTGATATTGAGGTAATGGAAATTGAAAGAGAAGTTTCAGGTTGGAAGATGGTATTAAATACTACAGAATTTCTTTGCTGTAACAATGTAGAAGAATTTTTCTCATCACTTCATACGTTAGGTCAAAATATGTATGCGATTAGAATGATTGTCATGATTGATAAGCATGATTACAATTATTCAAAACTAAGATATTCCATTCCTTTAGTAGAACAACGATATCATGGGCTTTTTCCTTATAACCCAGAAATCGGCTGTGCCTGGAGATTTATACACAACCATCTTGATGGCGCATATTTACCAGGCAGACATTTTACGCGGCATCAACATGTCGTTTATAACTCCCCTTCATTCATTGTTAAATTTTACTTTAGTCCTTGGAACGAACATACAAAGGCAAGAAAATTACAAATTACACCCACCCTTTCAAAAAAGGGCGTTCGAATGGGACTTCAAACACATTATGGTCAATCCCCTGAGCAACTCGAAACTCGATTTTTAGAGCTTAGTAGCATAACCCAAGATCTTCGTAACCACCCTGAATATCAACAATTATTCCCTAAATTTAAACCTTAATATTTCTCACACCATCATTTTCCACACATTTTTACGCACTTAGTCAAAAACAAAACCATTTGTATACAATATGAATACTGTATATATTATAAATTTTTATTTTAGGAGGAAAAAATGAAAGCTGTTATTCTTGCTGGTGGATACGGGACAAGGATTGGGGAAGAAACACATTTAAAACCGAAACCTATGATTGAAATTGGAACAAAACCTATTCTATGGCACATTATGAGTTTGTATAGCCATTACGGTATTACTGAATTTATTATTTGCTTAGGCTATAAAGGATATGCAATTAAAGAATTCTTTCTAAACTACAACTTACACATGTCAGATTTCACGATACATTTAAGAGATAATACAATTACTAGCCATTCTCATCGTGTAGAACCGTGGAAAGTTACATTAATCGATACTGGTGTAAATACCGAAACGGGAGGACGAGTGAAAAGAATTCAAAATTTTGTTGGAGACGAACCTTTCTGCCTCACTTATGGTGATGGATTAAGTAACGTAAATATAAAAGAACTTATTGCATTTCATAAAAAACATGGAAAAATGGCAACTGTTACCGCCGTACAACCTCCTGGTAGATTCGGTTCTCTCATATTAGATAAACAGTCTGTAACATCTTTTCAAGAGAAGCCACTCGGGGATGGCGGATGGGTTAACGGTGGATTTTTCGTTTTAAACCCTGAAGTTTTCAATTACATTAGTGGAGATAAGTCTGTTTTTGAAACAGACACTTTAGTTCAGTTAGTAAACAAAAACGAACTATCAGCATATCAACATACTGGTTTTTGGCATCCGATGGATACATTGCGCGATAAAAATAAATTAGTCGAGCTATGGGAAAGTAATAACGCTCCGTGGAAGGTTTGGTAATATGGCTTCTTCATCTTTTTGGAATAAGAAAAAAGTATTTATCACGGGACATACTGGATTTAAAGGCTCTTGGCTCACCCTTTTCTTAACTTCTTTAGGTGCAGAAGTAGTTGGCTTTTCTTCTCATCCCCCATCGATTCCTAATCTTTTTGAACAATGTAACGTAGCAAAAGAGTGCATAACAATTAAAGGCGACATTACAGATTACGATTCTTTATTACACGCCCTAAAACATCATAACCCTGACATACTATTTCATTTAGCTGCCCAGCCAATCGTCACAACTTCATACAAAGATCCTATCGAAACATTTAAAACGAATGTTTTAGGCACTGTTCACGTATTGGAAGCTGCAAAACATATAGAAAGTATACGTGGCATCATTAATGTTACAAGTGATAAATGTTATGAAAATGACGGGAGCGGTAACCGGGCATTCGTGGAAATTGACCGGCTAGGAGGTTTCGACCCTTATAGTGCTAGTAAAGCTTGCGCTGAAATAGTGGCAACATCCTATCAAAAATCATTCTTCCACACTAATACTCAGAAACTCGCCTCAGTAAGAGCAGGTAACGTCATCGGTGGTGGGGATTGGGCAGAAGACCGATTATTCCCAGATGTCATTCGTGCATATTTACAAGATGGTACGTTAAATATTAGAAACAAACACGCTATTCGCCCGTGGCAACACGTATTAGATCCTTTACACGGCTATATCCTTTTAGCTGAAAAACTTTGGACAGACGCTGCATATGCAGAAGCATGGAATTTCGGCCCGTTGAACGAACCTAACAGAACCGTTCATGATGTCATTCAATCTGTAATAAAATTATGGAATAAACAACTAACAATCACTTCCCCCCCTACAAACACTCCTTATGAATCGCCTGTTTTAACACTTGATAGTACAAAAGCAGTAACTAAACTCGGCTGGACTCCTAAGTTATCAACAGATAAGGCTATCACTTGGACTGTTGATTGGTACAAAAAATATGCATCTGGTGAAAATATCGAATCTTTCACGCGACAACAAATTGATGCATTCAAAAATTTATAAGGGGGCTATAAAATGGAACAGAAAAAATGCCGTTTTTGCCACTCATTACTCAGCAACACTTTTTTAGATTTAGGTGTTTCTCCTCTCGCTAACTCATTTGTTTCTCCAGAAAACTCATATAAAATGGAACCATTTTATCCATTGCACACATTTGTTTGTCACTCTTGTTTACTCGTACAATTAGATGAATTTGAATCTCCGCACAATATTTTTCATGACTATTTATACTTTAGCTCTTACTCATCAAGCTGGCTACTGCATGCTAAACAATATGTAGAAATGGCGATTAAGCGTTTCTATTTAAAGAAAGACTCCAAGGTGGTTGAAATCGCGAGTAACGACGGGTACTTATTACAATACTTTCAAAAAGAAAATATCGAAACATTGGGAATTGAACCAGCAAAAAATGTAGCAGAAATCGCTATCCAAAAAGGAATTCCTACCGAAGTGAATTTTTTCAGCAACGACTTAGCAAAAAAATTACCGCAAGCAGATTTAATCATTGCTAATAACGTATTAGCACACGTTCCGAACTTACATGATTTTGTGGCAGGTTTAAAAACGTTATTAAAACAAGACGGAACAATAACAATTGAATTCCCGCACTTATTAAATCTCATATCCTTTAAACAGTTTGATACGATATACCATGAGCACTTCTCCTATTTCTCACTTATAAGCCTGCAAAAAGTTTTATCTCACCATCATTTACAAATTGTCGATGTAGAAGAACTTGCAACGCACGGTGGTTCCTTACGTATTTTTGTAAAACATCATAGTGACGAATCAACTATCCATTCTAGTGTTACAAAATTAATCCAAAAAGAAGTGGATCACGGGCTAAATACATTAGATTGTTATCTCCTTTTTTCTAAACGCATCGAACAATTGAAAATAAATATTTTACAGTTTTTTATCGAAGCGAAAGCTTTAAACAAACAAATTATCGGTTACGGTGCGCCAGCTAAAGGAAACACCCTTTTAAATTATTGCGGGATAGGAAAAGAATTTCTAGCTTATACAGTAGATAAAAACCCTCATAAACAAAATCTCCTTCTACCAGGAACCCGCATTCCAATAAAATCTCCAGAAGAAATAAAACGTACAAAACCTGATTACATTCTTATACTTCCTTGGAATTTAAAAGACGAGATTATGAAAGAATGCTCTTTCATTCGTGAGTGGGGCGGCAAATTTTTAGTAACAATACCAGAAGTTGAGGTAATTGAGCCATGAAAAAAATCCTTGTAACAGGCGGTAGCGGATGGATTGGTAAATATGTTGTACATTCTCTTATTCAAAAGGGCTATGAAGTGCACGCCACTTACAATACAAATAAGCCTTCCCATCTTTCTTGCCATTGGCATAAAGTCAACTTACTTTGCGATGAAGAAGTAAAAAAACTCATTTACGACATGAAGCCTAGTCATCTCATTCATTTAGCTTGGGAAGCAGTGCCGCCAGCGTGTTATGTATCTATCAATAATTACTATTGGCTTACGTCTAGTATCTCATTGATTCAACACTTCACAACATGCGGCGGAAAGCGAGTCGTCGTTGCCGGTACTGGCGCAGAGTATGAATGGTTTAACGGTGTATTGTTTGAAGATTCACCGCTTCTTTCTTATAAAACCCCGTATTCATTATGTAAAAATGCACTACACTCCTGGCTACAAACGTACGCTGAGCAATCAGGCCTCAGCATGTGTTGGGGCCGGATTTTTCATATGTATGGCCCTCACGAACAAGGGAACCGGCTCGTTTCTAACATTATCACTTCTTTATTAAAAAATGAGGAGGCACTATGTACACATGGAAAACAATCAAGAGATTTCCTCCATGTGAGCGACGTCGCTCATGCTCTCGTAACGATATTAGAACACGACGTTACAGGCACAATCAATATCGCTTCTGGTCAATCTGTACAAATTAAAGAATTAGCATCTATCATTGCGAAAAAGATAGGAAAAGAGCACCTAATTAAACTAGGTGCAATCCCTTTCTCTAAAGATGAACCTTTATTTGTCGGGGTTCATGTAGAACGTTTAAAAACTGAAGTAAACTGGAAACCGACATACGATCTAAATACAGGAATCGAAGAAACAATTTCATGGTGGGAATCATTTATACAAAAGCATAACGGTACGCATCACTAAAACGTAAATCCTTCGTCCCTCCTGCTAATTCCTTATACCATTCTTCTAATCTTTCCGGCGTAATAATATGGTGTGTACCCATCCCCCCATGCTTACTAGCTTCAGAAAGAGTCGGACCAATTTGTAACTTTCTCTTTCTCATCGCATCGTTCCACGGACTAAATCCAAACCATAATATACAAGCAAGAGGGGGATAAATCATAGATTCATGCGCGGATAAATGTCTTCCAACTGTATAACTTCCGTGTTCATGATTATGAATAAATCTACCTCTTCTCCATAGCGGCCAATCTTCTGGTAAATAACCATGAAATCGCTGTTTCATTAAAGGGAGTCCAAAGTTAAGGTCCGGATAACTGTAGTTAGGATCATCAACCATAATAAGCCCTTCTAGCCAATACATCCTCCCTCCCAATTCATTTAGTAATTTCCAAAACTGATTTTTATCTTGCACACAAAGAAACTCAGTCGTATTTAAAATCATTTTCCATCCTTGTATTTCTTGTTCTACCCTCATCACTTCATGATCCGTCGCATATGCATCAAACTCTGGATTTACAGAATCTCGCACTTCCCAATGCGGTGCGAATTTCTTACAAATCTCCACCGAACGATCTGTTGAGCCTTTATTAATTAAAATACCATGATCAAACAGTTTCGTATGATGAGCAAGCCACCACGGTAATAAATACTCTTCGTTATAAAAATGAGAAATAACGGTTGTAGTTATAATAATCTCCTCTTTCTCTATTAATCTATTTTTCATCCTACAACCAATATACTCATAAACTAAAAATATGTTTCCTATATTAATAACCAAATAGTATTACTAATATTTTGTAAGTTTTCCTTCGGTACCCAGCCATCCTCACCACCTGTTTTTTCACACCAAACCCATCCATTCAATTCTTCTAATCCAATCAATCTTTCTCCAATACTTACATTTAATTCTTTGGCAGTATATTGTTTCGTAATGATTCCTACATCAGTTGTATTTTTCATTATAAGTTGCTCCGGAACCCATCCTTTCCGGTCATATTTCTCTTCGTGACAAAACATCCAGTTTCCCCAATTTTCAGGATCATCGTAACTCTCTATCATTTTCACTACATCCCCCTCTTCTAAGCGAATTGGATCAGGATAATTGCTAATATGTGATTTTATCACGATATATTTCATAACAGCCTCCAATAATCAGAAAATTAAGTTATAATATCATTATAACTTAAGAAGGGGGAATACACATGTACTACAACACTTCATTCGAAAACGATCAACCTGTAGGCCGTCTATAAACTAAGACGGGCATTCATATAACACGTGCACTATGCCTCGTCTTAGGGACTCATCATACCCTAAAAATAGACGGAGGTACTTTACATGAAACAAACAATTTTAGGAGCTATATGTTTATCACTAGCAGCTAGTATATGGGGCGGTATGTATGTTGTTAGCAAATATGTACTCGACTTTATCCCACCACTAACACTCGTTTGGCTACGCTTTATCATTGCTTTTGTTGTTTTGTATATGATTTTAAAAATTACTGAGAAAAAGCAAAAGAAAATAGTAACCATTCGTAAAAAAGATTGGCTATTATTCGCTTGGATTGGATTTATCGGATATTTCATTTCAATCACTTGTCAATTTATCGGAACAAAATTATCCGACGCTCATACAGGATCTTTAGTAACATCAGCTACACCTGCATTTATCGTTATATTTGCAGCGATCATTTTAAAAGAAAAACTAACCGCTCGTAGATTACTATCTACCATCATAGCGACAATCGGTGTCATTATCGTAATCGGATGGGATATTGAAATTGGCTCCTATTTTATCGGTACAATCATATTAGTCGGGGCAGCTATTACGTGGGCTTTACTATCTATTTATGTAAAAATTGCTTCAGCTCGATTTTCATCTTTAGTGATTACAACGTACGCTATATTCTTTTCACTCTTTTTTATTACACCTTTTATGGTATGGGAATTTCAATCAAACCCAATTGAACATATGACCCTATATGTAATATTAGGCGTACTTTATTTAGGAATCGTCTCAACTGCAGGTGCCTTTTTCCTTTGGAATAAAGGATTAGAATTAATGGATGCAAGCATCGGCTCGTTATTTTTCTTCTTCCAACCTATTATTGGGTCATTGCTTGGTTGGCTCTTATTAAATGAGACATTAAATAGTAACTTTTTTATTGGTGGTATTCTTATTATATGTAGCGTTTTTATTACTACTTTTGAAAAGAAATAAAAAGCAGGCAGAGATTCTTAATCTCTGCCTGTTCGTATACACTCTTTACGCACTCCAATGAGATGGAGGGGACAATAATTTCGGTAATTTCGTATGTTTGTCCCCTCTCGCCGCATTCACTTGAACTTGCGTCAGAAAAATACTATTTGTAAAATCAGCACCACGAATATCTGCATCTCGCAAATCTGCTCCGATGAGATCTGCACCGCGTAAGTTAGCACCATTTAAGTTAGCCGCAATTAAATACGCTCCTCTTAAATTCGCTCCTTGCAAATCTTTCTTCTTCAAATTTGCTCCCATAAGATCTGCTCCGCGGTGAATGATTCGTTTCTTACACGCAGTATTCATTTCCTTCCAAACTAGCTCACTCGTTTCTAAAAGTAAAATATTCACTTCTGCACGATGTAATGGGATATTTACTTTCATTAACTCGTCCGCATGTAAATTCGAAAGTCGCTCCGTCTCTTCAATTGCTTTACTTAATTCTTTATGGATTGACTGTGTCGCCTTCAATAAAATAGCCTCATTTAAATACCAAAGCATTTCATGAAGCTGATGCATAACTGGAAAAGCATCATACATTTTCCTCGCGTGCTTAGCATCTTTCCGCCAATCTACCCCGTTAAATGTAACTTGAGAAATTTTCTGCCCAGCGCCAAAACATTCAAATACTGTACAACCTTTATAACCTTTTCCACGAAGATTTTTATGTATACTACATTTAAAATCTGATTGTAAGTTGGAACATGGTTTACCACCATCTTTATTCACTGCAAAATCTACCGATGCTGCGAACGGTAATGCAACGCAACATAGACCGAAGCATTTTTCGCAGTTTGCTTTTAAATGATCGTTATGATTAGTCAAAATGTATACCCCCCGTTGTCTTTTGACTATTTCATAATATTCTAACTGCATGAAATAATCAATTTAAAAATAAACGAGCATCTTTCATTTCAAATCACAACTTTATCATTCGATTTCCTTTCAATTGAAAAGGACTAACTCTAATCAATGAATTATAATTAAATTATAAATTTTCAAACTAAAAGGAGAATTACTATGGCACTACAAATGAAAACAAACTGTCAAATTTGCGATCAATCGCTAGAACAAGATTCTGAAGCATACATTTGCGTATATGAATGTACATTTTGTGCACCATGTACAGAAGAAAGACACAACGTTTGCCCAAACTGCGGCGGCGAGTTAGTACGTAGACCGAAAAAGAAACAATAAAAGCAAAGCGATATCGCTTTGCTTTTATTTAGGCATCTGAAATTATATATTTAAAAACTTCACACAAACAGGCTCCGGCACAACAACATCAGATTGTAAAAGAGTTAGCTTCCCTGTCGTTTCATTTCTTGAAAATAGCACAAGATTATGCGACTTTTCATTTGAAGCAATAAGGAACTTTGCAGTAGGATCTAATACAAAGTCTCTTGGCCAATTTCCTTCTGTAGATGTATGTTCAATAAATGTAAGCTGGCCTGAGTTTTCATCTACGCTGAAAACAGCAATACTATTATGACCACGATTACCTGCATATACAAAGCGACCATCAGAAGAAATATGAATCGCACTTCCTTGATTATTTTCATCAAACTCTTTTGGAACAGTAGAAATATACTGTAATTCTGTAAATGATCCTTCTGCCGGATTATATGTTAACACAATAACCTCTGAACTAAGCTCCGTCATCACATACGCATACTTTCCATTTGGATGAAAAGTAATATGTCTTGGACCGCTCCCTGGATTTACAGATAAATGATTCACTTCTGTTAATGTACTATCTTTTATTTCATACGTAATTATTTTATCTATCCCTAAATCAACACCAACTACATATTTTTCATCAGGAGTATATCCCGCATAATGTGCATGTGGTTTTTCTTGTCTTTCTTTATTCGGACCTGAACCTTCATGTGCCATAATCGATGCGGCAGGATTTACAGTTCCATCTTCTTCATTAACTACAAAAGACTCGATCGTTCCTTTATGGTAATTCGCTGTAACTACCGCACGATTTCTACTATCAACACTCACATGACAAGGAGAAGCCCCTTCTACTACTTGTCTGTTTTGTTCCGTTAGCTCTCCCGTTTTACTATCAATCGAATAAGCAGCTACACCACCAGATTCGCCTTCCTTAACAACAGAGTAGAGATATTCATTATTTTTGCTAATCGTTACATATGTAGGGTTATCCAACTTGGCCGCAAGTGTTACATTACTAATTTTCTTTGCTTCCGTGTCTAACGTAAACTTATATATTCCTTCACTATTTTCTTTCGTGTATGTTCCAACATATCCAATAAACTCTTTGTTATCCTTCATTTTCATAACCCTCTCTCCCTATATTTTTCGTTCATCGTACTTCTTAACATATTTTATGTTGAAAGAGTATCCTAAAAAAATTGGAGTACCTCTTTATACGTTACCATATTTTCTTGCAAAATAGCCTTTAAACCCACTTTTTTTGATACGCTGCTATACTTTCATATTCTTCTTCCAATTGACGGGACAGACGAATATAGATTGGTGTTAAATCTTTATATTTTTCCACACTTTCCATGTTTGGTTCATGGTGGAAATTCGCACCTACCATTTCAGAAACTACATGCAACGTATCTACTTCACCTAAACTATATAAACCGAGGATTGCAGCTCCTAAGCAAGAGCTTTCAAAACTTTCCGGAACATATACGTCTTGATGGAAAATATCTGCCATCATCTGTCTCCAAAGTTCCGATCTTGCAAAACCACCTGTCGCTTGAATTTTTTTCGGTTCACCAATTAGCTCTTTTAAAGCAAGAAGAACGGTGTATAAATTATAAATTACTCCTTCTAAAACAGCACGGATAAGATGTTCTTTCTTATGATGCAATCCAAGTCCAAAGAAAGATCCTCGTGCATTTGCATTCCATAAAGGAGCTCTTTCCCCTGCTAAATACGGGTGAAATAATAGCCCATCAGATCCTGGATTCACTTTTGCTGCTATTTCAGTAAGCACTTCATATGGATCTTTTCCTAAGCGCTTCGCAAGCTCAATCTCTGAAGTACCTAATTGATCACGAGCCCACCTGAAAATCATACCACCGTTATTAACTGGTCCGCCAATTACCCAATGGTCTTCAGTTAGGGCGTAACAAAAAATTCTACCTTTCGGATCAGTTGCAGGTCGATTTGTTACAGCACGTATCGCACCGCTTGTACCAATTGTAACAGCCACAACACCAGGATCAATTGCATTTACACCTAAATTGGATAGGACTCCGTCACTCGCTCCTACTACAAATGGAGTAGAAACAAGCACATTCATCTCATTGGCAAGCTCTTCATTTAATCCTGTTAAACTGTGCGTTGTTGGAACGAGTTTAGAAAGTTTGTCATCTGTAATTCCCGCAACATGTAAAGCCTCTTCATCCCATTTTAAAGATTTCAAATTAAACATCCCTGTTGCTGATGCTATAGAATAATCAATTACATACTCCTTATATAACTTATAAAAAACATACTCTTTAATAGAAATAAATTTATAAGTTTTTGCGAACAATTCTGCCTGCTCATTTTGTAGCCAAACTAATTTCGAAAGTGGTGACATCGGATGAATTGGTGTCCCAGTCCGTAAATAAATTTCATGACCATTCATATCATTCTTTATTTTCTCTGCCCAGCTTGCACTTCTATTATCTGCCCAAGTAATACATCTCGTTAACGGCTTTCCCTTCTCATCTACAGCAATGATACTATGCATTGCCGAACTAAAAGAAACACAAAGAATATCATGCGGCTGTACACTACTTGTCTGTACAGTTTCTTTAATCGTATGTATTACTGCACGAAAAATTTCTTCTGGGTCTTGTTCTGCTGTTTCCGGCGTAGAAGAATATAAAGGATATTCAATTCCATGACTTGCAATAACAGATCCATCTGTAGAAAATAGAACTGATTTTGTACTAGTTGTCCCAATGTCTACACCAATCATATATTTTGAACTCACCATTTCTTCCTCCTAGCAAAAAATTACTACAGTATCCCACCATAAAAACATCCTTATTTTAAATAAACATATCGAGTAGTAAAACTCCTCCAAAAGCGATAAATGAAAGTAATGTTTCTAATACTGTCCATGTTTTAAATGTTTCTTTCACTGTTAAACCTAGGTATTCTTTTACCATCCAGAACCCAGCATCGTTTACGTGAGAAAACATTAATGCTCCTGCACCCGTTGCAATGACGAGTAATTCTACATTCACACCTGTCGTATTTTCAACGATTGGCGAAACGATACCCGCTGCTGTTGTTAAGGCGACTGTCGCTGAACCTGTCGCAATTCGAATTAATCCAGCTACCATAAATGCTAATACAATTGGAGATAGCGCTAAATGCTCAGACATTTGAGCAATAGCATCGCCTACACCACTATCGATAAGAATTTGCTTAAATCCGCCGCCAGCACCAATAATCGCAACGATTGAACCGATTGGTAATAAACTATCTTCTGTTACCTTCTTAATAGCCTTTTTATCGATACCTTGACGAAATCCAAGAAAATAGAAAGCTGCAAAACATGCAATCAAAAGCGCAATGATAGGACTACCGATTAAGGTGACCATCTTCATCAAAGTAGTAGAAAGCGGAACATAAGGAGCTGCTGCAGCTAACACCATTAACATAACTGGTAACAATATGACTAAAAATGAAACTCCTATTCCTGGTAATTTCGTTGATTTTGTATTTACACGAATCAATTCTGGCTCATTTTCAGGAATTACACGTTTATGAATCCATTTAGCGAATAAAGGACCTGCAATAATCGCTGCAAAAAATGTAATAATGAGTGAATACAATAATACCTTCCCAAGATTCGCTTTATAAATACCTATTGCAACGATTGCCCCTGGATGCGGAGGAACAAGGCCGTGTACGACAGATAACCCAGCAATTGCTGGTAATGCTATCAATAAAATATTTTGTTTCGTAGTTTTATGAATTGAAATTACTAACGGCAACAATATTAAAATACCTACTTCAAAAAACACCGGAATTCCAATAATAAAACCTGCAATTAACATCGCCCATGGTAAGTTTTTTATTCCGAAGGATTTAATAAAGAACTCTGCCACCTGCATTCCAGCACCTGAATCTGCCATCATTTTCCCTAAAATTGTACCTAATACTAAAATACCTACTAAATGCCCAAGAACACTTCCGACTCCCGTTTCATAAGCACTCACTATTTTATCCATTGGCATTCCAGACATAATTGCTAAAAACACACTTGCAATCGTTAAACTAATAAACGCATGCCATCTCCACCACGATACCCCTAAAATAACAATTACAATTGATAATAATGTAATCATTAAAAGGTACATATTCATACGCAGTTCCACCCCTTTATGTAAACCCTTTCAAAAATGCTGTACAATGAAAAGAACCTATATAGTTCTTTTTTGAGTAAAAATTTATATATCGATATACAACTCATCTTCACAACATAATAATTTATATAAAAAGAATCTCCCTTATCAGAGATATACTTTAACTCATCTCTCTGATAAGGGGATTTCTCTTTCATCATTATAATGTTATTGTGATAAACGTTTCGCGTAAGCAAATTTTCCTTTTTTAAAAGTGAATGACGCTTTCTTCTCTTGCTATTTTCACATAGTAAGACTCCAAACTCGGGATCCAAGTTAAACGATGAAGTTACCTAGGAATCTTTCCTCTCATGAAAAGCAATTTTCGGAAATCCTCTCACTTTTATACATTATAATTTAGGTGCTTTCGCCCAATCTGCAGCGAACTTTTCAATACCTTGATCTGTTAATGGATGCATAGCAAGTTGTTCAATTACTTTATAAGGAATTGTTGCGATGTGAGCCCCTGCCATCGCTACACGAGTTACATGATCTGGATGTCTAACAGACGCCGCAATAATTTGTGTATCTAATTGATGAACATCGAATAATTCAGCAATTTTAGCAACTAATAATACACCATCTTCAGAAATATCATCTAAACGTCCTAAAAATGGAGAAACATACGTTGCACCTGCCCTGGCAGCTAAAAGTGCTTGGTTCACCGTGAAAATAAGTGTAACGTTCGTTTTCACACCTTTTTCAGTAAGATAGCGACAAGCTTCTAATCCTGCTAACGTCATCGGAAGTTTAATTGTAACTTTTTCATCGCCGCCGTTAATCTTAATCAGTTCCTCTGCTTGGGCAATCATCTCTTCAGCTGTAACAGCATCTGGCGTTACTTCTGCCGAAACAGATTCAACTTTAGGAACTGCCTGACAAATTTCTGCGATACGGTCTTCAAATTTAATGCCCTCTTTTGCTACTAAAGAAGGATTCGTTGTAACACCAGCTAAAACTCCAAGTTTATATGCTTTTTTTATGTCCTCAAGATTTGCAGTATCAATAAAAAATTTCATGATCAATTCCCTCCATTTTTTAAACGTTAATGAGTTAAATTTTTAAGATGTTTATTTCTTTTCTACTGCATGTCCGCCAAATTCATTGCGCAGAGCTGCTACTACTTTTCCTGTAAATGTATCATTGTCTAATGAGCGGTAGCGCATTAATAACGACATTGCGATAACAGGAGTTGCTGTTTGAAGGTCTAATGCTGTTTCTACTGTCCATTTTCCTTCACCAGAAGAATGCATAACACCCTTAATTTCATCTAGTTTTGCATCTTTAGAAAATGCATTTTCTGTTAATTCCATTAACCATGAACGGATTACTGAACCGTTGTTCCATACTCTTGATACTTTTTCATAATCGTAGTCAAATTCACTTTTTTCTAGAATCTCAAATCCTTCACCAATAGCAGCCATCATACCGTATTCAATTCCGTTGTGAACCATTTTTAAGAAGTGACCACTACCAGCTTTTCCAGCATATAAGTATCCATTTTCTACAGCAGTATCACGGAAGATAGGTTCAACGATGTCCCAAGCTTCTTGATCTCCTCCGATCATATAACAAGCACCATTACGAGCGCCTTCCATTCCGCCAGAAGTTCCTGCATCCATAAAGTGAATACCATCTTTCTTTAGTTGCTCATATCGGCGAATAGACTCTTTATAATGTGAATTACCCGCTTCAATTAAAATATCTCCTTTTGATAAAAGTGGTGTAACCTCATCGATAACAGAATCTACAACAGCGTGTGGTACCATTACCCAAAGAATTCTTGGTGATTGTAATGACTGAACAAGTTCACTTAAACTAGATGTACCTGTAGCCCCGTACTCTTTCATTTCTTCCACTGCACTTGCATTCAAGTCAAATGCTGCTACTTCATGTTTATGATCCATTAAATTTTTCCCTAAGTTTAATCCCATTTTACCTAAACCAATTAATCCTACTTGCATAATATAATTCCTCCTCAAATCATCTTTTATTACAAATTCATATCACTACAATCTGGAATACCTTGCAGCACTGATATGTACGGAAAGGTATTCACAGTCATAGCTTAAGAATTCAATACATTTTTTGTAATTTGAACAACATTTTCTGTCGTAAATCCAAATAGATTCATGACTTCAGCCCCAGTTCCTGAAGCTCCAAATGTTTCAATCGATAATATGTTTCCTTCTTGTCCTACATAACGCTCCCAGCCAAGAGATACGCCCATCTCAAGAGATACTCGTTTCGTTACAGAAGACGGAAGAACGGATTCCTTATATTCTTTCGATTGGCGATCGAATAACTCCCAGCTTGGCATTGCAACGATACGAACAGAAACTTGATCTTCTTCTAATTTCGCTTTCGCACTAGCAGCTAAGGATACTTCAGAACCTGTCGCAATGAAAATTACATCTGGATTTTCATTCGTTTGTGTTAATACGTAAGCTCCTTTAGAAAGATTCTCTATGTTCGCTTTCGTTTCATGAAACACCGGTAAATTTTGACGGCTCAGTACTAAAACGACTGGACCTTCCGTTTGCTGTAAAGCATACGCCCACGCACTTGCTGTTTCATTTGCATCTGACGGGCGGATAACTGTTAAACCAGGAATTGCCCGAAGAGCTGCTAAATGTTCAATAGGTTCATGCGTTGGACCATCTTCTCCTACAGCAATCGAATCATGTGTAAATACGTACGTAACAGGTAACTTTTGCAATGCAGCCAGTCGAATAGATGGACGAAGATAGTCATTAAATACAAAGAATGTACTCACGAACGGTTTTACTCCTCCATGAAGAGCCAGTCCATTCGCTGCTGCGCCCATTGCATGTTCACGTACACCGAAGTATATATTTCGACCAGCATACGATTCTACTGCATACACTGCTTCACCTTTTATATCTGTCATCGTAGAATGAGAAAGATCCGCACTTCCACCGAAAATAGAAGGAATCGATTTCACATAATGGTTAATAGCTTCCCCACTTGCAACACGAGTAGAAATCGTTTTTTCAGTATCGAAGGACAAAATGTCTTT
The DNA here is from genome assembly GCF_051918845.1 of Bacillus cereus group sp. MYBK101-2. Taxonomy (NCBI): domain Bacteria; kingdom Bacillati; phylum Bacillota; class Bacilli; order Caryophanales; family Bacillaceae; genus Bacillus; species Bacillus cereus group sp. MYBK101-2. The sequence continues at coordinate 71,816 of NZ_JBQAIE010000009.1, read as the reverse complement.
CGCTTCGATTAAAACCTCGCCTGTAATTGCTTTTTCTAATTCATCTGCTAGTGTAGGGTTTGACTCTCTGTATAAGTTGAACTGCTCATTCCAGCCATTTTCTTTTTCAATACCTTTTTGTTTCAGTTCATTAAAATGAGCTGTTACTTCTTCAGGCACAAAGAAGTCTTCTTCATAATGCCAACCATACACTTGTTTTGTTGCTGTCGCTTCTTCTACTCCAAGCGGATTACCATGTGCTTTGTTCGTTCCAGCAACTTTTGGACTTCCATAACCTATAACGGTTCTAATTTCTATAAGAGTAGGTTGATCCGTATTGTCTTTCGCTAATTGAATCGCTTTTGTAATCGCATCAACATCGTTTCCATCCTCAACTCTTACATATTGCCAATGTGCAGATTCTACCCTTTTCTGCATATCTTCAGAGAAAGCAATGTTTAATTCACCATCAAGTGAAATTTCATTTGAATCATACAGCACAATTAATTTGCCAAGTTTCATATGTCCTGCCATTGACATCGCTTCATAAGCGACACCTTCCATTAAATCACCGTCTCCAACTAAAGCGTACGTATTGTGATCAATAATAGAGTGACCATCCGTATTAAACTTCGCTGCTAAATGCGCTTCTGCCATTGCCATTCCGACAGCATTGGCAATCCCTTGTCCTAACGGGCCTGTCGTCGCTTCAACTCCAGAAGTATGACCAAACTCAGGATGTCCTGGTGTTTTACTATTTAACTTTCTGAAGTTTTTCAAGTCATCAATTGAAACGTCATATCCAGCTAAATGAAGTAGGCTATATAATAAGCTAGATCCATGTCCCGCCGATAAAACGAAGCGATCACGGTTAAACCATTTCGGATGATTAGGATTATGATTTAAATGATTCGCCCATAATGCATAAGCCATTGGCGCTGCTCCCATCGGAAGACCTGGATGACCTGAATTTGCCGCATTAATAGCATCAATTGATAACGTACGAATTGTATTCACTGCTAATTGATTTATGTTTTGTGTCATAGTAATCGTCCCCCTACATGCTTTCATGAAAGAAAGTACTTATTTTTTCGTTTCTTGATCTAACCACCATTTAAATCCACTTTCTTGCAATAATTCATTAGATGCCTCTGGACCATATGAACCAGACTCATATTCATGAAGTGGTAATAAGTTTTCTTCGAATGCTTCAAGAATTGGTTGTACCCATTCCCATGACAATTCAACTTCTCTCCAATGTGCAAAGAATGTAGCGTCTCCACTCACAGCATCATGAATGAGTCTTTCATACGCTTCAGGTACTCCCACATCCGCTTGCTCACAAGTAAAGTTAATACGGATCGGTTCAATTTCTCCATTTTTCAATGGATTTTTACTATTTAACTGTAATGAAACGTTCTCACCTGGGCTAATTTCAATTATTAACAAGTTAGGTGCTGCATTTGGATTACTATCTTGATATTGCTGTTTTAACGTATTTTTAAATTCGATTACAATACGAGTAGACTTTTCTTTCATTCGTTTACCTGTTCGTATATAAAAGGGAACGCCAGTCCAAAATGGATTATCGATCCACAAGCGAGCAGCAACAAATGTGTCTATATTAGAAGAAGGATTTACTCCTGGCTCCTCTTTATATGCTACAACTTGCCCGCCATTTATCTCACCTGCACCATATTGTCCGCGAATGATATGGTTTTGAACGTCTTCTTTTTTCACTTTACGAAGCGCCTCCATTACCTTTCGCTTTTCCTCTCGAATTTCACATGCATTAACCTTTTCCGGCAAATTCATAGCAGTCATCATTAATATTTGTAACATATGATTTTGAACCATATCTCGAATGGCTCCTGCCTGATCATAATATCCTGCCCTTTCTTCAACCCCAACTGTTTCACTCGCTGTGATTTGTACATTCGCTATATGTTCTTTATTCCAAATCGATTGTAAAACAGGATTTGCAAACTCTAGTGCTTCAAGGTTTTGAATCATCGGCTTACCTAAATAATGATCAATACGGTATATCTCGTCTTCTTCAAACGTGCGACTAAGCTTATCATTCAGCTCACGAGCAGATGTAAGGTCGTGCCCGAACGGTTTCTCAATCATTAGGCGTTTCCATCCATCCGTTTTATCAAGTCCACTTTCCTTAATATTTAAAGCGATTGTCTCAAAAAATTCAGGAGCAACGGAAAGATAGAACATTCTATTCCCTTTTATATGTAGTTCTTCTTCCCTTTCACGAACGACTTGTAATAATCTCTCATAATCTTCCGGCTTACTCACATCTAATGGACAATAACGAAAATTATCTAAAAAACCTTCGAGTTCTGGAGTACCTTCTTCTCTATGACGAGAAAACGTCTCTATTGATTCTTTTATTCTTTTTTGAAAATCTACATGAGATACTTCACGTCTCCCAAGCCCGATAACGGATATTTGCTTTGGAAGCTTTTGATCTCTATATAAGTTATATAGTGCGGGGTAAATTTTGCGTTTCGCTAGGTCCCCTGTCGCTCCAAATAAAACAAAGGTCATTGATTCCAATTTCAGTCCCCCTCTTGTTGTATAATCCTGGTCAATATATTAAAAATGAATTGTACAGAAGCTCATGTTTTTATAAAAAACAAAGAGTTATCAAATTCCAATTCTTTTTATACCTTTCGCTTTCTAATTGTCCCCAATATTAATAGTGGAAATTCAAAGCGTTTCTACCACGACTTACTTATTTATAATATTTTACGAAACAATATATATTTAATTACTTTTAGTAATTAAATATATATTATGTATAGTATATTAACCACATAAATTATTATCGTCAATAAAAATGTCTTACATTACATACTATTTATTTCGTAATACTTTTTTAAGTTTATCCTTAGTTACCACTCATTTTCAAAGATAATGATCGATATAAAAAATATCAGTTTCATCGAAATCTTCAATTAATTTTTCGTTAAACTCGTGAAAGGAAAACTTCGTCCATTGCTAGATTCGAAAACTTTCACGTTTGATGAAGTTGCACAAGCACACGAGTATTTGGAGTCGAATAATGCAATAGGTAAAATAGTGTTGAAAAATGTTTGGTAACTATAACTAGATAATATACATAATAATTTATGCTGTTTAGCTTATTAAGCGTAATGCGTAGATTAATTGTACCAATGTCAAACAAGGCGATCAAAAATGATCACCTTGTTCTTTTTAAAAATATAATAGTATTTTTCCGATTTCATCAATAGCATAGTCCTATCCCGAAAAAGAGCGAATAACTCTACTATAACTAAATTGTATTATTACATTTGAATATTACTTATGAAATTTCACACGTTCTTCAAGCGGTTGGAATTCTTTTTCACCTGGAGTAGCAGTTGGATTACCAAATGGCATTTGTGCAATTAGTTTCCAATTAGCAGGGACATTCCATTCTTGTTTTACCTCATCGTCAATTAATGGATTATAATGTTGTAAAGATGCCCCTAGTCCCTCTGCTTCTAAACCTGTCCACACGACTAATTGGTGCATACCTGATGCTTGGTGTGACCAAATTGGGAAGTTTTCAGCATATGCAGCAAATTTCTCTTGAAGCGATTTAACGATAGCCTCATCTTCAAAGAATAGTACTGTTCCATAACCAGCTTTAAAGGAATCCATTTTTTGTTGCGTTCCTGAGAAATCTCCATCTCCAACTACTTTTCTTAATGTTTCAGTTGTAATATCCCATAATTTATCATGAGCTTCACCAAATAATACAACTAATCGCGCAGTTTGAGAATTGAAAGCTGATGGAGTATATTTCACAGCAAACTCCACGATTTCTTTAATTTTTTCATCTGATACTTGTACCTCTTTATTAATCCCATAGTAAGTACGTCTTTCTTTCAGTGCAGTATAGAAATCTTTTGTCATAATTCATTTCCTCCCAAGTTTTAATATTCTTCAAAATGATACATCTCGAAGATAATATGCGTTTAAATGAGTCCATTTTTAAATCATTGAACTCCATAACACCAATTGCCAGTCATTCTGAATCTAAACACACTACTTCCTTCGGTTGCTCTAAAAAATCTTATAACATCATTAATAAAATCTAGTGATCATTCGGTACTATTTTACCCATTCTCTATTCATGTATCCTGCGTGTTTCATATTTACACAAATATGAAATGTAGCTACTTTCCCCAAAAATTTCCTCTTAATTTGGAACACCTTCAATTACAGAAATTTCGCAGACTTGAAAAAGATGATGTAATCCAAAGAACAGTGCATAATTCAAATACCACCTATAATAGAACCCTCTTAGCCGACTATAAGAAAAAATAATAAAAAGCCAAAAACGAACAATAATATGTTCATTCTTGGCTTTTACTTAACCATCACATTTACTTTTACTATTGCTTCAAATGATTTTTAACCGCTCTTACTACCAATTCGTGATCTTCTTCTGGTGGTAATCCTGAAACTGTTATCATTCCAATAACCCCTACGTTTTTTACTCTGATAGGAAAGCACCCACCAAACGCAGCATATTCCGAAGTATTTAAAAGATATTTTTCATTATATGAGATTCCAGTTATTTCACTTTGTATCTGCATATAATACGAGCTACGATCATGCAGGGAAACGACTCGTTTTTTACGCTCAATCCATTTCGTATTTTCCGCATTTGTCCCTGTCATCTTGAAATGAAATAATTGCACACCATTTTTCGTTATATCAACAGCAATCAATTTTCCCTCTCGCTTTGCTGTTTCAACGATACATAAACCTAGTTGCAGTGCATCTTCATTTGTAAAAGAGGAAAATTGAAGTGTTTCCTCCTCTTTTAAAATTTGTTTACTTATTTCATTCAAATTTGAAGTACTCATATCTTTATCCCCCTTACTCACTTTATGCCACATGGATATTTTTAAATTTATGTGACTCTATCCTGCGACCTTTCAATATTACTAGTACTCTCTTCCTCTTGGTGCTAATAAGAATTATATTTAACGCATTCAAAATGTATGTCCCTTAAAATGCTGCTATACACACTAAACATTTCGTATAGAGACATCAACAACATTACAAGCTAAAAAACCAATTGCTTAAGCAACTGGTTCGCTAAAATTTTCATATGGGATATTCATTCAACCAAAGGAATGCTTGTCTATAATGATCAAAAAACTTTATGGATTCTTTCGTATTGGATTGTTGTAAATAATTCATGATCTCGCCTTCTTCAAGGAGAAAAGCAATTGCCTTACTGTGATTCAAAATCGTTTCATTAAAAAACTTCTCTTTCCATACTTTTTGAACCGAAAAATGATCTGGTATGTAGCCTTTTCTATCTACCAACAATTTGTATTTCCGTCCCTCGGAAATGAATTGCTGACAAACTTGCTCGAAACCATTCATAAACATCATCTGTTTTAATCTTGCCGATAAGACGAGTAACAATTATATCTCCCGAAACCGTTGTTCTAATATTCAGTTTACTCAATCTGAAATCATCTCCCTTAGCTATAATTATGCAGAAATATCTCATAAAATCAACAAGATAAACTGTAACGCATTAAAAAGGGACAGACCCTCCAAACCGAGAAGCCTGTCCCAAAATCGTTCTATTTTTCATTCGAACTAACAATCGTAAATTAGAATAATGACTTAATACTTGCTAAAACAGTAAGTACACCTACAATAATAACAAATACGTTACTCATTTTCCCTTTGTACTTAGCTAATACCGGTACTTTTTGAATCGCATACATCGGTAATAGACATAAGATAGCAGCAACTAATGGACCGCTTAGAGAATCAATAAGTCCAAGAATACTTGGATTTGTATAAGCAACAAACCAGCATGATAATACAACAAAAGTAAGGATTATTGTCTTAATTGTTTTTTCTTCAATATCTTTTCCACGTGATTTACCAAACTTAATAATCATGTCACGCATTACTTCAAATGCTCCGATATAATGGCCAAGGAAAGACTTTGTAATAGCCACAAAAGCAATGATTGGAGCTGCAATCGTGATTACAGGTGAATTAAGCTCATTCGCAAGATATGAAAGGATTGATAAGTTTTGTTCTTTTGCCATTTTTATATCCTCTGGAGTCAAGCTCAATGCGCTACTCCAAACGAAGAACATAACAACAGCGAATGTCATAATATAACAAACCTTTTGTATTTGCGCACATTTCGCATCAGTGGCTTCGATTCCATACGTAGCTCTCTGTTTCACAACAAATGATGAAATCATAGGTGAATGATTAAATGAGAATACGATGATTGGTAGAATCATCAATATCGTCCCAAAATAGCCTGTTCCTGTTGAAGCAGTTGAAACAGCTGAAAAACTAAGCATTGACGTATTCCACTGTGGAATTAAAGATATTGCGATAAACAGTAAAGAAACTATGAAAGGATACACTAACATACTCATTACCTTTACAGTAATATCTTGACCAAAATTCAGTATAGCGATAAGACCAAGAACTAATACAAGTGATAAAATAGCTCTTGGAGGTTCTGGCATGTGCAATTGATGCACGATAAAACTACTTGCAGTGTTTGTAAGCGCAACCGAATACATTAGTACGATTGTATAAATTGAACCGAAATATACGATGTTAAAAATGATACTCGCTTTATTTCCGAAATACTCTCTAATTGTACCTGTGATCCCCTCATCAGCAGAATTAGAAGCGTATATCATTTTAGCAAGCGCCCTATGTGAGTAGTACATAACTGGATATGCAAGCAATGTAATTAGTAGTAAAGATAATAAACCACCTGAACCTGCATTAATCGGTAAAAAGAGCACCCCTGCTCCAATTGCAGTTCCAAATAGACTCAGTGCCCATGTAGTATCCTGCTTATGCCACTTTTTCGGATCTGCATATTGCTCATTTTTTCGTGCGGTATTTTCAGCTTGAACTTCTATTTTCTTTGCAGTATTCCCGTTCATATAATAACTCCCCCTTGTATCTATTCCTGCATCTCTCTTTGCACCTAACAAATATTCCCTTTCTGGAAAATGAATTCCTTACAAGTTGCCCCACATTGTATGTCCTTCATCATAATGAATCCAAATTGAAACATTCGCTAATTAGCGTCCTAATATAATTGTTAGCGTTCACAAAAAAGTTTACTCGTAATATCCGCTCTTTATATAAAGACCCCTTAAGAGAACAATATGGAATAGACTTCATAAATACGTTGCAACATTTCTAATAACAGTGTATTACTTTAATGGTTTCTCTTTTTTACTTTTAACAGTAATTTTAGCTAAACCGGCCTCTCTTCATTTGCGAGGCGTTTCTTTCTCAATTCTATACATTACTTTCATAACTTCGGTAGCACTGATGATATTGCTTACACAAGCCACTGAAGCACATTACATACATTTCGCCTCAAATCACACACCTTTCTTACTAATAATCGCATTTTTTATATTTTCTCCAGAGATAATAAAATTTCTCTCGACGCCCTCATTATAACGTGTATATTTATAAAATTAATATTTTTATATTTTCAGAAATATTAAAGGGGAATAATTTTATATAGATAATATTTTACAGTTAGCATGTAGCCATTGTTTTTATCGCTTAAAGCTGAATTAGTTAGTAAAAAAATACAATAATACATTGTTTTTCTAGGTGACTTATTATAAAGATACTTATATCCCCTTTTATCAAAAAATCTTATTTTAAACATAAAAGATATTCTAATAAATAATTAATGTAGGTAAAAAGAAAAAAATCTCAAAATACAAAAACCAAATTTTAGGATATATATTATTAATATTGAATTCATATACAATTTAAAAAGCTACACTGAGCAAAAAGCAAAAAAGCTGCCCCATATGGACAGCTCATTTACATAATTATCGTTATCAGGAATACACAAACAAATCACTTCAATATCATCTTAATTGTAGTTTGTTCGGCTCTTCTTCAGGGATATCTCTATGTTTGTAATGAATCGTTTTTACATCATTTCCTTTTATGCGAAAAGTAATTGTGTCCTCCCCATAAGGCGGATTGTGTGCCCCCTCAAAAGTTTAAATTTTAAAATCCCTCATTAACTAGCTCTTTTATCGAGTTTAATTTTGAAGAAAGCTCGATAAACCATTCTTCATCCCCCGTTAATAATGCAAGATCTATAAGATAGAGGATTTGTTCCTTATTTATTACCTTTGATTCAGGGAGTTTGTTAACGTGTTTACTAAAGAGTAAAATCGCTTCGTTTATTGTGTACTGGCCGTCACGTTTCACAATACTAACTGTAACTATATCCTCTACATCATCAAGTGATACAATATAACCAACTATTAATTCACCTTCATTTGATATTCCACGAACCCAATCTCCTACTTTTAAAACATGATTATTATTTGACATCATACCGTTTCACCTTCCTATAAATATTTTTTGTGACGATAAAAAAGATATAAAAACAAATTATACTGTAATATTTTTCATTACATTTAAGTGTTAAGAACTCACGGCTATATAATAATTAAGCCGCTTAACGCTCTTGATTGATAAGGTCAACAACTTCTTTCATTGTATAATTCTTTAAGTATTCACCTAGATGCTCTTCAGCACCTAAGAAAATAGTGAACAGCACTTTTCGCATGTTTGAACCTACAATACATTGATCATTTGATTCTGGGCACTTAGGCTGCAACGCACCTTCAGAGGTTATTTGATAAATATGCCAAAGGTTAACTTCACTTAAATCTCGAGCGAAAATAAAACCGCCACCAGTCCCCTCTTTCGATTGTATAAACTTATGTTTTTTTAACAAACTTAGCACTTTGCGAATACGCACTGGGTGAACCCCCGCACTTTCTGAAATCGCATTACTTGTTGACATCCGGTCTGGCTGTAAAGCTAAATAAGTTAAACTGTGTATGGCTAAAGTAAAGTCGCTGCTCATTGTTTTCCTCCTACGATCAAAAATATTATTTCTCCTATATTAACATACTGTAGCCATAAATATTACAGATAGGTTAGTTGAACGTTAAAATATATAAGAACCACTCTTAGCATAAAGAAATAAATTCCTTAACTTTATTTAGCTTTTTAAATTAAAAATACATTAAAGACTCCATTGTTTCTTCACTTGTTCTTCTGCCAATTGTTTAATTTTTGTCCATATCGTACCTTTGCTTACAATAACATTTGTTTGATAATTTCTATCGTTATAATTGACTGTAACACATACTTCTATCATTTCCTGCTTCCTCCTTTCATATAACTTTTCCTAAAAATATTACTTATTAATTAGCCAACTTTTGCAGTTCAATATTTAAAAATGTTCGGACGCTACGTGGTAAAAATTTGCGAATTTCTTCTTCGTTAAAACCAATCTGTAATCTTTTCTCATCCAGCATAATTGGACGACGCAACATTAGTGGATGCTCAATTATTAATGTATAAAATTCATTTAGCGAGAGCTCATCAATATTTATATTTAAGTCCTGAAAAGTTTTGGATCTAGTTGAAATAATTTCAGTAGCACCCTCTTCAGTTAAACGAAGAATGGATTTAAGTTCATCGACTGTCATAGAATTGGATACGATATTTTTTTCAGTATAATCAATTTGATTCTCCTCCAGCCATGCTTTCGCTTTTCGGCATGAACCGCAGCTTGCTGTTGTATATAAAACCACCATATTTCACTCACTCCTTTAATGTTCTTTATAAAATGTACACTTTAAATATCGTTTATTGAAATGTATTAAAAAAAATTACAGTTTAGAATCAAATTCACGTAATGTTAGTTATTCGGCAATGTTTCGTTTATTTTTACTACTCGTTTCTTTGCATGCTTCTTTTATAAAATAGTTGAAACTACATTTTACAGATGATGATAACTCACTTCTTAAATCTATACTGTAATTTTAAACCTTACAGTTCTATTAATCAAATGTTAAGTCTTGGATTAATTAATCATTTTTTGTTAGAGTATTCTTTAACAGATTACGGTTCATCTTTAGGAGCCATACTTGATTCGCTCTGCACTTTGGGAGAAGCTCATCTTGAAAAAAACAGGAATACTTCCATGCTTATTACAGCTGAATAATAATTATTCCTACCATATTAAAGACAGAAAATAGGTTGAAGCAATACGTGCCCCAACCTATTTTTTATGCCTCTTTATAACTTTTTGCGGTAATGACTGTTTCGAATTCAAAAGTTTCCGGCAGATGGTCAGCGTAAGAGTATTCAAAAGTTCGTCCATCCGTTAAGTAGGCCACTTGTTCAACTCTCATTAAGAAATCTTGATTTGTTAAGTTCATAAACTGCCTTTCTTTATCATCTGGACGAACTCCTTTGACCCTAACAACGGATGTTCCCACTTCAAGACCAAGTTTATTTTGAATGTGCGAGTAGATCGATCCCTCTAAAACTGAAACTTCAACACCCGGTATGACCGAAATAGGCATCCATGTATGCTCCATAATCGTTGGAATACTGTGAATGATGCGGAGGCGGATGATTTTATATACAAAATCTCCTACTGAAATTCCCAATTTTTCAGCAATAATTTCATCGGCACCGACAATCGTAAACTCAATAATTTTACTTTCTACCTCGCTGCCATAAACAGCTTTTGTACCTGTTAAAGTTTGAATCATTCGTGCTTTTTCCTGTTGACGCCAATCTTGAACGACAGTTCCACTTCCGCGCCGGCGAATGATGTAGCCGTCTCTCACTAACAGATCCAGCGCTTTTTTTATGGTAAGGACAGAAACATCGAATTCTTCAGCAAGGACGGGGCTACTTGGAATTTTTTCATTAATTTTATATTCGCCGTCTAAAATTTGCTGTTTCATTTTTTGATAAATACCGAGGTATTTTACTTGTGTTGATCCGCTTGCCATTTCTATACCTCCTTTATGCTGTATTCCCTCTTCTATTCATTCAAGTTTAAAGCCTCAAGTTTATAAACTGAAGGTGAAGGTGCAGCAAATCCGTTTTCTAAGATTTCAATATTCGTTACTGCTTCTTCATCTTTCACAAGCTTTGGTGCACCGTTTACGATTGTTTCATACGCTGCATCATAGAAGCGACCGTAATCACCAAGCGGCGTTTTAATTTGTTTTTCAATCCAATCACCGTTTGCATTTCGATATTTCGCAATTCCATAGTACATCGGCGAATCTTCACCAAATCCTGCACTCTCAGGCATAATACCCGCTTTCAAATCATTTTCCTGCTGATCTTCACCATATTTAATAAACGATCCATTTGTTCCATGAACGATAAAGCGTGGATAATCTTTTGCTACAACATGGTTCGTTTTCAGTTTAATTTTCAGCTTATTTCCGTAATGTAGACCAACATCAAAATAATTATCAACCGCACCTTCCACTTCATTATTACGAATATCGTATGTCACCGTATCTGGACGGCCAAATAGTGAAATCATACGGTCCATCGTATGAATACCTAAACTATAAAATGAGCCTTCTTCTTTTGGAGCTTCATGAGTGATTGAACCAGGCCGGAAATAATCAATATGTGATTCAATCTCGACAATATCACCAAGGAATCCTTGTTCCACAACTTGCTTCACTGCTAAAAAATCACCATCAAAACGACGGTTTTGGTAAGGCATAACTACTACATCTTTCTCTCGTCCTAAAGCTAACAATTCTTTCGCATGTTCTACTGTATCGCAAAATGGTTTTTCAACGATAACTGATTTTCCCGCAAGTATAACTTTTTTCGCTAATTCATAATGCGTATGTGCTGGCGTACAGACCGTCACTACTTGAATTTCTTTATCATTCAATAATTCATCCAAATCAGTAGTAAAGCTAACACCTTTTTCCTCATATGGAGCTGCTAATTCTTCATTTATTTGACGTACAAAAATCGTTTTTATTTTTATATTATTACGTGTGTTTACATAAGGTAAGTGATAGCGGTTAGCTGACTTTCCAAATCCAATAAAGCCCATTGTTAATGTCATGTTCTTCAACTTCCTTGCTCATAAATTTTCGTTTCTATATTTATTATATAGTTTAGTTATAAAAAGTATATAGTTTCGATTTATAAATTATATATTAAATAAAAAAATTCAGGTTAAAAAGGAGCATAACAAATATGGCACACACTACTACATCTATGGAAATTTTCGGTTCACCTGAACAAGTATGGCAATTAATTGGTGGATTCAACTCCCTTCCAGACTGGTTACCTTATATACCTAGCAGTAAATTAACTGAAGGCGGTCGTGTACGTCACCTAGCTAATCCAGATGGTGATACGATTATAGAACGTTTAGAAGTATTCAATGATAAGGAACGGTACTACACGTATTCAATCATGAATTCACCATTCCCAGTCACTAATTATGAGTCCACAATCCGGGTTAAAGAAGGTGCTGAAAGTAAAACATCATTAGTAGAGTGGTTTGGTACGTTCACTCCTGTTGAGGTTAGTGATGAAGAGGCAATAAATCTGTTTCATGGTATTTACAGTGATGGACTGAAAGCATTGCAACAAGCATTTTTAGATTGAACTACTAAAAAACAACGAAAAGCAAAGCGATATCGCTTTGCTTTTTTATAAAATCCCTTTTAACTTTTCACCAATCAACTTCGCTACATACTCATAGCCTTCTATCCCAAAGTGCAAACCATCTTTTTCATCATTTTCTACAAACCTTTTATAATTCCGTTCCTGAATCATTTCGGCGTACAAATTTAGAAAATAGCTTCCTGTTTCTTTCGCCACTTTCTCTACCACGTCTGCATACTGACCGAGCACTTTATTTGTTCTATTGTGCTGTCTTTCCTCATCAACTGGCGCGGGACTAATAAGCAGTACTTTATCTGACGAAATCCGCTTCACAATCTTCTCTAAGTTTTCTTTATATACTTGTAATGATCCTTGTGAAAAAGAAACTGCATCATTCGTGCCAAGAAAAACTGTTACGAAATCTGGTTTATGTGATAATACATCTTCTTCAATTCTATGTAACGCATCGAACGTATTATCACCCGGAACCCCCGCATTTACCACCTTCCAATTCGGAAATATCTCTTGCAAACGCGGTGTTAACCTCGGCGTTCCATCAAAAAACGTTTCATCAGCTGTAATACTATCACCGAAGCATACTAACGTATTCATAAAGTCTAACTCTCCTTTTACGTATGAAATAACTTTCCTTCTACCGCCTTCATATATCTTTCAGCAGAACGTTCCACTGCCTCATTTGCATTTTCTTTTACTACACGATGAAAAGCATTGTATAAACGATTAAATTGTAACGGCTTTACTCGATTCACCATTTCTTCCACTTTTCTCGCTGGTAATGGAATTAAGTTTGGATAGCTGTACATAAAGCTTACCCATCGCTCATCTGCTACAACTTGTATAATATCGCCTGTTAACAAAATTCCTTTTCCGTCATTACCTTCTTCCCAATGTAAGACAGATCCTCCTTTAAAATGACCACCTAAACGATGAATGACCAATCCATCCGCTAATTGTAAAGACTCACCAGACCAATAAATAATACGACTACTCGGGCGCATCACCCACTCTTTATCATCTTCATGTATGTAAATTGGTACATCAAATGTCTCTGCCCATTCTACTTGCGTTGAATAATAATGAGGATGAGACAATGCAATCGCATCTAATCCGCCAAGCTCTTTTATTTTCGTAATTGTCATTTCATCTAAATAAGTAATGCAGTCCCACAGTAAACGATATGACTCTGTTTTCACTACATATGCCGTTTGACCGATCGCAAACCCTGGTTTTGTCGTAATACTATAAAGCTCATTTTCCTCTTCGATTATTTCATTTTTATATGTATCACCTGTTTGTAAGCTTTCTAGCGTCGTCCAAGACTGTCCTTTCGGATTCACATATTGCCTTTCTTCATCACAAATATGACAACTCACCGGTTCTTCTACACTCGCTGCATACTGCACGCCACACGTTGTACAAACAAAATTTTTCATCATAATTTCCCCTATCCCTAAATTTTTTATTAAGCTGATTTTTGCTGATACTGATTTGCTTTTTTGTTTTCAATTAATAAACTGATAAAAGTAAGTAAATAAACAACGCTAACTGATAATGGAATAACAGTAAATCCTTTTTCCGCAAAAAGAATCCCGCAAACTGACGTTACGAATACAGTCCCTACTGATAATAAACCGTAACTTTTACTTTCGTAAATCCATACGTACGGGATAAAATGAACACCTATTAACATCGCTACTACAAAAGGTAACCATTCTGGAAATTGAAAATAGGCAAGTAATACAAGTGGAATATTCAATACATTTATCCCACCAATTAATCCTGCCAAAACCCCTAACGGATTTCCTTTCGCAAACATATCAATTTTCAATATAGCAGCTATCATTAATCCAAAAGGAAACACACATCCCATACCGATTAAATATACCCACACCACTTGTTTTTCAAAAAGAACAAAGCCCGCTATACTCATAACTATCCAAAATAAAACACCAGCTAATATAATTGGCAAGCCTCTCTTCGTTTTTATTGCTAAATCCTTTTTCGCTTCTGAAACATTCATTTCACAATCTCCCCCAAAATATTTGTACTATAAAGTCACCTCAACCTCGCCCATCCAATAACGCCAAGCTACTAAATAATCTTCTAAATCTTTCGGGTGATGTCTTAAACACGTATCTATACGCAAATATAAGCCTATGACTATTTCTTCATATAAATTACGGTCTTTTTTATGAAACACACACTGTTTCATCGCATAATCAATCGTTTCTTTCGTTAAATCTTCCGGGGTTGAACAGAACGCATAAATTAAATCGTATATAGGATCTCCTAACACTGGTAAAGGATCAATTACACCATGTAGCATATTTCCTTGAAATATAAAATTATGAAACCCAAGATCACCATGCAGTAAAAATGGATGATTTATTCCAGTCCCTCTATTTGCTAACTTAAGAACTGTTCTATACTCTTCCTCACTTATGTAACGTCTTACATTTTCATAAGCTTCCATCACATTTTTCGTTAAAAATGCACTCCAAGATTGAACCGGACTTTCTTTCCATCCCCAGCCATCTATACGTGAAACTATTTCATACTTATTAATAACTTCTTTTACAAGAGTACTAAGCGTAATTCGTTTATGTCCTCGTCCGCACGAAGTACTACCTTCAAGGAAAGAATACACAATATATGTATGTAAAGGCTCTTTATACAAAAGCTTTGCAAACAAAGTATTTGCTTCATAAAAAGAAAGAAAATAAGCTTCTTCACGTATTACTTCCGCTTCATTCAGCTTTACAACGTATTTTTCGTCCAACAAATACACAGTACTTGTCGTTCCTCCGTTTAATACTTTTATGCTATTTGGATAATATGAAATAACTTTCTCCTTAACTAGTTGTGCAGCGATTACTGAAATGTCCATTCCCTCACCCTTTAATCCCGAAGATTCCCTCAATTCAAAAGACAACTTTACTATTATTTGACAAACAAATAGGAAACCCCTTCAAAAATCATAATATAACAAAAATTCATTCACTTTTACATTTCAAAAATAAGGAAATACTAACAACAACGTTACATACATATAGGAGGACAATATGAAACCTGAATTTTTAAAAGCTGTACATGATGCAATCGGAAATGTCGAACACATTCATATAGAAGAAAGCGGTGCCGACAGCTTACTTATCCATCATGATGATGCACAGCAGTTACAACAAGTCGCTAAAACGCTAGAAAATAAAAATTTCCGCTCTGCTTTAAGAACAACTGGAGATGCTTCGTATATTGAAGTATTGAACAGATAGTGAAAGTCCGGATGTATGCCGGGCTTTCTTTTTTATCCCGCATTAACGGGCAGTAAGACCCTCACCTCAAAATTCAACGGAAGCAAAGAAGTTAGGTGGGGGATCAACTGCCCGTAAAAGCCCGATTGGTTCAACTAATAATCAGTGGGGATGCCCCACCCACTGATTAAAGTTTCACTTTATATTGAAACTTCAAATTCTTTCACATACACCGCTGTTCCAGCAATATCAATTTGTAAATTCGCATTCCCTTCAACTTTCGTTACATACACCGTTACACGACCATCTTTATGTATTTCCTGTCCTTGTTCAACAATTAACTCCATTTCATGGTCAAAATCTTTTTCCAAATACATCGCATAATACGCCCCCATTACACCTGAAGCTGTTCCTGTCACTGGATCTTCTATCGTTCCAGCATAAGCTGATGAGAAATGACGTCCATGCATTTGTGCTAGTTCATCATAAGTTTCTAGGCAAACTGGGTGAATAGAAGCGTTAGGTATTTCTTTTAATACCGATGGAAACATCTCATTGTTAGGCTTCATTCTCTCACACGCATCTAGATTTTTAATCGGTACAATTACAGTCCAGTTCCCCGTACTTCCATATACAATTGGTAAACTTACATCTAAATCATTTACTTCTAAACCAATACTACGAGCTAATTCTTCTTTTGAACCTGCAAAATCTTTAAAATGAGGCGCTGCCTGCCTCATTTTAATAAAAGTTTCTCCATTTTCATTTACACCTATTTGTATCGGTAAAATCCCAGCCTTCGTTTCAATCGTAAGGTTACTTTTCTCTCCTAATAAACCTCTTTCACGCAAGGCAAATATTGTCCCAACTGTCCCATGACCACATAAATCCATTTCAAAACCAGGTGTAAAGTAGCGCATTCTTATATCTCCTACTTCTGAGGAAAGAACAAAAGTTGTTTCGTTATATCCAACTTTTTCAGCAATAATTTGCATTTCCTCTTCTGTTAATCCATCTGCATCTAATACAATACCCGCTGGATTCCCCATATTCGGTTTATTCGTAAATGCGTCATAATGAAATACATTTATAGTCTTCATTTTCTTTTCCCCTAACCCTCATTAAAAATTTTATAATAAAGCTCTATCTCCGTTTTCAGCGAACAATTATTTCTCCAAAATATCCTCTGCATCTTTTCATTTGATGTATGTGTGCTCCCAATATAATACGTAGCCCCCATTTCTTTTAACATATGTAAACATTGATGATGTAGTTGGGAAGCTACTCCTTTCCCGCGATAATAAGGCATTACTCCAAAATAAAATAACCGTCCTTCACTTACTGTTCCAGGTTCTATATGCGGTATGGACATACCAATTGGCTCATTTTTATCATAAAAAACAATGCATGACTTCTCCCAACCCTTACCTAACTCTGTTTGCACTGAATAAAAATGCTCATCAATCGTTAAAATTGAAGTTTGATTCCCTGAACCCGACATACATTGTTCCCAAATATATTTAAAATCTTTTTCCGATAACTTTCCTTCTGCTATTGATCGATATGTATATTGTCTTTCAAGTTCTCCTACATTGTTCAATTCTCTACATACTTCTATCTTTGCTGCGTGCAAAGAAAAACCTGCATCAAGTAACACTCTCACACTTGAGTTATAACTACTAAACCTTTTGTTTAATACAATACTCGCTCTTTTTAACTCCCAGTTAAAACAAATTTCTTCAAAGCTACTTATCTTTTCTTTATATGTTTGTACGTTATACAAAACGTCTTCTTCTATTTCTTCAATTGTCACTGCATTTGGTAAGCCATTTATTACTTTTTTAGAAGGGCCAAACAAATTCTGAATGATTGCAAGATCGTATATCACCACTTTAATTCACCTACACCTGGCTCAATAAACTTCCCTGAAACATCCTCATTTGAATCGATTACCCAATCATATATATTTTGTGCTCCTTCAGCCGGAGTCATATTCGCGTCAAAGGCACCAATATCAGTCTTTAATTTTCCAGGATGAATTGCCGTTACACCAATTCCTTTATCCTCAAACTCTTGTTGTAAGCAGAGCGTTAGCATATTTTGTGCAGCTTTAGCAATTCGATATGAATATGAGAAATGGCCTTGCGGAAACTCTTTGTTCGCCATTTTATGCAATGAACCTAACCGAGAGGACACATTTATTATTCTCGGATGATCCGATTTAGCTAAAGCCACATATGTACCTTTTACAGCTCGAATTACACCTAAGCAATGAATATTAAATAAGTCCGTTAACTCTTCTGAATTCGTATGTAAAACCTCAGTCTCCTTTCCAGTAATTCCTGCGTTATTTATAACTAGATCAATATACTCTGTATATTCCTCAAGCTGTTTCTTAATTTGTTCTGTACTCTCATCAGCCGATAAGTCTGCTAATATAGGAAAACATCTACAACTAAACATTTGCTTCAATTGCGTTACCGCAACCTCAGTTTTAACTAATGGATAAACAATATGTCCATTTTCATGAAACACTTTTACTAACTGTAACCCTAATCCACGATTTCCACCTGTAATTAGAACTCTCATATATTCATCTCCTTATTTTTAAAATAAATAAGAAAATCCATCCACTTACCATTCTCTAATGAAAACGCCTCTCTCTTGCATTCAAATGAAAAGCCTGTTCTTTCCGCAAGACGTACTGATGGCTCATTATCAACACGTATATGTAATTCGATTCTATGAAAATGAAGATGATTAAAAAATAACGATACTGCAGCTTTCACACTTTCCATGCCATATCCATTTTTCCAGTATTGATTATGTATGGAATATCCCATCATCGCCCATTGATAGTCCATACGTAAAATTTTAATCAGCTCTAGCTTACCAATATTAGCTCCGTCTTCTTTACGAAAAATACCTAATACGTACATCTCATCTCGATGTGCTGCTTCATCAAAGCCTCTTATCCATTCCGTGAACCATTCTTTTGTTGAGGATGCCATAACTTGATAGCCATCGTCATATTTATACTGCGATAGTAACCTCTTATTAAATCCATCTAACCAACTTTCATAATCATCATTTTGGAACGGACGGATCATCAGTCTCTCTGTCTCTACCTGTAATAGCGGTAGCTTCATTTACATCTCTTCCCTTAATTAATATTTAAATATTCTTTATTATCTTACACAAAATACAAAATCTAGTAAATTATTATGTTTTGATAGACAAAAACCCAGTCATGCTTTATACATAACTGGGTTCTCCATCGTTTCATAATTTTCTATTTCACAAGAACTGCATCTCGTAATTCCCTCTTCAACACTTTCCCTAAAGCGTTTTTCGGTAATTCTTCTACGAATACCACTTCTGGAATTTTGTAACTTGCTAATTTCTCCTTACAATACTGAAGAATACTTTCTTCTGTTACTGTTGTTTCGCCATCCTTCACAATGTAAGCTCTTGGAACCTCTCCCCAAAATTCATCTGGAACTCCAACTACTGCAACTTCTAAAACACCATGTATTTCATGAATAACATCTTCTACTTGGTCTGGATATACATTGTCACCACCGCGTATAATAACGTCTTTATATCTTCCCATAATATGCAGGAATCCGTCGTCATCGATCATGCCAGCATCGCCCATGTTAAACCAGTTATCTTTTACTACCTTCTTTGTCGCCTTTTCATTATTCCAATATCCTTTAAACATGTATGGACTTCTTACATGAATCTCTCCAACTTCATTTGTTGTTAGTTCATGTCCTGTTTCGGGATGAACAATTTTCACCTCTACATTTTTCAAGGTCTTTCCTACAGAAGACATCTTTTCTTTTCCCATCATTGGATGCCATGATGTTACAACCCAACCTTCTGTACTACCATATCCTTGCACCATATAGATTCCTTTTTCCATATATTTTTGGATGAGTGTTTCTGGCACTTTTGTACCACCGCTTTGTGCTACTTTAAAGGTTGAAATGTTACGTTCTTTTTTATTTAGTTCATCAAGCATGTAACTATAAACGGCTGGGAAAGCAAGCATCGTAGTAATTTTCTCTTCTTCAATCTTATCCCAAATAAGAGCAGGATTCGAATTAGCTAAGAAGATCATCGTAACGCCATGATAAATACAATTTAAAATAGAAAGCACGCCACTCATATGAAACAATGGATGCACAGATAAAAAGCGTTCACCTGCTAGGATTTCTCTTTGTCCCGCAATTTCAGCAAAATAATGATGTAAGTTTTTATGTCCAATTACACATGCTTTTGCCTGTCCAGTCGTTCCTGATGTAAACAAGTAAATGGCATCGTCTTCTTCATGAACTTCTACGTTCGGTTCTGTCGTTGGCTGTTTTTGCAACTCTAATTCAAATGAACCAAAGTCTTCTTTTGTCGTTTGAATTACATAAGGAATTTCTTTCACAGCATCAACCTTTAATAACACTTCATTAAATTCTTCATCAATAACTAACACTTTTAATTTCGCTTCTTTTACAATCGTTTCTAATTCATAAACAGTCAGCTGATGATTTAGCGGAATACATACCGCTCCAATTTTTAAACTTGCCATCATAACGCTTGGAAATGGGTGATTATTTTTGCATAGTATTCCTATACGATCTCCTCTTTGCACACCATTATGTAACAAATAATGTGCAAGCTGATTTACTCGTTCATTATACTGCTGAAACGAATATCTTTTCCCTCCGCCTACAAGCGCTTCCAAATTTGGTGATTGCATTGCTCTTTTTTGTAATAATTTTTGCATCGTTCTCAAGTAAAACTCCCCTTTATATATGTTAAGTTTTTATTTTACCAGATTAACTATTAATTTACTAAAGATTACACTTAGTGAATATAATAAGAATATAAAATAGCCATTTACTTCATAAGTAAATGGCTATTTTTCATTATATATTAGAATACTTCTTGTTCATCACATATTGCACATACTCAGGTGCACTTTTATTAATCTCTTCATCACTTAGTTTATATTCGGCACCATATAAATAAAATGAAGGTATAAATTCCATACCTGTATATAGACATGTAGCTTGGAATGGTTTCGTCAACTCATCCATCGTAATTCCGCTATTTTCATAATCTTTTTCTAATCCACCTATAGAAATAGCTACACCAAACTCTTTTCCCTTCACTTTATCCCCTTTTGATCCGTACGCAAATCCATATGTCAATACATCATCAAACCATTTTTTTAATAATGGCGGTGAACTGTACCAGTAAAGCGGAAATTGAAATATATATCTATCATGTTCTACTAATAACTTTTGCTCTTCTTCAATATTAAACTCCCAATTCGGTGCCACTTTATACAATTCATGCACCGTAATTTCATCCGAATATTTCTCAAGTTCTTCAATCCATCTTTTATTAATTTTTGATTTTTCAATATCAGGATGTGCTACAATTACAAGTGTTTTCATCTTTTTTCATCCCCTTTATAAATTATTCAACCCTTTACGTATTAGTATGAATGAGTCACATATAATTGAAAAGTACGTACTTTAAAGTGCTATAGGAACCTTAAAGTACCTGTGGAGGTGTTATATGAATCAAAATGATAATTGCCCAATTGCAACAACACTCGATGTAATCGGCGGAAAATGGAAAGTTTAT
Organism: Bacillus cereus group sp. MYBK101-2; assembly: GCF_051918845.1. Classification (NCBI taxonomy): domain Bacteria; kingdom Bacillati; phylum Bacillota; class Bacilli; order Caryophanales; family Bacillaceae; genus Bacillus; species Bacillus cereus group sp. MYBK101-2. The sequence goes on along the minus strand of NZ_JBQAIE010000009.1, from coordinate 50,361 downwards.
ATTTTATGTGTTTTGATGGATGGAAAAATGCGAACAAATGAAATTAAACGAGAAATTCCAAACCTTACACAAAAAGTTCTGACTCAACAACTTCGGCAACTTGAAGCTGATGGGATTATCCATCGTACCGTATATCAAGAAGTACCACCAAAGGTTGAGTACACAATAAGCGAGTACGGGGAATCTTTAATGCAAATAATGAATGAACTATTTGAGTGGGGAAAAGATCATCAGCTCAAAAGATTACATGACTAAAAGTACATTTTGAACTTTTTTAAATCTTCCATATCAAGAATTCTTCTAAAACCTTATAATAGTGTATCGTCACATTTCATTAATTTAAGGTTGTAAAGTCCCCCAAAATGATATTTTTATATTCTAGAGGTAATACCATATCACTATCAAACTAATAAAAAAGATACTCTTTAAAAGTTAAAAACGCTATTCTCTCTATAAAAACATAGGAAAGAATAGCGTTTCTTATTTTGAAATAGAAGTCAGCATTTAAACTAAACATGCTAATATTGATTTTGTGCGATTGTCAGTTACCTCATAATAAATTTCTAATCCTTTTCGAGTACCTGTAACCATTTTAGCAGCTTTTAATTTAGATAAATGTTGACTAATTGTACTTTGAGGCATTTGTAAATCCCCGTACATTGTTGTTACATTAGTTGGACCTTTTGCAAGCATTATTTTTACTAAGGATAAACGAACAGGATGCGCCAATACCTTTAGTACTTCAGAGATTTCTTCAAACATTTCTTTTTGTTCTTTCATCTTATTGCTCCCCTTTTATTTATATATTTATGTTATCCATATATATAATTCGAAGGTATATACGATTTTATGTCCGTCATTTTAAAAAAATATAAAAAAACTTTTTCTCGAAACTAAAGGAGCATCTTTACATAATGTCTCACTATCAGAACTCTTATAGATACAGACGTATCTACTCTACACTCCGCTCACTAAAATCAATGAAAAAGAGAGCAGATAACCTGCTCTCTTAAGATGCCTCCTTATGTTCCGTAGAATGTTCTACACTTCCCACTCTCTTTAGCTTATTCCAACCTACCGCTATTCCTCGAATCGATGAGAATATAGATTTAACGACAACATAAGTCATAAATTGACGATAAATAAAGCGTTGTAAAATTAACCATACTAATGGTTTCGGATTCTCTTCCTCTAATTTAAATGCAAATAGAGATGCGAGAAGATCCATTAAAAAGAATACAAAATAAAATCCTAAAACTTTTAGCGGATCACTACTAAATAACCCCATAATCATTAATATATCTGCAAAAGGAGCAATGAATTGCAGAACATATTGGAATAACCACATGTTAGGCAATGCAATAAACCCTAACGTTTTATGCTTTGAATTACATAAAGCTTTTCGATGTTTCCAAAGACATTGAAGTGTACCATATGACCAACGATATCGCTGTTTAATGAGACTTTTCACATCTTCAGGTGACTCCGTAAAAGCATACGCTTTTTCTTCATATACAATTCTATGTCCTTGACGCAAAAATGTAATAGTAAGATCTGTATCTTCTGCTAATGTATCTTCGCTTAAATATCCAGATTCAACTACATTCTTCTTACGCCACGCCCCAATAGCCCCTGGAACTACTGTAATACAATTTAATTCATCAAAAGCTCTACGTTCTAAATTAAATCCTGTTATATATTCAACATGTTGCCAAGTAGTTAACAAGTTTCGTCTATTCCCCACTTTAACATTACCTGAAACTGCTGCTACATTTTGATCTTCAAAGTGTCTAACCATGAGAGAAATGGCGTCTTGCGCAATAATAGTATCCGCATCTAAAGTGACAATGATCTCTCCTCGCGATTGTTGAAACCCTAAGTTCATTGCCGATGATTTCCCGCCGTTTTCTTTCTGAATGAAACGAACTTTAGGGTGTTTATAAAATGTTTCTTGCATTACTTTTGACGTACCATCTGTCGATCCGTCATCCACAACAATAACTTCAAATTCTCCATACTTACTATCCAAAATTGAGCGAATTGTCTTAGCTATCACCTTTTCTTCATTATATGCTGCTATGACAACACTAACAAAAGGTTGATAGGACGAATGAATAGAGCAAGATAGCGTTTTTCTTTTCTGCTTCCATGCAAAATAAATTAAGAATACGAATCGAAAAATCCCTAATCCAATAGCGATATAAAAAATAGTTGTTAATATATGTTTAAAGTATCCAGCCCCTGAAAAAACAGCTTTATTGTAAAGTAAATATTGCTCACCCTCAGAAGAAACTGGGGGCATAATTTCATCTCGTTCTTTATTCATTAAATCTGAAATTGTTACAAAACTATATCCATGCTTTTTAAGCTCTTTAATAATGATCGGCAGCGCCTCTACCGTATGGGTACGATTCCCTCCCGCATCGTGGAGAAGAATAATATTTCCCTCTCCCTTATAAACGGGATTAAGAGCACGCTTTACTAATTCATTTGTTGATGGTGTTGCCCAGTCCTCAGGATCCACTTTTTCTGCTACCATTGTATAGTTCATATTTTGTGCCCGTAAAATAGGCAATATTTCATTTGAGGAATCCGGGTTAGCATCCGCTTCGTATGGTGGCCTAAACAAAACTGTAGAATGCCCAGTTATTTCCTGGATCAGACGTTGCGTCGTATTAAGTTCTACTTTTGTTCGTAGTAAAGACGTATCAGCTACGTTAGGATGCTTGAAAGTATGATTGCCAATTTCATGCCCTTCATCGTATATTCTTTTCACAATACTAGTATTTAGTTGTGCGTTTTCACCAAGTACAAAAAAAGCAGCTTTGATCTTATTCTCTTTTAATATATCTAAGATTTCCGGCGTATATTTCGGGTCTGGTCCATCATCAAATGTTAGTACTACTTGTTTCCCTTTCGGTTTTCCATATCGTTGCACTTCGTATGCAGATGGTAAGGATTGATATACTTCATCTGTAAGATAACCATCTTTACCTACTTTAAAATCTCTCAATCCATTTTGCTTTTCATTCTCAATCTGTAAAATTTCACCTTGTCCAGAATAATTCACTTCATCTAAACTAGTGATTTTATGTAATACATCAGGATTTTTTTGTGCCTCAATCGGATTTTTTAAAACTTTCCATATTGTAGGATCTTCTGCACCTAATCTCCATAACGCAAACCCCTTTGCATTGTTTTCCATTGCGATTTTCACTTGATTATAGAGAGTAACGCCGTCTAAGAACCAAGCAGTATGTTCTTTATCTCCTGTTTTATATCTAAAATAAGGATTTCCACTCATCTTATCCCATTGAATATTTATATCTGAATTATGAGCCATTGCCATAACTTCTGAAAAAGTTAAAGATTTCGCCGGTTCCTTACTATTTACTTTCCAATCATATCCATAGTTACCGAAAGCAACTACGAGCTTATTAGACGGAATATTCAGTTCTTTTAATGTGTGTTGAAACCATTTATTTGAAGCAATTGGTCCTGGCTCTCCTGCTCCATAGTGCTCATCGTACATCATTACAATCATTCGATCTATTATTTTTGCTAACGCACTATAATCAAAAGCCTTATCATTAGCTGGAACATCTTGTGTAACGAGCAAATCATGTTTATGAAAGACCGTAGTAAGTTCTTTCATAAAATTTGTTAAGTTTTCTCTATCACTTTCAGGTACGGCCTCAAAGTCAATATTAATACCCGCAAATCGATTCTTTTCAACTTGCTTTACTAAATCATTTATAAACTTTGTCTTTACATCATTTGAGGAATTCAGCAACTTATGAATTAGCCCACTATCCGGACCAGAAGCTTCCTCAGTATAGTTAGTTAGTAAAGGCATAATTTTCACTTCATTTTTTTCTGCTAACTTTACTATCTCAGGTTTTATCTCACTTCTAATCGTTAAATCTACTTTTAAATGATACCATTCTGGTACTAGTGTGGTTAATGAATCGATATTTTCTTTTAAAGAAGCGTTACTATTTTCATCCCAGTTTACATAAAAACCATACACTTCTTTACGTTGTTTACTATCCTTCGGCGAATTCACCAAATTTTTATTATCCTTCGTTTCGGTATTTGGTTTAAACTCTTCCTTCTTTAACTGCTGATCACTAAGTTTTTGATTAATTGGTACAAGTTTATTATCTTGTTGTACAGCGGTATTCATATTTGGAATTTCTGGTGTTGAAAAAATACTTTGAAAGAAAAAATAAAATACAATACTTACGCTAACTATTGAAATACATAGAAACGAAATAAAAGCTATATTTCTTCTTCCTTTCGGATCATAAAAAACAGGTTTTACTTTATCTTTCTCTTGTTGAATGTTTTTCTCCATTATATTTTTCACATACTCCTTCTTAATAGAACTATAGAATAATAAAGTGCAACTTTAAGCAGCCCAACTCCCACCTAACTTCTTTGCCCTAGCCAAATTTTGAGATGGGAGTTTTACTGCCCACAATAGTGAGATAACTCCTTTTCACTTTAAAATGAATCTCCCACTCCTATATTTCTATTGATTCTTCTTTTCATTCCCTTGCTGGTGGCCTCTATTCTCTTGTTGAGATCCCCTACCATTGTTTCCTTGCTCGTTTCCAACATTTTCTTTTTGGGATCCTCTTCCATTGTCACCTTGCTGATTCCCATTATTTCCTTGTTGAGATTCCCTACCATTGTCACCTTGTTGATTCCCATTATTTCCTTGGGGTACTCTTCCGTTGTTTCCTTGCTGATTTCCATTATTCCCTTGTTGGGATTCTCGACCGTTGTTTCCTTGTTGATTCCCATTATTTCCTTGGGACCCTCTTCCGTTATTTCCTTGCTGGTGCCCATTATTCCCTTGCGATCCTCTTCCATTGTTCTCTTGCTGGTGCCCATTATTCCCTTGCGATCCTCTTCCATTGTTCTCTTGCTGGTGCCCATTATTCCCTTGCGATCCTCTTCCGTTGTTTCCTTGCTGATTTCCATTATTTCCTTGATGGGATCCCCTACCGTTATTCTCCTGCTGATTCCCTCTATTTTGTTGCTGAGATCCTCTACCATTGTTTTCTTTTATGTGCTTCGTTGGCTGTTCCTCTATTTTCTTTTGTTCTTTATGCTCTGGCTTCTCATGTTTTTTGTCTTTTACAGAAGACAAATCTGGCGCTACATCAGGAGATGAATCCGGCTGCGATTGCACCTCTTCTTCGTTTTCTACCGGATTAGACGGCGTGGCGGGCGGCGTAACCGATTTGTTCTTCTCATTCTCTTGCTTTATATAGACACCTGTGCCCATTCCAGCTTTTCTAGCATTCTCTCGTACTTGCATCGTGCTATTTTGATATTCGACTGTAATATGTTTTAGCTCATATTCTTTCTTTAATTCTTTCATTGCCTTTTCCAACTGTGGTTCTAACGACTTGTCCTTTGCAACAGCTGTTAGCATAACTTGCTTATCATTCGTTAAATACTTATCCTCTTGACTCTGCTTTATAATTGTACGTATTACTTCTTGCAATTGTTCATTTTCCCATTGCTTCAATTCTTTTAAAATACGTCTTCCATCATCATTACAAGCTTGTAAATCTATAACGCGAAGATCCTTCGTTACGCTCACCTCTAAACTTGGATTTATATCAACTGAGACGTAAGCAAATACTTTTTCTTCCGGTTGGTTGTAGAAAAATAACAGCGCACATAGAAAACAAGCAACAAGTAATGATGCCGGCTTTAAGAAATAAGGGATTGAAAAACGCGATGCTTTTTGTTCTTGCTCATCAAATGAAATTTCCTCTCCAATCATGCAAGAATCCCCTTTTCTTTTACACGTAATAAACTCTCCATTTGGCGTTAAAACAACTACGCTATGTTTTTTTATATCCATCACAATTCCTTTATTCATCATGCTTCCCTCCCCTTATATAATCAAGAATGTATGTATAGTTGTTTGCGAAGATAATACACATTGCAATGATATATTTTCTATGCCGCTCCAACGTTTTACGACTTACCCTAACACGCGGTTCAATATGTTTAAGCGGTAACTTTTTCTTCCGGAACAGCTCCTCCATCATTTCCTCTTCTTTTATAATCATCTTTACAATTTCTATTAAGTGTTCACGCGTATCACGATGCTTAGGAGATTCTTTAGCAAGCTCTGAAAATGTGATTTTAAACTCAGCTAACACACTTTGAAAATGGAGAATTTCTTCCTTACGGTTACCATTTTCTATTTCCTTCATATACTCCGTAAGCGATACTTGCATTTCTAACATTTCCTCTTGCTCATCTTCTTTTAAAAAGACAAGGTTATGCTTAGACTCCTTGCGTATATAGTCAATTACATCTCTTTTTATAAGAAGATCAGCAAACGCTAGAAAAGATTTCCCTTTTTTATATGAATACTGTTCAATTGCTTCGTTAAACGCAAACAATCCAATACTATATTCATCATCCTGTTCTGTAATATATCGGCGGCAGACAGACGAGATCGATTTTCTAATAAACGGCTGATACTGTACGATAAAAGCTTCTTTATCTTCTTCATTATTTTGTATGCTACATACGATATCTTCTATTTTCGGTTTTCTTAAGATCTTCATTACTAAACTCAACACGGGTAATCTCTCTCCCTCCTTCTGCTTGAAATAGAAAAATGGTCACTAAACAAGTGACCATTCAACCACATTTTCTTTAGGCTTGTCTTCTTGTTGTTCATATTTTTCAAAGCCAACTTTTCTATCGTTCTTACAGTTAGGCTTACATTCTACTCTACTTTCTTATTTTCTTCCGCTTGTTTTGCTTGCTCTGTTTCTATTTTATCTGCAATCCTTGAATAACTCTTCTCTATATCATTGGTAATTTCACCCTTTTATTTCGGATGCCCCACTTAATCTAGTAATTTTATTAACACGTCAGTATTCTTTCATAATCAGTTTTCTTCTATTTATTTTCTTCACTATACATATTCGGAGGAATATAAAGTTTTATGGGGGTCAAAAAATATTTTTATAAAAAAATAGATATTTATTTCAAAAATAAAAACCATTGATTTGAAAAAGGACTAATCAAATTGATGGTTTTCTTATCATATCTATTAAATTAAGTTAGGCTCTCATTATGTATAAGAAAATCTGCTGTTCTCACTATTTCCTGCCGCTTTTCTCCATCGTTATCTTTCTTGATTATCATAATATGTCTTATCTGCATACTTTTGATCATTTCCTTTTAGATAAGCTAATATTACTTTTGGATTTTTAAGTAAGGCCCAGTCTCCATATGTATCAAATCTTCTGCATGAAGTTATCATTCCATTTTTAATGGTACCGAATTTCTTATTATTTCGTTTTCCCCATTCTTTTAACCGTTTCGCGAAATCTGCATCTTCTGCCATAAGCATGTTTTCATTAAATCCGTTAATTGCCATAAAATCTTTTCTATAACACCAAAAAATCCCCACAGATATAGCTCCGTACTTAAAAAGTAAGGGAATTATAATTAGAATTGCAGAAAAGAATATTCCAAAAGACATTCTTTCGAACTTCCCATTCACCCCACCACCAATATATTTACCTGAAGATAAATATTTATCTACATTAGATAACAAAGACTCTGTCATTATCGTATCAGCATCTATAGTAACGATTATTTCTCCACTAGCTATTTCTGCCCCTGCATTTCGGATTTTAGATAAGTTTTTATCTTCATTTTTTAATGTAATACAATTATAAGATTTTGCTATTTCCTCTGTTTGATCTGTGCAACGATTTAAAACAACTATAACTTCCGTTTGTTCTTTATATGCCTCTGATGCTTTTGCAATTGAATCCAAACATTTTCTAATGTACTTTTCTTCATTATGTGCAGGGATTATAATAGAAAACTTCACATCTTTTTGTAAATCGCTTCCTGAAGATTCGTTTATTTCAGTCATGATATTCCCCCTTATTTTAGATAAATATCTGTTATACATAACATATATTAAAATTGATTAAGTTTTATTATAAAAAGAGTACTTAAAACAATATAGACATATTATTTTAAGTATAATAGGGCTACTATTAAGCTAACAAAACAAAAATTGACGTTGTATGAGCTTAACTTGTTTGCGAAGTGTTAGTCCCCTATATAAAAAAACCACAGTTTACACCCAAACTGTGGTTTTTTGAAGTACAAGGAATTACATGAATCATAAGTCACCGTCTAAATTGTACTCCTCATTTATCAATCTCTGTATCTAGTTTTTTAACTCTGTAACAGATGCAAGGCTAACTTCTTACAATATGAAACCAAGGCAATTGTTTAACATATGTATCGCTATGACATATGCAAGGGATCTTTTAGAAATTAGATAAGCAATAGTAAGTATCACCGCGCCTGGTAAATAAAATGCATAATCAGAAAGCTGGTTCGTATGAAGGAATGTAAAGATTAGAATCGAAATGATAGATGCAATAGCAGTACCAATATAATGTGAAAAGCGATTTATTAAAATATGACGAAATATAATTTCTTCAAGTATTGGACCTAGAATACCAAATACAAGCAATGTAAATATAAGAGGTACCTCCGCACCTGCTTCAAGGAGCTGTTCTTGGTTCTCTGGCTGACCAGTTGCTAGAAAATGCATAATAGAACTCTCAATAATCACCATAAGTAAAACCACCATAGGAATACTTACTATTTTCAAAATTGTTTTCTCTTTAAAATAAGTAAAACTTTGAATGATTTCTTTCCTAAAGAAAATTATTCCTACAATAGCAGGTACAGTAAAACCGATGGCACTAAGAAGAAATTCTGATTCAACTAAATTGACATTAGTTAAAAGTGATATGCCAAATAATATGAACAAGCTAATTTGAAATGGTACAAACAGTGTAAAGATTACTAACATAATAAGTTCTTTTTTATTCATTTTTATAAAGTTCATTTTATTATCCTCCTAATTAAATTACCTACAATCTTTGATTTTTCTTTCTTCATAAAGTTCTCCTTCCAAATATATTCATATAAGTTAACAGACCGAACGGTCCGGTCTGGAATATAATGATACTATAAGTTTCTAGTTTTTTAAACCCTTTTTACAAATGATTAATAAAATAGAAAAAAGAAAATATATTTATAACTCGCTTTCTTATTTACAATCAAATTCCAGTACTCATTAATTATTTCTTTTATAGAATGCAGTGATCAGGCCTTTACCTACAAGAACTGCGAGGGATATTATTGTATAAGAAGTGAAAGTGGGAGTAGTTCAAACACCTTAGCTAAACATATTGATAAAGATTATATATAATACTCATATGTCTATGCACTAAAATTAACTATATATTTTTACATCCTCTACGATTTTAGGTAAAATTAGTTGTCTAACATGACTAAATTAAACAATTGATCATGTTATTTTTGACAGAAAGTTCATTTAAAAAATATAAATAATACAATTTGCTTAACCTCTGTCCAAACTGTATTGTTTGCGGTTTCCATAATATAGGGATTGATAATATATTTTGCTTCACACTTATTTATACTTACAAAAAATAGAGGGTAAACATTACCTGGGATATTAAGCTCGTTTTTATTAGGAGGACTACAAAGCATGACTAAAGTTGATACAGTAAAAGAAAAGATTATTGAAACATCTTTATATTTATTTAACACTAATGGGATAACTCGCACATCCATTCAGGATATAATGACAGCCACTGAACTACCGAAAGGATCTATTTATCGTAGATTCAAAAATAAAGAAGAAATTGTTCTTGCTGCCTACGACAAAAGTGGTGAGATTATGTGGAGCCATTTTCATAAAGCAATGGAAAATAAAAAGACAGCAATCGATAAAATCCTTGCAATTTTCCTTGTATATCAAGATGCAGCTCATAACCCCCCTATTGCTGGAGGCTGTCCATTGCTTAATAGCGCAATTGAAAGTACTGGCGTATTTCCAGAATTACAAAAAGCAGCAGCAAAAGGCTATGATGATACAGTAATGTTAATGGCTTCTCTCATAAAAGAAGGAATAGAGAAACAAGAACTTAAAGAAGAGATAGACATTATATCGCTCGCTTCTTTCCTTGCCTCTTCAATGGAGGGCGCTATTATGGCAAGTCGTGTATCTAACGATAATATACACCATCATTATTTTATTGAACAAATAAAACATCATCTTCTCTCTTATTCTAAATAAGTAAGAACTTGCATTGTTTTTATAGACTTAAATTAGATACCGCTCTCATAAACAGTATGTACTGTTTATGAGAGCGGTATTAGTTTTTAGCAAATATAGCTTTTTAACACTGTATATTGCCCATCTATTTTTCACTTTAAAAAATATCCACTTTGATGTCTTCATTTAAAGAATTATCTATCTCCTTTTTCCTACAGATGGATAAAATATTGGGCACTAAATGAACTTTCCCAGAAGTAAAGTTCTAAAAGTAACCTATCCATAGGGCTACTAAAACTACTACTAACAAAGCAAAACAAAATGTGATATTTCGAATCCACTTTTGTATATCATGAAAATACTTTTCTATAAATGCGGTATAAGTAGAAAGCATAAGAAGTAGCACAATGAAAGTAAAGGACCCCAATTTATCGTTAAATTTTTCATTAGTAAATGTGCTTACATGGAGGAAAAGAAAAACAAATGTTACTATGAATAGCTCAAATAATCTTTTTTTATTCACTCCGCCACCACCTTACAATAATTACCTTTCATTCCAGTTTATCAGAACATAATGTGTAGTAGTATATGAATAATATATTCATGTCAAAAAAGGCTAACAATTCAAGATTGTTAGCCTTTACATTCCTTAATGCGGCCTTTTAAAATTTAACAAGCGAATAGATTCTTACTCCCAGACCATATACTCCTTTTCAAATAACAAAAAGACCAATAAATAAGTGACCATTCCTAAATTGATTTTCATGTCTGGATACCTAACCATTTTCGTCATTACTTTTCCTCTTCAATTTAAGATGATTTTTTCCACTCTATTAAAAATTTCCCACCATGTTCTTCTGTTTTAATTTTCACTTTATATCTATCGTCCTTAGGCACTTTAAGGCTTTTATCCTCTTTACCATTATTAAATTCTAATATCGTATTATCATTTGAATCCACAATATAAGCAACTACAGTTCCTTTCTTTGTTGTTTCATCAAAAGAAAACAACCAATTCTCTCCTTTTTTGACTTCCATATCACGACTTGCGGAACCAGTAAACTCTCTATAATCTCCTAATATTCTATTTGAAGAACTTTTTACTTTTCCACCAACAACTTTTCCTTCTCTAGAAGAACATCCACTGACAATTAATAAACAACAAGCTAATAACATTATACCTTTTAATATTTTCAATATTAACTCTTCCTTTACTAAAAAAATAAATCATACTAAAATGGCTATACTTGACTGGAAATATATCGAAATCAATAAACAATTATAGTTATAATTTATCTTTTTAAATCTTCACTCAATTTGATTTCCTCATCATTAATATATCCAGTAAAAACAATTTCCGATACATGTTCATGATTAAAAAATAAATTATATTCAGTTGAAATATTACCAATTGGATAATAACAAGCTACATAATCCCACTCTTCTTTAGTTTTAGAATCCATTTGCTTTCTACCATATATCATTACAAGTTGTTCCCAACTTTTAAATCTTACAACTGAGCCAATAGGTAACAATGTTTCCTTCTCTACCTCTGTTTTCACCATATCTCAACACCTCATTATTTAATAAAAAATTTACCGATTTTATATAAAATAAAAAAACTAATAGGAATTGTAATTAAGTATATTAAAGAAAAAATAATTTTTTCTTTAATATTATAAGTAGCATCAAAAAATGTTAATATTATAGTTCCAAAAAAACAAATAATAAAAAGAACTGTTAAAATTTTCTTTAAACCTTCTACTGTCATTCAATACTCCCCTTTATTTTACTTCTACCTCAAGAGCTGTGCCAACAAGACTTGCTCCTGGCCCCCAAGGAAGACTAATCTTAAATCCACTTGATCCAGCTTTCACTGAACCACCAACTTGTCCAAGTGTAGCTGCCCCTCCAATATGTAAATCATGATCTGTAAACGGAATAGGAAAATCTATACCAGTTTCATATTTTGCTAAAGACGCTTCTGCACCAAATTCGATATTAGTTTTATCTAATTTAGCTGATAACTCTACATTCGCCATACTTAAATTTGATTCACTTTTTATTTTTTTACCATCACCAAGGTCTTTTGAAACTTCAAAACCTACTTTAACTGTGTTATATGTCGCACTCGCTCCGGCTATTGTCCCTGCCTTTAATTCTCCACCTAAAGCCTTAGCTGAAAAGGGGCCGCTTTCTTCCTCATACATATACTTCGAATTTTCCTTAGTACTTAATACATCAGTTATTTTTTGTAATATCCCATTATCACTTGCACCATTACCAGCCGACATATTCTTTGCATTCCCTAAATTAACACCTTGATTATCAACTGTTTCAAATTTAGTTGCTATACGAATTAATTCTTCTTCAATTTTCTTTAAATGAGTAATATAAGATTCACAAGCCTTATTTAAAGTTGGTAATTCATTAAAAAAACTCAAACTTGATGCCCCTATCCACCTAGTTTGCAAATTAAAAAGTTCATTAAGTATTTTATTATGCCTATCTTTAGCTTCCCCTTGAGCATAACTAAAAGTTTTCGCTCTATTTTTTAGCTCTTCTGGAGTAATTTTTATTTCTCCCATTTATATTCCTCCCCCAATATACTACTTTTATATAATTGGGGATTTTTCAAAAAAAATCAAGATGTAAATAGCAATATGTTAATCTATTTTTTATTTTCAATATAATCACACTATAAAACTGCACACATAAATCCTATTTTATTCTTTAACATTATAATACAATCTTTATATAGTAATTCCAAGAAAGAAATACACGCTCAATTCTTTTTCCAGAATTATGTCGATCGTTTCATAGCATAAAGGTATTATACCGACAATCGTTACATTAAGAGGACAATAAATAATTAAAACACGGAAAATCTTCCCGTTCTTTTCTAAATATATATTATTTCAAAAGATTTATTTGCCACTGAATACCAATCTAATGGTACATTTACCCTAACTGACGTTTAAATGCCCTACTAGCAAAGAAGTAACCGACGCACCAAGCAAGCTTGATCCAAATATCATTTCCAACAAACCTTTCATATAAGAGAGCACGAATCGCCTTCACGATTGAAGTTACAAGCTGGTTCTCGGCGAACGCACAAACAATTATTGGCATAGTTTCGGTAGGAACAAAGACTGAACTGATACAGACTAGAAAAGTTAGCGCGTACGAGTAGACTGTCGCTCCTCCCATAGAATTCGCTGTCAGTCCTGGAACGATAGTCCACCATGTTAGCGCTGGAACGGAAGCCCATTAAAAGTGCAACGGGGATAACCACCACGATAGTACGTACATTATCAACAAGTGAGGTTAATACGTTTGCTCATAATACTGCTGATATAAAACATAAGAAATAGCACAAAGAAAGTAAAGGATCCCAATTTATCGTTAAATTTTTCATTAGTAAATGTGCTTACATGGAGGAAAAGAAAAACAAATGTTACTATGAATAGCTCAAATAATCTTTTTTTATTCACTCCGCCACCACCTTACAATAATTACCTTTCATTCCAGTTTATCAGAACATAATGTGTAGTAGTATATGAATATTATACTCACGTCAAAAAGGCCAACAATTCAAGATTGTTAGCCTCTACATTCCATAATCATATCTTTTATCACTTTACTTCCTAACAACCGGAATCCACATTTCACCAAACACTAAACCGTTTCTTTTCCCCATCTCAACCGTCGTATTTGGTCCACCAACATAAGCAAACTCATTTGCATCTGGTAAAGCCTGACCGAAGGCGATGCCAGTAAGCTTATTACTTAGCTCTTCAGCTGTTTTGTCTTCCCCTTTTACTACTAAGTATTCTCCCTTCGGAAATTGGATTACTCTAGATTCTTCTTCTATTTGTGCTTCTGTCATGACACCCGCATAATACATCATCTTGTTATTCACCGCTTCGCTCACAGAAAAAATGTAATCATTTGTAGCTAGAGCTTTTAAAGTGTCCAACCTTCCATCTTCTTTAACAGCCGACCAAAAGTCTTCCTTTTCTTTTTTTATTCCAACAAAATCTGTATATTCACTCTTAATTTCAGTTCCAATACCTAACACAATAAAGCTATCTTTTTCTTCAATCGTATAATTTTTCATATTCAAAACCTTCCTTCTTTTAAAATAAATTAAATGATTTATCTTTTCATCTGATGAGTTTATAATAACTTTAAATCATGTCAAAAAATGATACTGTTTAGGAGAACCAAATGAAAAAAGTTGAACGGATTAATACAATTATGCGGTATATCAACAACCGCTCCCACTTTACAATTTCAGAAATCATACGAGAATTTAACATATCACGATCAACAGCTATTAGGGACATTAGAGAAATAGAAGCTATGGGCATGCCACTTGTTGCTGAAGTTGGGAGGACTGGGGGATATTTTGTTATGCATAACTCTATCCTGCCCGTTGTTCGCTTTACTGATAACGAAGTGAAAGCTCTTTTTATTGCCTTTATGGCTACAAGAAATCAACAACTTCCCTATTTAAAAAGTCGTCAATCTTTAGCCGAAAAACTGTTAGGACTCATCTCAGAAACCCAGCAAGATGATATCGTTCTTTTAAATCAACTCTTGCTTTTTGAAGGGACCAACCCTCATAATCCTGATTTACTTGAGCTTTCTGATCTCCCCCATCCGATGTTAGAAAAACTCATCCAAATCCTTCTTTTGGATAGACATTTATTGATTACTGTCAAAGAAGAAGAGGAAATCCAGTCTTATCCAATTTATCTATTACATATTTATAAAGAAAAAAGCCATTGGATCATTGAAGGGTTTGATTTAAAAGAAGAAAAGAAGCTGCTGTTTCCTGTCGATGACCTTATCAATATCGAACCGTACACGACGAAAAAGAGGTTAAATAAGAAAAAGATTTTAGAAAAACTAAGTAAGAAAGACAAAATTATCAATCTTGTACTTGAACTTGGCCCGAAAGCAATTGCCCAGTTCAAAAAATACCACCCTTTCAAAGTTTCAATATCTTACACAAACCCTTACCAATCCACAGCCATTTTAAAAACATTTATCAATGTTAACAATTCCGATGAAGTGACAGAGATAACAAATTGGCTGCTTTTCCTAGGACAAGATATTACAATAAAGGAAATGCCTAAAGAAGTATTAAACGACTTACAAAAGCGGTTATGTTTATACTCTCCATAAGCAGTAATCGGTTAAACCTCAAAATATTGAGTTTCATTCGTTACCAGGTGACCATATTTTTAAATACCTAAGGAAAACAGTGTATTTGCTATCAATGCTGAACGAACCTTCTAGGAATAATACAACAAAAAAGGTGTGAACTAATTTTTAGTCCACACCTTTTTATATTAGAGTTTACTATACATACATTAAATTGCTTGTTTAAGATTTGAATGTGGATTTGGTCCATACTTATTCTCACCTTCATCACTTTCAATGATACAAAACACAAGTAGAACCGCTCCTCCAAATGGCACCAAATTTAATAGCTGCCACCATCCTGTTTTTCCACTATCATGTAATCGGCGAGCCTCCACCGCCAAAGTAGGAACGATGAAAATTGCTATATATAACAAGGTAATGTTGGCTCTTAAGTAAAAAGCAGACGAAGAATAAGAGGCCAAATATATTAATGACCAAAACGTAATCTTATTAAATAAAGTAAAAATCCAGTATTCTTTTCTCGTAGCTCTCCCACTAAATTTCGCATAGTTTTTGAGAGTATATAAATACCATCTCATTTGAACCTCTCCCTTTTCCCTCCCCTAAACAATGAGGTTATACATTATATACCTTATAAGTATAAATATAACATATTTAACCTCTATTTTTGTATAGAATATTCTGTTTCTTTTTAAGTTATTTTTGTGAAGCGTTACATACCATACTTCAAAGCATGTGTATTCGATTTATTATTCTCCTATTTACTTTAAAACTACTACAATTAAGCGAAGTATAAATGTATGATTAAAGCATGGAAAATCTTCCCGTGCTTTTTCAAAAATATATATGATTTCGGACGATTTATTTCACTTACCCTAACTGACGTTTAAATGCTTTACTAGCGAAAAAGTAAGAAATGATCATGATACCTACGCACCAAGCGAGCGCAATCCAAATATCGTTACCAACAGTTCCTTCATATAATAAAGCACGAATCGCATTCACGATTGAGGTTACAGGCTGATTCTCAGCAAATGCACGAACAATTTTTGGCATCGTTTCAGTAGGTACGAAGGCTGAACTAATAAATGGAAGAAAAACGAGTGGGTACGAGTATGCTGTCGCTCCTTCCATAGACTTCGCTTTCAGCCCTGGAATGATAGCCAACCATGTTAGCGCCAATGTAAACACCCCTAGTATCCCAGCTACTGCAAACCAATCTAGCATATTCGCACTGGAACGAAAGCCCATTAAGAGTGCAACAAGAATAACCACCACGATAGTAAGTACATTAGCAACAAGAGAGGTTAATACGTGAGCCCACAATATCGATGAGCGCTTAATAGGCATCGTAATGAAACGTGCCATCAGCCCACTCTTTACATCCGTAAATAGTCGAACGGAAGTGTAAGCTACACCGGATGCGATAGCCATTAGCAAAATTCCCGGCAATAAATAATTTACGTAGTTTTCCGTTCCTGTTTGTATTGCGCCGCCAAACACGTAGACAAATAATAGCATCATCATAATCGGTGTAATCGCTACCGTAATAATTGTATCCGGACTACGCATAATGTTACGCATTAAACGACCTAGTAATACCCCTGTTTTGCTTTTCATTTACATCTCCTCCTTTTTACCGATAATAGCAAGAAAAATCTCTTCCAATGTCGGCTGCTTCTCGATATACTCCACTTTAGCTGGTGGGAACATCTCTTTCAGTTCAGTAAGAGTACCTGTCGTAATAATTTTTCCGCCATGTAAAATAGCGATACGGTCCGCCAGTTGTTCTGCTTCCTCCAAGTACTGAGTCGTAAGCAAAATCGTTGTGCCGCTACCAGCAAGTTCCTTCACCGTATCCCAAACTTCAATCCGCGCTTCAGGATCAAGCCCTGTCGTTGGTTCGTCAAGAAAGATAACTGCTGGCGCCCCAATTAAACTCATCGCGATATCAAGTCGGCGCTTCATCCCGCCCGAATACTGATCTGCTCTCTGATTAGCCGCATCAGTCAGGCTAAATCTTTCAAGTAAATTGTTAGCGACTTGAGCGGGATTGGAAACACCACGTAACTTGGCGATCATTATCAAGTTTTCTTTCCCCGTCAACATGCCATCTAAAGCTGCAAACTGTCCTGTCAAACTGATACTTTGACGAACATGATCTGGTTGGCGATTGACATCAAATCCGCAAATACTTACTTCACCGCTCTCTTGCTTCATTAGCGTCGAAAGGATATTGACCATCGTCGTCTTTCCCGCTCCATTTGAGCCAAGCAGCGCGAAAATTTCGCCACGCTGCACTTTAAAATCCACTCCCTTTAAGACTTCTTTATCTTTAAAAGATTTTTTTAATCCTTTTACAGAAACCACTGCATTACTCATACTTTTTCCCCCTTATAAAATTAAATTACCTGCACCCTCTATTTAGTACCACCGATAATCTGTAGTACTTAGTAGTGATTTAAAAATATAACTGAATAGCGATGGCGGCAATTCACATTTGTAACCAGCTAATCAGTCGGTATTACGTATTGCATTTATTTTTTTCTCAATTTCTTCATAATACTTTCATTCAAATCTTCACGATACTTAGAAACATACGTTTTAGCGTTTGCCACTAGTTCGTCAGCAAAAGATGCCACATCTTCCCCAGTAATATCTAGCACTTGTCTGCCTTCCGCTGCACCAGCTTCAAACAAATCAATTAATTCGTACTGAATGTGCAGCATATCCATCCCGTTTCCGGTCGAAAAATTCCACATGTAATTTTGAATTTTCTTAAACACAAACTGATAGTCTTCTGGCAGTGCTGCAACACGTGCCATCATCATTCTGTACTCTTTTTTATCACCGATTAATTTTTTGAATATTTCTAACATATTATTTTCCTCCTTTTTTATAAAGCAGAACAAGAAACTCTCCAAATATGAGCCGAAACATTTTATATTATGAGGCTAGTTTGACTTCAAGACGTTAATTTTTGAAGATACAAAATCCCATTTTCTCCAAAATAATTCAAGCTCCTGACGACCAGCTTCATTTAATGAATAAAACTTACGAGGAGGTCCCATATCTGATGGTTTCTTTTCAATATTCACAAGCTTTTTCTTCTCTAGTCGTACGAGGATGGTATAAACCGTTCCTTCCACGACTTCGGTAAACCCAAGATCATTCAGGTGGCGAGTAATCTCATAACCATACGTTTCACGGCGGCTAATGATTTCCAGCACACACCCTTCCAGTGAACCTTTCAACATTTCAGTTAAATTTTCCATGTTCTTATCCTCCTTTACCCCCCTATTCTGTCTGACTTATATTCAGTATTACAGAGTACTAAGGCAAATTTTCACTGAATAGTTTTTGAATAAATTCCCACTATTCAGTATTACTCATTACCACTACATTGTATGACTGATTAGTGGTGAATGTCAACTGATTTTCAACTTTCTTCTAAAATCCGCTATTACCTATTATTTAGTGAAAAGTTTTTTAAGAAAAAACACTACTCAGTATCACCTATTACAACTACATTATATGACTAAGTAGTTGTAAATGTCAACTCGATTTTTATATTTTTCTAAAATCAACTATTACCCACCCCGCTAAGAAAAGAAAATACCCCAAAACAATAATTCTATATTTTTGTTTTGGGGCGCTATAAGCTAGCTCTTCTTCTGAATAAGACCAATCATCCTCTTGTTACGATAACATCATATCCATATCTTCTGCTGCAGTTGTAATTAATTTTAAACCGAATGTTTCTTGTAATACATCGAGCACGCCAGGTGAAATAAATTCAGGCGCCTTTGGACCGATGCGAATATCTTGAATACCAAGACTAAATAGTCCAAGTAAAATGGCAACCGCTTTTTGTTCAAACCATGATAGGACAATACTAACTGGCAGTTCGTTCACTTCACATTGGAAAGCATCTGCTAAAGCAGCCGCTATTTTCACTGTAGAAATTGAATTATTGCATTGCCCTAAATCAATGTAACGCGGAATCTCTGTACCAGGTACAACACCATAACTCACATCATTAAAACGGAATTTCCCGCAAGAAGTTGTTAAAATAACCGTTTCTGGCGGAAGTGACGTTGCTAATTCACGATAATATTCTCCGCCTTTTCCTGGTGCATCACAACCTGCGATGACAAAGAAACGCTTAATCTTCCCTTCTTTTACTGCCTCAATAATTTCAGGAGCTAATGATAATACTGTATGATGATGAAACCCTGTTACTAACTGTTCATCCGAATCCATATGTACTTCTGGAAGTTCAAGTGCTTTTTGAATCAATGGTGTAAAATCATCATTTTCAATTTTTTGTACGCCCTCTAGTCCTGCAATATCATATGAAAAAAATCGATCAGAATACGATCCTTTAATTGGCATGACACAGTTCGTTGTCGCTAATATGGTACCTGTAAATTTTTCAAAAAGACGTCTTTGATCATACCATGCCTTACCGATGTTTCCTTTTAAATGTTTATATTTTTTCAGCTGCGGATACCCGTGTGCTGGTAACATTTCCGAATGCGTATAAATATTAATTTCTTTTCCTTCTGTTTGTTTTAATAATTCTTCTAACGCAAATAAATTATGGCCTGTAACTACAATAGCTTTACCTTCTACACGGTTTTGTGTAATTTGAACAGGCTCTGGAACACCAAAGTGATTCGTATGCGCCTCATCTAACAACTCCATTACTCGTAAAGCTGATTTCCCAACTTTCATAGCCATATCAACATGTTCTTGTTCATTAAAATTAGAATTGGTTAATGTCATATACAGTGCTTCTTGCGTCGTAGCATCTACAAAAGCATCCGTATACCCTAGCTGAGCAGCATGCGTACGATAAGCAGCAATTCCTTTTAATCCAAACACAATCGTATCTTGTAAACTTGCTATTGTTTCATTCTTACCGCAAACACCAATTACTTTACATCCGCCTGTTGGCGTTTGTTCACATTGATAACAAAACATGATCATCCCACCCTCTCCCAATCATTCCTTACAATCTAAGCATAATACCCATTGAGGAAAAGGGATGTGATATCAATCACAATAATATATAAAAATTTGTGACAGTTCACATTGTTGACATAATATTTTTACTGTATCCTGATATTTATACTTGCACTTGATTTATTCGCATCATATATCGGCACACTTTTGAAAATTTTTCCTTACTGATGGTACAATTAAAGTTATGGAGGGAGAATATGATATATATGATGTTTTATTACGGAACACTATTTCTTATACTCGGTATTGCAGTATTTCTGTTTATTATGGCTGGATCACGAAAAATTAGGAATAAAAATCTTTCATTCGTATTGATCGGATTAGGGATAAATATACTTGCAAGTCCAGTAGCATTTTTTATAGGGGTGATGGCGACAGATTCTCCGTATAGTACGAGACTAGATTTCTGGAAAGGATTTCTCTTTATTCAAGGAATACCTCTTTTCTTACTACTTATAGCTTTCATTTGGTGGCTTATTCGCCCGCCAAAAGTAACAGTTCAAACGAGTATTGAAAAAGAACTTGAACAAAATAGTAAAAGTACTAAGAAAAAAACGACAAGAGGACGTCTCATTACTGCCTTACGTATTGTAATTCCAATTATTTTAGTAGTAGGCTGTTTGTCTTACATTTTGTATTTACAGGACATTACACTTGAAAAGAGTCATTCTCCAAATAATAAAAATACGATTAAAGTAGTGAAACTAGATTCAGACTCTTCTCTTGGTCCCGCTCCCGTCAGAATTAAATACGGTTTATGGGAACATTTTGACACAAGTATTGCAAATGACGGGGAACGTCTCGACTCCTCAGATGTTTCCGTATATTGGAAAAACGATTATGAAGCAACGATAACACTACGAGGAAAAGAATCCGTACCTGAAGTTGTGGAATTTAACATATCAAATAAATCCAATGGTCCTGTTTTTAAAAAGGTACAAAAAGTGGTCAGTTCCTTTACCTTTCAAAAAAGTGAATCTCCAAATTTAATAAATATTATCGAGCTTAGAGAAACAATAAAATCAAAAGGACCAAGTACCACTTCAACTGTAAGAATCTATTATGGGAAAAGAGGTAGCATTTTAGAAAAATATAAAGAGGTCACCCTTAAGGAAATGTATACGACAGACAACTTCAAGATCAATTGGATAAACGATGAACAAGTACAGGTAGAAGTAATAGAGGAAAATGTAGTAACAACTAGCCTCGTGATTGATGTGTCAAAGTAAGTTTTTTTCACATGTTATAACTGTTTGCTACCTAGCACTTGAGAGATACATAGTATTTACAAACAATAAGATTTATTGACATGATGAGCCCCTTCTTTATTTACAATACATTTACATTATCTTAACATCGTTTTACATTATTTATATGATATATTTATATAGAATCTACTTAATAAATTTCATGTACATTGTTATCTTTATAATCTCTGATTTAATTAATAAGAGATTATGTTATATTTTCATATCAGGGGTGAATGAGGATGACTGAAACTTTAAAAACACTTATAATGCTTGATGCTACTTACGTTGTTATAGCAATTATGACAGTACTGGTATTTGTATACTTGGAATTAAAATCTCAATAACGTATGCAGGCTTCGCATTTAAATATAGTTAGAAGAAAGCGAGGAGAAAATTGTTTCTCCTCGCTTTTTTTATTTCAACAAATCCAATGTATGTAAAAGTAATCCTCTATCCCCTACTTCTCCATGACCAGGCACTACTAAATTTATATTTCCATATCGCTTCAGCACATTTTCAATCGATGTGGACCATTCATTTACATAAGCATCAGCAACGTTTCCTAAATCTTTCGAGGACGCAGATTTAACTAAACAGCCTCCAGCTAAAATTTGATATTGTGGCAACCAAACAACAATATTATCTTCTGTATGTCCCTTCTCTGGATAAAATGTTTCTACTTTCATATTTCCAAACTTCAACTTTGTAACGGTTTGTAAATCTCCAAGTGGTTCTTCATATCCATTTTTCTTTGCTAGTTCTGCAGTCAATGTCGTACTATGCGCTTTAATGCCTCTTTCTTTCAACGTTTTTATTCCGCCAATTCGATCAGCGTGCGCATGTGTAATAATGACATCTGTTACGCTCTTCTTAAATTTCTTTTCTACCATCTCTATTAATTCCTTCGTTAACTTATCATCCCAAGAAGAATCGACAAGTACTAACCCTTTAGAAGTGGTAAGAACTAGACCGTTCGAAGGAACTGCTTCTCCGTTAAAATAACCTAATTCCGTATGAATCCATACATTTTTGTTTAACTGAGAAATCGAAATAGTTCCTGTCTCATTTTTTATTACTTTTTGCTCTACCGTTCGTTCTGCTTGTACAGAAGAAATTGTACTAACAAATTGCGTTGTTCCTAGTAAACTAACACATACCCCTAATTTTAATAATGTATTTTTCATTTTCTCCACCCTTTCTTTCAAACGAAATATTTATTACCTATATTAGACAATTCAGCTCAAATGTTTGTTCCATCTTTACTTGCATATTTTTTATGTATTTAACAAAAAAAATGTACAACATGTTGTACACTTTAAAACTTAATCTTTCATTCCATAATTCTCAAACTCTTCCTCATTCCCATAAAATACATTTAAATCAATATACTTTTCTTTTCCATTATAACCATTTAATCTCCCGCGGTTCGTGTATTGCCAAAACGTCCATTTCCTCTCATCAGATAAACTCGGTTTTGTAAAGACACTGCGAATCCATATATCACATTGAAGATACGCATTCTTTATATACAAATCATATGCCTCTTGAGTTGCATACAATATTACTTTCTTACCGTAATGTTTTTCTAGCATTTCAATCATGACCGACAACTCTTTCGTAACATCTTCACGCTTAGGCGGATTATCTTTTTTGTTAGCGTAAAACTCAACATCAATTACGGGTGGCAGTGCTTGTTTATATTTTGGAACATTTCGTATAAATTGCTCTGCTTGTGTTTCACCCTTACTATCAAAACTAAAAAAATGATACGCTCCGACGCGCATACTTGTTTTATTCGCATTCGTCCAATTTTTAGAAAAGTACTTATCCACAAACGCGCTTCCTTCAGTAGCCTTTATAAACGCAAACTTCATATTTTGCTTTTCCAACTCTCTCCAATCTATATCCCCTTGATATGACGCAACATCTACACCTTTTATTTCATACTTATCCGCACTTATTTGATTCGGAATGAATATACCCTGAAAAACTAAGTAAGCGACAACACTCATTACACTAACTAAGATAAAGATTCCTCTTATAAAAAGCTTCTTTTTCACTAGTATCCCCCATCTTTACACATTAATACTCCACTTACCATTCACGTTTTTTATTTATCCTCATTTTTTCTTCAAATGCTTTCTCCAAATCAATTTCTAACTTATTTGCTAAATCACATACATTCCAAATGACATCAAACATTTCTAAACCAATCTCTCTTTTCGAATCTTGTATTTTATCACGCTTTAATATAACTTCCGCTAATTCACCTAATTCCGCCATTATATACATTGCACGTTCTTCAATTGTAGTATCTTGAAATCCTTTTTCTTTACTGAAATTTAATACATATCTCTGGAATTCCACAATATTCATACTTAATCTCCCTTCATGATACATACTCCGTTTTTCTATTACACTTAAAATGTATTTTGTTAAATTATAACATTCATACTATAATTTATTTATAACCCTTTAATGGAGGTGTTTTCAATGACTCTCTTCGCTTCCCCATCATTATTCATACTAGCAATTATTTCATTTGCACTAGCTTATTTCATCGGAGTAAAACAATACACTTGGCTCTTATCAGGATTCAATGAACGCCGCGTGCCAGATAAAGTGAAGTTATCAAAAATAGTTGGCCTTTATAATTTAACTGCCGGTGTTATCGCCACAATTGGTAGTGTCTTTTCTACTCCTAATGTCAAAATCTTAGTTCCTATCATTATAATTGGACACGTTATAATCGCTGCTTATGTAAACACACGTATGGTGCATTGAAAAAAGATCACCCAAATGGATGATCTTTTCTTATAATTTATCAACATATTGCTTTGCTTCTAGTAAAGAAAAGCCAAAAGCCTCTCTTACTCTCTTAACTGCTGTAACCGTTTTTCCTTCTTCCATAAGCTGGCGCAGCTCTTTATTAATCTCAGGTTCTCTATCTACAATTCCCATTTCTTTCGTAATTAGCTGTAATCTATCTTCCATCCTCTTTAAACGTGCATCCGTCTTCTTTTCAATTTTATTTAACTTTTCAACGATATAAATAAACCCAAAGATCGCTATCGGTATGATCATCCAAAATTCCATGACTATTCCTCCTCACTAGCTTTCATTTGTTTTATTTCACTAACTTATGTAAATTTTACCACGAAACACATTTAATGTATAATAGTAATATGCAACACTTTTGATAAACCTTTTATTTCAGGGGGACACTTAATGAAAAGATTTTTAAATACGCTACTACAATTTGTAGTTCTTTCAATTGCACTACATGTATTATTTGATATCGTTGGCTGGCTTGTTTTCAATGCGCCAATTCAAAACAAAGTAAGCATTATTTCCTTTATTACAGCCTCATGGCTTATGTACATGTACCGCGATAAATTTTTTAAAGCATTCACTTCGAATTAACTAAAAAACTTCATCTTTGATCGATGAAGTTTTTTCTTTTTCTCTCATTCTCTCTATTTACTACCGTATAATAGAACTAACATTCTGTCTTTTTTGAAGAAAGGAGTCACTATGAAATTAAAAAGTAACAATATATACGAAAAAATGCACCAATATTCCGTTGCAGGTTTAAGTCTTGCTATTATACGCGACGGCAAACTAGATGAAACAGCTGCTTTCGGAACGCTTGAATCCGGAACTAATAGAACTGTCACTATAAATTCCATATTCAATTCTTGTTCTATTAGTAAATTTATCACCACAATTCTCGTACTAACATTATCCGATCTCAAAATCGTACATTTAGACGAAGACGTTAATGATAGACTCACATCTTGGAACATCCCTACTAATCTATTTACTTCACAGAAAAAAGTCACATTGCGAAACTTGTTAAGTCACCAATCTGGAATCATTGATCCTCCTAATAGCTTTGAACATTATCTACTTGCACAAGGGCAACCAAACATGTCTGAACTCCTTGCCGGTAAAACATTATATTGCTCCGTACCTATTGAAGTAACTTATAAACCAGAAAGCGAATTTCACTACTCGGATGCAAACTTTTGTATAATCGAAATACTACTTGAAGATATAACTGGAAAGCCATTCAACCTATTACTAGAAGAATATATATTTCAACCACTGCAAATGAAGAATAGTACAATCTTCTCTCCTGAAGACATAGATAAAATCGATGCTTTTGCTTGCGGACATAATAAAGATGGCACCGTTACAAATGAGAAGTATCCATTTTATCCATTCGCAGCTGCTTCAGGCATTTGGACAACACCAACTGACTTATCAACTTTATTAATTGAAATTATTCATTCCTTACAAGGAAAGGGTAAACTAAAACTTTCTCAAAAAACAGTTCAAGATATGACTTCTCCTCAAGGTTGCTCAAAATGGACTGGACTAGGTGTTTTTCTAGATGATTCAAATGAAGACTTACAAATATATTCACTTGGATGGGGCGTTGGATTTCAATGTATGATGGTTTGTTATCCATACCGGGATAATGGTGCTGTTATAATGACGAACACTGATTTAGGTGTTCATCAAATGGAAGGGATTATTGGTGAAGTTTTAAAAACGTTGTCCTTATAATGAAAAGAAAGAAGCTGTTCCTTTCAGCTTCTTTCTTATATAACATTTTTCGCAACAATTTTTATATGTTCTGGTGCGATAATCTCCGTTATACTTTCTTGGAAATCTTCCTGCAACATTTCTTCAATATGTTCCAGCTGCACTTCAACATGTGTGCATTCTAAATTATGTATATTTAATAGTGCATAATGATCTTTTTTCTTGATTACTAAATATTGATTTTCCTCTGTTACTAGTACAGAACCTAATCGTACTCCTAGTAGGCGTTGATCATCAAACTTCACAACCATTCCCCCTTACTTTATATGTAATAAAATAACATTTTATGTAATCTACTCTTTATAAACTATATCATAATTTATTAAAATATAAATATCATATTTCTTTTTCCTAAAAACCCCTATTCTTTTATATATTTCGATACAAAAAACTTTCTCAACATAAAATTAGAATTTTCAGTTTTTATTCTTTTGAAAATCAATTATAATAAAGTTAATAAATGTTTGACCTCTCCTAATTCATGTACATATGGATGATCAGTAGTCGCTGCTACTGATCTATTTTTTTGATTTCAGAAAGTACATACGCCGCATCCTTTCCTACACCACAAATAAGTGCAGAACCTCTTTGAGACTGCCATGGCAAGCCGATATAATACAATCCTCCTACTGGACTTATCCCCTTTACATGATTGGGAAGTCCATTCTCATTCACTGCCTTTTCAATTTCAATCCATTTATAATTCTGAATAAAACCTGTTGACCATATAATACTTTCTGCACTATATGTTTCACCGTTCTGAAACATAATGTTATTTTCTGATGCACTTACTACTTTTTCCTGTAGTTGTATTGCTCCATTACGAATGAGTTCCTTACCTTCAAATCCAAAAATAGGATCTTTTCTTTTCTGAAACCATTTCCCCCTCTTGGTACTAACTTCAGCATACAATAAACCTAATTTTTCTAACCAATTGAAAATGCTTCTTCTAAAAAGATGTAACGGTAAAAACGTTAAAGGATGACTAATAGACATTGTAACTTCATGAGTTTTTGCAAGTTCTACTGCAATTTGCATTCCTGAATTCCCACCACCTACTACTAGTACTTTCCCCTTAGGAATTTGTGATGGTGATTTATATTGTGATGAATGTATTTGAAAAACATGCGATGAAAGATGTTGTGAAAATGAGGGGATGTACGGTCGCTGAAAGCCACCTGTTGCGATAATAACTTTTTTCGTTTGTAAAATTTCTGTAGGAGTATGTAATTCGAATATATCTCTTTCTTTTTTTATTTTAAAAACTTCAGTTTGCAATTGGATTGGTAATTTAAAACGCCTTGCATATTCTTCTAAATACGTTGCCATTTCATCTTTACATGGAAATCCCTTTCCTTCTCCTTTTACTACCATACCTGGTAAACTACTATATTCTCTCGGTGTGAAGAGCTGTAAAGAATCATATCTGTTTCTCCATGAATCACCCACTCTGTTCCCTGCCTCAAGTATTAAAAAATTATATCCTTCTTGCTTCAAGTAATATCCCATTGTTAATCCAGCTTGACCCGCTCCAACTATTAATACATCTAACAATGCTTCATTCTCCTTTCTAAAACAAACATATGAATATACACTCATGCATTTTTCTTCATCATACAATTTATTTTTCTGTAAATCTACTACTATACTTCTTGTTTATAACAAAAAACACGCCAGAATTTAATTACTAGCGTGTTTCTAAACTTTATATTATTCTACAGTCTTAGGTTTACGGAAAATCCCCATTAGACCAGCGATTAATAATAAAATACCTGGTAGTAAATATACAACCGAAATACAAATAAATCCACCGATTGCTGCGATTGTCATCATGATTCCCGCTGCTTTCGCTTTACTCTTTACCATAGCAGCTCCAACAATTCCTAGGATAGAAAGAAATACCGCTCCCCATCCTAGTCCAATAATTTCATTTGCTCCTTCTGCTTCAAGTGCAGCACCCATGCCACCAATTAATAGTGGAATAAATGAACAGAGCACTCCAAAAATACCACCAATAAGACCTAATACAAATTCAGTCGTTCTTTTCATCTTTCAAACTTCCTTATATACCAATTATTATTTTACTTGAAAATCAATTTTTACAGACTTTTCATCTAATGTGAAACTTGGCTTATATGTTCCAGTATATTTGTCTGCTTCTGCAACATCATAATACATTTTCCCAGTAATTTGGTTTCCTGCTGCAATATTTTCATTCATAAAGCTATTATCCATACCGAAGTATTCTTTAAACTGATTTCCCGCTCCATCAGCAAGCTTTAATTCTTCAGCTCCAAAGTACATTTCTTTTTTTCCGTTGTTTTTCGCTGAGAATTGAATCTCTAACACTTTTCCTTTTTCAGGAGCAGTATATTCATTTGGTTCAACAAAGTTGGCAGAAGTAAATGTAAGTTGTAGTCCATTTACTTCAAATGTATCCCCAATTGCAAATACTTTATTACTTTCTTCCTTCTTTTGCTCCTGTTTTGCAGAGCTATCCTTTTTAACTTCTTTTACTTCTGTATCTCCACATGCTGTTAATCCAGCTGTTAAAAGAATACCAGTAACAATTGCAACGAACTTTTTCATGCTTATTCCTCCTAAATATATGTAAAAGTAATCCATTCTAAAAAGATATTTTTAAGTTCTTATGACCTTATTAGAAGAACCTTAAACAATATTAAGGGAACTGGCAATCCATTTCAACGACAAATTTTTTCCAATTTCATTTCGTTTTTCCAAAACAAAAAGAGCTTATAAATTAGGAGGGCACTGAAAAACTCCACTTCATAAGAAAAAGGATCCCATCACCTACTATATAAAAGTGACGGGATCCTTTTTGATTTCAACATATTGATAAAACGCGTGTTGCTTTTTCAAAGTAATCACTTTTTCAGTGGCCTCTAAATTAGGAAGCTCTTTTTCAATACATCTCATTTATTTATAAACATCTGCCGCCAATTCCCTCAAAACATCCAAGTTTACAACTTCAAAGCATCCATTGTTTTTCTTTATAATCTCTTTATCACAAAAAATATTTAATGTACGTAATAGATGCCGATAACTCGTTCCTAACAATTCAGCTGTTTCCGTTAAATTCCCACTAAACACGATTCGATTTCCGTGCTGCACCGCTCGTTCCCCTGCTGCTAATATGTAACTCGCAAGTCTGTTTTCAAGTGGATATAGTAAATTAATGGTACTATTTTTTGAAAGTCGGTTTAATTTATGTGCTAACGA
Source organism: Bacillus cereus group sp. MYBK101-2 (assembly GCF_051918845.1). Lineage (NCBI taxonomy): Bacteria > Bacillati > Bacillota > Bacilli > Caryophanales > Bacillaceae > Bacillus > Bacillus cereus group sp. MYBK101-2. Next base: position 20,889 of record NZ_JBQAIE010000009.1, on the reverse strand, counting down.
TCCGCAAATACATCGTAAAAATTTCGCATCATGAAATAGTTGATTTCTCACTTTTCCTAAAGGTAAACCAACACAATATGAATCTGCCATTACTTGTACGTTTGAAGCAGTCTTTTGAGAATGAATTAACTCCACATCTCCTAACAGCTGCAAACTATCATAAAAGCATAATAATACAGATTTACCGTTACTTAATGTATTAAATGCCTTCGCTTTTCCTTCAACGAAAAAATATAAATAATCTATCTCTTCATTTTCTCTGCAAATAAACTCATTCTTTTTAAAAAATATAAGTTCCATATACGGATTCATATCATTACTAAAAAAGGAGTCAATATTATTTTGTTTCATATACTCTGTTAATTTAATAGAATTACATATTTTCTTCATAGTTCCCCCGCCTTTACAACTCATCCCCATTGTAATCAAAATTTTCTTCTTTCACTATGACATATGTCATAGTAATACACAATTTCAGCATGATACAGTCATTACAAATATGAAAATTAAAGGGGATATTACATTGTATAACTTTCTTTCTGTCTTTATTGGTGTGCTCATCGCCGTTATGCTTCCATTGAATGGGATTTTATCTGAATTAATTGGCAAGTACACAGCAAGCGTTGTCATTCACCTTGTCGGTTTAATTGCAGTTATTTTCGTTTTAATCATAAACAAAAATAAAATCCGTTTTGATAAGGGTATTCCACTTTTTCTATATAGTGCTGGAGCGATTGGAGTATTCACTGTTCTTTTTAATAATATAAGTTTCTCTGTCCTTGGTGCCTCTATTACGATCGCATTAAGTTTACTCGGTCAATCTATTGCTTCCATCGTTATTGATCATTTCGGCTTATTAGGAATGAAAGTTGCAAAGTTTGAAAAGAAAAAACTAATTGGATTATGTTTCATCTCTTCTGGAATTATAATCATGACAATTTATTAATGGAGGCAAAAAAATGTTATATATTACAATCGCTATTTTAGCTGGTGTTTCTATCGTTGTTGCTAGAATTATTAACGCAAATTTAGCAGCGAAAATCGGCAATTGGGAAGGTACGTTTTTTAATTATATTACTGGATTATTTTTCTCTATATTATTTTTAATTTTCAGTTCAGATTCAATGTACATTCCTAGTCATACGTTGCAATCTATACCTATCGCTGTGTATTTAGGCGGATTAGTAGGCGTTATTGTCATTTCATTATCCAACTATATTACCCCTAAAATATCAGCATTTTATTTAACGTTACTTATCTTTATCGGACAATTATTTGCAGGAACTATCATTGATTTCTTCCTAACAAATGAACTCTCAACTGGAAAGATTATCGGAGGTGTTTTCGTATTAATTGGGCTTACTTACAATTTACTCGTTGATCGTCCAATAAAAACAGTGAAACATAACCACGTTCAACTATAATACTTTATGCTTACCTATCATATATTAATAGAAAAGCTCTTCATACGAAGTAATAGAGAGGAGAATATTCTATTAAGAAAATTATTTTACTGCTTTGTAGCACATTGATTATTTGTGGGATCATATGGTTTGTAAACTCTGGAAAATCTATTCAAGATTTGTATACAGCAAATAAGCCAAAGAAAAAAGCTACTATTATTTCCACTCAAAGAGATCCAAATGAGCCCCCTGTCTTTTTAGGAAAACAGGAAATAAAAGATATACATGTCGAATCCATTAAAACAAAAAAGGATATCTTCCTCACAAAAACAGATGAATTAAAAACATTCATTAACAGTATGGATACCGCAAAAAAAGGAAAATTAACATTAGATGAAGAAGGGTCAGATTTAATAGATTGTGACATGTGGATTACATTTGAGGATGGAACTTATAAAAAATATTTCATATGGGTAGTTGACCATCACAGTAACGAAGTGATGATTGCTCAGCAAGATACTCCTGATGATGTAAACCTTACGTACTATCAATTAAATGAAGATAGTTCTAAAAAAGTATATAACTTATTTAAAGAAATTATTTAAACGAAAAAGTCATGAGTGAATAAGCTCATGACTTTTTGCACTATATATATTCAGGGAACACTTTACATCCCTTTTCCTGTTCTATATCATGTCCAAAGAAAACAATCGGTTTCTCTTTCATCACAACTTCTTTTAAACGTTTAATTGAAGATAAGGCTAATTCCGAATCAAATCCCGCAAACGGTACTTCATCTTCAAAATTCTCTTTCGTATAAGATGCATCAATCGTTAATAATACAGGACCGGATTTTTCCGTCTCAATTAATAATGACTGATGCCCTGGAGAATGTCCTGGTGTATACAATAACCGAACACCAGGTACCACTTCATAATCACCTTCAATAATTTTGTAGTTTAAATCTGGTAGTATGCACTCTTTCAAATATTCCTCTCTATGCTGCGCTGCCTCATATTCAGCACGTTGTATAATGATTGGCGTATTCAAAAAAGCACCATTTCCTCCTGCATGATCAAAATGCAAGTGCGAACTAATAATATATAGGAGATCATCTGGCTCATACCCTGCACGTTTTAAAATAGTTACAATTCTATCTTCTTCAGTCATTTTCGGTAAAATCTGTCCTTCTGCAAATGTACCGTTAAAAAGCCCTTCATTATTAACTGCACTTTCTGGCATACCTGTGTCTACTAAAATAGGACCTTCTTCCGTCTCCAAAAGATAACACCAAACCGGCAAGTTTAATAGTTTTCCCGGTGTTAACGCACTGTTAACAGACGAATGATCCAACATACAACGACCTGCTGGGATGAAATAAAGTTTCTTTACTGTCATTATGTATCCACCTTTACATTTAGTTTTGGATAAAGTTCACAGTAAAAAATTCCTCCTGTTAGAAATAAACTCCTTCTCTTCCTTCACTGTTTCAATTATTATTTTTGAGTCATTCACAAATTCTCCTTACACTTTTAATTACTATTCATTATTTCTCTAAGAATCCAGAGTAATAAATCAACTGTTTGTATTTTGTAATACGAAAAAGATACACACTTAAACGAATGTTACAAATAAAAGAACCGACTACCTATACGTCGAGAAAAGGAGTCGGTTCTTTTATTTATTATTGCTCTTTATGTGTGGGGAGCTGAGATGATAAAAGATAATATACTATTGTTTTTCCACTGTAATATTTCCGTTATGTGTATTTAATTTAATTACATTTTCTCCTTTTCCAATAACCGTATTTCCATTATATTTATCAAGTATATTCGCTCTGCCATTGTCAACAGAAACATTAAATTGAACATTAGTTGGTTCTTTTTCAGTTTCAATATTAATTTTTCCATTGTGAGTCGTAAAATTGAGATTTCGATCCAGTTCATTCGTTTTCAGAGTAAGACTTCCATTTTTAGTTTGCCCCTCTATTTCACCTTCAACATGGTCTAGCATTATTCGTCCGTTGTTCGATTTCACATGAATATTTTGTGCCAATACATCTTTGAAATCCATAATTCCATTGTTTGTTTCCGCGATAATTTTTGGCGAATTGATTTCTCTTAATTCAACACGTCCATTGCTTGTATTGATATTAAAATTTGTTGCGTTTAGTTTTTTAGCAGAAACATAGCCATTATTATTGGAAACTTTTAATGATTCATATTGTTTTTCAGGTAGATACACATTTAATGTTAATGGCGCCCACACTTCAGAAATATTAAAGTTGAACCAACTCTGTTGTTTTTCTTTATAAGAAATAAGAAGCGTTGAATCTTTCTCATCCGTAGCTAATTCCCTTTTTACATTAGGATTAACTTCGCCATCTAATTTTACTTTCACGTTACTACCTGTTGTAGGATTGATGTTAACACGAACGTTATTCGTGTCGATAATGACGCTTGACACATTATTATTGTTAATGACCTTTTCTTCTGAAATTGGTACTGCAGCAATTGAACGATAAGTAAATAAACTTCCGATAATACCAATAAGGAAAACAATACCTGCAATGATTGAGAAACTCTTCTTATTTATCATGCTTCAAACCACCTTTTACTAGTGCTATATTGAACTTTAAATAACGAACAAATCCTTTCGTTGCTAGCTTCGTTAAAAATAACATAGCAATAACAATGAAATATCCAATTCCACAAAGTGCTAAAGAAACAAAAAGATTAAATAGCAAGAATGAATTTGGATGTATAATAGCATCAACTAAAACAAGTAATGGTGCCCCTAAAAATGAGATACCGAGAACCCATCCTGAAAAAATCAATGCCGCTAATGTGATTGCAGGTGCAAGTACGATTAACAAATTGAAAAAACCTAATCCAATTACTGCCCAAATTGCACGGAAAACATTTCCTGTTGTTGCACTTGTTGTTACTTTCTCAATATGATAATCTGCTAATAGCTCTTTGGCGATTTGAGCTGGAGAACCTAATGAAGTTGCAATTTCTTCTTCGCTCTTCCCTTCCTCTAAGCCGAAAGTAAAATGTTCTTCATAATCTTTTAAAATATCTGCACGCTCTTTATCAGATAATCTTTTTAGAGATACATTTAATTGTTGCAAAAATTTATCTTTCGTCATTACGTACACCTTCTTTAATTAATTGATTGACACCTTGTGAGAACTCATTCCATTCCTCCAAGAGTTGATACAAATACGTTCTACCTTTATCCGTTAGTGTATAATACTTTCTTGAAGGACCCTCTGAAGACTCCTGTAAGTACGTGGTAAAATATTCTTCCTTAGTTAACCTTCGAAGAAGAGGATAAACAGACCCTTCTGATATTTCAATTCGATTAGAAATATTTCGAACTAATTCATATCCATAACGGTCTTGCTTATCCAGTAAGACAAGAACACAAAGTTCCAAAACTCCTTTTTTAAATTGTACATTCAATATTCATTCACCCTATTCTAATTAATATCCACTACTATTTATTATTTAGTACTGTTTTATAATAAGTAATCACAAGTATAACATACCACTTAGTATTATTCATTGCAAGGTACAGTAGAAAAATATATACCTTTCATCCAAATAAAATCAAAACGATGGCTGGCCCTCTGCAGTTACAAAGTTCTAAATGAGGCTAAAACAAGCCTTTTACAAAATGGAAAGGACTCAACTTTTTTACATAATGACACTCCACCTACTATAATAAAAGAGTAAATGACTCTTACTTTAATGGAGGGAATACAAATGAAAGCAATTGGTTTACATGAATACTTACCTATTGAAGAAGAAAACAGTTTAATTGATCTAGAAGTTGAAAAACCTGTTGCCACAGGAAGAGATATACTCGTTAAAATTAACGCTATTTCCGTTAATCCAGTTGATACAAAAGTTCGCTCTCCGAAAGATAAAAAAGAAGATGTAGCGAAAATACTTGGCTGGGATGCTAGTGGTGTTGTCGTGCAAACTGGCGAAAGCTGTACGTTATTTAAAGAAGGCGACGAAGTGTTTTACGCTGGAAGCATTACGAGACAAGGTACATATAGTGAATATCACCTCGTTGATGAAAGAATTGTTGGTAAAAAACCTAAAACGTTAAGTGATGCGGAATCTGCAGCACTTCCGTTAACAGCTATTACAGCTTGGGAAGGTTTATTTGAACGTTTAGGTATTGATTATAATAAGAAAGATACGAATTCCTTTAAAAACATTTTAATTATAGGCGGTGCTGGTGGTGTAGGTTCAATTGCCATTCAACTTGCAAAATGGGCCGGACTAAATGTTATCACAACTGCATCCCGCACTGAAACGATACACTGGGTTGAAAAATTCGGTGCCGATTATATCATTAACCATCACCAACCTTTACAAGAACAAATATTAGAGTTTGGGCTAAAAGATGTAGATTATATTTTCTGCCTAAACAATACAGATCAACATTGGCAAGCAATATGTGAACTTATTAAACCACAAGGAAAAATTTGCTCTATCGTAGAAAATGAACACCCTCTTAAGATGGGCATTTTAAAAAGTAAAAGTGCTACACTCGTTTGGGAGTTTATGTTTACAAAAGCGATGTATGAAACTGGAGACATGATCACGCAGCACGAACTATTAAATAAAGTAAGCGAACTACTAGATGAAGGCATTTTAAAGACTACTTTAAATGAAACATTCACACCAATTAACGCTGAAAACGTAAAGAAAGCACATGCCCTGCTTGAAAGCGGCAGTACAATTGGAAAAATCGTTTTAGAAAAATTTTAATAACAAAAAGTCCGATTTCCAAATGAGAAATCGGACTTTTTTACTATCTTTATTTACTTGAAATCTCTTGATCATTTGGAACATCTAACGGAGGTCGTTTTCCTATTCCAAAAGCATAGAAACTAATTGTTACGATAGCTAAGAAAACAATGCCTACAACTAGTGAAATACGCGTATCATCGTTAAACCACATTCCGATTAATACCATAATTAAAAAGGCAATCGTTAAATAATTTGTAACAGGAGCAAATGGCATTTTGAACGGATGATTTTTCATCTCTGCTCCCTTTTCTTTTCTGAAATTAATTTGACTAATTAAAATGACGAACCATGGTACCATACCAGGAAGTACACTCGCACTATATACATATACGAATAAGTTTTTCGGTGCAATATAACTTAATACAACACCAACCGCTAAACCGATAATTACGCCAACTGTACCGAATAAAGGCACACCATTTCCAGAAAGTTTTGTGAAATATTTCGGCGCTTGTCCATTTACACCTAACGTATAAAGCATACGTCCTGCACTATAAATACCACTATTACAACCAGACATCGCCGCTGTAATAACAACGAAGTTAATCAGTCCAGCTGCTGCCGTAATACCAACCTTCGCAAAAGTTGCTACGAACGGGCTACCAATTGTACTTAATTGATCCCACGGATACACAGTTACAATAACGAAAATAGCACCAATATAGAAGATTAAAATACGCCAAATTGTACTTTGAATCGCTCTTGTAAGTGTCTTCTTCGGATCCTTCGCTTCACCAGCAGTAATACCAATTAATTCCACACCTTGGTATGCACCCACTACAAGTGATAATGCAAAGAAGAAGCCTGAAAAACCACCTGTAAAGAAACCGCCATTTGACCAAAGATTTGATATACCAATCGCTTCTCCGCCGTTACCAATTCCGAAGAAAACAAGTCCAAATCCTGCAATAATCATTAATAGAATCGTAACGATCTTAATCATCGCAAACCAAAATTCAAATTCACCAAATGACTTAACAGAAATTAAGTTAGCTGCGCCAAGAATAACCATTGCGATTACACCTGGTATCCAAGCTGGTAAGTCCGGAAACCAATATTGCATATATGCTCCTACCGCAATAATTTCTGACATCCCAACGATAACCCACTGGAACCAGTTACTCCACGCTGTCATATAACCAGCTAGCGGATGAATATACTTATGACCGAACGTCGCAAATGAACCTGTACTCGGCTCCATATACAACATTTCTCCCATGGCACGCATGATGAAGAAAATAAAAATACCTGCAATTGCATACGCAAGCATGACTGACGGACCTGTCCATTTAATCGTGCTGGCTGATCCCATAAACAAACCAACACCAATTGTTCCGCCTAAAGCAATCATTTGAATATGACGTGCTTCTAAACCTCTTTTCAATTCTTTGTTTGCCACTTCACTTCCCCCTCTTAGATGATTCATAGCCGCATTTTAAAACAAGATGCTTTTCCCTAATTCCTTTCGGCCTTGAAAATGATGAAGCAAACGTCATTTTACACTAGCTTTAAAGCTATCCTAAAATCGTTTTTTTGCTTCTTATAAAATTCCCAAAACCTTTCATCTTCCAATATTCTATAAATCTTAAAATTACTTACCTTATATTAATTCATTAATCTGAAAAATTCAATTATTTTTTCAATAAATTAATATGCATGATTTTGTTTAATTTTTAACTGAATTAACAATAAAATACATCTATTCAATTTGATTCCGGTATAAATATTATTACAATATAAATAACCGAGGAGAGTATTTCTTCCTCGGCTTCACATCTCATGTACTTCAATCTTTATAGTTGATAACGCAATTTCCCACACGTCCGATTTATATACCAACCAGAAATTTAATATATTAATAAACTACTAACTTCTTTAATCCAGCCCAATTTTGAGGCAGGAATCTTGCTGCCTCAAAACAGCGGGATAAAATATAAAAGAGTCTCATTAAAAAATGAGACCCTTTTACCATTTCATATTTAACTCATTTTTGAAGTTTGTTTACCTAAAATAAACACTTTAGTAAACACCATCTTGATAACTACTATAGCTAGAAAATAAAGTGGCATCACCAGTAACGAGCCCGTATGAAGTTGACTCATTCCCCAAATTGTTATCGTTACAATTACATAGTACCCTAGGCTAAACAATGCACCCGCTGTACCAATGACATCTTGAAAATCTACTAACGCTAAACTTAAACAGTTAGGTAATGCTACTCCAATTCCTAATAGCAATATAAACATCGCTACTAAAAATCCACCCATATATATTATGTTTGGATTTGATCCAACTGAAGTAATAATAGATAAAGCGACTGCTCCAACTACCATTACAAGACAACCGATATATATAATTCTCGCTGGTTTATTAGTAGCAAGCAATCGTTTTGAAACTTTCGCTCCAATAATAGAAGCAGAAGCAACAACAATTCCTAAAAATCCATACATACTAGGCGATAATTGAAAGTATTCCATAAAGATAAACGGTGCTTCTGCATAATAGCTAAACAAAACACCATTTGCTCCTCCAATTAATAGCCCATATGTTACTACTTTCGGATTTGTAATTAATCTCTTCAATACTGAAAAGACATTTATTTTATTTGTTACTGAGTTCGTTTTTGTTTCTGGAAGAGAAACAAACGTATACAGAAAAATTCCGACACTCATAACTACTAAACTTAAAAATACGATTTTAAATCCAAACATTTGATCAAGAAAGCCACCAATTAACGGTCCTATCGCTGGTGTAAAAGCAATGACTGCCGATATTTGAGCAAACATAACATGCCTCTTATGCCCTTCTACACTTTCACGAAGAATCGTTTGCGTCACAACTGATCCTGCACTTGCTCCAAACGCTTGAATAAAACGACTTACTAATAAAACTTCAATGGAATTTGTAATAAAGCATAAGAAACTCCCAACGCCATATACGACAATTCCAAGTAACATTGCCGGGCGACGGCCAATTATATCTGATAACCATCCAATAAAAAATACACCTAAAGCAAATCCAGCAAAATACACACTAAGCGTTAACTGTACCTCATTATTACTTACATGTAACGCCTTTGAAATGTCCGGTAAAGACGGTGTGTAAATCGTTTCACTAATTTGCGGAAATGCGACAAGAATAATCATTAACAACAGTGATGGTACTGAGACTTTTTTCATTTTTCATACCCTCCTATAACTTTGAAAATCTCAGAAATAAAAAGACTTTCTTTAGCTACGGAACAGGAGGGGCCATTATAGAAATTCGATCATAAAACAACAAAGAAAACACCTCAATTACGTATGTTAATACTTATAGGAGGGTAATATTAACATCGATTTTTAAATATACTTTTTCAATTATATTACATATTGTGTTTCTTTTTCTAGTGCTCAGCCTTGAAGGATTGTTAAAAAGATAACTTGATGTAGTCACCTTTTTATGGAATAATTAGAAATAATTTGAATTGACAGATTGAATTATTAAACGATAGACTAGCATATTTTAATGTCACAAGCTTACAAACAGGAGGCCTTTCGTAATGATTGAAATTTTAAGGACAATATTAAACTTCCTAATCTCTCTATTCTCAGGAGAATTACCAATTGTATATTATGTATGGATTATCGCTTTATTTGTCATTCAAATGATCCAGGCTACTCTCAGCTATAAGTTCTTTAAAAAGAAAGATAATTTCAGCACATATATATCAACAGAATTACTCGCTTTCACCATTCTATTGTTTGGTGGTATGTTAATATCTAAGTTACTTGCCTACATAATAGACGATCCTACTATTAGTATGACAAATGTAACACATTATTTTATTTCCCTTATCATATTAACTATATTCGTCTCTATTGGCTTTATTAAAGACTTTTTACAATCATCTATTAGTAATAAAAATGTAGCTCTTTTTGCCATTTCAGTAGTGTCCTTACTATCTAGTATACTGTCATTCAAGTTTTTATCACCTTTCATTGCAGGTTCTTTTACTCTTTCTAAATCTTTTATAACCACTTTAATTATTGTAGTACTCGGGTTAATTGCTCTACTAATTTCTTTAGAGGAAAAATATGCAGATGAAAAAGAAACGGAAAATGTATAGCTTCTCATTTACATAAAAGAAAGAGGGAGCTCTCCTCTTTCTTTTATATCATCCCTTTTAATATCAATCCTAAAACTGACATTATTATCGTACTAATAATAATACGCAAAATCCAAGTTGTGTTTGTACTTATTTTTTCTAATTGCTTATTAATTGTTGCTATGTCTTTCTCATTAATAGTGGTACGCGTTTCTAAAGCACGAATGTCTCTCATAATTTCTTTTTGGTCGGCCTTGAGACTGTCAATTTTAGCATAAACATCTTCCATATATTCACACCCTCTGTTCATCTTAATAGAAAAATCTATATATATTATGAGACAACCCTCTTACCGGTGAATACATTCCGTATATGTGCGCACCAAATTATTTGTACAATCTAATTGAATTACTCACATGTTTCCACTCTTCTATTTATAAATTAGCGTTAAGATACATTAAAATTAGAAAAGGTACCCCTTGTTTATTTAACAACAAACAATGTGCAATCCAACATTCGGAAGCACCTACGATAATTTCTATTATTTTCATATTTACAACTCAATATAATCCGTATGATTTTCTGAAGAATCCACTTTTTGAACTGCTTAAAGTATACTAATATGAATACGAAATAGCTGTATTGATAAACTCTCTAGAACAATAAATATACTGGCGGAAACGGACCTATACCCGATATTTTTTCCAGTAACATGAATGGTTATTTCTAATAAATGCGTTTGTATACCATTGTTTTCAAAAATTTCATCCTCAACCTTTACAATATCTGCTTCACAATCTACTTCTTTAAAAGTTTTCAATAATTTTGTTTCCAATAAACTACAATTAAAGTTCTCATCTTTTATTACGGCAAATTTAACCTTCATATCGATTTCCCCATTTTTAACAAACTAAAATCATTAAATCGATATAAATATATATTATTTTATTAATTAATTCAAAATATATGTTTCTTGCAGATTATTACTAAATATCAATTTTAGGGACTGTAAGGCCTTTTAAATATTTTTATTAAAAATAGAACTTAATCCACCATTAATCACGTGTTTCAAATACGATATCTTTATCTGTTGAACAACCTTATCTCTCCTTAAAAACTCTTGTTTTCACCCTATTTCTTAAAAAGAGTTCTAACCTTAAGTTGTCTTTTCTTTATAAAAAATAGCCTACCTATTTCTGTAGGCGGGCTATATCTTTATTACACCATACAAAAAGTATACTCTCTTCTCCACTCTAACTTTATGTAATGATATAGATTACAAATACACTATTATCTTTTCTATATTCTTATTTTCGGTTATCTTTTCACTTTCACTAAAAACTTGATCTAAACCCATTCGAAATATTTGTTTTGGATTCTCTTTTGAATTCCCTTCAATATGAATTGTACAATCGAACATCTCAGCCGTGAAGCTGCTAGATGTAGTTATCATTTTCACTCCATTATTTTCACCTACATAGCGTTCAACTACTTTTTCAGCTTCTTTAAGTTGCTGAGATGTAGGATACGGGATCGATTCCGCTAAAGTGACTACACCTACTAAATAAGTAATATACAAACCACCTGCAATTAAGATAACTTTCTTTACTGTTTTATGAATCATGCTCTAACTCCCTTTTCTTATTTCATTATTAAAATATATAATTTCCCTAATTTCTATCAATTTCTTTTTAATACATAACATTCGTTTTACATTTCATAAAAAGCATCTCTCTTACTAATTTTCAATTTGAGAATACCATGACTTTTATCGTTTTTCAATAAATGATTATTATATAACATTATTAATTTGCTGTTTTTGTTCAAAACAATGATAAAACCAAATAACTTTCTTATAAAATTCTTATTCTAGTAAGAAAGTAGCTAAAGCTCTCCTATCTTTTACAAAGGATGACGCTAATGTTGTTAATGGCACAAAAAAGCACCGTCACAAGTGACGGCGCTTTTTCTATGTAAGAGCTACTAGAAGGTTCCCTTCTAGTCTACTCCCATTTATAAGTCCAAAATTGTTCCAGTTGCAGCCATTTTAATGTTGCTGCATCTTTGTTTTTGATTTTTACATGCGTTTCTTCAAGCATCGCTTCTGTTTGCGAACGGTGCGCACCTAGTGCAGCTAATTTATGCTCGAATACTTCACTAATATTATTTACAACATCCGGCTCACCTAGTACAGCTTCGCGATTTTTCGTAATCGCAACCGCATGAATAACTGGACGTTCTTCTTTTGACATACGTGATACAGCGCGAACAACAGCGCGGCCAAATGCATCATGATCTGGATGTACGCCGTGCTCTGGATAAAATGTAATAATTCGAGATGGATTTACTTCTTGAATGATCGCTTCAATTTTATCTGCAACGAAATCAACATCTTCAAATTCTAACGTTTTATCATGGAAACCAAGCATTCTTAAGTCTTGAATCCCCATCGCTTCACATGCATCTTTCAATTCTTTTTTACGGATATTTGGAATCGTTTCACGGTTAGCGAACACGTTTTTCCCCATGTTACGTCCCATTTGTCCTAAAGTACCACACGCATACGTTACAGGTATTCCTTGATCTGTTAATAAGCGAATTGTTCCTCCCGCAGCAAATGCTTCATCATCTGGATGCGGAAATACAACAAGTACATGTCTCTCCATAAGTTTCCCTCCTTCTTACTTAAATGGCGTTAAGCTTAACTCAAGCGCTACTGCTAAACGACCTTGATTATCATGCCCTGCTAGTAATAAACGATCTTTATCGTCTACTTCCCAGTGCGTAATACCTTCAGCATATACCCAGCCGTGATCCATCTTTAAACCAACTCGGTATGGGTTTGTTCCAGTTATTTTCCCGCGCTCAAAGCGAATAATTGCATTTCGAATGAATGCTCCAACTGTCATCATCTTTTCATTAAAGTGTGACGCGTACGCTCCGTTCGTCGTTTCTAAATGAATATATACATCTTTATTTACAAAACGTTCAATTTCATTTTGAATAAGAGAACTATCTTTTACTATTTCCATCGGAATTCACCTCTTTAAACCATTTTACGCAAAAATAATGTAAATTGCTATCTCTATATTAGAGGACAACGCCCACTTTTCCTAATAATTTGCACTGTGTTTCTTTATTTTTTTATATCATATGTAAAAAACACATTTTTTCCTTCACTTTGTTAAATAGTTTTCTTTCTTTTTTGAATTTGCTACAATATAAATTATGCAGAGGGATGCATGTTTACAATTGAATACATACTTTAAAGAAGGTGACATGATTGGAACAATCAGCACATGAAGTAGCAAATTGGCAATATTATTTTGCAATTGCCGTATTTTTAGTCACGTACGGATTTATTATTTCTGAGAAATTGAATCGTGCTGTAATTGCACTATTCGGTGCTGCTATTATGATTATTTTTGGAATTGTAGATTTACACGCTGCTTTCACATCACATATTCAATGGGAAACAATCACCCTTTTAATTGGGATGATGATTCTCGTACATATTACGAGTCAATCAGGCGTCTTTGAATTTGTGGCCATTAAAGCAGCGAAGGCAGCTGGCGGAAAACCAATCCGCATTTTATTATTGCTATCCCTATTAACTGCTGTCGGATCTGCATTTTTGGACAATGTAACGACCGTCTTATTAATCGTACCTGTTACACTATCTATTACACGTATTTTAAAAGTAAATCCTGTTCCTTATTTAATTGCAGAAGTACTATTTTCAAATATAGGCGGAACAGCAACATTAATCGGTGACCCACCGAACATTATGATTGGATCTGCAAATAAGCATTTAGACTTCAATGCCTTTTTACTGAACTTAGCTCCTATCGTAATTATTATTTCTATCGTGACACTTGGCATTATTTACTTCATGTATCGCAACAAACTAAAAACAACAACTGAGCAAATTAAAATATTAATGGCATTGAACGAAAAAGATTATATTAAAGATCAAAGCCTCCTTTTAAAATCCATTTCGATTTTAGGACTAACTATTTTAGGCTTTGTACTTCATTCGATTATTCATGTAGATGCTGCCGTTATCGCGATGACAGGTGCTACACTTCTTATGTTAATCGGTGTGAAAGAACATGATATTGAAGATGTATTTGCCCACGTTGAATGGGTAACCATTTTCTTCTTCGCCGGACTATTCGTTCTCGTTGGTGGTTTAATTGATATCGGACTTATTTCTTCACTCGCAAAAGAAGTAATTGACGTCACAAATGGTGATATCGGTTTCGCCGCTGTACTTATTTTATGGGTATCAGGCATCGCATCTGCGACAATTGATAATATCCCCTTTGTCGCAACGATGATTCCGCTTATTCAAGATTTAGCTACAGGACTCGGACTATCTGTAGACTCTCCACAAATCGAAGTACTATGGTGGGCGTTATCACTTGGAGCTTGCTTAGGAGGAAACGGAACATTAATCGGAGCATCCGCAAACGTAGTCGTTGCTGGTATTGCAAAACGTGAAGGACATGCTTTCTCGTATATGGACTTCTTAAAAATTGGTTTGCCGTTAACAATCATTGCATTACTATTATCACATGCTTACATTTATTTACGTTATTTAATGTAAAAGTTGTATTGCATGAAATTATATCGTCAAATACAAAAGGTATGCAGCATAATGCTGCATACCTTTTTTCATCACCAAAATATACCGATAATTGCTAACCCACCTAAAATCATACCACCAATTTGTCCAACGATTGTTGGCGATAATTGAACACCTTTTCTCACTTCAACAACCGGTCTTTCGTGCCTTAGTTGCTGCACTTCGCTTTGAAGTTGATGTACACTTCCGTGTAATTCTTTAATTAGTTCCTTTAATTCAGC
The DNA here is from genome assembly GCF_051918845.1 of Bacillus cereus group sp. MYBK101-2. Classification (NCBI taxonomy): domain Bacteria; kingdom Bacillati; phylum Bacillota; class Bacilli; order Caryophanales; family Bacillaceae; genus Bacillus; species Bacillus cereus group sp. MYBK101-2. The sequence continues at coordinate 5,698 of NZ_JBQAIE010000009.1, read as the reverse complement.
GACTTCTTCATTTACTGGTTTTGCTTTTTCTAAATTCATCTCACATAGCTCCTTATAAATGCAATCAGTACACTGTAAAAATTCGCCAATTATTATTATATCTCCTGCATACTACATATATAATTTCGAATGTACTTTCTAACCTTGCAGCTCTATCCATTCATCGCGCAATATCCCCATAATCATGCGATCAAAACACTTCCCATCTCTTTGCACTGCTTCTCTTATAAACATTTCTATCAGAAAGCCCCACTCTAACGTTAGAGTGGGGCTTTCTCGAATCCTTCTTATTTCGTAAACATTTTCTCCGCTTCATCCATTGCCATTTTGTTACCTAAAGCAGAATAGTCAAGCCATGGTTGGTCATTAATAATGTATACGTGCTTGCCTTTAACTGCTTTTAAGTCTTTCCAGATTGGTGTTTCTTGAAGTTGTTTAAATGCAGCTTTTGCTTTATCGTCTCTGTTTACAACAACGAAAATAGCATCTGCATCAAAGTCAGGTAATACTTCTTGTGAAATGACTTCGAAAGGACGGTTTCCATCGATTTTCTCTACACCATTTGCAGGTTGTAATCCTAAGTCTTGGAATAAAATTGGTCCCATCGGTCTTTTCGTGCTAAATACTCGTAATTCTTTTGCAGTAACGCGAATTGCCATTACTTTTTCGTTATTACCTAACTCTTTATCTATTAAACTTTTTACCCGTTTTGCTTGCTCTTCGTAATCTTGAATATATGTATCCGCTTCTTTTTCACGGTTTACAAGTTTACCAACTTGTTTTAAATGGTCTCTCCACGTACCTTCATCTAAATTGAAAGAATGTGTTTTTGCAATTTTTTCGTATTTCGCTACATCTTTTCCAGCGTATTTTTCATCCACATAAATTTCAGATGGCTTTAACTGAAGTAACGCTTCCATATTCGGATCTGTTACAACACCAAGTTTTTTCGTATCTTTCAGTTGTTCTTTTGCATGCGGTAAGAAATCTTTTAAATCTCCACCAATTACAGAACCTACTGGTGTAATTCCTAATGCAAGTAAATCATTTGTTAAATGAATAGACATTGAAGCAATTTTTGGGTCATTACTTTTTTCCGTTTTTTTCGTTGCCTCTTCATTAGATTTCGTTTGACCACATGCTGCTAATACTAAAATACACATGATGCTAAATAAAATAGTAAGTTTCTTTTTCATATGTTCTCCTCTTTGAAGTATTTATTTTGTTTTTGTAAGTAAATAAAGAAAATACGGTGCTCCTAATGCGGCCACTACTACACCAGCCGGAATAGAGTTTGGCTCAAATATAGAACGACCTATCGTATCTGCTAGCACTAAAATAATCATTCCGATAATGCCAGCTAGTGGAAGGAAATGTTGATACGTAGTACCTACTAACTTTCTTGCAATATGCGGAGCAACTAAACCGATAAAACCAATCCCTCCTGCCATCGATACACTCGCGCAAGATAATCCAACCGCTGTAGCTAAAAGTAGTAACCGTTCTTTTTGAACAGAAACACCAAGTCCTGCTGCCACACTATCACCTAGTGACAATGCATTTAACGTTTTAGATTTTAGCCATGCATACGGGGTTAGTATGAAAATCCAAGGTAATAATGCAAGGACATGAATCCAATCCCTTCCCCACACGTTACCAACTAACCATCTAGAAGCGAATGTATACGTCTCATCATTTAACTTGAGAGAGAAAAATAACGAAATCGCACTAAATCCAGCTGAAACAGCAATACCAACGAGAATAAGTCTAATAGGAAGTAAACCTTTTGATCGATCACTCGCAAGTATAATAATTAAAAATGCAGCTAGCACTCCTCCGCCAAATGTAAATAACGGTATTAAAATCGATGCATTCTCATTAATTGAATGAAAGAAAGTAACGAAAATAATTAGTCCGAAAGATGCACCTGAATGCAATCCTAAAATACCAGGATCTGCAAGGGCATTACGTGATAACCCTTGTAAAATCGCACCAGAAATCCCAAGGCCAATGCCAGCTAACATTGTGATTATAATTCTTGGCATACGATAATCGTATAGCACGGTTGCACTTTCAAAATCACCATGACCGAAAAGCGTTTGAATTACTTTGAGCGGTGCAATGCTAAGTGTCCCCGTATTTAAGCTAAGCAAAATGACAGCGATACTAATACAACCAAAAATTGTAGTTACAGTAATGGCTCTTTTTTTATCTGTGTTAATAAGACCCTTCACTTATAGCTCCCTCCCAACTTTACGTGCTATATAGAGGAAGAACGGAACTCCAACAAGAGCCACCATAATTCCTATCGCAAGTTCTTTAGGAGGATTTACTGTTCTTGCCCCTAAGTCAGCTAAAACTAATAACATAGCTCCTAAAAATGCTGACATAGGAATAATGAGTCGATAATTCACACCAACTAATTTCCTAGCAATATGCGGGATAACGAGTCCTACAAATCCAATAGAGCCAACAGCTGAAACAGATACACCTGCAAGAATGACTACTATAATCATCCCTAGTATTCTCGTTCGGTTCGTTTTTACTCCTAAATTCGTAGCGACATCATCCCCCATTGATATGAGTGAAATAGACCGCCCTAATACTGTCGCAAAAACAATTGTTATGAGAATAATAGGAACTAAAAATTTCAAGTGTTCCCACTTAACCCCTGCAACACCACCAGCGTACCAAAACGCTAAATCTTGACTTAAGTCATAATAAATCGCGATACCTGAACTCAACGAATGCAATAGCGCGGCCATAACTGCTCCAGCAATCGTTAATCTCATCGGTGTTAATCCGCCTGATGTGGCCGATCCGATAATAAAAATGAGTACTGTACTTAAAACCGCTCCAATAAAAGAGACAATCATTAAATAGGAATATGGCATATGCGGAAAAAAGGCAAAACTAAGTGCTACTACAAACATCGCACCTGCATTTATGCCAAGCACACCTGCATCAGCTAAAGGATTTCGTGTTACTCCTTGCATAACAGCCCCAGCGACCGCAAAAGCTGCTCCTACAACTGCTGCGCCAATTACCCTTGGGAGCCTTAATTCGTAAATGATTTGATGCTGCGTTAATTTCGGATTGTAATCAAAAACCGCTGTCCACACCGTTTGCAAATGAATATCCTTTGCACCAAATGCGACGGCCAAAAATATAGATCCAATTAAACATATAATTGTTAAGCTCATAAAACATATGAACTTAATATGTATCCAGCGGTTATTGCCAGCACGTATAGTAGACTTATGTAACATGTTTCATTTCATCCTTTATATTCAGTTGTTTTTTATAATTATTTTTTATTTATAATCAATATTGATAACAATTATCATTTTCATTTAGATATTATATCCCCACTTCTTTTAAATAGCAAACTATTTTTTACTTTGTTACATATTAAAATACTTATTACAATTCCCTTCTAAAACTTACAAATACATGCAAAATAGACTACTGGTTTATTTTTTAAATTATAGTATACTTAGTCATTATTTTGATTTTTCTAACAAAAAGGAGATACAATGTTCTATATAAAACAACTATTACATTTCACTTACGAGCAAGCATTATCCTGTTTATTCCCAGTCGTTATTTTCTTAACACTAGCCCTATCAAAAATCATTTCTATCCCAGGGTTATACCGCTATGATTTCATACTCATCGTATGTCTTCTTATGCAGTGGTTTATGTACAAGACTGGCCTTGAGACGAAAGACGAATTAAAAGTAATTACTGTCTTCCACCTCATCGGCCTTTTACTAGAAATATATAAAGTTCATTTCGGTTCATGGAGTTATCCGGAAGAGGCGTATTCAAAGGTTTTTGGAGTTCCACTTTACAGCGGCTTTATGTATGCAAGTGTTGCAAGTTACATATGCCAAGCGTGGAGAAGACTACATTTACAAATGTATCATTGGCCGAAAGCTATTTTTGTAATACCTCTAGGAGCAATGATTTACTTCAATTTTTTCACACATCATTTTCTATACGATTTTAGATGGTTCTTAACCTTACTTCTATTCATCGTTTTCTTTCGAACATTTGTGGAATTTTCATTACGAGGCTTTACATATAAAATGCCGCTCGTTCTCTCCTTTTTTCTTATCGGATTCTTTATTTGGATTGCAGAAAACATCGCAACATTTTTCGGTGCATGGCAATATCCAAACCAACGGGAAGCTTGGAATCTCGTTCACTTAAGTAAAATCAGCTCATGGTTTTTACTCGTTGTTATTAGCATTATGATTGTTACACAACTCAAACATTTGAAGCAGTTGAAAAGATAATACTGATTATATAAAAATAGTTAGCCCATCACTCATTAGAGGGTGATGGGCTTTTTTTAGTAATATTTTTTAAACCATCCTTATCAAAGGCGTTATAATTTACAATAGCATAAGCAGTTGCACATTATGAACTACTACTAGCAGAAGATGTTGCTACAGATGAAGCAGCAATCGTTGCCATCATAGCTGCCTGTTGTGCTTGGATGAGGACTTCTATCATTGTTTGTAAACCTGTGTTGGTAGCTTTACTTTCCTCACCTTTCTGACTTACGAACAGTTGAATAGCAATAAGAATATTCGCATCTGTATGCCAACGGAATAATTTCTCCCCCTGCAGTTTTTCAATCAACGCTTTAATAGCATAAATCTCTTTTTCTCCATCTTCAAGTAACGCTAGTAGACCTATGGCTGGGTAATGCATCTGTTTCACTTTTACCTTTTCTTTTTTTAACGAATTCCATATGTTTGTACATGTTGCAACTAACATTTCTTCACGAACATCCTTCTTTAGTGAGAGGATATGACTTAAAAACTGAAGATCATTCCCTTTACGCAAACCAGCTTTCGCTAGTTTCTGATACAGACGTTCCACTCGGTCCATGAGTGTTTCTACATTCTCTGATTGTCCTGCTAGTAAAACTGCAAGTGGGTAATCATTTGTACTTGTAAGAAAAAGGTGATCCTCTTTCATACGTTTATATACTTGCATCGAACGCTGAATGTGCGTGCCATGCTGTTCATTTTCTTCTGTTAAAAGTACAGCTGCTGCGAGATAAGTAAATATACTTCGGCTAAAACCACCAGCGACCAATTGTTCATATAAATCTAAAAACCTCTGAAAAGCTTTCTTATAATCTGTAAAGTGAATATCTAAAGTTGCGGCCACCACAAAGCGATGATAAGACTTCAAGTATGAAAACATCCCTACTTGATTCTTAATAAAACTACTAATCTCTAAAAAACGGCCAAGATCAAACAATTTATCACTACTTGTATACATAGCAGCAATCATCATTCCTGTTCGAGAATCACTCGTTTTCCATTTTAATTCTCCCTTTAACTGTCCATATGTATGTGTGTATTGCTCCAACTTTTGTTCTAATGTAATCATAATATTCACCCCTATTTCTAGTTCTTCTCTACTATTATACTTATATTTCATATAGATTTCGCAACCTTATTTCTGTATTATCTTCAATATTTTTCTATTATGTAAAACAAAAAGTAATAACTATTCCTACTTTATCTCAAGATTGCAAGCGCTTATCCCTCTTTAAGCTCAACACAAAAAGAGGTTGTCCCAAAAGGTCGTTAAAAACGAACTTTTGGAGACAACTTCTTTTATTTTTCCTGTATATGGATAAAAACCCCAATCATAAGTAGAAAAACAATGGGTT
>NZ_JBQAIE010000008.1:0-225636 GCF_051918845.1 Bacillus cereus group sp. MYBK101-2 | reverse complement strand
AAGCTAGTAAGATCCCTGAAAGATGATCAGGTTGATAGGTTCGAGGTGGAAGCATGGTGACATGTGGAGCTGACGAATACTAATAGATCGAGGACTTAACCATATAATATGTAGCAATGTTATCTAGTTTTGAAGGAATATGCCTTCAATAGTTTGGTGATGATGGCAGAGAGGTCACACCCGTTCCCATACCGAACACGGAAGTTAAGCTCTCTAGCGCCGATGGTAGTTGGGACCTTGTCCCTGTGAGAGTAGGACGTCGCCAAGCAAAAACCTAAGTCGTTTCGACTTAGGTTTTTTCGTGTTTATTTATATATATCAAATGTCATAATCCGTAAATTTAGTAATCTTAATGAGAGAAAAGAATGAAAATGAGGCTATTGAGGGTAACTGTTATTTCTTACTACAAGTTTCTTACTACAAGTATATATTTTACATAATGAGAGTAAGAAAAGCGGGATGATATAAGAATGAAAATAAGTATTCAATCATTACAGTAATGAATGCGATACAAAGGAATAGAAACGATATGCTTTATTCCGCATTAACGGGCAGTAAGACCCCCACCTCAAATTTCAGCGGAAGCAAAGAAGCTAGGTGTGGGATCAACTGCCCGTAAAAGCCCGATTGTTGAAGGTTGATTAAAGTTTCACTTTATATAAAAGCATACGGAATTAATATACAAACCGTTTTGTGTATGGTAGATCTCTAGAAATATATATTCTAATTGCTTATCCTTCTTGCATATAGTTACAATTATTCTTTTGAATATAACTAAAACACGAACGTTATTGATGAGTAATAAAAAAACATTCGATTATTTGTTGACATTGTTTATGAAATATTGTTAATATAGCCATAGAAAGAATAATATATAAGACCTCATATAATCGCGGGGATATGGCCTGCAAGTCTCTACCTAACGACCGTTATTCGTTAGACTATGAGGGAAAGTCACTCGGTATTTTTCTATTCACAAGGGATACGTATGCCTGAGTAGAGCGCTTTCTCTCATAGTAAAAGAGAAAATGTTCTATTTCAGGCTTTTTTTATTTGAATCGGGGGGATTCTAATATGAAATCACTAGTTGGAGTCATAATGGGAAGCACGTCAGACTGGGAAACAATGAAATATGCTTGTGACATTTTAGATGAATTAAATATACCGTATGAGAAAAAAGTTGTATCCGCTCATCGGACTCCGGATTATATGTTTGAATATGCAGAGACGGCTCGTGAACGTGGATTGAAAGTTATTATTGCTGGAGCTGGTGGAGCAGCGCATTTACCAGGAATGGTTGCAGCGAAGACGAATCTTCCTGTAATCGGAGTTCCAGTTCAATCAAAAGCGTTAAACGGCTTAGATTCATTATTATCCATCGTCCAAATGCCAGGAGGGGTTCCAGTTGCAACTGTTGCAATTGGTAAGGCTGGTTCAACAAATGCTGGTTTACTTGCTGCACAAATACTTGGATCATTCCATGATGACATATATGATGCATTAGAATTGAGAAGAGAAGCAATTGAAAAAGATGTGCGCGAAGGTAGTGAGCTAGTATGACGAGAATCATTTTACCTGGAAAAACAATCGGTATTATTGGAGGCGGCCAGCTAGGAAGAATGATGGCATTGGCAGCTAAGGAGATGGGATATAAAATTGCTGTTTTAGATCCTACAAAAAACTCACCATGTGCACAAGTTGCTGATATTGAAATTGTTGCATCATATGACGATTTAAAAGCAATTCAGCATTTAGCGGAGATCAGTGATGTTGTCACATATGAATTTGAGAATATTGATTATAGATGTTTACAATGGCTTGAAAAACATGCTTACTTACCGCAAGGCAGTCAGTTGTTAAGTAAAACACAAAATCGTTTTACAGAAAAGCATGCGATTGAGAAAGCAGGATTACCAGTAGCAACGTATAGATTAGTTCAAAATCAAGATCAGCTTACTGAAGCAATCGCTGAATTATCATATCCTTCCGTCTTAAAAACGACGACAGGCGGATATGATGGGAAAGGGCAAGTTGTTTTAAGAAGTGAGGATGACGTTGATACAGCGCGAGAGCTTGCGAATGCAGCAGAGTGTATTTTAGAGAAATGGGTGCCTTTTGAAAAAGAAGTATCAGTTATTGTCATTCGTAGTGTAAGTGGTGAAACGAAAGTATTTCCGGTAGCGGAAAATATTCATGTAAATAACATTTTGCATGAATCCATCGTTCCGGCTCGCATTACAGAAGAACTTTCTCAAAAAGCTATTGCTTATGCAAAAGTGCTTGCGGATGAACTAGGACTTGTGGGAACACTAGCGGTAGAGATGTTTGTTACAGCTGATGGTAAGATTTACATTAATGAATTAGCACCAAGACCTCACAATTCAGGACACTATACACAGGATGCATGTGAAACGAGTCAATTCGGCCAACATATTCGAGCAATCTGTAATTTACCTCTTGGAGAAACAAATTTGTTAAAACCAGTTGTCATGGTAAACATTTTAGGCGAACATATAGAAGGGGTCCTAAGACAAGTGAATAGATTAACCGGGTGCTATTTACACTTGTATGGAAAAGAAGAAGCAAAAGCGCAGCGAAAAATGGGGCATGTTAATATTTTAAATGATAATATTGAAGTCGCTCTAGAAAAGGCGAAGAGTTTGCATATTTGGGACCATCAAGAACAACTGTTGGAGGGAAAAAGATGATTAGTCGTTATACACGCCCAGAAATGGGTGCAATTTGGACGGAAGAGAACAAATTTAAAGCGTGGTTAGAAGTTGAGATTTTAGCTTGTGAAGCATGGGCTGAGCTTGGCGATATTCCGAAAGAAGATGTTAAGAAAATTCGTGAGCATGCATCATTTGATATTGATCGTATTTATGAAATTGAAAAAGAGACACGTCATGACGTAGTTGCATTCACTCGTGCTGTATCAGAAACACCAGCATTAGGCGAGGAACGTAAATGGATTCATTACGGTTTAACATCTACAGACGTAGTAGATACAGCGTTATCTTATATCTTAAAACAAGCGAATGAAATCATATTAAAAGACTTAGAAAACTTCGTAAGTATTTTAGCTAATAAAGCAAAAGAGCATAAATACACGATCATGATGGGAAGAACACACGGTGTTCATGCAGAACCAACAACATTCGGTTTAAAACTTGGTCTTTGGTATGAAGAAATGAAACGTAACGTAGAGCGTTTCAAACAAGCTGCTAATACAGTTCGTGTTGGTAAATTATCTGGTGCGGTTGGTACATATGCAAATATCGATCCATTCGTAGAAAAGTATGTTTGTGAAAACTTAGGATTAGAAGCAGCACCAATTTCAACACAAACATTGCAACGTGATCGCCATGCTCATTACATGTCAACACTTGCATTAATCGCAACGTCTATCGAAAAGATGGCAGTTGAGATTCGTGGTTTACAAAAGAGTGAAACACGTGAAGTTGAAGAAGCTTTCGCAAAAGGTCAAAAAGGTTCTTCTGCAATGCCGCATAAGCGTAATCCAATTGGATCTGAAAATATGACTGGTTTAGCTCGTGTTATCCGCGGTTATATGATGACAGCTTATGAGAATGTTCCATTATGGCATGAGCGTGATATTTCTCATTCTTCAGCAGAACGTGTAATTTTACCAGATGCTACAATCGCGTTAAATTACATGCTAAATCGCTTTGGTAATATCGTTAAAAACTTAACTGTATACCCAGAGAATATGAAACGCAATATGACAAGAACATACGGCTTAATTTATTCTCAGCGCGTAATGCTTACATTAATCGATAAAGGTATGGTGCGTGAAGAAGCTTACGATATCGTACAACCTAAAGCGATGGAAGCTTGGGAAACACAAGTACAATTTAAAGAGCTTGTAGAAGCTGATGAGCGTATTACGAGCAAGTTAACACAAGAAGAAATTAATGAATGCTTCAACTATGAGCATCATATGCAACACGTTGATACAATCTTTGAACGCCTCGGATTAAACGAAGCGTAAAATTTCATATGGCACAGAATAGAGTCATTCTGTGCCATTCTTTATAAAAAAATTATTCACATTTTTCAAACTACAGGGGGCTTGCGAAATGCAAAAGCTAGAATTGCTGTATGAAGGTAAGGCAAAAAGAATTTATCGTACAGAATCAGCAGATATGGTTTGGGTAGAGTACAAAGATAGTGCGACTGCTTTCAATGGGGAGAAAAAAGAGACGATTACAGGAAAAGGTCGTTTGAACAATGAGATTACAACTTTATTGTTCAGAAAGTTACAAGAAGTAGGAATTAAAACACACTTTGTTGAGAAGCTATCTGAAACAGAACAACTTGTTAAAAAAGTGAGTATTATTCCTTTAGAAGTTGTCACAAGAAATGTAATTGCAGGAAGTCTTTCAAAACGATTAGGAATGGAAGAGGGAACTGTACTTGCAGAACCAATCGTAGAATTTTACTTCAAAGATGATGATTTAGGAGATCCGCTTGTAACGGAAGATCATATTCGTGTATTAAACGTTGCATCGCCAGAGCAAGTAAGCGTATTACGAGATATGGCTCTACAAATCAATCAAGTGTTGATTGATCATTTCGCAAGCTGTCGTGTAAGATTAGTAGATTTCAAATTAGAGTTTGGTGTAACGGATGAAGGAGAAATCATTTTAGCAGATGAAATTTCACCAGATACTTGCCGTTTATGGGATGAAACGAGCAATGAGAAGTTTGATAAAGACGTATTCCGTCGTGATCTTGGAAATTTAACAGATGCTTATGAAGAGATTTTAAAACGTTTAGGGGGAATTTCACATGTATAAAGTTAAGGTATATGTAACATTAAGAGAAAGCGTATTAGATCCACAAGGAACAGCAGTAAAAGGAGCACTTCATAGCCTTTCATTCACAGAAGTACAGGATGTTCGAATTGGAAAATACATGGAACTAACAATTGATAAATCGGTAACTGACTTAGATAGCAAGGTAAAGGAAATGTGTGAAAAACTATTAGCAAACGTTGTAATGGAAGACTTCCGTTATGAAGTTGAGGAGGTTGTCGCACAGTGAAATTTGCCGTAATAGTATTTCCAGGTTCGAACTGTGATGTCGATATGTTCCATGCAATTAAAGATGAGCTTGGCGAAGAAGTAGATTACGTTTGGCACGATACAGAGAATTTAGATGAATATGATGCAATTCTACTACCAGGTGGTTTCTCTTACGGTGACTACTTACGCTGCGGTGCTATTTCTCGCTTTGCAAATGCAATGAAAGCAGTACAAAAAGCTGCTGAGCAAGGAAAGCCAATTTTAGGTGTATGTAATGGATTCCAGATTCTTGTTGAATCAGGATTATTACCAGGAGCATTAATGAGAAATGAAAACTTAAAATTTATGTGTCGAACAGTTCAGTTACGTGTTGAAAATAATGAAACGATGTTTACATCACAATATGAAAAAGATGAAGTAATCAATATTCCAATTGCACATGGTGAGGGGAATTACTATTGTGATGAAGAGACTCTTAAACAATTAGAAGAGAATAATCAAATCGCATTTCGTTACGTAGAAAACCCGAACGGAAGCGTTTCAGATATTGCTGGTATTGTAAATGAAAAAGGAAATGTACTTGGTATGATGCCACACCCAGAGCGTGCTGTAGATGAACTACTTGGCGGTGCTGAAGGGTTAAAAGTCTTTCAATCTATCTTAAAACAGTGGAGGGAAACATATGTCGTTAATGCTTGAACCAAATCCAACACAAATTAAAGAAGAGCGCATATATGCGGAAATGGGGCTAACAGACGAAGAGTTTGCCATGGTTGAAAAGATTTTAGGTCGTCTGCCAAATTATACAGAAACAGGTTTATTCTCTGTAATGTGGTCAGAACATTGTAGTTATAAAAATTCAAAACCAGTGCTTAGAAAATTCCCAACAACAGGTGAGCGCGTCTTGCAAGGACCTGGGGAAGGTGCTGGAATTGTAGATATCGGTGATAATCAAGCGGTTGTATTTAAAATGGAAAGCCATAACCATCCTTCTGCTATTGAACCATATCAAGGAGCAGCAACAGGCGTTGGTGGTATTATCCGTGACGTATTCTCTATGGGAGCACGTCCAGTAGCTCTATTAAACTCACTTCGATTTGGGGAATTACAATCACCACGTGTGAAATATTTATTCGAAGAAGTAGTAGCAGGGATTGCAGGATACGGTAACTGTATCGGTATTCCGACTGTTGGCGGCGAAGTACAGTTCGATCCATGTTATGAAGGAAATCCACTTGTAAATGCAATGTGTGTAGGCTTAATTAACCACGAAGATATTAAAAAAGGGCAAGCGCACGGTGCTGGAAATACAGTAATGTACGTAGGAGCATCAACTGGTCGTGACGGTATTCACGGTGCAACATTCGCATCTGAAGAGTTATCTGAAAGCTCAGAAGCGAAGCGTCCAGCAGTTCAAGTAGGAGACCCATTTATGGAGAAACTTCTTATTGAAGCTTGCTTAGAACTTATTCAATCAGATGCACTTGTTGGAATTCAAGATATGGGGGCAGCTGGTTTAACATCATCTTCTGCAGAAATGGCAAGTAAAGCAGGAATGGGTATTGAAATGTACTTAGATGATGTACCACAGCGTGAAACAGGAATGACACCATATGAAATGATGCTATCTGAATCACAAGAGCGTATGCTAATAGTTGTGAAAAAAGGTAGAGAGCAAGAAATAGTAGATTTATTTGAGAAGTATGGTCTTGCAGCCGTTACGATGGGGAAAGTAACGGAAGACAAAATGCTTCGTTTATTCCATAAAGGTGAAATGGTAGCTGAAGTGCCAGCAGATGCCCTTGCAGAAGAAGCGCCAATTTATCATAAACCATCAAAAGAAGCAGCATACTTTGCTGAATTCCAGCAGATGAAAATGGAAACACCAAAAGTAGAAAATTATAAAGAAACGCTATTCGCTCTATTACAACAACCGACGATTGCAAGTAAAGAGTGGGTTTATGATCAATATGATTATCAAGTTCGCACAAGCACAGTTGTTACACCAGGTTCAGATGCAGCGGTTGTACGTGTACGCGGTACAGAAAAAGGATTAGCAATGACGACAGACTGTAACTCTCGCTACATTTATTTAGATCCAGAAATGGGCGGTAAAATTGCAGTAGCAGAGGCAGCACGTAATATCGTATGTTCTGGCGGGGAGCCACTTGCAATTACAGATTGCTTAAACTTCGGTAACCCAGAAAAACCAGAAATCTTCTGGCAAATTGAGAAATCAGTAGATGGTATGAGTGAAGCTTGTCGCACATTACAAACACCAGTTATTGGCGGAAATGTATCAATGTATAACGAACGTAGTGGTGAAGCGGTATACCCAACACCGACAGTTGGGATGGTTGGACTTGTACACGATTTAAAACATGTAACAACACAAGAGTTTAAGCAAGCTGGCGATTTAGTTTATGTTATCGGAGAGACGAAAGCTGAGTTTGGTGGAAGTGAATTACAGAAAATGCTTCACGGCAAAATTTTCGGCAAATCACCAAGTATCGATCTAGACGTAGAATTAAAACGTCAAAAACAAGTATTAGCAGCAATTCAAGCTGGCCTTGTTCAATCTGCACATGACGTTGCTGAAGGTGGTTTAGCAGTTGCGATTTCAGAAAGTGCAATTGGTGCTAACGGCTTAGGTGCTACTGTGAAATTAGACGGGGAAGCAACAGCGGCATTATTTGCGGAATCACAATCTCGCTTCGTGATAACTGTAAAACGTGAAAATAAAGAAGCGTTTGAGAAAGCGGTAGAAGCAATTCAAGTTGGAGAAGTAACAAATACAAATGAAGTGACAATTCATAATGAAGAAAATGAAGTGTTACTTACAGCAAATGTAGATGAAATGAGAAAGGCTTGGAAAGGGGCAATCCCATGCTTGCTGAAATAAAGGGGTTAAACGAAGAATGTGGCGTTTTCGGAATTTGGGGGCATGAAAATGCGGCACAAGTTTCATACTACGGATTGCACAGTTTACAGCACCGTGGACAAGAAGGCGCAGGCATTGTCGTAAATAATGGAGAAAAAATCGTCGGTCACAAGGGGTTAGGCTTAATATCAGAAGTGTTTTCAAGAGGAGAGCTAGAAGGATTGAACGGAAAATCAGCAATCGGACACGTACGATACGCGACGGCTGGTGGAAGTGAAGTGGCTAACGTTCAACCATTACTATTCCGTTTTTCTGATCATAGTATGGCATTAGCTCATAACGGGAATTTAATTAATGCAAAAATGCTTCGCCGTGAATTAGAGGCAGAGGGAAGTATTTTTCAAACAAGTTCAGATACAGAAGTACTTTTACATCTTATTAAACGTAGTACGAAAGATTCGTTAATTGAAAGTGTAAAAGAAGCTCTAAATAAAGTGAAAGGTGCGTTTGCATATCTTTTACTAACTGGAAATGAAATGATTGTTGCGCTAGATCCAAATGGATTCCGTCCCCTTTCAATTGGAAAGATGGGAGATGCTTACGTTGTAGCATCTGAAACATGTGCTTTTGATGTAGTAGGTGCAACATACATTCGTGATGTAGAACCGGGTGAATTACTTATCATTAATGATGAAGGAATTCACGTAGATCGTTTTACAAATGATGTAGAACATGCAATTTGCAGTATGGAATACATTTACTTCGCACGCCCAGATTCAAATATCGCTGGTGTTAATGTCCATGCAGCACGTAAAAACATGGGGAAACGTTTGGCGGCAGAAGCTCCTATTGAAGCTGATGTTGTTACTGGTGTACCAGACTCTAGCATTTCAGCAGCAATTGGTTATGCGGAGGCGACAGGCATTCCATATGAGTTAGGATTAATTAAAAATCGTTACGTTGGACGTACGTTTATTCAACCTTCTCAGGAACTGCGAGAGCAAGGGGTTAAGATGAAGCTTTCAGCAGTAAGAGGTGTAGTTGAAGGGAAACGAGTTGTTATGATTGATGATTCTATCGTACGAGGAACAACGAGTAAACGAATTGTTCGTATGCTTCGCGAGGCTGGAGCGACAGAAGTTCACGTAAGAATAGCTTCACCACCTTTGAAATATCCATGTTTCTATGGCATTGATATTCAAACGAGAAAAGAATTAATTGCAGCAAATCATACGGTAGAAGAAATTCGTGAAATGATTGGTGCAGACTCATTAACATTTTTAAGTGAAGATGGATTAGTAGATGCAATTGGACGTCCATATGAAGGGAAATACGGTGGCCTATGTATGGCGTACTTCAATGGAGATTATCCAACAGCTCTTTATGATTATGAGCAAGAGCTTTTAGAAAGTATAAAATAAGAAGAAAAAAGCTTCTACTTCTTTTTGATGTAGAAGCTAGCTTCTTTCTTAAAACGGCCCGCACAGGATAGGGAGAAATTAAAAGACGAGGTGTAGATAACGATGGCGAATGCATATAAGCAAGCAGGAGTAGATATTGAAGCTGGATATGAAGCGGTATCTCGCATGAAAAAACACGTACAAACAACAATGAGAAAAGAAGTACTAGGCGGTTTAGGCGGTTTTGGAGGTATGTTTGACCTATCAAAATTTGCATTAGAAGAACCTGTATTAGTATCTGGAACAGATGGCGTGGGAACGAAATTGATGCTCGCTTTTATGGCAGATAAACATGACACAATTGGTATTGATGCGGTTGCAATGTGTGTAAATGATATTGTTGTGCAAGGAGCAGAGCCGCTTTTCTTTCTTGATTATATTGCTTGTGGTAAAGCTGAACCTAGTAAAATTGAAAACATCGTCAAAGGTATATCAGAGGGCTGTCGCCAAGCAGGCTGTGCTTTAATTGGTGGAGAAACAGCTGAAATGCCAGGAATGTATTCTACAGAAGAATACGATTTAGCTGGTTTTACAGTTGGGATCGTTGATAAAAAGAAAATTGTAACAGGTGAAAAAATTGAAGCTGGTCACGTATTAATTGGCTTAGCATCTAGCGGTATTCATAGTAACGGTTATTCTTTAGTACGAAAAGTATTACTAGAAGATGG
Organism: Bacillus cereus group sp. MYBK101-2; assembly: GCF_051918845.1. Lineage (NCBI taxonomy): Bacteria > Bacillati > Bacillota > Bacilli > Caryophanales > Bacillaceae > Bacillus > Bacillus cereus group sp. MYBK101-2. The sequence goes on along the minus strand of NZ_JBQAIE010000008.1, from coordinate 215,579 downwards.
AGAACTATCTTTAGATCGCATTTACGGACGCTTAGAGCTACCTCTTGGTGAAGAATTATTAAAACCAACGAAAATTTATGTCAAACCTATTTTAGAACTATTGAAGAAATATGAAGTATACGGTATGGCACATATTACAGGTGGCGGATTCATTGAAAATATTCCACGTATGTTACCAGAAGGAATCGGTGCAGAAATTGAATTAGGATCTTGGGAAATTCAGCCGATCTTTAGTTTACTTCAAGAAGTTGGCAAGTTGGAAGAGAAAGAAATGTTCAATATTTTTAACATGGGTATTGGTATGGTAGTAGCGGTGAAGGAAGAAGATGCAAAAGATGTTGTTCGTCTTCTTGAAGAGCAAGGAGAAACTGCTCGTATTATTGGACGCACTGTACAAGGAGCTGGCGTTACTTTTAATGGAGGCACAGCGCTATGAGTAGATTAGCAGTTTTTGCTTCTGGAAGCGGATCTAACTTTCAATCTCTCGTTAATGCAGTAGAAGAAAAAAGATTGGATGCGGAAATTAGTTTATTAGTATGTGATAAACCAGAAGCACGCGCTGTTGGGCGAGCACATTATCATCATATTCCGTGTTTCGCTTTTTCAGCGAAAGCATATGAGTCAAAAGAAGCGTTTGAAAAAGAGATATTAAAGAAGCTAGAAGAGTATGAAATTGATTATGTTATTTTAGCTGGATATATGCGTTTAATTGGACCAACTTTACTAGAAGCTTATGGCGGAAGGATTATTAATATTCATCCATCACTATTACCGAGTTTTCCAGGGAAAGATGCTGTTGGTCAAGCGTTAGAAGCAGGTGTGAAAGTAACTGGAGTAACGATTCATTATGTAGACGCAGGTATGGATACAGGGCCAATTATTGCACAAGAAGCAGTAGTTGTTTCTGAAGGGGATACGAGAGAAAGCTTACAAACGAAAATTCAACAAGTTGAACATAAGTTATACGTAAATACAGTGAATCAAATTGTTCAATCTACGAAAGAACCAACTGTTAACTAACATACAACCAGGGGTGAAGGGTAAATGAAAAAGCGTGCATTAGTAAGTGTTTCAGATAAAACAGGAGTAGTAGAATTTGTTAAAGGTTTACTAGAACAAGGGATCGAAGTTATATCAACAGGCGGTACAAAAAAATTACTAGAAGAAAACGGCTTACAAGTAATCGGTATTTCTGAAGTAACTGGTTTCCCAGAAATCATGGATGGTCGTGTGAAAACATTACATCCAAATATTCATGGTGGTCTATTAGCAGTTCGCGATAATGAAACGCATGTAGCACAAATGAACGAGTTAGGTATAGAGCCAATTGATTTTGTTGTCGTTAACTTATACCCATTCAAAGAAACAATCGCTAAGCCTGATGTAACATTTGCTGATGCAATTGAAAATATTGATATTGGTGGCCCAACAATGATTCGCTCTGCTGCGAAAAATCACAAATTTGTATCGGTAATTGTAGATCCAGTAGATTACGATGTTGTATTAGCAGAACTGAAAGAGAACGGTGAAGTAAAAGAAGAAACGAAACGTAAATTAGCAGCGAAAGTATTCCGCCATACAGCAGCATATGATGCGTTAATCTCTAACTACTTAACAGAGCAAATGGGTGAAGAAAGTCCTGAAACATTAACTGTGACATTTGAGAAAAAGCAAGATTTACGTTATGGCGAGAACCCACATCAAAAAGCAACTTTCTATAAAGCGCCATTCGCAGCAACTTCTTCTGTTGCATACGCAGAACAATTACATGGCAAAGAATTATCGTATAACAATATTAACGATGCAGATGCAGCGCTTAGTATCGTGAAAGAATTTACAGAACCAGCAGTAGTAGCAGTAAAACATATGAATCCATGTGGTGTTGGAGTAGGTACGGATATTCATGAAGCATACACACGTGCTTATGAAGCGGATCCAGTATCCATTTTTGGAGGCATTATTGCAGCGAATCGTGAAATTGATAAAGCTACAGCTGAAAAGTTACACGAAATTTTCTTAGAGATTATTATCGCACCTTCTTTCTCGAAAGAAGCTTTAGAAGTGTTACAAAGTAAGAAAAACTTACGTTTATTAACTGTAAATATTGAAAAGGCGACAAGCGCAAGCAAAAAATTAACTTCTGTACAAGGTGGCCTTCTCGTTCAAGAGGAAGATACGTTATCATTAGATGAAAGTACAATTTCAATTCCAACGAAACGTGAACCTTCAGAGCAAGAATGGAAAGATTTAAAATTAGCTTGGAAAGTTGTAAAGCATGTGAAATCAAATGCAATTGTTTTAGCAAAAGATGATATGACAATTGGTGTCGGTGCTGGACAGATGAACCGTGTAGGTTCTGCAAAAATCGCAATTACACAAGCTGGTGAAAAAGCACAAGGTAGCGCACTTGCATCTGATGCTTTCTTCCCAATGCCAGATACAGTGGAAGAAGCAGCAAAAGCAGGGATTACAGCAATCATTCAACCAGGCGGATCAATCCGTGACGAAGATTCTATTAAAGTGGCGGATACGTATGGGATTGCTATGGTGTTCACTGGCGTACGTCATTTCAAACACTAATAGAGGAAGTTTAAAAAGTCCGGTTAAGATAACCTTCCTTTTTAAACTTTGATTGATATGAAAAAGCAAACTAGGAGCATAGCTTCTAGTTTGTACTTATTTAAATATTGGGGGATGAAATATGAATGTTTTAGTAATTGGACGCGGTGGGCGTGAGCATGCTTTAGCTTGGAAGTTTGCACAATCTGAAAAAGTAGAAAAGGTATATGTAGCACCAGGTAATGAAGGTATGCGTGATGTTGCAACACCAATTGATATTGATGAAAATGATTTTGATGCATTAGTTTTATTTGCGAAAGAGAATCATATTGAGTTAACTTTCGTTGGACCAGAAATTCCACTTATGAATGGAATTGTTGATCGTTTTAAAGAAGAGGGACTTCGCGTATTTGGTCCGAATCAAGCGGCTGCTGTTATTGAAGGTAGTAAAGCTTTTACAAAAGAGCTTATGAAAAAATATAATATTCCAACTGCAGCGTACGAAACTTTTACAGACTATGAAGAAGCAGTAAAGTACATTGAAAAGGTTGGTGCACCAATTGTTATTAAGGCAGACGGTTTAGCGGCTGGTAAAGGTGTAACGGTAGCAATGACACTTGAAGAGGCATTACAAGCTGTGAAAGAAATGCTGCAAGATGTAAAGTTCGGGGAAGCGAGTAAGAAAGTTGTTATTGAAGAGTTTTTAGATGGACAAGAATTTTCATTAATGGCATTTGTGAATGGAACAACTGTACATCCGATGGTAATTGCACAAGATCATAAACGAGCTTTTGATGGTGATAAAGGTCCAAATACTGGCGGAATGGGTGCATATTCTCCAGTACCACAAATTTCGGAGTCAGCAGTTCAAGAGGCGATTAAAACGGTGTTACATCCAACTGCTAAAGCGATGATCCAAGAAAATCGATCGTTTACAGGAATTTTATATGCGGGACTTATTTTAACAAATGATGGTCCAAAGGTAATTGAATTTAATGCACGTTTTGGCGATCCTGAAACTGAAGTTGTATTACCTCGTTTAGAAAATGATTTAGTGGACGTATGTAACGCTGTATTAGATGAAAGTGAGTTAACGTTACAATGGTCAGAGGAATCGGTAATTGGTGTTGTGCTTGCTTCGAAAGGATACCCGGAAGCATATAAAAAAGGTGAAATTATTAAAGGGCTAGATGCATTGCAAGATGTAATTGTTTTCCATGCGGGTACAGCAATGAAACATGGTGACTTTGTGACAAACGGTGGTCGTGTACTATTTGTTGCTTGTAAGGCGAATAGTTTACAAGAAGCAAAAGATAAAGTATATAAAGAAATCGGTAAAATTGAGAGTGATGGTCTATTTTACCGAAGTGATATAGGATATCGTGCAATTGGGCATGAGATGACGAGAAATTAATATGTGAAAAATCCCGCTGATTCCTCAGCGGGATTTTTTATGCATCTTTATCCTTTTTTAATTTCCCTTTTTGCTTTGCCATTTCTCGAAGTAAATATTCGATGTGTGCATTGACGCTACGAAACTCATCATTCGCCCATTTTTCGATGACTGCGTGTAATTCAGGATCAATACGTAATGGAAAGCTTTTCTTTTTAGCCATAAGGATTTACAACCTTTTAGTATAGGCTTCCTGTATTAATAACTGGTTGCGCACCTTTGTCTGAAACGATGGCAACTAATAAGTTGTTCACCATATTTGCTTTACGCTCGTCATCGAGTTCTAGTACGCCTTCTTCATCTAACATATGGATTGAATCTTTGGCCATCTTCACAGCACCTTCAACAATCTCTTTTCTAGCAGCTAATACTGCTTTTGCTTGTTGACGTTGTAGCATTGCATGGGCAATTTCTGTTGCGTAAGCTAAATGTGTTAAACGAGTTTCTAATACTTCTACGCCAGCAATTTCAAGGCGTGCTTCTAACTCACGTTTTAATTCTTCAGAGATTTCTTCAGTGTTTCCACGTAACGTAATGCAAGTTTCATCTTGAAAATTGTCATAAGGATATTTCGTTGCAACGTGGCGGATTGCCGTTTCGCTTTGAATTTCTACAAATCGATCATAATGTTCGACGCCGAACATTGCTTTTGCAGAATCAACAACTTTATATACGATAACAGCTGCAATTTCAATTGGGTTGCCGTCGACATCATTTACTTTTAATTTTTTACTATTAAAGTTTTCAACACGTAACGATACAGTTTGACGGAACGCGAACGGAATCGTTAAAAATAAACCGTTTTGACGAATTGTTCCTAAATAATTACCGAAAAACGTAATGACTTTTGCTTGATTTGGCTGAACAATCCCGATACCTGTAGCAAGAACTGCAGCTAAAATAATAGTTAATGCTGCTCCTATGAAAATTTCTTGTACAAGGAAAAATACACCGATAGCGGCTAAAATTAAAATTCCAATAATCCCAAGAAAACCATTAACGTAAAATACTTGTTTTTCTTTCATATGATCGCCTCCTGATATAAAAATGATATCACTTTTATATCATTTTAAGCAAGGGGTTTACACCTAATTTTCTGAATTTTATTGATTATGTATATTTAAATACTTAAAATAAGAATGTACGTTCTGTTTCGTGGTAAAATAAAGAAGACTTAACCGCCCACTGCAGCAGCTAAGTCCCTTTGAGAGCATCTTGCATCGTGACAAATGATTCAAAGCGGTTTTGCCAGGATTATATCTTCAATCGCTGACTCAATCTCTTTGTCAGAAGCGTCATAACTTCCATTTGACTGTGGTTTGTCGTGATTGGAAGTTTGATTCGCTTCTTCTTTAGTATGTCCCTTTTTAGCAAAATCCATGCTAGGCATTTTAAATGCCCCCATGTTCATGTATTTTCCGAATTTCCACATTTCAACAATAGGGCAGAAACGAACAATTCCCTCTGCAACTTTCATTGCACCAATCCATAGCAAAATGTTAGACCAAGTGCACCAAGGTTTGCGCACGAGTTTCGTTGCACTACAACCGAAGAGGACAAGTCCGAGTGTAATTCGAATTAGGGCATTTATTGTACCGATATTTTGCTTCATTAGAAAAACACTCCTTTTATGAAAGTTGAAATAGATAATACTATTTCTTTTATTAGTATCCCTTTTGATTTTTCGGATATGTAATCCAACATTTGACGTGGAAAAAGATGTTGGATTGTGCGTGTGTGTAAGTAGCTTTTTTTGTTATAATGAAAGAATGCATAAAAGGAAGTTCAAAATTAAATCCTCGCGTTTAAAAAATGTGGAACAGGGGATTTCAAGCTTAATTCTCCGCTTTAAACAAATATTTAAGGTGAACTAAAAAAATCCTAATGAAAATAAACTGTTATTTTAAACAGAAATATATACAACTTGAGAAAAGAAAGGGTGTTTTCATGTACGATATTTCCGGATGGAAACATGTATTTAAACTTGATCCGAATAAGGAATTAAGTGACGAACATTTAGAAATGATTTGTGAGTCTGGAACAGATGCTGTTATTGTAGGCGGAAGTGATGGGGTGACAATTGATAATGTACTACACATGCTAGTTAGCATTCGTAGATATGCAGTTCCTTGTGTGTTAGAGGTTTCTGATGTGGAAGCAATTACACCAGGATTCGATTTTTATTATATCCCAAGCGTTTTAAATAGCCGAAAGGTGGAATGGGTAACAGGCGTTCATCATGAGGCTTTGAAAGAATTTGGGGATATTATGGATTGGGACGAAATTTTTATGGAAGGATATTGTGTTTTAAATCCTGAAGCGAAAGTAGCCCAGCTTACAGATGCAAAGTGTGATGTAACAGAAGATGATGTAATTGCATACGCGCGTTTAGCAGACAAGCTATTACGTTTACCGATATTTTATTTAGAATATAGCGGTACGTATGGAGATGTTGAACTTGTTAAAAATGTGAAAGCAGAATTGAAACAAGCTAAGTTATATTATGGCGGTGGTATTTCTAATGCTGAACAAGCGAAGGAAATGGCGCAGTATGCTGATACAGTAGTTGTTGGAAATATTATTTATGATGATATAAAAGCAGCGTTAAAAACGGTTAAAGCAGTAAAAGGAGAGTAGGTGCAGGCATATATGAGTATGACAGATAGATTATTAAATGGTTTAAATCCGCAGCAACAAAAAGCAGTACAAACAACGAACGGACCACTTCTATTAATGGCAGGCGCAGGCAGTGGTAAAACACGTGTGTTAACACATCGTATTGCGTATTTACTTGGTGAAAAAGGAGTAGCACCATGGAATGTACTAGCTATTACCTTTACAAATAAAGCGGCTCGTGAAATGCGCGAGCGTATTGATACACTTGTCGGACCAGAAGCAGAAGATATTTGGATTTCTACGTTCCACTCTATGTGTGTACGTATTTTACGACGTGATATCGATCGCATTGGTATTAATCGTAACTTTACAATTTTAGATTCAGGTGATCAGTTAACTGTAGTCAAAAAAATTATGAAAGAGCGCAATATTGATCCGAAGAAATTTGAACCGCGCTCTATTTTAGCTGGTATTAGTAATGCGAAAAATGAATTGTTATCTGCGGATAAATATGCAAAGAAAATTACAATTGCTGATCCATATGAAAAATTAACGAGCGATGTATATACAGAATATCAAAAACGTCTTTTGAAAAATAACTCATTAGACTTTGATGATTTAATTATGACGACGATTCAACTATTTGAACGTGTTCCAGAAGTACTAGAGTTTTATCAGCGTAAATTCCAGTATATTCACGTGGATGAGTATCAAGATACGAACAAAGCGCAGTACCTTCTTGTTAAACATTTGGCAGCACGTTTTAAAAATTTATGTGTTGTAGGTGACTCAGATCAGTCAATTTATCGCTGGCGTGGTGCGGACATTTCTAACATTTTGTCATTTGAAAAAGATTATGAGAATGCGCAAGTTATTCTGTTAGAACAAAATTATCGTTCATCACAAAATATTTTAAATGCAGCGAATGCTGTCATTGAAAGAAATACGAATCGTAAACCGAAGAAATTATGGACAGATAATGAAGTTGGAAGCAAAATCTCTTACTATCGTGCTGCAACGGAAAAGGACGAGGCGTACTTTGTTGCGAAAAAAATTCGTGACGATATTCAAATGGGAAAACGAAAATATACTGATTTTGCGGTGTTATATCGTACAAATGCGCAGTCTCGTATGGTCGAGGAGATTTTCCTGAAATCTAATATTCCTTACAAAATTGTCGGCGGTACGAAGTTCTACGACCGTAAAGAGATTAAAGACATTTTGGCGTATTTACGCTTAATTGGGAATCCAGATGATGAGATTAGTTTCGCACGTATTATTAACGTGCCAAAGCGCGGAATTGGTGCGACTTCTATCGATAAAATTATTAATTACGGTGTACAAAATGGAATTTCATTAACAGCTGTATTCGATGAGATTGAGCACGTTGGAGTAAGTGCAAAGGTTACAAAGGCAGTAAAAGAATTCGCAGGTTTATTACACAACTGGGTAAATATGCAAGAGTATTTATCTGTTACAGAATTGGTAGAAGAAGTTATTGAGAAAACAGGCTATCGCGACATGTTGAAAAACGAGCGTACGTTAGAAGCGGAAGGTCGTCTAGAGAACTTAGATGAGTTTTTATCTGTTACGCAAACATTTGAATCTCAAAGCGAAGATAAGAGCCTTGTTGCATTCTTAACAGACTTAGCACTTGTTGCAGATATTGATCGTGTAGATGAAGACCCAACTGCTGGTGAGGAAGTTATTTTAATGACGATGCACTCAGCGAAAGGATTAGAATTCCCAGTTGTCTTTATTGTTGGTTTAGAGGAAGGAATATTCCCGCATACTCGTTCTCTAATGGAAGAAGATGAAATGCAAGAAGAGCGTCGTCTTGCTTATGTAGGTATTACTCGTGCAGAAGAAGAGTTGTATTTATCAAATGCACAAATGCGTACTTTATTTGGTAGAACAAGTATGAATGCCGCATCCCGATTCATTACAGAAATCCCGACAGAACTAGTAGAATCATTAAATGAAACAGCGCCGAAGCGTGAAACTTCGTTTGGTGCAAAAGGAAGAACGGCAAGTAGCAGTAAAACGACAACTACAACTACAACACGTTCTCGCTCAGCTTTCGCGCGTCCTGCAGCTAAGACGACAGGCGGCGAACAAATCGGCTGGGCAGTAGGCGATAAAGCTTCCCACCAAAAATGGGGAATCGGTACAGTTGTAAGTGTAAAAGGTGAAGGTGATGCAAAAGAATTAGATATTGCGTTCCCAAGCCCAATTGGTGTTAAACGCTTGTTAGCAAAATTTGCACCTGTGACGAAACAATAGGAAAGGAATGAGGATATGTCAAAAGAGATAGCAAAAAAACGTATAGAAGAACTACGTGATTTGTTAAATACATTTAACTATCAATATCACGTGTTAGACAATCCTTCTGTTTCTGATGCGGAGTATGACCGTAATATGCAGGAGCTTATAAAATTAGAAGCAGAGAACCCAGAGTTTATGAGTGAAGATTCTCCCTCCGTTCGCGTTGGGGGAACGGTTCTTGATATATTTGAAAAAGTAACACACAAGTCACCGATGTTAAGTTTGGGAAATGCATTTAACGAAGGAGATTTACGTGATTTTGACCGACGAGTACGTCAAGGAATTGATGATGCGAATGTAAGATATATATGCGAATTAAAAATTGACGGACTTGCTGTTTCACTTCATTATGAAAAAGGACGCTTCATTCAAGGGGCAACACGTGGTGATGGTGTAACAGGTGAAGATATTACCCAAAATTTAAAAACGATTAAAGCAATCCCGCTTCGTTTAAATGAAGAAGTAACGTTAGAGGCACGAGGCGAAGCTTATATGCCGAAGCGTTCATTCGTTAAGTTAAATGAAGAAAAAGAGCAAAATGGTGAAGATGTATTTGCGAATCCGCGTAATGCGGCAGCAGGTTCAATCCGCCAACTTGATCCGAAAATTGCAGCGAAGCGTAACTTATCTATGTTTGTATACGGTCTTGCGAATGTAGAAGAAAAAACAATCCTATCACATAGTGAATCGCTTGATTTCTTAGGTGAACTTGGATTCAAAACAAATCCAAATCGACGCACATGTGAAACAATTGAAGAAGTTATAGCTTATGTAGAAGAATGGCAAGAAAAACGTCCGCATCTTGATTATGAGATTGACGGGATCGTTATAAAAGTAGATGATGTTGCTCTTCAAGAAAGTCTAGGCACTACAGCAAAGAGTCCAAGATGGGCAATTGCTTATAAATTCCCAGCTGAAGAAGTTGTAACAAGATTAACAGGCATTGAATTAAGTGTTGGTCGTACAGGGGTTGTAACACCGACTGCAGAGCTAGAGCCAGTGCGAGTGGCTGGTACGATCGTTCGTCGTGCTTCTTTACATAACGAAGATTTAATTCGTGAAAAAGATATTCGAATTGGTGACTACGTTGTTGTGAAGAAGGCTGGAGATATTATTCCTGAAGTTGTGAATGTTATTTTCGATAAGCGTACTGGTGAGGAAGAAGAATATCATATGCCAACGCATTGCCCAGCATGTGAGAGTGAACTAGTTCGTTTAGAAGAAGAGGTAGCACTTCGTTGTATAAATCCAACTTGTCCTGCTCAAATTCGAGAAGGGTTAATCCATTTCGTTTCAAGAAATGCAATGAATATTGATGGACTTGGAGAACGTGTCATTACACAACTCTTTGAGGCAGATTATATTCGTACATTTGCTGATTTATATTCGTTGACGAAAGAGCAATTATTACAGCTAGAACGATTTGGAGAAAAATCAGCAACGAATTTAGTACAAGCAATTGAGAATTCTAAAGAAAACTCATTAGAGCGATTATTATTCGGTCTTGGTATTCGCCATGTTGGAGCGAAAGCGGCACGTACATTTGCAGAGCATTTCGAAACGATGGATGCGCTTGTGAAGGCAACGGAAGAAGAACTAAAAGCAATTAATGAAATTGGTGAAAAAATGGCTCAATCCGTAGTAACGTATTTCGATAATGAAGACGTATTAGAGTTATTACAACAATTTAAAGAATACGGCGTGAACATGACATATAAAGGCATGAAAATTGCTGATTTACAAAACGTTGAGTCGTACTTCGCAGGAAAAACTGTCGTTTTAACAGGGAAATTAGAAGTGATGGGACGTAGTGAAGCGAAGAAGAAGATTGAGGCATTAGGTGGAAAAGTAACAGGAAGTGTTAGTAAAAGTACAGATTTAGTTGTTGCAGGTGAAGCGGCAGGTTCGAAATTAGCACAAGCGGAGAAACATAATGTTGAGGTTTGGAATGAAGAGAGGTTCTTACAAGAGCTAAATAAGTAAGAGGTGCAAACTTACCATGAAAAAAATAGCATTAGCGGTATTAAGCCTTGGCCTACTTGTAAGTGGGTGTAGTGCAGGTGCCGATAAAGATGAAAAAGTGGTTGAGAAATCGGGGAAAGCAAAAGAGCAAGCAATCGTCCCGAATTACTCTATTTCGGATGAATATTATAAGACGACTATTCCATTTGAGGGAGGAAACGCACGTGGCTTAGTTGTGCAAGGAGTAAGTAATCGTCTTGATATAGATGAATTTGAAACAGGATTAATGCGTATTGCGAAAGAATCATTTAGTACGAAAGAACATTTCTTTAAAGGTGGAGATGTTCTAGATGCTCAAACTATACAAATGCTTGTTAAAAGAAAGCGTACAGTTGCTGAACAAAAAGAACTAGAGGACAAATTAAAAAAGGATGCAGTTAAGTTTCCAAACATTGGTTTAAACCCAGCGTTAGGTGAAGGATCTGGATCATTAGAGGAAAAAAATAAAAAAAATCCAATATATATTTCGAATATTTTAGAGCATGATTATTATGTGAAAAAAGACGAGAAAGATGAGAAAGGTGAGCTCCAAGGCATTGTAGTTGGCTTAGCGATGAATTCGGTTCATTATTATGAGGAAGAGCATGGTTATCCGCGTGAGGCTAAAATTGAGCAAGAAAAAATGTTAGCTGAAGGGAAAAAAATGGCGCAAGAAATCTTGAAAGTTATGCACGAAAAAAAGTCTGAAGCAAAAAATGTTCCGATAACATTTGCGATTTATCGTCAGGCTCCAAAGTCTTCGCTCGTACCAGGTAACTTTGTTTCTTATGCGAATGTTGAAAAAGGCAGTGAAACGGTTGAGGATTGGAAACAAATTAATGAGAAATACTATTTGTTCCCATCTGAACAAGCGAAAACAGATAATAAACGTGAAGATCTGGCGAGAGTATCAAACTTCAAGGCAAAATTAAGCGATTATTTCCAAGGCGACTATACAGCTGTTATCGGTACTGGTATGTATAGAGACGATGAATTAAGAGAAATAAAGCTCGATATTCCTGTCCAGTTTAATGGGAAAGCAGAAATAATTGGCTTTACACAATATGTAGCCGGGCTTGTTATGGAATACTTCCCGAATTATATGAAAGTACAAGTAACGATTAAATCTGTAGAACGTCCAGAAGCGATTATTATACGTGAGGCGAAGCAAGATGAGCCGTATGTGAAAATTTTAGATTAATTAGAAGGGCCGTTCCTTTATGGAACGGCTTTTTTTCTTGGGTAATTTTGTTATAATTTAAAATGTTATAAATAATGGGATAAGGGGTAAAGCGCATGGACGAATTAAGTTTTCAAGTCATTATTTTATTAATTGCATTCGGTTTTTTAGCAGCTTTTATTGATTCAGTTGTTGGTGGTGGAGGATTAATTTCGCTTCCGGCACTTATGTTTGTTGGTTTACCACCAGCTTCGGCAATTGCAACGAATAAATTAGCTGCAACGATGGGGACGTTTACGAGTGCGATTTACTTTATTCGATCGGGAAAGGTCGATTTTAAAATTGTAGGAAAGTTAATCCCGTTAACTGTTATAGGAGCAGTAGCAGGTGCTTTAGTAGTAAAGTTTATTCCTCCAGATATTTTACGTCCGTTAGTGCTTGTAATGTTGGTATTTATTGCTATTTATATTATTGCGAAAAAGGATTGGGGAAGTGTATCTACCTATAAGAAGATGACGAAAAGAAAAACATTAATATTTTTCTTTGTTATTTTAATGATAGGGTTTTACGATGGATTTTTTGGACCAGGGACAGGATCCTTTTTAATTTTTGCATTTTTATTAATTGGTTTGGATTTTATTCAAGCGGCAGCATCTGGAAAACTTTTGAATTTTGTTAGTAATATCGTATCGTTAATCACTTTTTTATTTTTAGACGTAATTCATTTTGAATACGGTATTATTATGGGATTATCGATGATTTTGGGCGCTTATTTTGGATCGAAATTTGCAGTTCAAAAAGGTGTTGGATATGTAAGAACTTTATTCTTGTTAGTAACTATTTTATTGATTAGCAAAAACGTTTTGGAATATACTCATATTTTGTAGAGTTATACATTTGTATAACTCTGTCTTTTTATTATATTTTAAAAATTAATTAATTTTTAAAATATAAGTCTAGGAATATTTGAATAAATCTAAATTATCGTGTAGAATAATGTTGTAAAATGTAAACGTTTTTCTAAGGGGAGGCTAAAAATAATGGTAGTAGCATACAAACATGAGCCATTTACAGATTTTTCAGTGGAGGCTAACAAATTAGCGTTTGAAGAAGGTTTAAAGAAAGTAGAATCTTATCTTGGGCAAGACTATCCATTAATTATTGGGGGAGAAAAAATCACTACAGAAGACAAAATTGTTTCTGTAAACCCTGCAAATAAAGAGGAACTTGTTGGTCGTGTTTCAAAAGCAAGCCGTGAGTTAGCTGAAAAAGCAATGCAAGTAGCGGATGAAACATTCCAAACTTGGAGAAAATCAAAGCCAGAAATGCGTGCAGACATTTTATTCCGTGCTGCAGCGATCGTTCGTCGTAGAAAACATGAATTCTCTGCTATTCTTGTAAAAGAAGCAGGTAAACCATGGAATGAGGCAGATGCTGATACAGCAGAAGCAATCGACTTTATGGAATATTATGGTCGTCAAATGTTGAAATTAAAAGACGGAATTCCAGTAGAAAGCCGTCCAATTGAATATAATCGTTTCTCTTACATTCCATTAGGAGTAGGTGTTATCATTTCTCCTTGGAATTTCCCATTCGCAATTATGGCAGGTATGACAACAGCTGCTTTAGTTTCTGGTAACACAGTATTACTAAAACCAGCTAGTACAACTCCTGTAGTAGCAGCGAAATTCATGGAAGTATTAGAAGAAGCTGGCTTACCAGCTGGCGTAGTAAACTTTGTACCAGGTAATGGTTCTGAAGTTGGTGACTACTTAGTAGATCACCCTCGTACACGTTTCATTAGCTTCACTGGATCTCGTGATGTAGGTATCCGTATTTATGAGCGCGCAGCGAAAGTAAACCCAGGCCAAATTTGGTTAAAACGCGTTATCGCTGAAATGGGCGGTAAAGATACAATCGTTGTTGATAAAGAAGCAGATCTTGAATTAGCAGCTAAATCTATCGTTGCATCAGCATTCGGATTCTCAGGACAAAAATGTTCTGCATGTTCTCGTGCAGTAATCCACGAAGATGTATACGATCACGTATTAAATCGTGCTGTTGAATTAACGAAAGAATTAACAGTTGCTAACCCAGCTGTATTAGGTACAAACATGGGTCCTGTTAATGACCAAGCTGCATTCGATAAAGTAATGAGCTATGTTGCAATTGGTAAAGAAGAAGGTAGAATTTTAGCAGGTGGCGAAGGAGACGATTCTAAAGGCTGGTTCATCCAACCAACAATCGTTGCTGACGTTGCAGAAGATGCTCGCCTAATGAAAGAAGAAATCTTCGGACCAGTAGTAGCATTCTGTAAAGCAAAAGACTTTGACCATGCACTTGCAATTGCAAACAATACAGAATACGGTTTAACAGGAGCAGTTATCTCTAACAACCGTGACCATATTGAAAAAGCACGTGAAGACTTCCACGTAGGTAACTTATACTTCAACCGTGGATGTACTGGTGCAATCGTAGGATACCAACCATTCGGTGGCTTTAACATGTCTGGTACAGACTCTAAAGCTGGTGGCCCTGACTACTTAGCACTTCACATGCAAGCAAAAACTACTTCTGAAACTTTATAAGAAATAGTAGAAGAGATCTTCGCAGTCTGCGAAGATCTCTTTTTTTTGAAAAACTTTCTATATGTGGATTAAGATACATATAAGTAGAAAAACTAATATAAGGTTTACTTCAGTAAAATAAGGTATATTATATTGGTTGAATAAATTCTCTTTCAAGATAAGAAAAGTAGGTGAACAAAGTGGGAAAATATCAATTGGATTACAAAGGTCAGGTAGCTGTCGCGAAGTTTCATGAAAAACAGACGCCTGTCAAATTTGATAAAAAGCAGCAAATTGAAAAATTGCGTGCGGAGTATTTGAAAAAGAAACAAAAACAAACAGATAAATAATAGGAGAAATTAGTTAATTTGCATTAAAAAACACTTACCATATATTACTATTTGGTAAGTGGAACTAGCTAAAACCTATTCATATCGGGATAAACATGTAAATAGAAATAAAACAATGAGAAAAGTTGACTTATTAGTCACATTTTTTTGTATTCATTTTAAGGATTTCCTGTATAATACAATTTGAAAGAAAATCTATGGTTTGACAAGAAACACTCTTTTCGGTTTTGCTCACTGAAGAGAGTGTTTTTTTGTAGCTAAAAACTCCTCTGTACTCATTACATTTGCATATACGCCATTTAAACTAGCTAAAATTGTATTATGAATATAAACAGCTGGTATCGTAGCATTCTTAAAAGAAAGATCTTTTGTCGCACAAGCATCATGTATAACAGTACATTGCAAGCCGAAATCAAAGGCAGCCCTTACGGTAGCATCAATACACATATGAGTCATCATCCCGCATATGACGAGGTGCTCAATATTTAAACGTTGTAATTGCTCTAGAAGATCGGTTTCGCGAAAACTATTTGGATAATGTTTGAGTATAACGGTTTCTTCTTTAAGTGGGCGTACGCTTTCATGAATATGTACACCTTCTGTATTGGGTAGGAAAAAAGTAGCGTCCTCTTTTATTGCTACATGTTGGATATGAAAAATAGGTTCGTTTTTCTTTCTAAAGAGCTGTAGTAGCCGACGGGCATATGCGCTTGCTTCGACTGGATTACGTAATTCCATTTTGCCGTGTGGAAAATAATCATTTTGAATATCAATGAGTAAAAGAGCTGTTTTCATATATTTATCTTCCTCCGATTTCATATTCAAATAATGGTATTCAATTAGTAGAGAAGATTATCCTTTTAAAAAATATGCAAGAGGAGAATTTTACATAACTTTAAAGATTACTATTTTTTCTTGAATTTTTCATCTGAAAATTTTAATAAAGAAATAATTAATATTTTTCTAAAAAATGTATTGACTCTTATTATTCTGAGTTCTATAATGAGAATTAATTAAACGACAATTAAATCGATACATTCTTATCCAGAGAGGTGGAGGGACTGGCCCTACGATACCTCAGCAACGGGTTTTTTTAATACCGTGCTAACTCCAGCAAGTCTATGAAAGGCTTGGAAGATGAGAAGATGTGAACGAGTACATATAAGTGCTCTCCTTCTTATCTTTATGGTTGATAAGAAGGAGAGCACTTTTTATTTTACCTCGAGAGCTCTGCTTCAAGTTTTCACAGCATATAGGAGGGGAAAAAATGATTTCTTTTAACAATGTAAGTAAAGTATATGAAACAGGTGGGCAATCTGTTCATGCGGTGGAGGATGTAACGTTATCAGTTGAGAAAGGCGAAATTTTTGGCATTATTGGTTTTAGTGGCGCTGGAAAGAGTACGTTATTACGCCTAGTAAACATGTTAGAGAGACCAACGGCAGGAACGATTTCAATAGATGATAAAGAGATTACATCATTATCGACGAAAGAATTACGGAAGCTAAGACAAAGAATCGGGATGATTTTTCAAAGCTTTAATTTATTTAATTCAAGAACAGTATTTGGGAATATTGCTTATCCATTAAAGTTAGCAAAAGTACCAAAGAATGAAATAAAAGAAAGAGTAAATGAATTGCTGAAGTTTGTAGGGTTAGAAGATAAAGCAAACAATTACCCAGAGCAGCTATCAGGCGGACAAAAGCAGCGTGTAGGTATTGCTAGAGCACTTGCAACATCACCAGATATTCTTATATGTGATGAGGCAACATCAGCTTTAGATCCAGAAACAACGACAGAAATTCTAAACTTATTAAAGAAAGTAAATCGAGAATATAATTTAACAATTCTTCTTATTACACATGAAATGCATGTCGTGAAAGAAATTTGTCACCGTGTAGCTGTAATGGAAAAAGGAAAAGTTATTGAAGAAGGAAAACTGTTTGATGTTTTCACACAACCAAAAACAACGACGACTCAAAACTTTGTACGTTCTGTTATTAATGATCATTTACCGGAAAGTGTTTTAGCAAAAATTCAAAATGGTGGTCAGATTTATCGCCTAACATTTACTGGTGAGGAAACAGGACAGCCGGTACTATCATATATCGCAAAAAACTATAACGTGGATGTAAATGTACTGTACGGAAATATTATTGAACTTCAAAATGTGCTATTTGGAAATCTTCTTGTAGAATTGCAAGGTGAACAGAGGGAAATTCAAAAAGCATTACAACATCTAAGACTGCAAGTGCAGCTGAAGGAGGTAGAAGCTCATGCGAGTTGATTGGAGTATATTTTGGCCGCGCATACTAGATGCGACGGGAGATACCCTCTTAATGGTAATTGTAACCCTTATATTCGCTACAATTCTTGGTATACCTCTAGGTTTACTTTTATATGTAACGAGAAAAGGAAACTTTTTAGAAAATAAATGGGTCTTTTCTATTCTTAATATCATCATTAATACAATTCGTCCGATTCCATTCATTATCTTCTTAGTAGCTTTAAGCCCGTTAACAAGAAGTGTTATCGGAACGACAATTGGAACAGCAGCAGCAATTTTTCCAATGACGTTAGTTGCATCAATTGGTATCGCTAGAATGGTTGAAACAAATCTTGTTTCTGTTCCGAAAGGGGTAATTGAAGCAGCGCAAGCGATGGGTGCTTCACCAATTAGAATTGTTTTTGAAATCCTTGTACCAGAAGCGTTAGCACCATTAATTTTAGGTGTTACATTTATGACAGTTGGTTTAATTGAATTTTCTGCAGTTGCTGGGCTTGTCGGTGGTGGCGGTCTTGGTGATTTAGCAATGACATATGGTTATCAACGTTTTGATACATCAGTTATGTTCGTAACGGTCGTTTTACTTATCATTCTCGTACAATTAGCTCAAAACTTAGGAAACTATTTTGCGAAAGTCTTTTTACGCAGATCATAAAAAGGAAGAGGGGAAAAGAAAATGAAGAAAATTTTAGCATTTGCATTATCAGCAATTGTAGGGGTTTCAGCATTAAGCGGCTGCTCAAGTGGAGACACAGGGGCAGGGGCGAAAGAAAAAGTAGTTCGCGTCGGTGTAACTGGAACGGATGGAGACGCTTGGGAAATTTTGAAGAGGAAAGCTGAAAAAGAAGGAATTAAAATTAAACTGGTTGAGTTCTCTGATTACACAACGCCAAATAAAGCGTTAGCTGATGGAGATATTGAATTAAACTCATTCCAGCACATTGCATTCTTAGAACAATTTAAAAAAGAGCATAAGCTAGATATTACAGCTGTTGGTACAACGCAAATTGCGCCAATGGGTTTATACTCTGAAAAATATAAGAAAGCAAATGAAATTCCAGATGGTTCAGAAATTGCAATTCCAAACGATCCAACGAACCAAGCACGTGCATTAAAACTTCTTGATGCAGCTGGATTATTAAAGCTTAAAAAAGACTTTGGTCTATTTGGAGATCCAAGTGGTATTGCTGAAAATCCGAAGAAATTAAAAATTACACCGGTTATCGCACAGCAAACACCTCGTGTGTTAAAAGATGTTGCAGCATCAGTTATTAATAACGGTGTTGCTGGTCAAGCTGGATTAGATCCAGCGAAGGATCCAATTTTCTTAGAAGATCCAAAGAATGAAAATGCGAAGCCATATATTAATATTTTCGCAGCTCGTACGAAAGATAAAGATGATCCAACACTGAAAAAAGTAATTGAATTATATCATTCAAAAGAAGTAACAGATGCAATTAAGAAAGAAACAAATGATGGTTCAATTTCAGTAGATCTTTCACTTGATGAGCTTGAAAAAATCGTAAAATAATGATTGGGTTTAATGGACTAACAGAAGGAACCCCTCCGCTGTTAGTTCGTTCAACATATAATCTACTTAACAAACAAAACAAACCCTAATTCTGTACCTTCCAATTCTGTATAACATAGAATCCAATGTTTGTTAAGTAGAGTAATGGACCAGGAGTTTTCCTGGTCTTTTTTATGAATGAAAGTAGCTAGCGAATAGTAAGGTAATCCAAATTATAATAGGATAAGAAAATAAGCTGAAAGCGAGTGTAATTAAGAATTTATTTTTATGAATTAAGTGTTTTTGGGATGAAAAAAAGAAAATAGAAAAGATAACAATGAAAACTGCGGATATTACGCCAGGATTATAGGAGCGATAAATAAAAAACAAAATAATATGTTGAACAGAGTTGAAGAAGATAGCCCCCTGTATAAAAATAATCCAGTATATAGAAGACAAGATGTTTATTTGATATAGAAAGACGATAAGTAAAACAAAGAGAGTCAATATAGAAATCGCAATGGAAAATTGTTGACTAGTTATAAAAGTAATTGAAAATTGATTAGCAAGATATTGTGGCATTTGGAAAGATTCTTCAAGGTTATGAATGAGAAATAACAAGGGAATTATCCAAAGCATAATAGTGGAATGTTTTTTAAACAACTTACATCACTCCAATATAGAGATAGAAAGCCTAGAAAGGCCCTCTATCCAGAGATGTTCATTCAATTATAATACTTTTCAAATTATCTTCACGATGCCCTTGTTCTTTCGGATAAGCAGCTAGCTCCTCTTGTAAAATATTTAGTATTTGCTTAGCTGATTGCTGGATTGGTGCAGGTAACTCTTCTAATATATGCATACCGATTTTTATTTTTGTACGAATTACCTTCCTTATTAATTCCTCATGCATGCACGACACCTCCAAATCGAATGTTTAGTACATCATCTTCGAATTTTGCTCCTTGAATAGAAAGGTGTGTTAACGTTTTGGGTAATGTGATGTTTCGTTTAACAGAACCAGCACGAATGATAAGCTCGTCACCTTTTTGATTTAATGCAAGTTCACTTTTGTTAGAGAAGGGAATGGACAGAACGAAAATATACTCATCGCCATCTTTTTTTACATATTGAGTGCGACCGTTAAATTTTACTTCAGTAGGACAATAATCTTTTTTAAATAAAGCATCTCCAACGCGTTCTAACATAGGTAAGCCAACAACTTCTTGTTCAAACATTGGAGCTTCGTAAATAGGAAGCGGATCAAAGCTATTTTGAATTAATGTTTTATATTTCTTTTGAGTATCTTTCCAAGCTTGAAAATAAGGATCGATGACAGTGTTAGGGATGACGCGGTTAATCATAATCGCATCTACGTTATAATCGTATAAATTTAAATACGTAAAGCTACGCTGAGCCTCTTTAATAACCATTTTTTCGGGATTTACAACGATGCGGATACTTGTTACGTCTCGGTTTGATAAAATATCTCTCATTTCTCCAAGTTGTTCAAGTGTATTTGTTAATTCGTCCATAATATCATCGGTTGGAAGGGGGACGCCAAGAAGTGGTTGCGCTACAGGGCGAACAACTTTTAAAACTTTTCTTTTAATAGGGAAGAGTTTTTCCATCCACCAGCCGAGCATGTCTGGAAAACTGAGCATGGCTAATGTTTCTCCTGTTGGGGCACAATCAATGATAATAACATCATATGTGTTTTGTTTATAATAATCGAGTACACGAAGTAAGCTAATTAAATCTTCCATACCAGGAAACATCGTTAACTCTTCTGTTGTAATATCATCAGCTGCTTTGGAAGTGAAGAGTAGTGTAATATATTTCTGTAATTTCCCCCAGCCTTTTTCCATCTCATAAATCGTATTAATTTCTTGTGCCCATAGGTTTTCACGAATTTCTAATGGTTCAGAAGATAGTTTTACACCAAATGAATC
Source organism: Bacillus cereus group sp. MYBK101-2 (assembly GCF_051918845.1). Lineage (NCBI taxonomy): Bacteria > Bacillati > Bacillota > Bacilli > Caryophanales > Bacillaceae > Bacillus > Bacillus cereus group sp. MYBK101-2. The sequence goes on along the minus strand of NZ_JBQAIE010000008.1, from coordinate 194,779 downwards.
TCCTAAACTATGAGCTGGGTCTGTGCTCATTACTAAAGTTTTTAATCCTTGTTTTGCGCTTTGAAGTGCAGTTGCTGCTGAAATGCTAGTTTTTCCCACGCCGCCTTTACCTGTATACAAAATAATTCTCATCATTCATATCCCCCTTATTTCGAGTATCGAATATTACGAGTGGCGAAATAAACGATTGAATAAAAACCCAGCTAGGGTTTTATTCAATCGGAATGTTTTTCATTTTAGGTGTTGAAACCTTTTCTTCTGTTTTTTGTTGTGACGTAGCAATGTGATTCATAATCTTTTGGAAGATTTGTAGTAAAAATGCTTTTTCTTCTTCCGATAATGCTTCGGTCACTAGGTTAAAATAATGGGCTGCATTTTGTTTTACTTCTTGAACGAGCAATACGCCGTTTTCTGTTAAACGAATTAATACAATGCGTCGGTCATTTTCGTCACGGTATCTTTCAATATATCCCTTTTTTACAAGACGATTTACAACACCTGTCGTTGTACTCATCGGTATATCAAGAAGGTCAGCGATTTTTGTCATTGTAATATCTGTATTTCGCTCCATCCAAAGTAAACAAAATACTTCAGTTTTAGAAAGTGTTAAATCTAAGCTTACCCATTCTTCAGGATAGAAAAGTTTCTTGGCATTATCTAGCAGTAAGTCTAAAAAATGTTCGTATTGCAACAATTAATTCCACTCCCGTATATTTCGAGGTTCGTAATATTTGTTTTTATTTTATGTAGAATTGAAATAAATGTCAATGGTTTCAATTGTTTTTTCGGATTAGACAGAAAATTCACCTTGAAATATTATTCTTTTATGAAAGATTTATAAATATAAAACTAGAATTTACATAAAGTGAAACTTTAATCAGTGGGGATTTTCTTCATCCCCACTGATTATTAGTTGAACCAATCGGACTTTTATGGGCAGTTGATCCCCCACCTAACTTCTTTGCTTTCGCTGAATTTTGAGGTGGGGGTCTTACTGCCCATTAAAGTGGGATAAAAATTCATCATAGTAAATATACTTATCTATAATAGATGTACAGCTAACGAGGGGGAGAACGATGAGAAGACGTAATACGCAAGCGTTCACGTTTTTAGCATGGACTTCATTTGTTTGCGCGCTTTCAGGTATGCTAATTGGGATTTATACGCTAGATGAAACGCTTAGTGTAAAAGGATACTATTTAATTGGAACACTATTTTTAACGATGTCTTGTTTTGTATTACAAAAAACAATTCGTGATAATGAAGAAGATAACGAGAGATTTCCGAAAAATAAACCGTCAGATAAAGAGTAAATCGTAAAGAAAGGCGTTTGCCTTTCTTTTTTTATGTAAAAATGCTGTAAGTGCCGTGTGTTGACTTGCTTGAAGTACTGAAAATTTGGTATCATCAATAGTATTGTAGATTGAACGATATATTATGGAGGTGGCCTAGCCGTGTCAAGAATTTCCGTTGAGAATGTAAAGCACGTAGCACATTTAGCACGTCTTGCAATTACTGATCAAGAAGCAGAAAAATTTCAAAAACAACTAGATGCAATTGTTACATTTGCAGAACAGTTAAATGAATTAGATACAACAGATGTAAAACCAACAACTCATGTATTAACTATGAAAAATGTTATGCGTGAAGATGTACCAGAAAAAGGTTTACCAGTTGAAGAAGTATTAAAAAATGCACCGGATCACAAAGATAATCAAATCCGTGTTCCAGCAGTATTAGAATAGAGGAGGGGAATTTCGATGTCATTATTTGATCATTCAGTATCAGAGTTACATAAGAAATTAAACAACAAAGAAATTTCCGTTACGGATTTAGTAGAAGAATCTTACAAACGTATTGCGGATGTTGAAGATAACGTAAAAGCTTTTCTTACATTAGATGAAGAAAACGCACGCGCGAAAGCGAAAGAATTAGACGCGAAAATTGGTGCTGAAGATAATGGTTTATTATTCGGTATGCCAATCGGTGTTAAAGATAACATTGTAACTAACGGTCTTCGTACGACTTGTGCAAGCAAAATGTTAGCAAACTTCGATCCAATTTATGATGCGACAGTTGTGCAAAAGCTAAAAGCTGCTGACACAATTACAATCGGTAAATTAAATATGGACGAGTTCGCAATGGGTTCTTCAAATGAAAACTCAGGTTTCTACGCTACGAAAAATCCATGGAACTTAGATTACGTTCCAGGTGGATCTAGTGGTGGTTCTGCAGCAGCTGTAGCAGCAGGAGAAGTATTATTCTCTCTAGGTTCTGATACGGGTGGTTCTATCCGTCAACCAGCTGCATATTGTGGCGTTGTAGGTTTAAAACCAACCTACGGACGTGTATCTCGTTACGGATTAGTAGCATTTGCATCTTCACTTGACCAAATCGGACCGATTACACGTACAGTAGAAGACAATGCATACTTATTACAAGCTATTTCAGGTCTTGACCGTATGGATGCAACTTCTGCTAACGTTGAAGTAGGAAACTACTTAGCTGGTTTAACAGGCGACGTTAAAGGTTTACGCATTGCTGTACCGAAAGAATACTTAGGAGAAGGTGTTGGCGAAGAAGCTCGTGAGTCAGTACTAGCTGCTTTAAAAGTATTAGAAGGTATGGGCGCAACTTGGGAGGAAGTATCTCTTCCACACTCTAAATACGCTCTAGCAACGTATTACTTATTATCTTCTTCTGAAGCATCAGCTAACCTTTCACGCTTTGATGGTGTACGTTATGGTGTTCGTTCTGATAATGTGAATAACTTAATGGATCTTTACAAAAACACACGTAGCGAAGGCTTCGGTGATGAAGTAAAACGTCGTATTATGCTTGGTACATTTGCTCTTAGCTCTGGTTACTATGATGCATATTACAAAAAAGCACAACAAGTACGTACATTAATTAAAAACGACTTTGAAAATGTATTTGCTAACTACGATGTTATTATTGGACCAACAACGCCAACTCCAGCATTTAAAGTGGGCGAAAAAGTTGATGATCCAATGACAATGTATGCAAATGACATTTTAACAATCCCAGTAAACTTAGCAGGTGTTCCAGCGATTTCTGTTCCATGTGGATTCGGTGCTAACAACATGCCACTTGGTTTACAAATCATTGGTAAACACTTCGATGAAGCGACAATTTACCGCGTTGCACATGCGTTTGAGCAAGCAACAGACCATCATACAAAAAAAGCAAGTCTGTAAGGAGGCGAGCATAGATGAATTTAGAAACAATTATTGGTTTAGAGGTTCACGTTGAGTTAAAAACAAATTCGAAAATTTTCTCTGCGAGTCCAACAGAATTCGGAGCGGAACCAAATACACAAACAAGTGTAATTGACTTAGGATACCCAGGAGTACTTCCTACTTTAAATAAAGAAGCAGTTAACTTTGCAATGAAAGCTGCAATGGCATTAAACTGTGAAATCGCAACAGAAACGAAGTTTGACCGTAAAAACTATTTCTATCCAGATAATCCGAAAGCTTACCAAATCTCTCAGTTTGATAAGCCAATTGGTGAAAATGGTTGGATTGAAATTGAAGTAGACGGTAAAAAGAAACGTATCGGTATTACACGTCTTCATTTAGAAGAAGATGCTGGTAAATCAACGCATACAGCTGACGGCTCATTAGTAGACTACAACCGTCAAGGTATGCCTTTAATTGAGATCGTATCTGAGCCAGATATGCGTACGCCAGAAGAAGCATATGCATACTTAGAGAAGTTAAAATCAATCATTCAATACACTGGCGTATCTGATTGTAAGATGGAAGAAGGTTCCTTGCGTTGTGATGCGAACATTTCCCTTCGTCCAGTTGGACAAGAGAAGTTCGGTACAAAAGCGGAACTGAAAAACTTAAACTCTTTTACTTACGTACAAAAAGGTCTTGAGTTTGAGCAAGCTCGCCAAGAAAAAGAATTATTATCTGGTGGTATCATCCAACAAGAAACACGTCGTTATGATGAAGCAACGAAGAAAACAATCTTAATGCGTGTGAAAGAAGGATCTGATGATTACCGTTACTTCCCAGAGCCGGACTTAGTTGAACTTTATATCGACGATGAGTGGAAAGAAGCAGTTCGTGCTTCTATTCCAGAACTTCCAGATGCACGTAAAGCTCGCTACGTTGCAGAATTAGGCTTACCAGCTTATGATGCACACGTATTAACATTAACGAAAGAAATGTCTGATTTCTTTGAAGCAACTGTTGCCGACGGTGCTGATGCGAAATTAACATCAAACTGGTTAATGGGTGAAGTACTTGCATACCTAAACAAACAACAAAAAGAATTAAAAGACGTTGCATTAACGCCTGCTGGTTTATCTAAAATGGTTCAATTAATTGAAAAAGGTACAATTTCTTCTAAAATTGCGAAGAAAGTATTTAACGAATTAATTGAAAAAGGTGGAGACCCAGAAGAAATCGTTAAAGCGAAAGGCCTTGTTCAAATTTCTGACGAGGGTACACTTCGTAAAGTTGTAACAGAAATTCTTGATAATAATGAGCAATCTATCGAAGACTTTAAAAACGGTAAAGACCGTGCAATTGGCTTCTTAGTTGGTCAAATTATGAAAGCTACAAAAGGACAAGCAAATCCACCGCTTGTTAACAAAATCTTACTTGAAGAGATTAATAAGCGATAATAGTAGTAACTTTTAAAGATTAAGCAGAAAAACACCCGTACATGGGTGTTTTTCTAGGTTAATCAAACGTTTGTTTAAATGAGAGAAAATTATTTAAACAAACGTTTGATTAACTGTCAAAAGTGGAAAAATGTTTGTATAGCAACTATGGTATGATAGTTGCAAAAAGGTGGGAATAATGATAAATCTAGAAATAGAGGTTTTTTCATCTCATGAAATAATAGATAATTATTATTCGTTATATGTAAATTGTTGTGAGGAAATAGATGGACATAAATTTTTTGTCAAATAAAACAAAACCATTGAAATGAATATTTACTTTTGATGGGCTACACGAATCGGGTTCTTACTGCCTGTTTGAGCGAGATAAAAGAAGGATAGGAAGATGAGAGGAGGTAGGCATGGGAATACTGAATAGAAGTTCGGTATGTTCTTTGTCGATACATAAAGAAATTTCCTGTGCTAATAAATGATGAAGCGAGCAAGAATTATTTATAATCCTACTTCTGGGCGTGAGCTATTTAAGAAGAGCTTACCGGAAGTATTACAAAAATTAGAACAAGCTGGATATGAAGCATCTTGTCATGCGACAACGGGTCCTGGAGACGCAACTGTGGCGGCGAGGCAAGCTGTAGAGCGTAAATTTGATGTTGTTATTGCGGCTGGTGGTGACGGCACGTTAAATGAAGTCGTAAACGGTCTAGTTGGTCATGAATTCCGTCCGAAATTTGGAATTATTCCAGTTGGAACGACAAATGACTTTGCACGTGCAATCGGTGTACCTCGTTCTATTGAAGAGGCAGCGGATATTATTTGTGAAGGAAAAACTGTGCCATTAGACCTTGGTAGAGCAAACGATACATATTTTATTAACATCGCTGGTGGCGGTCGTATTACAGAATTAACATATGAAGTACCAAGTAAGCTAAAGACTGTATTAGGACAACTTGCTTATTATTTAAAAGGTATCGAAATGCTACCATCACTACATCCAACATACGTTGAAATTGAGTATGATGGAAAATTACTACAAGAAGAAATTACGATGTTTTTAATTACGAATACTCGTTCAGTGGGTGGCTTTGAAAAGGTAGCACCATATGCATCGATTAACGATGGCTTATTTGATTTATTAGTGCTGAAAAAAGGTTCGATTGCCGACTTAATTAAAGCTGCAACACAAGCGCAGCGTGGTGAACATATTAACAATCCAAAAGTACTATACACACAAGCGAACCGAATTAAAGTGCATTCACCAGATAAACTAATGATTAATTTAGATGGTGAATATGGTGGAGATGCACCGATGGAATTCGAAAATATGTATCATTGTCTGGAACTATTTGTTCCTGAACATCAAGAGGATGCCCTGTAAAGGCATCCTTTTTTATTATATAGAAGAATTGTAAATTTGAAGTTAGTTTGATTTTCATGGTATTTTTACAATTCGTTTATTTTATATCCACATTTTATTGATACACTGGAGGATATAAGAAACGAGAGGTGGGGTGTTATGGAGAAAGTAAAAGCAATACTATTTGATAAAGATGGAACATTAATGGATTTTCATTCAATTTGGATAAAAGTGGCTGAAGAACTTGTGGCGGAATGTATCAATTTATATGAACTACCAAAGTCAATGCAGCCTACTTTACTAAAAGAAATCGGTGTGGAGGGGGTATTTGTTAACCCTCGTAGCGCAATAGCGGCAGGAACAAGCCTTGATGTTGCAAAGGGGCTTTGTAAGTATATTACGTCATGTAAGGAAGAGGAAATGCATGAGTGGGTAAGTGAAAAGTTATTTTCTCTTATGTATGAGCATCGTTCCTATATGAAAATGACGGCGGATTTACCGAGAGTTTTACAAGGTTTAAAGGATAGAGGATTTATTTTAGGCGTTGTTACAGCTGATGATTTCGCACCGACAGAATTATTTTTAAAACAGTATCAATTAGAGTCTTATTTTGATTATGTTGTAGCTTCAGATACGTTTCCGGCACAAAAACCAGATAAAAGAATTGTAGAATCGTTTTGCGAAAGGTTTCATTTAGAGGCGTGTGAAGTAGCGGTCGTTGGAGATACACCAACTGATTTATATTTAGCGAGAAATGGCGGTGATTGCTATGCAATTGGAGTGCTATCTGGTACGGGAGACCGTCAAACGTTAGAACCACTTGCTGATTTAGTAGTGCAATCTGTTGGTGAGTTTATTTCTCATTCGGGTGAGTTCATTTGGGAACAAGGAAAGTCTAATGTGTAAGAAAAATAAGTCTATAAAGACTCTTAATGAGTCTTTATAGACTTATTTTTTATGTTGAAATAGAAGGCATATAGGATGAATGCTTGAAAAGAATGTTGGCATACATTTTGCAATGAAAAGAGAAAACAATGTAAAGAAAAGGATGGGATACGTAATGAACACAAAAAAATTTGCTAAAGTAAATGAACAAATTCCTGGACCGAAAGCAGCGTCTTTATTAGAACGCCGCCAAAATATAGTACCAAAAGGAGTAAGTAACGGCATCCCAACGTTTGTACAATCTGCAAATGGTGCTCTTGTAACAGATGTTGATGGCAATCAGTACATTGATTTCGCGGGAGCAATTGGAACAATTAACGTAGGACATTGTCACCCAGCTGTGAAAGAAGCACTCCATAAACAAGTAGATCAATACATTCATACTGGATTTAATGTCATGATGTATGAGCCATATATTGAATTAGCAGAAAAACTTGCGGCATTAGCGCCAGGAAGTTTTGATAAGCAAGTACTATTTCTAAATAGTGGTGCAGAAGCAGTTGAGAATGCGGTGAAAATCGCTCGTAAATATACAAAAAGACCTGGTATTATTGCGTTTTCTAAAGGTTTCCACGGACGTACATTAATGACAATGACGATGACAAGTAAAGTAAAACCATATAAATTTGGATTTGGCCCATTTGCACCGGAAGTATATAAAGCGCCATTCCCATACGAATATCGTCGCCCAGAAGGACTAACTGAAGAGCAGTACGATGACTTTATGATTGAAGAATTTAAGAATTTCTTCATATTAGAAGTAGCACCAGAAACAATTGCAGCCGTTGTTATGGAACCTGTTCAAGGGGAAGGCGGATTTATCGTTCCAAGTAAGAAGTTTGTGCAAGCAGTACGCAATATTTGTTCAGAACACGGCATCTTATTTGTAGCGGATGAAATTCAAACAGGATTTAGTCGTACCGGAAAATATTTTGCCATTGATCATTATGATGTCGTTCCAGATTTAATTACGGTATCTAAATCATTAGGTGCTGGTGTACCGATTAGTGGTGTTATTGGGCGCAAAGAAATTATGAATGAGTCTGCACCAGGAGAACTTGGTGGAACGTATGCAGGAAGCCCGCTAGGATGTGCGGCAGCATTAGCAGTACTTGATGTAATAGAAAAAGAGAATTTAAATGATAGAGCGATAGAATTAGGAAAAGTCGTAATGAACCGATTCGAAGAGATGAAAAATAAATATAATTGCATCGGTGATGTGCGTGGTTTAGGAGCAATGTGTGCATTTGAGCTCGTTCAAGATCGTAAGACGAAAGCACCTGATAAAACGTTAACAGCTAATTTATGCGCAGAAGCAAATAAACGTGGCTTACTTCTACTATCAGCAGGAACATACGGTAATGTTATTCGTGTGCTAATGCCATTAGTGATTACAGATGAGCAACTGGAAGAAGGATTAACAATCATTGAAGAATCGTTGCAAGTCTGTTATGAGAAAGCAAATATTGCTCGTGTTTAAAAGTTAAATAATAAAACAGCAAACATTCTAGCTGACTCTATATAAAATGCAGAAAATTCACTTTATAATAAAGGTATTGAAGTGAATCGATGGATTGGAAGTTAGGGGTGGCTAGGATGGTTGCAGAAAAGGAACGAGTGTTAATGGATTTACAAGATGTATTTGAATATGCGTTTGACGAAATTTTTGTGACTGACGAAAAGGGAATCGTTGTACGTGTAAATAGTACATGTGAAAGGCACTATCAATTGGCTGCAAAAGAGTTAGTAGGTAAACATGTAAAAGAATTGCAGAAAGATGGTATCTTTTATCCATCAGCAACGTTAGAAGTAATTGAAAAAAAGAGGCCAATCGAACTAGTTCAGACCACAAAATCAGGAGAGTATTTACACGTTCGTACAAGGCCTGTTTTTGATGAAGAGGGCAATTTAAGAAGAGTAATTAGTTACTCTCGTGATCTTACAGAACTCTATCAATTACGTCAAAAGGTAGAAGAAATGGATAATCAGTTAAAAACATATAAAAAAGAATTAAGAGAAACATATGAACATGAAGGACTTATTTTTAAAAGTATCGCTATGCAAAAAATAGTCGAGACAATCAAGAAAGTATCCGTAGTAGATAGTACGGTTCTCGTTTTAGGTGAGACAGGAGTAGGAAAGAGTCGATTGGTGCGTCATTTACATGAAGTGAGTAACCGGAAGAATGAAAGTTTCTATGAAATTAACTGTGCGGCATTGCCGACAAATTTAATTGAATCAGAGCTTTTTGGATACTCAGGCGGATCCTTTACAGGTGCGAATCGTGAAGGGAAAAAGGGACTATTAGAATCAGCGCATAAAGGAACGCTATTCTTAGATGAAATTGGCGAAATGCCGCTTGAAACTCAAGCAAAGCTTTTGCAAGTGTTGCAAGAAAAAACGTTTCGCCCTATAGGCGGAAGAGAATTAAAAAAGGTGGACGTTAGAGTTGTAGCGGCAACAAATAGAGATTTAAGTATGATGGTGAAACAAGGAACATTTCGGAAAGATTTATATTATCGTCTGAATGTCATTCCCATTGTAATCCCGCCACTACGGGAAAGAACAGAAGACATTTTGCCACTTATTTATCATTATTTACAACACTTTAACGAGAAATATGGTAGAAATGTAAAATTAGCGCCTAGCACATTACAAATGTTTGTTGGTTACCCGTGGGAAGGAAATAATAGAGAGATTGAAAATGTGATTGAGCGAATTGTTATAACTGCCGATGATATCGTTACGATAGAAGATTTACCAATAGCGATGCAAGAATCAACGGTTGAACAGTCCGGTCAAAGTCTCTATAAAATGTTAGAAGAAGTAGAACGGAATATTATTTTGAAAGCATATAAAACATATGGATCGAGTTATAAGGTAGCGGAGTTTTTAAAAATAAGTCAATCTGCTGCGACTAGGAAAATAAAGAAACTTATAGAGGAGGAAGAGAATATTGGATAAAAAAGCGACGTTTGTAAATGTAGAGAAAAAGGCGATGTATATAAATGGTGAGTGGATTACATTGCAAGAGCAAATCGAAGTAAATAATCCAGCAACGAAGGAAATATTTGCGACTGTACCAAAGGGCGGGGTAACAGAGGCAAAGCAAGCTGTTGATGCTGCGCATGAAGCTTTTAAATTATGGTCTAAGTTAACAGCGGCAGATCGTGCAGCGAAATTAAAAAAATGGTTCACACTTATTGAGGAAAATAAAGAAGAGATTGCAGCGATCATGACGAAAGAACAAGGAAAGCCGTTTGCAGAAGCGCTTGGTGAAGTGAATTATGCAAATAGTTTTGTTGAATGGTATGCAGAAGAAGGAAAACGCGTATATGGTGAAATGATTCCTGCTTCTCATCAGAATAAACGTATTTTAGTCATGAAGCAACCAGTTGGCGTTATGGCAGCTATTACGCCTTGGAACTTCCCGGCTGCTATGATTACGAGAAAGGTAGCTCCGGCGCTTGCAGCAGGATGTACAGCGGTTGTAAAACCTGCAAGTCAAACGCCGTTAACTGCGTTAAAATTAGCTGAATTAGCTCATGAAGCAGACATTCCAAAAGGCGTAATAAATATTGTAACAGGTAGTGCGAAAGCAATTGCTGATACGTGGATGGAAGATGGGCGTGTTCGAAAAGTGTCCTTTACAGGATCAACGGAAATTGGGAAAGAGTTAATGGCTAGTGCGGCACAAACGATGAAAAAGGTTTCACTTGAGTTAGGTGGTCACGCACCGTTTATTGTTATGAATGATGCAGACTTAGATAAAGCAGTAGAGGCAGTAATCGGTTCGAAATTCCGTAACGCAGGACAAACGTGTATATGTACAAACCGAGTATTTGTTCAGGAAGAAGTTTACGAAGTATTCGCAGAGAAGTTTCAAAAGGCAGTAGGGAAGTTGAAAGTAGGAGACGGTTTCGGTGACGGAACGACTGTAGGACCACTTATTGACGAGAATGCAGTTTCAAAAGTACAAGAACATATTGAAGATGCTATTCAAAAAGGTGGAACAGTTTTATATGGTGGTCAAAAGGTTGCAGAGCTAGACGGACACTTTATGCAACCGACTGTAATTGGATTGGCGAATGATACGATGCTTTGTATGAATGAAGAAACATTTGGACCGGTTGCACCAGTTGCGAAATTTAAAACGGTTGAAGAAGTAATTGAGCGTGCAAATAATACGCCATATGGTTTAGCAGCGTACATTTTCACGAAAGATATTAGTCAAGCATTCCAAATTAGTGAAGCGTTAGAGTACGGTATTATCGGTTTAAATGATGGCCTCCCATCAGTTGCACAAGCACCGTTCGGTGGGTTTAAAGAAAGCGGTATTGGCCGTGAAGGTGGTCATTTCGGTATCGAGGAATATTTAGAAATTAAATATATTTCATTAGGACTATAAGTAGTATACTAGAATCTCTATAAGGTAACAGAGAAGGAGATTCTAGTATGGTATATTGGCTATTATTACTTGTAACAATTATTTTTGAAGTAGCTGGAACAATTGCAATGAAATTATCGAATGGTTTAACAAAGCTCGTTCCAAGTGTACTTATTTTCGTATTTTATGGAATTTGTTTCAGCGTATTTGCTATCGTCGTAAAGAAGATTAACTTAAGTATTGCTTATGCAATTTGGTCGGGCCTCGGGACACTTCTTATTACGATTATTAGTGTGTACTTTTTCAAAGAGCATATTAACTTATTCCAAGCATTTTGCATTTTATTTATTGTTTTAGGAGTAATTGGACTGAAAGTGTCATCGGCATCATGAAAGCTATCTTTTGTAGAAGATAGCTTTTTTCTATTTGTGCAGTTAGCAATTACTACGACAAAATATGACAAGAAAAGGTAAAGGGGGTTTGTTATGATATATGAAATGTTGTCTTATGTGGAGGGAAGAGAATGTTCACGATAAAGTTTAAAAAATAGGAAAGATAGTGGACGTGATGGTTTTCCCGATGAAAAATAATAGTAAAAAGGACATACCTTTTGCATTTTACGAATTTGAGATTATCGATACGGGTTCTGGTGCAAAAATAAAGTACATGTATTCCTAGCAGGATTGCATTTTATGCTACTCGCCCAAACAACTGACAAATGAATTTTTTCTGATTTTGAATATAGTGGTCCCGTAAATAAACCTGTACTTTTTGGATTATATACATGGCTTTAAAATAGCTCAATATAGAAATCACTGTTTTGAAATGATTCAAGTCCAACATAGAATGCACAATCTTTTTAATAAAAAGATTGTGCATTCTACTATATTGTTGCAATATCTAACTTGCTTTAGTTTAGGTATATGTTGATTTTCTTTTAACTCTTGGAGTAGCTACAGAATAGGCAGGACTCTTATCTTCTGTTATCACATAAATTTTGAGGGGAAGTGAAAAAGCGCTTGGCTGATTATTTATCTCTTGACTGACTTAGATAAGGCTCAATTGTATAATCTTCTGAATCGACTGCAAGATATAATTATATATGTTTATATTTTATATAAATATATTTTTATCAACTCTACAAGAGTCATTTGTTGGCTTCAGGTTCATTGTGTGAGCAATTGATAATCCTTTTTCTCCATTATTTCCACCATGTTATGAAAGCTCAACTTATATTACTGTTAATAAGATTGGTCACGGCTGATAAGGCTCTCGTTTGAACAAATTCTCTCTGACAGTTACATATAAAATTATGAAGGGGGATTAGGTTCATTTTCAAAAGTAGTGATAGATGTAACTGCAGTTTTTTTAGATACGTAATTTAGAGATGAAATAACTGTAAATATTAATAACGAAGTTTGTAAAACCAATAGAAATTTTTTCATAAAAAATACCTCCGGAATAAATGATTTAATATATATCACTTTAAAATACTGCTAGCAATTTCAGTTGACTTTTGATACGATTTTTTATTTTGAAAATGATTAAAAGCTAACTTTCCATATTCTTTTGCTTCGCTTATACAATTATTTTTTGTAAAGAAGGGTAATGCTTCTTCATAAATATAATCATATAATTGATCATCTTGATTATATTTCATTAGCAATATATTAAATAAAAGGTAATATTTCTTTTCTTTTATTTGCTTAGAAATAATGATTCCATCTAATATAAATTTTTTTAGTGTATTACAGTCATCTATGTGATTCTTTAGTTTGAATGAACAGTGTATATAAGAATATAATGAAGTTAAGTATATATAGGAATTCTTATCTTTTAACTGCATAGACATGCGATAATAGTTAGCAGCTTGTTGGTAGTCTTTTAAAAGTAAGTAATTATAACCAATGTTATGATATATTTTAGATTTTCTTTCTGAATCATCCATATCCCTCAAGAGTAAAAGAAGCTTTTGGAATTTATCTAAAGATTGTTCAATACCGATTCTTTCACCAGAGCTCAGCAATAGTGCTAATAGCATTTCTGCGTCAATAATCCTTTTGAAATTATTGTTATATCTAAAAAGGTCTAGTGCAATTATTATATAATGATAAGAATTTATGTAAGATTTATTATGGTAATATGCCAAGGATAAATAATAAGAATAATCACCATCTTTATCTATTAAATTGTCCAGTTTATTTAAATAAGTTAAGGATTTAACAGAATCACCAGACCATGTATAGTATACACCTAAGCAATAAATAAGTGAATTGAAATCTGATTCTTCCAATAATTTTTGATTTTCCTCAAGGAATTCAGCCAAATCTTTTGCTTCTTTCTTTAAATTCATCATTAAAAGATACCTTAATTTATATAGTAAAACTTTAAATTTTAATGGGGTCAATTGTATATAATCATCCATATCCTCAAGCTTGTCTATTAATGTAGTAGCTGTGGGGGTATCAAGATAGACGATTGAATTGTAGAATTCTTCTAACAATTCTTCCGAATATTCATATTGATGGGTTTCCTCTTCTATTGAAATAGATAAACGTTTACAAATTAATTCAATAACATCACTTGTAACGTTAGTAGTGCCACTTTCTATCTTACTGAGATGCGTTATAGAACAAATCTCTTTACAAAGTTCCCCTTGAGTTATTCCTTTTTTTATACGGTTTAGTTTTATAATTTGGCCAATATTCATTAAAAGCCCTCCGTTAGTACATTAAATAAGTTTAATTAAATTTATAATATTATACTTTTAAATAATATCACTATAATAGGAGATTTGGGGGAAATTCTTTTGAAAAAATAGAATTTTATCCCAATTGAAAATGAATTTGATACTTGTTACATTTAAGTCAGGAAATGGTTACTGAATCGGTAATCACTTCTCATACATAAAAAAAGGAGGAAATGTCATGAACAAAACTGTAGAAAAACAAAATGCACTTAAAGAGGTAGCTAAAGCAAAAAATGAGAAAAAAGCATCTTTATTCACTGTTAAATCTGCACCTGCTTTAGGTCAAGTAGTACGCGAACAATGTTGTATTCGTTAGTTTAAAGAGAAGCAGTCCAAGCTAACAATGCTTGGGCTGCTTTCTTAATTTAAAATTAAGAATAGGAATCCTGTTATAGGAGGAGTTTATATATGGAAGTTACTTATTTGGGACATGCATGTTATTTAATAAAGATAAATGAATTAAATATATTAGTTGATCCTATACTTACCAATAGTTTTCAAGGGGGAACCGCAGCGGTTAGTCCGGCTTGTTCAATAAATGTGGACTCTTTACCATATATTGATGCTGTAATTATTACCCACTGTCATCCAGGACATCTAGAGGTGGATAGTTTAGCTTTATTACCCAATGAAACTGTAGTATTTTACCCTGCTGATCCTACAGTCGAATTAGTATTAGAGGGACTAGGTTTTAATAATCGTAATATCTTAAAAGCTGGCCAAGAAGTGGAGTTTGCTGGGGGGAAATTTATAGTAACAGGGACTACCACAAATGTACCAGAAATAGGGATTGTTTTTCAAGAAGCGGATGCAACCTGTTGGTATTTAGCTGATACCAATGTAACACCTGAAATTATCGGAAGTGTACTGGACGATGTAAAGACTATTGATTTCTTAATATGTAATTTTCCAGGATACCACCATCAATTCTTTACAGGCTCGCATTTAAGCTTCCCTATTAATGACTTGTCAACAACATTGGAACAAGTTTTACGTGTAAAACCTAAGCTTGTTGCTCCAAATTTTAGTGGTTTACGATATCTTGGAGATGCTTCATGGATTAATAGAATAATGTTCCCTATGTCACCAGAACTTTTTTTGGAAGAAGTTAGAAAGTTAAATACAAATCAACAAGTAGCAAATTTGTTACCTGGTGATGTAGTTATAGTTTCAGTTGGAAGTTGTAAGATACATAGCAGAAGATCTGAAATAATAAATTTATTGGAAGAAGTCCAGTTAAATTCCTTTGATCCTATGAAAGAAATCCCGTTATTAAAAGATCCTAATCCTGAAAACTTGGAATCGAAAGAATTAGAATTTCATACTCAAAATTTTCTTTTAAACGAATTAGTACCATGGATAAAGAATAATTGTGATAAACAGGGTAGTTTATTAGCTACATATAAACAGTTGGGCATAAAATTTAGATTAACGGTTATATATCCAAATGAGCTGGAGGAAAATTGGATTATTACCTTGAATAATCAAGAAATTAATTGTGTTAAATTAGAAAATTTAAAAGAATATTCTTTTCACTTTGGATTAAGAATAGCTGCTTCAGTATTAGATAGATGGCATAAAGCTGAAATACCTTATTACCACGTATATTGCTATGCACGTCCATATGGGCAAATATATAAAACCGGAGTAGCATCAGATAATAGTGTTTATGCTGAACAGGTTCCAACAAGGGATCTAGTTTCATTATATTTAAGCGGAAATACTGAAACGGTGTATCATCCTTGGTTACGTAAACAAATAGCTAAATATAGGGGTGTTATAGCATGAAAATAAAACAGTCTTCGGGTTTAATGGTGTTAAATAAGCTAAATAACTTAGAGGTTTATGATTCTATTAGTTTACAGCGCTGGACAGAAGAAATGTTAAATCAAGAAACGCTTGTTTCCTTACTATCTTTTTGTAATGAATGGAGAGAGGAAAGAGAAGTTATAGAATTAATATCGAGTGAGAATAAAGTTGGGGAAAATATAGCTAAAGATTCCTTGGATGAATTGTTATCATTAGGTTTATTAATTACTGAGGAAAATCAAAATCATAACTATACAGGTGAGCATGGTGAACATTGGTTGGGAAAAGGATGGAAAGAACCGTTTGTCTATCATTTTCACACTAATAAAATTCCAAAAGACGATTATAGTTTAGATCCAAAAGGACTAGATGATAAAGCTTCAATGAAGAAATATTTAAGCGAAGAAAATCCCCCTGATAACTATAAAGTAATTAGCGGGCCAAGCATCGAGCTTTTAAAAGATGAAAAGCTCGAACATAAGTCATTAACTACTATTTTTAACGATCATGTAGGGATGTATCGTGATAGCAGGGCTCTTTCATTCCAAGAATTTTCTCGACTTATGTATTTATCATTTGGAGAAACGAGTAAAAGGAAACTTCCTGTCACTGGAGATCATATAGCTAAAACGGTTCCTTCTGGTGGAAGCCGTCATCCATCTGAAATTTATACAATTATCTCCGACGTAGAAGGTATTGATATGGGTTTATATCATTATAACGTTAAAAATCATGCACTAACTTTGATAAAAGAGGGTGACTATAGAGAATTTGTCCAAGAGCATATTATTACGCATCCTGAACGTCCTAATTTTAAGGTAAATGTATGTTTTGTATTTTCAACAATATTTGATCGTAGTATGTATCGATATCGAGAATCAAGATCTTATCGAGTTATGCAATATGATTTAGGGCATTTAATGCAAAATTTAGCATTTATATCAAGTTCTTTAGATAGAAGTTCTTACAGAGGATATTCTTTACATGATAGCAAAGTAGATGAATTTTTGGGGATCGATGGTTTAATGGAATCTACTATGACATTTGCATTAATAGGATAAGGAGGACTTAATCATGGTATTAAAAATTGCTACAGGAAATTTACAACTTAATCCTTTTTTTCGGATTCGTTTAGGATCACCTATTACGTGTGATCTTTTTTTAGAGAATAAAACACTTGAATTACCGAGTCCGTTATATTTAAAGCTGTTTACTAAATTAACCAATCTAATATCAAAAGAAGAAATTATTACAGTGATTCAACAGACTTTTTCATTAGATGATGCTGAATCTAATGAAGTATTAGATAATCTAATTTCCAACAAATTATTGGTGGATTCTAAATACGGTGATGGAAAATTACAAGGGATTCAGCATTGGATTGATAGGGGTTGGTTGGATGCTTTATTATTACACTTAAAAAGTTGTGACTTAGAGTTTGATGATAGTACTAATGATGAACCTGATAACTTTAATTCTGAGGGATTTCGGGAGTTAATAAGGCAAGAAGGTTTACCTGAATTTTGGAAAGAAATTAAAGGTATTAATACTGTAAATTTACCAAACCCAACAAAACTACCAACGAATTATAGTTTTGATGAAATCCTTTTAAAAAGACGTTCTAATCGACCATGGAAACAGAAAATTATAGAATTGCAAGAACTTAGTAACATTCTTCATTACTCTAATATAGAAACAGTAAGATTAAGAACAGAAGCAGAAAAAAATTTAGAAGAAAAGCCAGAATTACTTCTCAATTCCGCATTTTCCGCATTAGAAACCTATTTTTTTGCATTTAATATAGAAGGTCTTGAGCCAGGACTCTATCATTATGATCCTAAAAATCATGCTGTTATTTTAATAAAGGATGGTATGTTTAGAGATGAATTGGTTCATATGGTTATCGGACAAGACCGCCCTAGAAATGCAGCATGTGCTTTTGTAATATCAGCAGTATGGAGCCGATATATGTACCGATATCGTCATCCTCGTGCTTATAGAACACTATTAGTAAATATTGGGGAATTAGCTCAAAAGTATCTTACCCTTGGCACAGCGTATGATTATAGTACGTTTTTAACGCCAGCATTACGTGATGAATATGCCGATTCTATGTTAGAGGTTAACGGTTATGAGGAGGCACCTTTGTATGTCGTCGCAATCGGTTGATCAACAAAATTTAAACGTGTTACAAGCAATGAAAGAATATGCGTGGGCTTCAAATGCATATCATTTTGTTTCTAGTTTTGGCGAATTTAATGAACCGTGTGCTCCCTTTTTTGTATCTTCATCAGATAATGGAGAAATAAAGAAATGGGATATTAATACTAAATTATTGGAGGCATCTTTACATGAAGCACTTACTAGAAGGAAATCTTCAAGAGATTTTGGAGATGACCTTTTAGATTTGGAGAAATTATACACTCTTCTTTGGTCTACGTATGGTTACACTTTTACTGATAATGAAGGGGAGCATAGGACAGTTCCTTCTGCTGGGGCGTTATTTCCGTTAAGAGTGTATGTTATTTCCTTAGGGATAGAAGAACTTAATAAAGGGGT
Organism: Bacillus cereus group sp. MYBK101-2; assembly: GCF_051918845.1. Classification (NCBI taxonomy): domain Bacteria; kingdom Bacillati; phylum Bacillota; class Bacilli; order Caryophanales; family Bacillaceae; genus Bacillus; species Bacillus cereus group sp. MYBK101-2. The sequence continues at coordinate 176,316 of NZ_JBQAIE010000008.1, read as the reverse complement.
CTATCAATATAATCCATTAAATAATGAAATAAATATTATGGATAATGTGGAACTTCCTCAAAATTTATCAGATTGGTTTCTAACTAAACATATTGACTATGATAAAGCAAGTGCAATCATTTTATTTGTAGGACAAATGGATAGAATTTGTCCTAAATATGGGGAACGAGGGTATCGTTATTTATTACTTGAAGCTGGACATGCTGCCCAGAATTTATGTCTAACTTCTTCAATTTTGTCAATACCTACTGTCCCTGTAGGAGGATTTAATGATTCAATGATTAATCAAGCATTGCATTTAAAAGAAGATTGTGAAGTAACAGTATATAGTGTGGCCTTAGGGAGGACTAAATAGTTGTTGTTAGAAAATTCGTCTTTTAACCTAAAAAATATTCAAGCTCCTTGTGAAGATTGTATTAAATTATGGATATCTTCTGTAGAGGATTATAAAAACATGGGTAATGTAGTTCTTGAGCCGTCCCCTTGTAACAAAAATAAATATCGAGAACTTGAAGTTTCATTTTCTAATGAGGGAGTAGAATACAAAGGTATTTATTTCCCTCACCCTGAATGTACAAGTCATTTAATATCATTACAAAAATATTCACTTGATATTATGGAATCTGGTATATGGAGTCCAATAAAAAAAATAATAAAAAAAGAAGACTGTGACGATGGTGTGTATATATATATAGCACTAATAGATTCACCATCAAATGTAAAATTTCCTTATTTAGTCGGGCGGGGAATTGATAATGATGAATCTTTATCACATATTAAAGCAGTTGCAGAAGCTTTGGAACGGTATAGTGCTTGTTTACCTCCACGTACAAGATTACATTATGGAAAAGCGAATGAATTTGAAAATGTAATTGTTAATTGTATTAAAAATTACACGAAGGACATTTGGTGGTGCGAAGGTGAAGATTTATTAACAAAACAATTAAAATACCTTCCAATTGAATATGTTCAATTAGAGAGTTTAAGTACTGTAAAAGATCCTATTTTCAATTCTGACTCTACTGGAATGGCCATTCATCCAAATTATAAAGATGCAATAAATATCGGATTGTCAGAAGTTTTAGAAAGAAAAGATTTATATGAGATAGTAACGCAAAGCTTTTCGCCAGTTTTGTGGGATAATTCTTCATTACCAGAAGAAGCGAAGAGGTTTATAACCTTATTTGAAAATCGTGGTTACAATACCTTAATAATTCCTCATAGTTCTGTAAAAGGATTTACCTCTTGTATAATTTTACTAGTTAAACAACACAAGACTAATAATGGACCTGCATTAATATGTGGGGCAGGAGGGGCATGGTCAAAAAAAGAATCTCTTCTCAAAGGACTAATGGAAGCCTATGCGCAGCTAATACATGGTTTAGAGGTAGGGGAATTAGACCGTCAAATTAGAGAATATAATTTTAGTGATCCTTACCATCATTTTTTATATTATTTTAATTCAGAAAACGCTAATAATCTATTAGAGAATTGGGGGATTTATCAATCTCTTCATGTTGACTTTAAAGAATATTCTGATTTTAAAACTTCACTAGAAGCTAAAGCGAAAGTTATAGAGAAAGAATTAGTTGTGGTAGATCGCGGAAATATATTAACTGATTTTCTTAATTTAAGTGCTATCCAGATCGTGGCACCTGAAATACCTAGGATTTCTCCTACTACATTAGGACCTGGAAATATGCCACATCCTTTTTCATAAGAAAGGAGAAAATATGAGTTTATACATAAGAAATCCCTTAACCTCAATTGTATATAGCTCAGGGGAATGGGTAATTATAAATTTTCAAAGTAACAAACAGTTAGCAATAGAAGATATGAATGAAGAATCAATGCATATATTGTCAAAAGTAAGTACATTTTGTAATCAAACAAAATCCCAAAAACAAATTATTGATTATATGATTAAATTAGGTATTAATGCCCCTGATGCAAGGCACATTTTTGATGAGTTTAACAATTTAGAGGTTATTGTAGAGTACTTTGATAATGATATATTAAATTTATTTGAAAAAAGCTCTCTTATTAATAGGGAGTTTTTTGAATACTTTTCAGCTAAAGATTCAATAAATCATGCGGATTATTCTAAACCTGATATTTATAAAGAAGATGCGGAAGATATGAAAAGATTTTTACAAGAATCTTCATATCCCGATATAACTAAAAGTTATTTGCATAATTTATTTATTAATTTGCCTCATCCAGCAACAAGTACAGGGACAGAGAGTTTATGGGAATTAGGGAACCTGTTGTTTTGGTCTGGAGGACGTTTGAGAAATGCAACATTTTTAGAAGTACTACCTGTAATGTTAAAACCAGTTCCCTCAAAAGGAGCAAGGACACCTTTCGAGTTTTATTTATCCGTTGGAGAAAATTGTAAATTACCTCAAGGCCTCTATCACTATAATGTAAACAATCATTATCTGTCGTATATTGGTGAAATTAAGACAGATATATCTGAAGGGAATTATACTCTTTTTATAACTGCTATTTATGATCGGTATCAGTGGCGTTATCGTTCTGGATGGGCCTATAAAGATTTGTTTTTTGAACTAGGTCATGTAAAGGAGACAATAAATTTTGTTGCCAGAGAATTAGATATCAAAGTATGCCCTACATACAAATATACTAATGCGTTTCTAGATGAGTTTTTATATGAAGAATGTTTATACTCTATTAAATTGAAAAATATATAAGGAGAAAAAATATGAAAATAACTACAGAAGACGTGTATATTGATTCAAGCAAGGATATAAATCATTCATTGTTAGAAGAATTAGTGAATTTTGATGTTTATTTACAAAAGTCCGCAAGTCATGAATTTCTGTTTGATAACATGTATAAATTGGAAGAAGAATTGTTAGAGCATGGAGTTAGTAAACGTTTATTAGAGGCTATAAAAGAAGGATTAAAATACAATCATTGGGATAATGCAGTATTAGAGTTTGGTTTAGCTCGTGAACAATCTATCAATTTTTATTTAGGACCAATGTGTGCGATGGAAGGAAAAGAGTTTAAGGATGGAATAATTTTAACGAAACAAACTTCAAATTCTTCTAAAATAGTTTCAAAGGTAGAGTCTTTATGTCATGAATTAGGTAATAGATTATTTGGCTTTCCATGTGATTTTCATGATCGTCATATAGAATTTTATGATTTATTGTTTAGTTCGGGACCTTTTTCTGATTCTAATGGGAAATATATTGCACTATTTACACCATTTTATTTAGGGCATTGGAAAGACTCAAACAAACAATTTCAGCATAAACGTTCTATATTATTTCATAATCTAGTCAAAATGAGGTTTTCGACACTTACTTTACCAGTTGCTAAAGCAAATATGAGAATTAATAATATTACACCTACTTTTATAGATGCTAGTAAACAGGATATTGATGATGCACTAACCTTATGGTTAACCCTACATGAATTAATACATGGAAGTGGGCCAATACCATTGTTTAACTCTTCTGTTCAAAAATTACCACTTGGATTAAAGTATGCTGGTATTGAGGAAATGAGAACGGATATGACAGTTTGGTTATTGTTAGATATATGTCAGGATCTCTTTGGAAATATAGCAAAATTAGCTCAGGAGATTATTGTCGCTGAAAGGATATTTAGGTCAGCCAGAGCTGGGTTATGGGCCAATCCAACTCAAGGATGGATACAGAAGAGTTCAGATGGAGAACAAGGTGCTTTGTGGTTGGCATTACTACTTCAACATAATGCTATAGAGTCTAATACAGACTTTATTAATATAGATTATGAAAAGACTAAAGAAACATTACAGTATATTCTTAGCGAGGTTTATGATATAGAATCTAATGCATTGAAATCAGAAAATGGACAACAGAAGTTATTAGATTATGCCGATAAATTAAGAGAAAGAATGTTTAGAAATTTAGATGGAGTATTAATTTATCCAAAGGAATCACTAAACTTTTTAAAACGAATTGAGAATCAACCTACTCATGTAGCATTAAATTACAGATAATTATTTTAAAATACATGTCTTTAGGGAGAAATAAGAATGAAAAATAATAGTGTTCAAACAAAGGCTAAGTTTAAAGATTTAATGTCTCATAAAAACTATTTACTTTTTTTTACTGGACAAGCTATATCGCAATTAGGAGATAAGATGACTTTAATAGCAGTGCCTCTGTTAATATATCATCTAACTAATTCTCCAATTCAACTAGGGATGGCATTTCTTATTGAATCTTTACCGTGGATATTTTTGGGGCCGATTGCTGGAACGATAATAGACCGCTTTAATCCTATAAGGATATTGGTTTTAGTGGATGTTGTAAGAGTTTTACTGTGCTTAACTCTTTTTATGACAGATTCAATTGTTATGATATATGCCATTGGTCTCTTGTCCCAAACTTGTTCTTGTATTTTTGCTCCAGCAAGATCTGCTATTTTTCCGGATTTAACAGGGAAAAAGTTGTTTAATAAAGGATTAACGCTTAGTCTGACTACTGGACAATTAATTGATGTACTAGGACCATCTATTGCTACATTATGTATTAGCATATTTCACGGTCCAAGATTTATATTTGTAATCGACGCTGTTACTTTTACAATATCTGCAGTATTAACATCTTTAATTGTTTTACAACAAGCGAGTATCCAAAAACAAAATTCATCTTTTCAAAGTAGATTTAAAGAAGGATATAGATTTATTAATAAAAATAAGAAAGTGAAATTTTTATTAATAATTGGTTTAATTAGAACAATAGCAACTTCAGCAATACCAATTTTGTTATTATTACAAGCAAAATATATCTTTGGAAATGAATTAGGGGATAGATATTATGGTTTTCTTGTTTCCGCAGTTGCGTTTGGAATAGTAACTGGAAGTTGGATAATTGGTATTATTGATCGAAATACGTTAAGGAAAAATTATATAATTTTTGGAATTATGGTGCAATCTATAATATACGCAATTATATATTATACAGATAATATTGAAATACTATTAGGATTATTTTTCTTATCTGGTGTAGCTACAAGTGGCACTCTTACACCGGTTAGTTCATTTTATGCAGAGTATATCCCAAGGGAAATACGAGGTAGAGTTTTTTCAGCAATAAATTCTATATTGCAGATTATGGGGATGATTGTATACTTTACAATAGGTTTTTTTGCCGAGTTTATCCAACCCAATAAACTATTATTAGGCATAGGGTGTTTAATGACAGTTAGTATACTACTTATGACATGGATTTTTAAAGGGTGGTCTTTATTACGAAATGATGAGGAAAATAAATCCAAAAAAATAGTGGCAAATTGATTTGGTTTTGCTGCAAAAGTATAATAAATTGCATAGATTCCTAAAGGAATTGCGTCTTATGCTACAGACCAAAACAATTGCTGGATGAATTATTTCTGATTTTGGACAGGTTGGTCCTGTAAATCAAACTGTTCTTTTTATGATATGTATGGTTCCTACTCCAGAAAGAATGGATGTAGTTGTGTTAAAATATTTGAATCCTAGCATACGAATTTACTACTTTATAAAGCGACAATCTTGTTCTACTATGTTATTCCAGTACTTTTGTTGCCCAAGTCGCATACCACCAGGTATGCTTTTTCTTTATTTAACTGTTCAATTGCTATAGGATAAGCTGGATTTTTATTGACTATTATAACATGAGATTTTGAAACACGAAAAGACTGCAAGGATTTCTTGAAAAAGTGTTTTGTAGCTTGCGAGTCTCTTGTTTTGTTTAGAAGAAATTTGATTGTATTCTCTTTCGAATCAACAGCACGATACAGGTATATCCATTGACCTTTTACTTTGATATATGTTTCATCGATTTTCCTGGAGTTATTTGTTTATTTAAGGTGAAATTGGATTCGCTTATCTAACTTAGAACCGTGCTGATGAACCAAACGCATAATGGTTATATGAGAAATAGATAAGCTTTGTTTCTTCATCATTTCCGCTAAATCACGAAAACTGAGGTTGTAGCGTAGACACCATCTTACCGTTAATAAAATAATATTAGGGAGAAAGCGCTTTTGTTTGAATGTATTTTCTTTTTTTCATACCAATCAAGCACCTTCTCTAGACTAGTAGTACCAGTATGTCTAAGATTTGTAGATTTGTTGCAATTGTCCTAAAGCCTCTATACCAGAAATAAAATAAGAAAAGTACAAATTTTAAAGAATATGATAGCTTTACCAGTAAAAAGGTAGCACCAGATGAAAAAATCAAGATGTGATGCTATTTGATTCAGCGAAAGAAAATACATATAGGCCTGAGTTTACGCATGAGAATAGAACGATAAAATTTGAATTGAAGCCGAATAAATAAAAACACATTGGGTAATCCAATGTGTTTTTATGATGGTTAACTTAAAACGCCCAGTTACCTTTACGAAAGATAGGCTCATGTCTGCCATCGGCTGTAATACCGTCGATATCAAGCTCAGCTGATCCAATCATGAAATCTTCGTGTGTAATACTAGCGTTTGCGCCATTTTCAGCAAGTTCTTCTTTAGACATCGTTTTTCCGCCAACTAAGTTAAATGCATAAGCATTTCCGATTGCAAGGTGGCAAGATGCGTTTTCATCAAATAGCGTGTTGTAGAATAAAATATTTGTGTTTGAAATTGGTGAATCATGAGGTACTAAAGCTACTTCTCCTAAGAAGTGAGAACCTTCATCTGTTTCTACTAAATGTTTTAAAGCTTCTTCTCCAACTTCAGCTTTATAATCTACGATACGTCCGTTTTCAAATGTTAACGTGAAGTTATCGATAATGTTACCTGCAAATGCTAACGGTTTTGTACTAGATACTTGGCCATTTACACCTGTTTTAAGTGGCATTGTAAACACTTCTTCAGTTGGAATGTTCGCCATAAATGGTACGTTCTTTTCATTTAAGCTACCAGCACCAGCCCATACATGTTTTTCTGGAAGTTCGATCGTTAAATCTGTTCCAGGACCTGTATAGTGAAGAGCTTTATAATGCTTTTCGTTTAAGTAATCAACTTTTGTATGTAATGTTTTATCGTGTTCTTTCCATGCTTCCACAGGATTTTCTAAATCAGCACGAGTAGCTTTGAAAATAGCATCCCATAGTTTTGCTTCTTGTTCTTCTGGTGCAACGTCAGGGAATACTTTCGCAGCCCATTCTTTCGTAGGAACAGAAATGACACACCAGCTTACTTTATCAGCTTGTACGTAATCACGGTATACTTTCATTGCTTCACCAGCTACTTTATGAGCTGTTGCGATACGCGTTGGTTCTACACCTTTTAATAAATCAGGGTTTTCTGCATAAATAGACATAAATGCAGCGCCTTCTTTTGCTAATTCTTCACGAGCGTGTGCTTTCCAAGATGGAAACTCAGCGAATGCTTCTTCAGGAGCTAGATCGAACTTTAAGCGTGTTAACGTCTCATCATTCCAATCCACATATACGTGTTTTGCACCAGATTTATATGCTTTTTCTGTAACGAGGCGTACAAATTGTACAGCTTCAAGAGGTGCGCTAATTGATAATGTTTGTCCTGGTTGAATATTAACACCAACATTGACTGCAAGGGCAGCATATTTCTCTAACGTTTGTTCAAATGACATATGTATAATCTCCTTTAATTTGAAAGATTTCTTACTATATATAATACAAGAAAATTCAAAAAATATATATAAATATAGCGTAAAAAGAGAGCTCAAAATATATTGAGCCCTCATCGTTATTTAATCGAAGAAGCAAACTGTTCTCCGGTCGTCGTATGGTGTATGCGAACACGCTTCATTTTTAACAATTCATCGGGTTCACCTTTTGTAATGAATTTTCCGGGTTTTGTTGTCGTCGCAAATTGATAATATTTCTTCGTTTCTGCAACGACTTTATCATCTACATGACCGAATGGATAAGCAACTGCGATAACGGGTTTACCTGTTATTTTTTCTAACTTTTCTTTTGATCCTTTTAATTCCTCTTCATAGTTTGTAATTTTCGGTAAGTCTGCATGCGTCGCTGTATGAGATTGCACTGAGAAAATGCCGGAATCGACCATTTCTTTTATTTCAGAAGTAGACAGTGATCCTTCTACATCAACGTTATCAACAATCATATATTCTGTTGCCGCCGGTTTAAATGTATCGTCTTTTAGCTTTTGTAAAACATGGAATGCATTCATATTATTTTTCATACCGTCATCAAATGTAACAAAGATAGGTTTATTTACTTTATTAATATCACCCCAACGTTCAAAAGTTAGTAATGTATAGCTGTTGTCTTTTAAATATTTCATTTGGGCTTCAAAGTTAGCAGGTGAGACGAATAAATCTTTAATGCCTTGTCCGTGATAATCATCGATTGCATGATACATAAGAACGGGAACCTTTTGTTCGAAAGTAATAGCAGATTTTGTGAGTGGAATGGTTTTCCCATCTTCTTTTATGCCTATTGCTTCAATTTGGAACTCACCACGTTTTCCTTCAAATTCTTTTATATCAAAAAGAAGTGTAAACTGTTTCTCCTTTTCTTTAGAAGAAAAAGATTTAGTGTGTTCCTTTCCATCAGCAGTACGCCAAATTTTATATTGTACTTCAGTTAAAGTATCTTTTATATCTGTCATATGAATAGTAGTATTTGTAGACTCGTGTGTAATGGGCTGATAAGAAATTTTACCTTGTTCTTGCACAGTTTCTGTTTGTTTCTTAACTTCTTGAACCTTTTTCTCTTTTTTAGGTTCCTGGCTTACATTGCTAGTATTACAACCTGCTAGAATGGCAGATGTACATAAAGCAATTGCTGCGTATTTTCTCATAAAATCACCTTCTATTGTGTAGTATGTTACATATTTACATTAAAATCCCCACCGCTATAAGAGTGGTGGGGGTATACCCTTGTTCATCATATCATTTGAAGAAAATGGATGGAATGAGAAAAGTAACAATAGATAAAAAAATCACCTTACTTCAACGAGTAAGGTGATTTTTACTAAATAAACAATCCAGCGATTGTTGCAGATAAAATAGAAGCAAGTGTTGATGCAAATAGCATTTTCCAACCAAATTTCGATACGACGCTTCCTTGTTTCTCAGAAAGAGCACGAATTGTACCAACGATCGCGCCAATTTGGCTAATACTTGCGAAGCTAATTAAAAATACTGTAACGATTCCAACTGTACGTGGAGATAATGTTGCTGCAACACCTTTTAAATCAAGGATTGCTACAAACTCGTTTAATACAATCTTCGTACCCATAATTCCGCCAGCTGGGATAATATCTTGAGCTGGAATCCCCATTAAGAATGCGAATGGAGCAAGTACGTAACCGAAGATTTGTTGTAACGTAATAGCATGTCCCATTGCACCTGAAGCTGCGCTAATTACGTAGTTTACAACTTCCATAACACCGATGAAAGCGATCATTAATGCGGCAACGATACCAGCTACTTTTAAACCATCAAGCGCACCGTTAATCATTGCGCCAATAAAGCTGTCTCCGAATAAAGTACGATCAAATTTCTGAACTACTTCGTCTTCTTTTTTCGTATCAACAGGTGTTAATAACGAACAAACGATTAAGCTTGAGAATAAGTTTAGCGGAAGAGCTGCTAGTACGTATTTTGCATCTAACATCATTACGTATGATGCTGTAACAGAAGCAGAAACTGAGCTCATTGCAGAACAACAAATGATAAACATACGGTTTTTATTGAAATGTTGTAAATCATTTTTAATAACGATTAACGCTTCACTTGAACCGAAGAATACAGAGTTTACCGCATGGAACGATTCAACGCGTGGTAAACCAGTAATTTTTGAAATCGCACCGCCGACAACGCGAACGATGAATGGTAAAACACCTAAATAACTAAAGATAGAAAGTAGTGCTGAGAAAAATACGATAATTAATAGTACGTTTAAGAAAAAGACAAAGTCTCTTTGAATTCCATTAAAGAGAAAATCAACACCTGTCGTACCAAGTTTAATTAGTTTGTTGAAAACTTTACTAATGAAAATAATGATTTGTTGACCAATCTTTGTGCCAAACATAAACCAACCGATTAAAATTTGAAAACCAATCATAATAGCAATTGCACGGAAGTTGATTTTACTTTTGTTGTTTGACAAAGCAAAACATAAACCTAAAACGACAAGAATACCGATAATACTCATTACATATTGCATGTAGTTGCCCCTTTCAGAAGTTCGTATAAAGTTTGTACATAAAACGCTCGTTATATTACTAAAAATAACACAAATAGGTTTTATGTCATACGTAAGATGTCTGACCTTTTAGAAAAATAAAAATAAAAAAAGACCCATATGGATTCACTTTCATCTATGAGAGAAAGCTAATCAATATGAGTCCTTTTTGCACATGGTCTAATATTCATTAGTTTTCCCCATAGTCCAGCAATTTAAGGTTGCCGGGTAGAAACTCTCGATCCATATTATCGAGTATATATGAGGTAACATCGTCCGTATTAAATTAGTAGTAGCGTAACATTAACAGAGAACTATCGTCAATAGCTTTTTTTCTTCCAATAGAAATAGACCATATAAGTATGATAAAATGTAACGCAGTGTTATGAAAAAGAGAGGTCGGAAAATGAGTACAAAAATGACGCCACCAGTTGAAAAAAACGAGTTTATAGATGTAGTATTTGAAGATTTAACACATGATGGTGCCGGTGTTGCGAAAGTAAAAGGCTATCCTATTTTCGTTAAAAACGGATTACCAGGTGAAGAAGCGCAAATTAAAATTATTAAAGTGAAGAAAAACTTCGCATTCGGTCGTTTAATGAAGCTTCATACAGAGAGCCCATATCGTAAAGATGCCGAATGCCCAGTGTACAATCAATGCGGCGGTTGTCAGCTTCAGCATTTAACATATGAAGGACAATTACAAGCGAAAGAAAAACAAGTACGCGACGTTATGCAGCGCATTGGAGGACTAAGCGATGTTCCTGTTCATCCTGTACTTGGCATGAAGAATCCGTGGGTATACCGTAATAAAGCACAAGTACCAATTGGAGAACGTGAAGGCGGACTTGTAGCTGGTTTCTATCGTCAAGGAACGCATGACATTATTAATATGGAATCATGTTTAATTCAAGCAGAAGAAAACGATACATTGATTCAAGAAGTAAAACGAATTTGTGAAAAACACGGTATTTCGGCGTACAACGAAGAGCGTAACAAAGGAACACTTCGTCACGTAATGGCTCGTTACGGACAAGTAACAGGGGAGATTATGCTTGTCTTCATTACTCGTACAGCAGAACTGCCAAACAAAAAAGCAATCATTGAAGAAATTGCTACGAAATTCCCAGAAGTAAAATCAATTGTTCAAAACGTAAACCCGAAACGTACAAATGTAATCTTCGGAGACAAAACGACAGTACTGTACGGATCAGAATATATTTATGACTTTATCGGCGATATTAAATTTGCGATTTCAGCACGTTCATTCTACCAAGTAAACCCAGAACAAACGAAAGTGTTATACGATAAAACGTTAGAATATGCAAAATTAGATGGCAATGAAACAGTAATTGATGCCTATTGCGGAATTGGATCAATCTCCTTATTCCTAGCACAAAAAGCGAAAAAAGTGTACGGCGTTGAAATCGTCCCAGAAGCAATCGAAGACGCAAAGCGTAACGCAGCATTAAACAACATGACAAACGCTGAATTTGGCGTAGGAGAAGCAGAAGTAGTTATTCCAAAATGGTACAAAGAAGGCGTAATCGCTGACACAATGGTCGTAGATCCACCGCGTAAAGGCTGTGATGAAGCATTACTAAACACAATTATCGACATGAAACCAAAACGCGTCGTATACGTATCATGTAACCCAGCAACATTAGCACGTGACTTAAAAGTACTAGAAGAAGGCGGATATAAAACGCAGGAAGTACAACCTGTTGATATGTTCCCACATACGACTCATGTAGAGTGTGTGGCTTGGCTTAAGTTGGTATAATAGAAAAGCAGTTGATATAGGAAAATCTATACCATCTGCTTTTTGGTTTATTGAGAGTTTGAAATTGTATTCATAGTGAGAGGATTTGAATTTGAAATGATAGATAATTTTTGGCGTGAATTACCACGACCGTTTTTCGTACTTGCACCAATGGAAGATGTGACAGATGTTGTTTTCCGTCACGTAGTAAGTGAAGCTGGTCGTCCGGACGTATTCTTCACAGAGTTTACAAACTCGGATAGCTATTGTCATCCAGAAGGTATGAAAAGTGTACGTGGCCGTTTAATTTTTACAGAAGACGAACAACCGATGGTAGCACATATTTGGGGAGACAATCCCGAATACTTCCGTCAAATGAGTATTGGTATGGCAGAACTAGGATTTAAAGGCATCGATATTAACATGGGTTGCCCAGTACCGAACGTTGCATCAAGAGGAAAAGGGAGTGGCCTTATTCTACGTCCAGATGTTGCGGCAGAACTTATTCAAGCTGCAAAAGCAGGCGGACTACCTGTTAGCGTAAAAACACGACTTGGCTTTAAAGAGTTAAGCGAATGGGAAGATTGGTTAACGCACATTTTCAAACAAGATATTGCGAACCTTTCTATTCATTTACGCACAAGAGAAGAAATGAGCCAAGTAGATGCACACTGGGAGCTAATTCCGGAAATTAAAAAATTACGTGATCGTATTGCACCAAATACGCTACTAACAATAAATGGTGACATCCCTGACCGTAAGACTGGGCTGGAACTTGCTGAAAAATACGGCATTGATGGCGTAATGATTGGACGAGGTATCTTTAAAAATCCGTTTGCTTTCGAAAAAGAACCAAGAGAGCATAGCAGTAAAGAACATCTAGATCTTTTAAGACTACAACTTGATCTTCAAGATCAATATGCAGAAGTACTGCCACGCTCAATCACAGGACTTCATCGCTTCTTCAAAATTTATGTAAAAGGCTTCCCAGGAGCTGCTGAATTGAGAAATCAATTGATGAGTACGAAATCGACTGATGAAGTGCGTGCATTGCTTGATAAGTTTGAGGCGAGTGTTAGTGAGACACAGGGTAGTGAAACGGTGTAACTTTTGAAAGTTAGAGGGGGTGGAGTGTAGTAATTTTATTAGTGTAAGGTGAACCGTATCATAAGTAAGTGAGGTATTCTATATAAAACGAGGGTAAGAAAAGAATACAGGAGAAAATGGTAGGTTGATCTTGATGTTCACTGATATTAGCATGTTTATTTTACCCCGCTATTTGCGGGCAGTAAAACTCCCACCTTAAAATTCTGCTAGTGCAAAGAGGTTAGGTTGGATTCAGGCTGATAATAAGTGGGGGGATGAATCACCCCCCCCTCACTTATTAAAGTTGCACTTTATTACGCCTATAATTGGAGGCTATGCAAATGTTAAGTGATCAGACGAGATATTCTAGGCTCGCGAATATAACCAAAATAATAAATACAAAATTAGAATTACGTGAAGTATTGCAGCGTGTAACAATGGCGATATCAGAGGAGATTGTTAGGTGTGACGCTGTTGGAATTTATTTACCTGAAGAAGATGGAACGTTTAGAGGGTTTGCAGGAAAACCAGAGACCATAAATGGCGTAACGCTCGATACGCAGGTAATTGATCCTGAAGTAGACTTACTGGCAAAAGAAGTTATTGAAACTAAAAAAACCATCTATATTCCTGATACCTCAAAGGATCATCGACCGGATTCGAGACCAGTCGATGCGTTTAAAATTAAGTCTTTATTAGCTCTGCCTATCTCATTTGGGCAAGAGTTATTTGGTCTTGTTTTTTTATTTGATTATGGAGTTCCAATGAACTTAACAGATTCAGAAATTCAAAGTGTTGAAGCTTATGTAAACATGGCGGCGGTCGCCATTCAAAACGCAAAAAATTTAACCCAAAAAGAAAATCTTATTGCCGAGAAGCAGCTGTTACTAAATGTTACCCGTGATTTATCAATGTGTTCCTCAATACAGGAGAGTTTTGATAAATGCTTTTTTTACTTAGGACAGATTTTAGAGAGTAAAAACATGGCTGCCCACCTTTTAGATCCGCTAGACAAAACAACGATTAAGACAACGAAGTTAAGCTCGGGCTGTGATTGGATAGAAGCAGATTGGATGGAGAAAAACTATGAAGCCAAGATTCAAGAGATTATTCGAACAAAAAATATAGATAGTAAGGGTTTACTGATGATTCCATTGGTTTCAATGGGAGAAGTATTAGGGGTAATCGTCGTTGGCAAAGAGGAAAAAACTCATAATTACGATGATTCCCGAATTCAACTGGCAAAATCTATCGTTGATGCCACAGCTCCTACGTTTTCAAACTTGTTATATATGGATCAACTTGAAAGCATGGTGGAAGAAAGAACGAGAGAACTAGCTGCTGCTAATGAAAAAGTTACAAGTGTGATTGAAAGTATTACGGATGGATTCTTGACTTTGAATAATAAATGGGAATTTATGTATGTAAATAAACATCAACATTTCCCGCAAAGAAAAACAGTAAAAGACGTATTAGGTAAGAATATATGGGAGGTCTTCCCAAGTAGCGTAGATACAGTTATATATAAGGAGCTTCATCGTGTAATGTCAGAGCGAACTACAGTCCATTTTGAATTTTTTTCCACCTCCGATGAATATTGGCATGAAGTTATTGCATATCCGTATGATGATGGTATTTGTTGTATTTGTAAAAACATAACAGAAAAAAAGCAATATGAGCAGGAATTGAAAAGGTTATCCAACATAGAGTTAATAGGGCAAATGGCAGCAGGTATCAGCCACGAGATTAGAAATCCAATGACAACAGTACGAGGATTTTTGCAGTTATTAAAAGAAGAGAACAACTATGAGAAACATAGTAAGTACTTTAATTTAATGGTTGAAGAACTTGATCGTGTCAATTCTATTATTACTGAATTTCTCTCAATAGGTAATACAAAGAAATCAGATTTACAGATGTTAGATTTAAATTCGATTATCCACGATATTATTCCTTTAATAAAGATAGATACGCATAATCAAAATAAATATATTCAAGTCGATACAAATGACGTTCCAGTATTACTTTTAAATCGTAATGAGATACGGCAATTATTAATGAACCTATACCGTAATGGCTTAGAAGCGATGAGTACAGGGAAAACTCTAACTATTAGCACCTATAAGGAAGGGCAAAATTGTGTGGTGCTTGCAGTGCGGGATGAAGGGAAAGGTATCAGCCCTGAAGTATTAGAGAAACTGGGGACTCCATTTTACACAACCAAAGATAATGGAACTGGATTGGGATTAGGCGTATGTTATGCCATTGCTACCCGTCATAATGCAAAAATAGAAATTCAAACAGGATCGGAAGGCACTACCTTTTTTGTTAAATTCGATTATCAAGATAATGGAAACTAATCTTATTTAGATTAGTTTTGTTGAACTGTACCAAAAATATTTATATTTGAGTAGTATAAAAAATGGACAAACCTATATTAGATTTGTCCATTTTTAAGTGTGTTAATTAATAGTAAATCCCCAACCGTAATTTCGCACGGTTATCCCATCCTGTTTTGCTTTATTAATATCATCCTCAAAGGAAGGTGCTATCCCACTACCAACTAAAATACCTTTTACAGTATTTAATTTTAATTCTTTTTTACATAGTTTAATATAATGTTTAATTTGATTTAAAGCGTTTCTATCAATAGGTCCTTTCTTAATTTCTACTACAATAAATTCGTTATTAGTAGTATCTCTTAATAACAAATCTAAACGTGATTCATCTGAGAAGATATGTTGGGATTTTTCAATTGTATAGTTTACATCAAGTATTGAAGGGTTAGAAATAATAAATTTCTCGATATCTCTTTCTAAGATTTGAAATACTTCTTCAGCGGTTAAAACTCTATTAGTAAGTCTACCCTTGGACTCATTTTGCTCAATTAAATCTAGTAATAAATTGATATCAGATGTATTCAATTCTTTCCAAGTACGAAGAGCAGAAGAAATTGCACTTAATAAAGATTGATTAGGATTAAGGTTTGAAGGCCTAGATAATTTACTCAATAATTCAGGCGTAATTTCCAAAGGAACTTGAAGGACTTTAGATTGAATAGGGTTTCCAAACGCAATACATTCACTTGGTGTCAGTTGTTGTATCTCTTTCTTTAGGTGGGGATTATCATATTTATTTATGATTAAACGATTCTGTTTGATATCTTTTACAAGCACGACTTCTTCGACCAGATAATATGCGGTTATATATCGCTTGTTATGTATTGTTTTATGAAAGAATAGAAAATCTCCCTTTTGTACTTTTTGGAGTTTGTCGGTATTAGCCCCTGACTCTCCATATGTATATTCTGTTAGCATCGGGTCCTCATGTCCGAAATTTCGTTCAGCATCTTTATAACCAATTAGATAATTCACTATTGATTCCCTCCCATATAAACTCTAGTATCATTATAATCCAATTGGTTTTAAATGGATAATTTTAAGCGCCTAATCAGCATATGTTGCTGTTTTAAAATCATCTCCACAAGCATTAATCCACCTAAGACTACAAAACCACCTCCTAAAATGTTAAAGTAGTAATTTGACGACATTCATTTACACATGCTACAAGCATTATGATAATCAACATTTCAGGAGGAAACCCAATGGCAATGAGCAACAACGATATATTAAAAAGAGTAAGATATGCTTTAGATATAAAAGATATAGATATGGTAGAAATTTTTAAACTTGGCGGAATGGAAGTAACGAAAGAAGACGTAGTTGATATGCTTACAAAAATAAAGAGAGCGCCTCAGCACGAACCTGAAAACCCTGATGTGGAAGAAGATGAGTACGTAAAAACATGCGATATGATGATGTTAGAGGCATTTTTAAATGGATTTATTACTTTAAAAAGAGGTAAGCAAGATCCGAAACCAGGGCAACCGGCACCTGTACAAAGCAAAGAAAGTGCGAATAACCTTCTTCTAAAGAAAATGAAAATAGCACTATCTTTAACGAGTGAGGATGTACTTGATATATTAGATAGCGTAGGCGTTACGGTGACTAAGGGAGAACTAGGCGCTCTATTAAGAAAAAAAGGCCATAAAAATTACAAAGAGTGCGGCGATAGATACGCAAGGAATTTCATTAAAGGATTAGCTGTAAAGTATAGAGGATAATGATTCCGTTAAAGCGGTAAATGATATAATAGGTAGAGTAGGGTGTTCGTATCCTACTCTTTTTTATATGTAAAATAATACGTTAGGTGATGAAATGGTACATACATATTTAGGTGAGACAATTAATTTTCATATAACTTATAAAAAGAAAAGATCGGTGCGTTTTTTGGTAGATTCTTACGGAAATGTGGAAGTACAGGCGCCGAAAGGGACCCCTGTTGAATACTTAATCCAGTTGCTAGAAGAGAAGTGGGATTGGATTCAGACAACACGTAAGGAAATGGCGGAGCGAGCGCGTGGACCACAGGAAAAGGATTATGATCAAGGAGAAGGCTTTTTGTATTTAGGAAGTACGTATCCGATACAAATTTCTCAAGATACAAATATTACGCAAGACAATGCAGTGTTTGAAGGGGATAAGCTACATATTTATGTGAAAGATCTTAAAGATGAGAAAATACAGCAAGCTTTAAAACGATTTTACTATAAGCAGTGTAAGTCATTAGTAGAGAAGAGTATTAAAGCGCATCAAAGTAACTTTAAAACAAAACCACGTTCTATTCGTATTACAGATAGTAGCCGAACATGGGGCACTTGCGATTCAAATTTACAGCTAACATTCAATTGGAAACTAGCGATGGCACCACAGCGAGTAATTGATTATGTAGTTGTCCATGAAATGTGTCATATGGTTCATTTAAATCATGATCGATCTTTTTGGCGTCTTGTCGGGAAAATAATGCCTGATTATAAGGAAATGGAAAATTGGTTAGCGTTATCTAGTTGGAAGATGACGGTTTAGTGTTACGCTTTGTATAGGGTGCGATTATTGTCAATCTTTGTCGGTAAGTCGATATATTTTGGAAATCGCTGATATATTTGGAGTTGCGCCGATATATTTCAAAAATCGCTGATATATTTGAAGTTGCAATCGATATGTTCAATGAAGAGAAAGCAAAAGGAGATGTCACAGCAGACATCTCCTTTTTTTCTGGCGTAGCAATTATCGTCCAAACTTCACAACAAAATCTCCGTCCACTTTCTCCATTTCATACCCGCGATAACCATCCGAAAGCAAAGCCTGCTGTCCAACAGCATCACTCATCGGAACACTCTTAATCTCCGTCCAATCTCTTTCCTTGTCCCCACGCAATTCCTTCACAAAAACATACCGCAGACTCCCACCATACTTTTCCTTCAGCGCAGCAATCTCCATCCCTTGTGAGAACTTATCTTTTAAGCTTGGAATGTTAAAAGGTGCAACGGTGCAGCACACATAATCATATTTGCTGTTTTCTTTTTGTAATTCGTCCATGATGACTGTCGCTAATATTTTTTGCATCCCATTACCTCGGCAGTTCGGGTGAACGTTTGAGATTTCTTGATAGATGACGCGGTGTAGTTCACTTTCTGGTAAGCCGATATCAAGTCCTAAATGTTCATCGTCGATAGGAGGGACGAGTAGGGCGCGAAATGCGATGAGTTCGTTTTCGATAAAAGCACCGATCATCATGCCGTTTCCTTCTAGAATGTATTGAAATTCTTCTAACGATAGTGGTTGTAAGCGACTTTTATCCTCTAGCGTCTCAATTACAACGTTTTGTAGCGATAAGATTTGTTCGATGTTCTCTATTGTGAGTAATGTAACGTGAAATAGCTCGTTATTTTGTTTTAATCTGCCTTCGTATAGAACTGTCATGCGTTAGTCCTCCTTTAGCGTACAACGTCTTGAAAGACGGTGAGTTCTTGCAGGATATCCTCATTTATTTCAATGCCGAGTCCTGGCTGTTCGTTTAAGCGAATAAATGGTACGTCGTAATGTAAGTTTCCGATGTCTTTCGTGAACTTTAATGGACCTGTTAGCTCGACGCTCGTAATGATTTTTTTCGAGAAAGCGACATGGAATCCTGCGGAAGAGGCAACGGATGATTCGACCATGGATCCAACTTGGCATTCGATGCCGACCATTTCTGCTTGGTGAGCGAGTTTTACAGCGGGATATATGCCACCGCATTTCATTAGTTTTATATTTACTTTATCAGCCGCGTCTAATTTAATGATTTGGCGCATTTCACGAGAACCTTTTAATCCTTCATCAATCATAAGCGGAAGGTCTGTTTTCGAACGAATGTGAGCCATTGCGTCAATATCGTCTGCAATGACAGGCTGTTCAATCCAGTCGATGTTTAAATGACCTAATGAACGAAGTGCTGTTAATGTGTTGGCGCTATTTTTCCAACCTTGGTTTACATCAACACGAATCGCAATATCATTTCCTACACGTTCACGTACCGCTTCAATTCTTTTTACATCTTCTTTTACATTTGTACCGACTTTCATTTTGAAAGATTGGTAACCTTTTTGAATCATGGAAGCAGCTTCTTTTGCCATGGCTTCAGGTTCGGCGATACTTAAGACGTGAGTGACAGGAAATTCCTCATGATATCGTCCGCCAATTAATTGATATACAGGTTGATTTAAATTTTTACCCATTATATCGAAACAAGCAATATCTATTGCAGCTTTTGCAGTAGGAACACCGTAAATTGTATTATCCATCATATCGTGTATTTTCTCGATATTCATTGGATTTTGCCCGATAAGAGCAGGAGCTAGTGTATGCTTTAAAGTATGGAAAGTACTTTCCCACGATTCACCTGTAACGTGATCATCAGCGACGCCTTCACCATAACCGATAATGCCTTCGTCTGTTTCCATTTTGACAATAATAGAAGGCATATCAGAATAAGAACCGTAACTAATAACAAACGGATCGCGAAGCGGTAAACGAATTGCATAAAGATGAATAGCTGTAATTTTCATTAGGTAGAGACCCCTTCCTGTTTACAATGGTTTTGTACATTTGATATAGTTGACGTTAAATAGTCGTTAATTAATGATAAGGAGTTAGAGAAATGATGATAAAAATTGCAGTTGTCGGTTCAAAAGAGTTTATGGAGACAATTTTACCTATTGCTCATAAACTAGAAGAAATAGAGATTGATCCATATATTTACCTTCATCCGGCAGAATCTTCTGAACTATTAAAGCGTTTAAAGCCTTGTGATGTCATCTTTTTCTCAGGTGCTTTACCTTATTATATGGCAAAAGAAATAAGAGAACAATTACGAATTCCAAGTACGTACTTACAGCAAGACGAGACAACTGTCGCATCTTCCATTCTTTCTATCATGTATCATCAAAGTATTCAACCACATAACATTTCTATCGATTTAGTAGACCGCTCGTTTATTACAAATGTGTTCCATGATATCGGTATAAAAGAAAGTCCACAAGTGTTTGATTATGAAAATATGCTGTGGAGTAAAGATGAAATAAATAGAGTTATTGATTTTCATGTAGCTAAATATCAATCTGGAGAGGCTCATTTAGCTTTAACTAGTATTCACGCTGTTTACGACGAGCTTCAAAAACTAGGTGTTCCTTCAGAGCGAATGATTGATCCAACACAGTCCATTATACATGGGTTAAAAGGTGCAAAAATAAAAGCTGAGTTAGCAAAAAGCTATTCAGCTACTGTTGGTGCTTGTATTATTTCTTCCTTAGAATTACGAACGAATTTGCTTGAAAAACTAGATGTCATTTCAAAAGAACTACGTGGTTCATTTAAACAAGTGGATGAAATGACATGCATTTTGTATACAACTCGTGGTGATATCGAATCCATTATAAAAACAAATATAATAAATAATTTATTTGCGAGTATAGAAGGAACGATAGCTATTGGATTTGGTTACGGAAAAACTGTGAAAGAAGCGGAGCAAAATGCAAAAATTGCTCAAAGTTTTGCAAAGAATAATCCAATAGATCGTTGTTTTTATATACTAACAAGTGATAAAGATTTATTTGGTCCGTTCCCGAAAGAACAGAGAGTACAAAGTTTGAAAAATGATAATCCGGAACTAATGAAAATAGCGAAGGAAACGAAGCTTAGTCCGGCCAACTTGTCAAAAATTATTCAATTTAGTCAATCGCATCCGTCATTGAAGTTTACAGCAGCTGACCTTTCTGAGTACTTACAAGTGACTCGAAGATCGACAGAAAGGTTGTTAAAGAAATTAGTTGATTACGGGTATGCTCATATTTGCGGCGAGGAAATGCCCTATCAACAAGGGCGACCTCGCGCACTATATGAACTGAATTTACCGCTATTTTTAAGCTTCTAGTTGAGCTTTTTGTTTCTTTAGTAGTTCTGCTTTTTCAATGTCTGATAGTTTTGTAATTGTGAGACCAGTTATACCGTAAATGATTGAGATAATAGGTACAATGAAATTCAAAATAGCATAAGGGGCATATTCAAATGCACCTACGCCAAGTGTTGCGAGAATAAATACACCGCACGTATTCCAAGGAACAAAGACAGAAGTTAATGTTCCACCATCTTCTAATGCTCTGGATAAGTTTTTTGAATGTAGTCCTTTTTCCGTGTATGCATTTGCGTACATTCTTGAAGGGACGACAATTGAAATATATTGTTCAGAGCAAGTAAGGTTTGTTGCAAAGCAAGATGCGATAGTAGAAGCGATAAGCCCTTTTGCTGATGTCGCTAATTTTAAAATTTGATTTACAATGGAGCGAAGAATACCTGTATGTTCTAATACTCCTCCGAAAGTCATAGCGACAATTGTCATAGAGACTGTATTCATCATCGAATCTAAGCCACCGCGGTTAAATAGTTCGTCTACTAGCTTGTTTCCAGTGTCTATAACAAATCCAGCTTGGAGTGCACCGACAGATGCGGAGACAGAACCACCTTGAATAAAGACTTGTGATAAAAATCCTAAAATAATACCGACGAGAATGGCTGGTATGGCAGGAACTTTTTTAGCAACCAATACCATAACAACTACAGGTATGATTAATAGGAAAGGTGAGATAACAAAGTTTTGCTGCAATACTTGTAATGTTTGCTCGATACTTTTGGCATCAATATTGTTAGCACCGAAGCTTCTTCCTAAGAACGCATAAACGATAAGAGTAATAATTAAACCTGGAATTGTAGTAAATAACATATGACGAATATGTGTGAATAAATCTGTATTTGTTAATCCTGCGGCTAAGTTTGTTGTGTCTGAAAGCGGTGACATTTTATCGCCGAAATAAGAACCGGAAATGATAGCACCGGCAACCATTGGAGCTGGGATTCCCATACTAAGGCCAATGCCCATTCCTGCAACACCAATTGTTCCCATTGTAGACCAAGAGCTACCAATAGCTAATGCAACAATAGAACAAATAATTGTAATTGAAACTAAAAATAGTGATGGAGTTAATAGATTTAAACCGTAATAAATCATTGTTGCGACGATTCCACCACCAATCCAAGCACCGATCGTTAAACCTACTAGGATAATGATAACGATAGCGGGTAATGCGAGGCGAATTCCTTTATACATTGCTTCTTCAATGTCGTTCCATTTGTAACCGTAACGCCAAGCGACGATGGAAGCAACGGTTGTACCGATAATAAGTGGGACGTGAGGGCTTTGTTTTAATACAACAATTGTAACCATCATAACTGCAACTGTAATGATAATAGGGATCATGGCTACACCAAAAGGTATTTCTTTTTTCATAAATGTCCTCCTTGTTATGTATGTTTGTTTGTATTTTTAGAATTGTCGTAAAATAGACGTTTATTAGGTTATGATAACTAAAAGTTTATGTAAGCGTCAACATAAAAAACAGAAAATAACGAATGTTCTAGTTGTTTGTTTAGTTTGTAATATAGGTGAGAAGTAAGCTTTTTAAGTATTTAAAAATAAATAATTGACTTTTTTCTTAAAATTCAATATGTTCATAAAAACATCTGTTTTTCATAAGTATAATTAATCCGAATCGTTTGTAATGTGGGAAGGAGACTGGAACGTTGAAAACATTAGAACTACAAGAGCGCTTAACGGAGATTTTTCAGCATTTACACGAAAACCCTGAAGTAAGTTGGAAAGAATATGAAACGACAGCATATATTACTGACTTTTTAAAAGAAGAAGGAATTTCATATAGAACATTTGATGATTGTCCAGGTGTAATTGCTGAGATTGGAGGCGGGAATCCAGTTATTGCGATTCGTGCTGATATGGATGCACTTTGGCAAGAAGTAAATGGAGAATTTAAAGCGAACCATTCATGTGGCCATGATGCTCATATGACCATTGTAATGGGGCTTATTTTACAATTGAAAAATATGAGATGGAAAAGTGGTACGGTTAGATTTATTTTTCAACCGGCAGAAGAGAAGGGTAATGGTGCTTTGAAGATGGTGGAGAAAGGTGCTGTAGATGATGCCGATTTCTTATTTGGCGTCCATCTAAGACCAATTGAAGAACTATCTTTGAAACAAGCAGCCCCATCTATTCGTCATGGAGCAGCAGGGTTTTTAGAGGGTATGATTCATGGGGAGGATGCACACGGTGCAAGACCACACCAAGGTGTGAATGCAATTGATGTCATTTCCATGATTAATATCGGTTTGAAAAATATTTGGCTGCCACCGCAAAGTTCTTATTCAGTAAAAATGACGAGATGCCAAGCTGGTGGTGATAATTTAAATATCATTCCGGGAAATGGTCATTTCAGTTTAGATGTAAGAGCAGAGAGTAATATACTATTAGAAGAATTAAAGAAAAAGATTGAGCATGTAATAGAATCAGCTGCATCGATGGGATCAAAAACTTCATACGAATGGATGGATCTTGCACCAGGAGCAGAGGTTTCCGAAGAAGCTGAGCGCTTTATGCGTAAAGGTATTCTCGAAGTGTATGGGGAAGAGAGATGCACAGGGCCTCTCTATACGACAGGAAGCGATGATTTCCATTACTATACAGTGAAAAGACCACATTTAAAAGCTGTCATGCTTGGACTAGGAGCAGACCTACAACCTGGATTACACCATCCGTATATGAGGTTTGATCATAGTTGTATTATGGATGGGGTAGAAATATTGAAACAAACTGTATTGAAAGTGTTAGAAGACAGGGGCTAGAGAGCTCCTGTTTTTTGGCGTGAATTGTCGGCAAATCGATATATTTGAAAAACCGTTGATATATTTTGAGTTATGATAGATATATTGAGAAAATCGTTGATATATTTGAAGTTACGATAGATATATTAAGAAAACCGTTAATATAATTTCACGTACCTATTAATTTGATGAAAAATGAGCCTCCAGTACATGGTGTATAATAATAAGTACCATTTTCTAATAGGAGAAGACGAATGAACGAACAATATTACGATGCAGTTTTACATATAAAAACAGTCGGTGAGCAAAAAGGGTTTAACAAGTCTATGCATTATCATCGCTATGAACCGACACCGTATAGCGGGTTAGATGAGTTATTGAATCAATATGAAATACGAAGTAGCGACCGAATTGTAGACTTTGGGTGCGGAAAAGGGCGATTAAACTTTTATATGCATCATAAATGTGGTGCTTCAGCAGTTGGAATTGAAATGAGTGAAGAGTTTTATAAAGAAGCGTTGGATAATCTTGATCGTTATGCACGCAAGGTAAGAAACAGTAAAGATAAAATTGGGTTTGAATGCTGTTTAGCGCAGGAATATGAGATTGATCCACGTGATAACCGATTTTATTTCTTCAACCCATTTTCTGTACAAGTATTTATGAACGTAGTAAATAACATTTTACTTTCTGTAGAAGAAACGGGGAGAGAAGTGGATATTATTTTATATTATCCTTCTGAGGACTATATTTTCTTCTTAGAAAATCAGACTGCGTTTGAGCTGAAGAGGGAAGTAAGATTACTTGGGGCTTATGAGAAGAATGGGAATGAGAGGTTTTTAGTGTATAGATTGGAGTGTTAATGTATGGGTGCTTGGGGAGTAGCAATATTATCAGACGATATTGCTGAGGATATTAAGTTACTGTATAAGGATTTGTTAGCAAATGAATATTCAAATGAGGAAGCAAGTAGGATTGTAATTGAGGAATACAAGAATGAATTAGATGATGAAGAGACTATTGTTTTTTGGTTAGTATTTGCTTCCATACAATGGAGGTTAGGGAGACTTCAAGAGAATGTTAAGCAGGAGGCATTGCAAATAATAGAAAGTGGTGCAGATTTAGCCCGCTGGGAAGAAGAACCTAAATTACAGAAGAAACGTGAAGTAGTTTTAAATAAACTAAGAGAGCAGTTACATTCTCGGCAGCCAGAAGCTAAAAAAGTGCCGAAAAGATTTATAGCTAATACTTCTTTAAAAGCAGGTGATGCTGTTAGTTATGAATTAGCATCAGGGAGTTATATTATTCTTAAAGTCATTGAGATTATTGAGGAATGGCACGGAGATCGGTATCCTCTATTTGAAATATGTGACTGGGAAGGCAAAGAAGTTCCTTCAAAGGAACAAATTAACCAATTCGGTTTAAAGAAAAGGATTTATGAAGATGGAAAGCAAGAAATGATGAAACTTGCTATTTATCCTTCAGGAAAAAGAGATAATCCAACTAAGAGAATGCAAGTAGTAGCAGAAAATGTAAAGGTAGTATTGAATGTAGGAACACCTTATACAGTAATGAGTTGGAAGGAACTTGATAACTATTTACATGAAATATAATAAAAAAGACGCGCTACCTATTGGTAGCGCGTCTTTTTTATTAGTTACGGATTAAGTAATCAAATGCGCCTAAAGCTGCGTTTGCACCTGAACCCATAGAGATGATAATTTGTTTGTACGGATTATTTGTACAGTCACCTGCAGCAAACACTCCTGGTACGTTTGTAGCGCCGTGCTTGTCTGTTACGATTTCACCGCGAACGCGTTCAACTGTTTCGCCTAACCAGTCTGTGTTTGGAACAAGACCGATTTGTACGAATACACCTTGTAATTCAACGTGATGAACTTCTTCAGTTTCACGATCGATGTAAGAAATACCGTTTACTTTATCAGTACCAGTAATTTCTTTTGTTTGAACGTTTTTCAGAACAGTTACGTTTGGTAAGCTGTTAAGACGTTCTTGTAATACAGCATCAGCTTTTAATTCTGGCATGAATTCAAGAACAGTTACGTGCTTAACAATACCAGCTAAGTCGATAGCTGCTTCAATACCAGAGTTACCTCCACCGATAACTGCTACGTCTTTTCCAGTGAATAATGGACCGTCACAGTGTGGGCAGTATGCTACACCTTTATTTTTGAACTCAGCTTCACCTGGTACGCCAACATTACGCCAGCGAGCACCTGTTGAAACGATTACGCTCTTACTTTTCAGAATAGCGCCGTTTTCAAGTTCCACTTCAATAAGTTCTTTTTTCTCTAAACGTTTCGCACGTTGTAGATTCATTACATCGATGTCGTATTCTTTAACGTGCTCTTCAAGACTTGCCACTAGCTTAGGACCTTCAGTGCGTTTTACGCTGATGAAGTTCTCAATGCCCATAGTATCCATTACTTGACCACCGAAGCGCTCAGCAACGATACCAGTGCGGATTCCTTTACGTGCTGCATAAATTGCTGCACTTGCACCAGCAGGGCCGCCACCAACAACAAGAACATCGTATGGATCTTTATCAGAAAGCTCTGATGCATCTGGACCGTTACCCATTTTAGCTAAAATTTCTTCAAGTGTCATACGACCGCTGCCGAAAGATTCGCCGTTTAGGAAAACTGTTGGTACTGCCATGATGTCTTTGCTTTCTACTTCCTCTTTGAATGCAGCGCCATCAATCATAGTATGTGTAATACCAGAGTTAAGAACGCTCATTACGTTAAGAGCTTGTACAACATCAGGACAGTTATGACAACTTAGGCTGATATAAGATTCAAAATGATATTCGCCTTGAATGTTTTTAATTTGATCGATTAATTTTTGTTCAACTTTTGGAGCGCGTCCACTTACTTGTAGTAAAGCTAACACTAATGAAGTAAATTCGTGTCCTAATGGAATACCAGCGAATACGACACCAGTGTCTTCACCAGGGCGGTTTACGCTAAAGCTTGGTGTTCTCTCTAATTCAACTTTTTCTACTGTAATCTTAGATGACATAGTAGCTAATTCGTCTACTAGAGCTAACATATCTTTAGATACGTCATCGTCTCCTGCGCTTACTTTAAGTAAAATATCGTTCTCCATTAATTGAAGATATTGGGATAGTTGTGTTTTTATATCTGCATCTAGTATCATTTTGATCGAACTCCTTAGATTTTGCCTACAAGGTCAAGGCTTGGTTTAAGTGTAGCAGAACCCTCTTGCCATTTAGCTGGGCAAACTTCACCTGGGTTGTTACGTACGTATTGAGCTGCTTTAATTTTGTTAACAAGAATGCTTGCGTCACGGCCGATACCGTCAGCATTGATTTCCATAGATTGGATAACGCCGTCTGGATCGATGATGAATGTACCACGAGCAGCAAGACCTTCTTCTTCCATTAAAACGTTGAAGTTTGTAGTGATTGTGCGAGTTGGGTCACCAATCATGATGTACTCGATTTTACCGATAGTTTCTGAGCTATCATGCCATGCTTTGTGAGTGAAGTGAGTGTCTGTAGATACAGAGTATACTTCAACGCCTAACTCTTTAAGAGTTGCATATTGGTTTTGTAAGTCTTCAAGTTCAGTTGGGCAAACGAATGTGAAGTCAGCTGGGTAGAAACAAACTACACTCCATTTTCCTTTTAAACTTTCGTCAGTAACTTGGATAAATTCTCCATTATGGTAAGCGTTAGCTTTAAACGGTTTTACTTCTGTGCCGATTAATAACATATTAAAATTCCTCCTAAATGTTGGTTTTGAGCATCAAAAAATAGTGTGCTCATAAAATATATTTTTTAATTAACTATAATAATTCTAATTCGATATTAATTATCATATAGAAGTGGTTATTTTGTCAAGCGAATAAACGAACTTTATATCAATTTAATTAATATTTATTCTCAATTAAGGATAACAGGGAATGGAAAGGTAATTTTAAGTTTATAAATTTTCAATGAGTGCTTGAAAGAGTAGTGTGTATGTTAGAGATATGATGTAAGTATAAATTCTTAGGAAGGAAATATTTCTTAGAAGTTGTCTTTTTGAAAAGGAACTGCGTATTTCTATTTTACAAAGAATTGTGTGATAAATAAAATAAAATGAACTAGAATCTTTTTGAACAATTTTTGTCCTCTCAAATATATAATTAGGAAGCATATTGCAATGATATAGAAACGTTGACTCAAGATATTAACAAGATATAATAAAACCTAGATATACATTTCAAAAAGAAGAACATATATTATAGGATGAAAGATTTAATCCTATTATTTTTTATAGCTTTTAGAAAACGCTTACAATTAGTGTGGAGGGGAAACCATGTCTAAGTTCACAAAGTATTTTTTAATGGAAGCTAACGATGTGATTGTATATGTGAAAGAGAAATTATCTAAGTTTGAGGATGCAAAGGGGTTACAGTGTAAAGAAATAGGCGATGGTAATTTAAATTATGTATTCCGTATTTGGGATGAACAGGAGAATATTTCTGTCATTGTAAAGCAAGCTGGGGATACAGCGCGGATTTCAGATGAGTTTAAGTTGTCGACGAATCGTATTCGTATAGAATCAGATGTTTTGCAGTTAGAGGAGGAGTTAGCACCTGGGCTTGTGCCAAAGGTATATTTGTTTGATAGTGTGATGAATTGTTGCGTAATGGAGGATTTATCGGATCACACAATATTACGTACAGCACTTATAAATCATGAAATATTTCCGAGGCTTGCGGATGATTTAACTACCTTTATGGTGAATACACTCTTATTAACATCGGATGTTGTAATGAATCATAAAGAGAAGAAGGAGCTTGTGAAGAATTATATAAATCCTGAGTTATGTGAGATTACAGAAGAACTCGTATACGCTGAGCCATTTACAAATCATAATAAGCGTAATGAGTTATTTCCGTTAAATGATGGATGGATTAGAGAACATATTTATAGTGATAAAGAGCTCCGTATAGAAGTAGCTAAACTTAAGTTTTCTTTTATGACGAATGCACAGGCGCTTATTCACGGTGATTTGCATACTGGTTCTGTTTTTGTAAAAAATGATTCCACAAAGGTAATCGATCCTGAGTTTGCCTTTTATGGACCAATGGGATATGACGTTGGGAATGTAATGGCGAATTTAATGTTTGCTTGGGTGAATGCAGATGCAACCATGCCGCCCGGTGCTGAGAAAGATACGTATATGAGTTGGTTACAAACGACAATGGTAGAGGTAATTGATTTGTTTAAGAAGAAGTTTTTAAGTGCATGGGATATTCATGTGACCGAGATTATGGCGAAGGAAGAAGGCTTTAACGAAGTATATTTACAGTCTGTATTAGAGGATACAGCTGCAGTAACAGGCCTTGAGTTAATTCGTCGTATTGTTGGGCTAGCGAAAGTAAAAGATATTACTTGCATTGAGAATGAGGAAGCACGTGCTAGAGCAGAGCGTATTTGTCTTCAAGTAGCGAAGAAATTTATTTTACAGGCGAATCAATATAAAACAGGCACAAGCTTTGTAGAAACGTTAAAAGAACAGTCGATGAACTACGCGAAGTAAGGGGAGAAGATAATGGAAGAGCAATTAATACCAATCCAGTGGAAAGATGATGCTTTAGTTTTATTAGATCAAACATTATTACCGAATGAAGTTGTCTATGAATCTTTTAAAACAGCTGAAAGCGTTTGGGATGCCATTCAAGTAATGAAAGTAAGAGGAGCGCCAGCAATTGGTGTTTCAGCAGCTTATGGTGTGTATTTAGGAACAAAGGAAGTTATTCAAAATAAGATGGAAGACTTTATAGAGGAAGTCAAAAAGGTATGTGCATATTTGGCAACATCAAGGCCAACAGCGGTAAACTTATTTTGGGCACTTGAAAGAATGGAGGCAGTCGCGACAGAGAACGCACACTTATCAATCGCCCAGTTGAAAGATAGATTATTAGAAGAGGCAAAAGAGATTCATAGAGAAGATGAAGAAATTAACCGTCACATTGGAGAACATGCACTAACATTATTCCATGATGGAATGGGAGTATTAACACATTGTAATGCAGGTGCGTTAGCGACGACTAAGTATGGTACTGCGACAGCTCCAATGTACTTAGCGAAAGAAAAAGGATGGGACTTGAAAATCTATTCAGATGAGACACGTCCTAGATTACAAGGTTCAACGTTAACGGCATTAGAATTGCAGCGAGCGGGAATTGACGTCACTGTCATTACAGATAATATGGCAGCTATGGTCATGTCACAAGGGAAGATTGATGCGGTAATCGTTGGATGCGACCGTGTGGCAGCAAATGGTGATATAGCAAATAAAATTGGGACATTAGGCGTATCTATTTTAGCGAAATACTACAACATTCCGTTTTATGTAGCAGCACCAACACCGACAATCGACTTAAAAACACCGACAGGAAAAGAAATTCCGATTGAGGAAAGGGATGTTTCTGAAGTGATTAATCGCTTTGGGCAATATTCTGCTCCGAAAGAAAGTAAAGTATATAATCCAGCATTTGATGTCACGCCACATGAAAATGTAACAGCGATTATTACAGAAAAAGGGATTGTAAAAGCACCGTTTACGGAGAACTTAAAAAATCTATTTCAATAAGTAGATAGATACAAAGTCAGTCATCATAAGCTTCATACTTAGGGGGATGTATATGTTATTACAAAAAGAGAGAGAAGAAATTGTAGCGTATGGAAAGAAAATGATTTCTAGCGGTTTAACAAAGGGGACAGGCGGTAATATTAGTATTTTCAATCGGGAGCAAGGCCTTGTTGCCATTAGCCCAAGTGGTTTAGAGTATTATGAAACAAAACTTGAAGATGTAGTTATATTAAATTTAGATGGTGAGGTGGTAGAGGGAGAGAAAAAACCATCAAGCGAGCTCGATATGCATCTTATTTATTATAGAAAGCGTGAAGATATAAATGCGCTTGTGCATACACATTCTCCTTATGCAAAGACGATTGCATCATTAGGATGGGAACTGCCCGCAGTATCGTATTTAATTGCTTTCGCAGGTCCTAATGTTCGCTGTGCACCGTATGAAACATTTGGTACGAAGCAATTAGCAGAGGCGGCTTTCGAAGGGATGATTGATCGTCGTGCCGTTTTACTTGCGAACCACGGTTTAATTGCAGGTGCAAATAACATAAAAATGGCATTTACCGTTGCAGAAGAAATTGAGTTTTGTGCGCAAATTTATTATCAAACGAAAAGCGTCGGAGAACCGAAGTTATTGCCGGAAGATGAGATGGAGAATTTGGCGAAGAAGTTTGAAGGATATGGGCAGCAGTAGAATAAAAACACCCTCAAGAAAAAATCTTGAGGGTGTTTCTTACGCCTTCTTAAGCAACAAATACATAAAGTAAGGAGCACCAATTAAAGCGACAACAATACCTGCTGGGATACCGTTAGGTTCAACGATATTTCGTCCAATTGTGTCTGCTAATAGCAATAGCCACCCGCCGATTAAAAGGGCGATAGGCATGAAAATTTGATGTCTTGGACCTACTAAAGATTTTGCGATATGAGGAGCCATTAGTCCGATAAAGCTAATTCCTCCTGTTACGGAAACTGCAGCAGCTGCAAGCGCAACGGCTGCCACTAATAAGTATCTGCGTTCTTTTTCAATTTCAATTCCAACGCCAATTGCGACCGGTTCGTTTAATGCTAGAATGTTTAATCGGTTTGCTTTATAGAAAACGAACGGAATGAATACGATTAACCATGGAAGCATTGCTAAAACGAAGATCCAGTCATCTCCCCAAATGTTACCGGCAATCCATTTGGCGATAAAGTCCACTTTCATACGATCTGCGGATGAAATAAGGACAATCATCATTCCAGATAGTGCAAATGCAAAACCGATACCGGTTAATGTTAATCGCACCGGCTGAAGTCCAGTTGATTTACTATATGAAAACAAGTAGATTAGAACAGCTGTTAGAAATGCTCCAATAAATCCAACGACAGGTAGTAAGTAAAGAAATGAGCCTACATCTATTGGAAAGTATAAAAAGAAAATAGCAACAGCAACACCGGCCCCAGAGTTGATTCCGAGAATACCAGGTTCAGCTAAATCATTTCGGGTAATTCCTTGCAGAATAGCTCCTGATAAAGCGAGAGCCATACCAGCTAATAATGTAATGATAATTCTAGGT
The DNA here is from genome assembly GCF_051918845.1 of Bacillus cereus group sp. MYBK101-2. NCBI lineage: Bacteria > Bacillati > Bacillota > Bacilli > Caryophanales > Bacillaceae > Bacillus > Bacillus cereus group sp. MYBK101-2. The sequence goes on along the minus strand of NZ_JBQAIE010000008.1, from coordinate 143,968 downwards.
AGCCTTAAAGAGTATAAAACAAATTCCTCTTTAAAAGTTCCTTGTCCCATTAGTGTTGGGAGTAGTCGCTCATAAGATAAAGATGCTGAACCGAGCCCCATTCCAATTACAATAGTTGTAATGGTTAGTATAAGTAAAGCGAGTATAATAAGACGTTGTTTTCTTAGAATAGATGGGATCATGAGAACATTTTTCCTCCTTTACGTACAATGAATAGGAAGAATGGTAATCCTACAATTGCGACAATAGCGGCAACTGGTGTTTCGTACGGAGCGTTAATGGTACGTCCAATTGTATCTGCAAGTAGCATAAAGGAAGCACCAGCAATTGCTGACATCGGTATAACAAATCGGTAATCTGGACCGACAATTGGGCGTACCATGTGAGGTACCATTAAACCGATAAATGCCATATTTCCGACAAGTGCTACAGACGCACCTGCAAGCAAGATAATAATGATAAATAGAATGGTTTTAATAACAATAATTTTTTGACCTAGTCCAATAGCCACTTCTTCACTGAAACTAAGAACTGTCAATTTTTTTGCTAGTAAGATAGCGATAAAGATACTAATTGAAATGACTGGAATAATAACTTTCAATTGGCTCCAAGTAGTTCCGATTACGCCTCCAGCAGTCCAAAGTGATACATCTTGTGAAATTTTGAAGTAAATGCCGACTCCTTCTGAAATTGCGAGTAGAAATGCTGAAACGGCAGCACCAGCTAATACAATTCGAAGAGGGGAGAGCCCGCCTTTTTTCACCATACCAATTCCAAATACCATAATTGCGCCAACTGCAGCACCGATAAAGCAAGCTAATGTTAAGTAAAGATAGCTTATGGAAGGATTGAAAGCAAGTGTTAGTGCAAGCGCAGCATTTGCTCCACCAGATAGCCCGAGTAATCCAGGATCGGCAAGTGGATTTCTTGTTAATCCTTGCATAATTGCTCCAGAAACAGCAAGTCCAGCTCCTACAAAAATAGCGGCAACTTCACGGGGCAAACGTATTTCGCGAATAATAGATATTTTATCCCCTTTAGCGGAGGAAGTGAGTGCTGACCATACGTCTTTTATTGAAGTATCTGCAGCACCTAATACCATTGCTACCATAAAAATAAGAAAGAATGCAATTATGCTCAAAATTAGTTTGTATGTAAAAGCTATAGAACGTGGATTGTCGTGATCTTTTGTCATTCGTTTCACATCTTTTCTGTTCATAGAATAAAGGAAGAGGAATTCTTAAATTAAGAATTCCTCATGTTTGTATTATTTACCAAGAAAGCTCTTCTTGAAGAAGTCTAGTTGGAAGTCTAATGTAAGTGGATCATTGAAATAGAATTCCATCATGTTTGCTTCGTATACGCGATTATTTTTTACTGCTGGGATGTTTTTATATGATTCTGTCTCTTGGAATGAGTTATCAGTATCTTTGTTTTTACTTAAGATTAAGTAATCACCAGCAAATTCAGGTAATACTTCAGTAGATAATGCGTAGTAACCTTCTTTTAATGCTTTTTCTTTTACTTTTTCAGGCATTTTTAATTTCATTTCTTGGTACAGAATTTCTGTTCCACGGCCCCAGTTTTCGCCGTATACATAAAGCTGTTTGTTGAAGTTTTCTACAACAGAAACTGTTGCATCTTCACCGATTTTTGCTTTAATTTCTTTACCAGCGTCTTGTGCACGTTTCTTGAAGTCATCAACCCAAGTTTTTGCTTCTTTTTCTTTATTTAATAACTTACCGATTTCTAAATGCTGTGTTAAGTAATCAACTTTTCCGTAAGTGTACGTTACAGTAGGAGCGATCTTCTTTAACTTATCAACATTTTTAATATTTGATAAACCAATGATTAAATCTGGATTTAGTTCAGCGATTTTTTCAACATTTTCATCTGATACTTCAGCAACATCTTTCAGTTTGCTATCAAAACGTGGGTTTTGTTTAGACCATGAATCTACCCCAACAAGATTTACATCTAATGACATTACGTTACCAGCGAACGATGATAAAACAACAACACGTTTTGGATTCGCAGGAACTTCTACTTTACCATTTTCAGATTGGTATGTAATTGTTTCTGATTTACTACCTTTTGCATCGTTCTTTTTGTCTGTAGAGCCATTGCTACAAGCACTCATAACAAGAACGAAAAGAACTGTTAGTGAAATAAATAACTTTTTCATTGTCTTTCTCCTTTAACATAGATGGTATGTGTATACGATAATTTGTTTAACTGCAATCTGTTTGAAAGAGTAGTGGTAATGCAAAATATTTATTAAAAATCTTGAATGTGAGATTCTACAATATAGTATTAACCATATTAATGAGAGAAGATGTAATCTCAAATTTACTAATTATTAACAAATTGATAATGATTATCACTATTGATTCTTTAAATAATATAATTTTATATAGGTGTATTGTCAATAGTAATTTTGATTGTAAATTTTGCGGAAACAGGTTATATTTTATTGAGAATGATAATCAATGATTGATAGCTGAGGAGTGAGCACGAATGAATCGAGAAGAATTGTTTGATGTAACTGTGATAGGCGGAGGACCTGCAGGGCTTTATTCAGCTTTTTATAGTGGACTCAGAGAAATGAAAACAAAAATAATAGAATTCCAACCACAGTTAGGTGGAAAAATACATGTTTATCCGGAGAAAATGATTTGGGATATTGGCGGATTATTACCGGTTACTGGTGAAAAGTTAATTGAGCAACTTGTGCAACAAGGATTAACATTTCAGCCAGAAGTTGTATTGAATACAAAAGTAGAATCGATTATTCGTAATAAAGATGGTATTTTTACGTTAAAAACAAGCACTGGAGAAGAACACTTTTCAAAAACAGTGATCGTTGCAACTGGAAGTGGTATATTGAATCCACAAAAGTTATCCATTGAAGGTGCGGAGCGATTTGAAGTATCGAACTTAAATTATACAGTTAAATCGTTAAAACGTTTCAAAGATAAAACGATCATTATTTCAGGCGGAGGTAACTCTGCAATTGATTGGGCAAACGAGTTAGAACCAATTGCGAAAAAAGTTTATTTAACATATAGAAAAGAAGAATTATCTGGTCATGAAGCACAAGTGAAGCAACTTATGAACAGCTCAGCGGAGTGTTTCTTTAATACCTCTATTACAAAATTAATTGCTGGTGATAATCATGAAGCGATTGAATATGTAGAATTAACGAATCATGAGACAGGTGAAGTTTCTCATTTACCTATTGATGAAGTTATTATTAATCATGGATATGAACGTGACATTACATTATTAGAAAATAGTGAGTTAGACGTTGCGATTATAGATAATTATTATATTGCTGGTAATGCAAATAGTGAATCTTCAGTAGACGGATTATATGCTGCTGGGGATATTTTAAAGCATGAAGGAAAATTACACTTAATTGCGGGAGCATTCCAAGATGCTGGAAATGCTGTAAATAAAGCGAAACAATTTATTCAACCAGATGCAAGTGAGTACGGAATGGTTTCTTCGCATAATGAAGTATTTAAGAAGAGAAATCGTGAATTGATCAAGCAGATGATGATGAAATAATAGTAAATAAAACAGAGTGATCTTCTTAGGTCTCTCTGTTTTATTTATATAGATGAATATCATTCGATTATTTCTAAATTCAACGCCTCTAATTCAATGTTCGTTGTAATTAAATCAAGCTTTTTTTCTAAACAATGGGCAATAATAGCATCTCGTGTATCTCTAAAATATAAATCGTTATAGCCGCCTTTTTTTAAAAAAAGGTTAGTTTCAGAAACGTTTAATTGAAAAGCGAAGCATAAGCTAATTAACGTATTTCTACTTGGATGTTTTTGTCCTTTTTTTATTTGGTAAAAATATGATTTACTTAGGTTAGCTGCATTAAAGATATCTGTATTTTTCACATCGAGTTTTTTACAGATGTTTTCAATGTAATAGCTGATTAAGGTTGGTTGTCCTTTTATATCGTTGTTTAACATAGATATCTTTTTAATTAATGCTTTCACATTTAATGCACCTAGGACTATAGACTTTAAGGGATTATACGAGACAGCGCTAGTTGCCAGAGGTCCAAGTTCATTTGTAATCTCTAATATAATATTACGTTCTGATTTCATAGATTTCCTCCGTTTGGTCTGCTTTTAGTGGACCATTTTTTATAAGTATATATGTATAATTAAATTATAGTAACGAATTACAGAAAAAGGTAGGCTATAAAAAAATATAGGGATTGGGTAGTATGGTGAAAAAAATAAAGTGCAGTTTAAAAGAGTGGAGTTACAAATATTTTAATGATGTAGTAATAAAAGGAACTAACGCTAGAAAGATAACGTCTTGGTTTTTTAATATTGGAAATATAACAGCGATGTGTCTTTCATGGGAAAGAAACCACTCAGTATTTTGGTTATTTATTAATACATTTTTTGGATGGTTTTATGTCCTGTATTATTGCGTCGTAAATTTTTTATTTTGATTATATAAGTTAAATAATGAAGGAGTGTAGGATCTATGTTTAATAAGAAAAATATTAAAGAGAAATTTGATAGTAAAAAATTTGAAAAAGAAAATAAAAAGTATCAAAATCGGGCTAGTGCATACTTAGAAGATGAAAGTAAAATACAAACTTTAATACAAAAAGGGATGAAAATATCTCAAAATAATAAAGGGGCTTTAACTGATGTTTGGGATAATCTGCAAGTTTTATTTGAAATGATGAATTGTTGGAGAAAAGGGGAATATCGGGAAATTCCGAAGAAATCACTTCTTGCTATTGTAGGCGCAATTTTATATTTTGTATCACCAATAGATTTAATTCCAGATGTCATTTTAGGATTAGGGCTAATAGATGATGTAGCGATAGTTAGTTTAGCCATTAAACAAGTTAGTAGTGACATTGAAAAATTTAAAGAGTGGAGAAATGAATTGGATAACGAGGATAATGTTAGTAATTTCGAATAAAATGTTTAGGGCCCCCATTTACTTCTCTTTTCGAGTGACGAGAGAGGTAAATGGGGGTTTTCCTGTTTACTATATTTTCAATCATTATAATGACACCGGTTTCATCAGTTCATGTGAAATGAACGTTTTATTTGTAAATCTTCCTATAAAACAATGAGTCTATGTTTTGCTGACGCAGAACAGTCTTACATTATGCTGTTCCTTTAGCTCGTTCGTTAGGAAATGGCATATTTAATATAGAAGCAATGTACTGCTTTCCATGCATTCGAGCTAATGATTCTAATATTTGACGGACACGTTTTGTAAGATGTCCTTGTGCCTTTATAGCTTCACAATATGCGTCATAGAAAGCGTATTTAGCCCAAAGGAAATCATCTTGTTGGAATAAAAAATGATTTTTGTACCATTCCCCAATTGTATGGTAACAATTGTTTTCATGTATTGCTGCGCTTTGAGAAAGAATACGATCAGATAAAGATGTAGTTAAATGCGAAATTGTGTTTTCTGTTTCAACCTGTAATGTTTTTTCTAACATTGTAATGATGTGACGAGTAGCCATATGTTAACTCTCCTTTGTGTAAATGGGTAATACCATTCTATATTTAAAAAAATCCTTACTATATTATTATACAATATATGGAATGCATCCACCTTCTTTTTAAATTGCATTTACAAAATCTTTTTTATCAATTTAGCCAAGAAGACTCCTTCCTCAAGGAACGTGAAGGACGTAGTCCAGTGAGTAGGTGGGAGATGAATTGGCTTCGAACAAGAGATGACAGGAAGTCATCTTAATTGTTCGACATATGTAAAGTGTTACCCAACAATTTGTAATAATCACTTCACTACCAATCGAATGTATGTTTGGTATATAATAGACATATATCGAAATGGAGGTGAAACGAAGGATGATTAATAAAGCGTATAAATTTCGTATCTATCCAAATAAAGCACAAGCGATCCTGATTAATAAAACGATTGGTTGTTCGCGTTTTGTATTCAATCACTTCCTATCTCTATGGGATAATGCATACAAAGAAACAGGAAAAGGTTTGACATATGGTACATGCTCTGCCAAACTTCCTGCCATGAAGAAGGAGTTTGTTTGGCTAAAAGAAGTGGATAGTATTGCTATTCAAGCGTCTGTTCGCAACCTTGCGGATGCTTACACACGCTTTTTTAAAAAACAAAACAGTGCCCCGCGTTTCAAATCTAAAAAGAACAACGTACAATCTTATACCACAAAACAAACAAATGAAAACATTGCTGTTGTGGGAAACAAAATGAAATTGCCGAAACTAGGTCTTGTTCGATTTGCCAAAAGTCGTGAAGTAAAGGGACGTATTTTAAATGCTACGGTTAGACGGAACCCTTCTGGTAGATACTTTGTGTCATTGTTAGTTGAAACAGAAGTGCAAGAACTTCCGAAAACACATTCTTATATTGGAATGGATGTAGGATTAAAAGATTTCGCCATTTTGTCAGATGGAACAACCTATAAAAACCCTAAATTTTTTCGCTCATTGGAAGAGAAGTTGGCAAAAGCACAGCGTGTTCTTTCTAGAAGAATGAAAGGATCTTCTCGCTGGAATAAACAAAGAGTAAGGGTAGCTAGAATTCATGAATATATAGCTAATGCTAGAAAAGATTACTTGGACAAAATCTCAACTGAAATCATCAAAAACCACGATGTTATCGGTATAGAAGATTTACAAGTATCGAATATGTTAAAAAATCATAAGTTAACAAAAGCGATTAGTGAAGTATCTTGGTCACAATTTAGAACATTGCTAGAATACAAGGCAAAATGGTATGGAAAACAAGTCATTCCGGTATCCAAAACATTTGCTTCAAGCCAATTATGTTCTTGTTGTGGGTATCAAAACAAAGACGTTAAGAATCTAAATCTACGTGAATGGGATTGTCCTGCGTGCAATAGTCATCACGACAGAGATATTAACGCAAGTATCAATCTTAAAAAAGAAGCTTTAAGGCTTCTAACCGTAGGAACTACGGGGATAGCCTAATGAATTAGAAGCCACTAGGTTTCTGTACTTAGGAATCTCCCACTTTAAACAGTCCATAAGGACGTTAAGTGGTGAGTAGTTCAATTGTTTACAAAAATAAAGTAAGATACAGTATATAAGAAAAAATAATAAAGGAATGAACACGTTGTATATAACAGTAGAAGAAGCTGCGGAGTATTTGAATTTGCCAAAGTCGTATATTGAAGAGTTAATTCAGCAAAAGAAAATTCGTGCACTATTTGATGGAGAGCAATATTTATTAAATAAAGAACAATTCAATACACATTTAGAACAAATGGAGAAATATAAGCAATTAGTGGAAGAAATATTGAACGAACCAATTCCAGAAGATATGGATGTTAAAGACGAAGATTAAACTATGGGAAATCCCTTATGAAGATATGCAGAAATGTATCTTCATAAGGGATTTTTTTGTTTAAAGATATTAAAAGCATAAGGAGTTCTTAGCCTTTCTTCAAATTTTGATAGGTAGTAGTCTACCATGTTAAAAGCATATTTTTTTCTAGCTAGGACAAACATAGAGAACGTAACCTGTACAGATACATATACTATCAGTGCAAAAGCTTATAAATTAATGGAAGGGGTTTTCTCGTGAGTTTATTTCATTGGGATTTTTTGAAAGACTTAATTGGATCTTTTGTAAGAGTAAACAGGGGTGGTCCAGAATCTCAAAAAGGAACAATAATATCAGTATGTCCGGACTACTTCGTATTGCAGAATGAAAAAGGTGAGCTTTATTACTATCAACTTAATCATCTGAAAAGTATTACAAAAAATGCGAAAGAATGTGGATCAAGTGATTGCGAGTGGGAAGATTGCGCCTGTGCAGAAGACTTTGAAGCACTGCTTGAAAGTTTCAAATATTGCTGGGTGAAAATTAATCGCGGTGGTCCAGAGAAAGTGGAAGGCATTTTACAAGATGTTTCTTGTGACTTCGTAACATTAATCGTAAAAGAAGAAATTATATTAATTGCAATAAAGCATATTAAAAGTGTTAACTATAATGCTTTAGCTTGTGGAGAGAGCGATGAGAGCGACGATAGCAAGGAAAGTAGCGATAATTCAGGTCGTGCTCGTGCACAAAGACAATCAAGTAGAGGAAGATAATAAGAAAGGGGGATACAAAATTGGTATTATGCTGTGACCAAATTAAATGTTTAGTTGGTGAGACTGTAAAAGTAAACCTTCACGGACCAGAAAGTCGAGTTGGTGAGCTTGTATCGTTAGGCAAAGATTATCTAACGTTACAATTACCACATGGTGAATTAGTATATTATCACTTGAAGCATGTGAAGAGTCTAGTTAAGAAAGTAAAAGAAAGTAAATGTGGCGATTGCTATAGTTCATGTTTTTGCTCCGATGAGGATACTTTTCTAGATATATTAAAAGACTTGAAGTATAAGTGGGTAAAAATTAATCGTGGCGGTCCAGAATGTGTGGAAGGTTTGTTAAGTGAGGTACACCATGGCTGCATTACACTAGTAAATGGCGATGAAGTTATTTATGTAGTTAAGTCTCATATTAAGAGTGTGAGTCAAGTAGTTAAATGTAAAAAGAATGAAGATGAATAATGTTTAATAAATAAGAGGGGCATTATGAGGGAAAGAGAAGAACAATTTCTTATTTCGATAGTATGAAAAGGAATTACTTACTATTAAAACAGAACTTTGCCCTGATTATTTTTTTAGAAATGAAAGACAGGAAAGAAGAAATTCATAGGAAGGAGGATATAGATGAATGAGTTAAACAAAAGTATTGGAGAAAATATATATGTTAAATTAATTGGTGAAAAAAGGTTTAAAGGTGTATTAATAGACGTAGGAAATGATATCGTTGTTCTTTACAATGGACAAGACTACGTATATATATCTTTATACCATGTACAATATTATAAATTTTTACGACCACATGATGAAGAAATCTCAAAACCAGATGTGGATTCTGTAATTAAGAGAGAGTCACCTTCAATTTCTTTGAGGAAAGTATTAAGTACTTCCAAAGGGATTTTTACGGAAATTTATGTAGCAGGAAATGCTCCAATACATGGGTATGTTACAAGTGTAATGAACGATTATATTGTTTTTTATAGTCCAGTTTATAAAACTGTATATATATCTTTAAAACACTTGAAATGGTTAATTCCGTATAAAGAAAATCAAGTGCCTTACGCCCTCAATAAAAATGAACTCCCCGTGAATCCCTTAAATATTACGTTAGCTCGAACGTTTGAAGAACAACTTATTAAAATGTCTGGCAAAATTATGGTGTTCGATTTAGGTGAGGAATATAATAAAATCGGAAAGATGGCGAAGATTGATGAAGGGCATATTGAAATATTAAAAGCGCGTGATGCGAAAATGTATGTAAATATTCAACATGTAAAATCTGTCCATTGTCCGTAAGTTAATTGAAAGGGCTGGCTTTTTCTTTTATATGCAGAAGAAAAGGTCGAGCCTATTTGTTTAGCTTGATCTGAATATGAGGGGAAAAATGAATTGAATATAAATATGTTAGTATGACTGTTGAAGAGGAAATTTTGTACTAAATTATAAAGAATATGTACGAGCTATCTTTTGATGTATTCAATTTATTTTTTTGAGGGAGAACTGCTTAACTAATATATTAAAGGGGTTTTGTTGGTGGAGCAGTTTCCAAATTCGTTATCGATTACATTACTTGGTAGTGCTGGTGGAGCAGCAAAAGCAGTTTTAGCGATTTTAAATCAAGCGATAGTAAATGAAAAAGACCCGATTTATGAAGTGATAAAGAATGTTACATTTTATTTGGTTGATATAAAACAAAAAGATAGGACGTATTATGACGAGTTGTTTCCAAATTTGGAAGATCAATTGTTTTTATCCGAAATAGATCTCCAAGATGTAGTGACATTTAAAAAACATTTAAAAGAAAGTAGTACGAGCGTTGTGATTGATGTTTCAGGGGCAGATACGATCAGAGTATTAAGCTGTTGTAATGAACTTGGAATTTGTTATATTAATTCAGCTTTGGAAAACGAGGCAGTAGATCAGGACGATAGTTTAATCGGCTTTCAGCTTACGGAAAGATATACGAGATTTGAGAAGGAAAAAGATAAATTTAAAAATACAAAAGCAATTATAGGTTCAGGTATGAATCCAGGGGTTGTTCAATGGATGGTTGTTGAACTTATGAAGGAACGCCCGAATGAAAAGCCAAGAGCATGCTATATAGTAGAACATGATACGTCATTTTTGAATGATACAGCACTGATAAAGCCTCATACACTGTATGCTTCATGGGCAGTAGAGCGATTTCTAGATGAAGCGATATGGAGTTATCCGATGTATATGAGTCATCATCGTCCTCTTTACTTTTATGAAGATGTATATGCTTCAGAGTATAAAGTAAAGTTGGGAGAGAAAGAGTTTTACGGTTGTTTGATGCCGCATGAGGAAGTTTTAATTTTAGGGAAAAACTTTAACATGGAAGTAGGGTTTCTTTACCGAATTAACGAGTATACAACAAATATAATTAGACAGAATTTAGATAAGGTAGAAGATCTATGGAATTGGAATCGTAAAGTATTTAATCCAGCCGAAGAAGAGATTGCGGGCGAGGATCTAGTCGGTGTATTACTCGTTTATGAAAATAGCGAGACCTATATGTATAACGTGATGAATAGCAGTCAAGTTTTTCATAAATATAAAACGAATGCGACATACTTCCAAGTAGGATGTGGCATTTATGCTGGCTTGTGTAGTTTACTGTTCGATAACTTTAAACAAGGTGCCTATTATGTAGAGGAATTATTATTAAATACAGAAAGTAAGTACGGAGAATATTTGAATTTATATATGAATGATTTTGTAGTTGGTGGAAATGACTTTACGGATGGACTGCTACATGATCGAGTAAGGTGGATATAAATTGTGATGAAAAGGAAGGGGAAATCTCCTTCCTTTTCCCGTTATAAGGTTACAGATTGCTCTGAAAGTAATTTCATACTTATAATTTAATGAGATAATATGTAGAGTTTTTGTATTGATCATGAGGAGTAGCAAGGAAGTATTGCGATTCAAAGTAGCGGAGAGCTAGGAATGAAAGTGGAGATTTTTTTACTGATAGTATAATGTGCTAGAAGAAAATATTTTTCAGAAAAGTGTTCTTGTTGTGTAAATATAAACATTTGATAAAATGTTTCAAGAAGGGTTTTTTTTATAAAATACTTCGTTTATAATGGAGGAAAATATCGACATGAGATTTGTTATTCATGTAACGGTTCGGTAGTGTTAGAAAAAGAAGGGGTGCACGCGCATCCTTTTTTCTATGCAGATATTATGAAAGAGGTGGTATGATGGAATTAACATTAAATTCGACTGTATGCTTGCACACAATTCAATTTCGAAAAGAGCAAAAGAATTATATTGTAAAAGATACAATTACAGGAGAAAAATATGAAATGCCGCCACTTTGGATTGATGCATTGGCAATGATGCGTGACGGTTTTTTATTAGGGGAAATTGAGGAGAAATTAAAAGAAGAGTATCCGGAAGAAGAAATAAATATGTTAGCATTTACGAGGCAACTGTTAGAGCTAGAGCTTGTCGGAATGGTCGATGGGGAAGAAATAGCTTGTACAAAGAAGAAAGAGAAAGATTATTTAGCTTGGTTACGTCCTCGCGTTGAGCAATTCTTTCTTAGTTTAAATAAAAGAAATAGAAGCAAAGGTCAATGATGATCTTTGCTTTTTTGTATAGTTTGTTTAAAAAATTACAGCGAATGCTCTTGCGAAAGCACCGTCGCTATTTTTAATTTTTAAAGGTGCCGCTGAGAAAAAGAAACGTTTCGCATTAATGGCATCTAAGTTTGTTAAGTTTTCGATTAAATAAATATTATTCCCAAGTAGTATGTGATGAATTGGCGATGTTTCTGTCGTTACCTCGTCAGGAGAAATGAAATCTAAACCGACAGATTTTACTTTTAATTGAACTAATTCTTCAGCTAATTCTTCGGAAAGATAAAAGGCTTCTTGTTCATACGCTTCTGTATTCCATTTATTAGATAGGTTGGAATGGAAAATGACAATATCACCTTCTTTTATGTCAGCATTGTGTAATACTTCTTTAGGTAGTTTTCGTTCTTGTACATGAGTTACGTCGATAAGAACAGCTTCACCTACAAATTGGTCTAGGGGCAATTGATCAATAGTCGTTGCGCCTGAAATGAAATGAGCAGGAGCATCACAATGTGTACCAACATGAACGACAGAATGAAAATCTGTAACTTGATAACCTGTTTCTTCAACGCTTGTAATGGCTTCTAAATTGATTTTTGGTGTTCCAGGAAATTGAGACATATTTTTTTCAAATGTTTGGGATAGGTCAATTACTTTCACTTTAAATACCTCCAAATATATATTTTGAAATATAAAAAACTCACCTTTCATAATCAAGAAAGATGAGTTTTGCACACAATAGTTACGTTTTATCTTTCAAAATGCAATGCATTTTGCAGGAATTAGCACCTATTCAGTTTGTATAAACTGAGGTTGCTGGGCTTCAAAGGGCCGGTCCCTCTGCCTCTCTTGATAAAGGTATATTCAATTTAAAGTTCGGAATTTTCGTGATAATAAAATTGTAATTCATTTCCTTTTTCTGTGCAACACAAAATAGGTATTCACCCAAATAAAGTTGCTCGCATATTGTAGCTTATGTAAATAGAATGCTGCGAAGGAGTGAGTGCAGTGACAGGAAATGTATTGAATTATTATGCTGGTGGAAATACAGCTAGAGGATTTCATAATTTATATGAAGAGAATTTAAAAGGACTAAACAGATTATTTATTTTAAAGGGTGGACCTGGAACGGGAAAATCTTCTTTAATTAAGGTAATAGGTCGTGAATGGGTTGAAAAGGGATATGATATTGAATTTTTACACTGTTCTTCTGATAATAAATCGGTTGATGGTGTCATTATACCGAAGTTAAAAGTAGGAATTGTTGATGGAACATCACCGCATGTTATTGAGCCAAAAATGCCAGGAGTTGTCGAGGAGTATATTAATTTAGGAATTGCTTGGGATTCAGATAAGTTAAGAAAGCAGAAAGTGGAAATTGAACGATTTGTTTCAGAAGCAAGCAAAGCTTTTCAAGCTGCTTACGCTTGTTTTAACGAGGCATTAGTTATACATGATGAGTGGGAGAAAATATATATTAGTAATATTGATTTTAATAAAGCGAACGAACTAACCGAGCAGCTCATTCGGAAATTATTTACAGATAAAGTTGGGAAACAATCGCTTGTGAAACATCGGTTTTTAGGAGCAGCTACACCGAAAGGAGCAGTTGATTTTGTTCCTAATTTAACAGAAGGATTACCACATCGTTATTTTATAAAAGGACGCCCAGGTTCTGGGAAATCAACAATGCTCAAAAAATTAGCTAAGGCAGCAGAAGAAAAAGGATTTGAAGTTGAAGTATATCATTGTGGGTTTGATCCAAATAGTCTTGATATGGTGATCGTAAGAGAATTAGGGTTTGCGATTTTCGATAGCACTGCACCACATGAATATTTTCCGAGCCGTGAAGGTGATGAAATTATAGATATGTATGCCCTTATTGTAACACCAGGGACGGATGAGAAGTATGCGGAGGAAATTCGTGACGTCTCTATTCAATATAAAGCAAAAATGAATGAGGCGATGTCTTTTTTAGCGAAAGCGAAATCAGTTCGTGATAAATTAGAACGAATTTATATTGCTGCTATGGACTTTTCAAAAGTAGATGCATACAAAGAGGAGATTCAAAAAGAGTTTGAACGAATTGCGGTTAGTGTAACTGAAAAGAACAAGTAAAAAATAACGAATTTTGACAGGCTGTCGGAAATTTTCTGACAGCTATTTTAGTATGTAGTAAACTTAGTAATATATTTGTCGAATTTCCAAGGAAATAATCAAAAAATGGAGAGGGTATGAAATGAGAGAGAAAATTAAGTTGGAGTTAGAACGAATTGAGAAAGACAATGATGTGAAAATTTTATTCGCTGTGGAGTCAGGGAGTCGTGCATGGGGATTTCCATCAAAAGATAGTGATTATGATGTTAGATTCGTTTATATGCACCCGGTAGAATGGTATTTATCCATTCATGATAAACGAGATGTAATTGAGTATCCGATTAGTGATGATTTAGATATAAGTGGATGGGATATTAAAAAAGCGTTACAACTATTTGCAAAGTCAAATCCAGCTTTACTCGAATGGATTCGATCCCCCATTTTTTATTCGAAAAACTCTAATTTTCCAGAACAGCTTCAGCAAATGAGTGAAAAGAACTTTGATCCGAAAGCAACGATATATCATTACTTACATATGGCTTCAAAAAATTATCGTGAATTTTTGCAAGGTGAGAATGTAAAGTTAAAAAAGTACTTTTATGTATTGCGTCCTATTTTGGCTTGTAAGTGGCTAGAGGAGAAAACAACTTTGCCTCCTGTAGAATTCGATCGATTAATTACAGAATTATCATTGGAGCGTAGCGTATTAGATGAAATTGAACAGTTGTTAATAAAGAAAAAGACAGGTACTGAATTAGATGTTGGATTAAAAATTGATGTGTTGAATCAATTTTTAGAAGAACAAATTCATTACTATCAGCAATATGTAAAAGGAATTGAAAAGGGATTAGGGATCGATATTGAGATTTTAAATACATTGTTTCGAGATATGTTGTTTGCGGGATATGAAAAAGAGCACAAGTAAGTTGAACTGCACCCCAATTGTTAGACACAGTCTAACAATTGGGGTGCAGTTTTTCTATGGCTAAATTTACAGCTGATGAAAAAATACAAATCGTTCTACGTTATTTGAACGGAAATGAAAGTTATCGAGAAATGGGTAAATCGATTGGTATAAGTGACACAATTATTTTGAATTGGGTAAACCAATATAAACAGAATGGTATGGAAGCTTTTCTAAAACGATGTACAAATTACACACAACAATTTAAACTAGACGTACTAAACTTTATGATTGAAAACGGTATGTCCTTATTTGAGACGGCAGCTATCTTTAACATTCCTGCCCCTTCAACGATTTCTGTTTGGAAAAAACAGCTCGAAACACAAGGAATTGATGCCCTTCAATCTAAGAAAAAGGGGCGTCCATCCATGAAAAAAGATTCAAATAAACAAGTAAAACAAGCTTTAGCTGAAGGGTCAGTCGAAGCACTTGAAGCACGTATTCAACAGCTTGAAATGGAAAATGAGTACTTAAAAAAGTTGAATGCCTTAGTTCAAAACAAGGAAAAATCACGAAACAAGACAAGGCACAAGTAGTCTATGAATTAAGGCATAAATATTCGGTGAAGGCACTCGTGGAGCTAGCTGGTATTCCACGGAGTACGTATTATGATTTAGTAAAGAAAATGAATCGTCCGGATCAAGGATGGCATTATCAAATGAGACAATACGTCCGTACACTTGAATCAAGGGGGATCGTACAGAGTATGTCTCGAAAAGGAAACTGTTACGACAACGCAGTAATAGAGAATTTCTTTGGGATTATGAAGTCGGAGTTCCTCTACATAAAAGAGTTTGAAAGTGTAGATCATTTTAAAATAGAATTAGAAAAATATATAGATTATTATAATATGAAACGGATTAAGGCAAAATTAAAAATGAGCTCGGTACAATACCGGACTCACTTTTATCAAGTTGCCTAATGAAATAACCGTGTCTAACTTTTAGGGGTCACTTCAAGTTTGTGCTCTTTTTATTTTGTAGGAATAAAGAAAACAGATATAGCCGCGAGAAGACCTGCAAATGAGAATAAGTAAAAATTCCATACTAAGTCATATTGCATTGTCATAATAATACCGACAAGAATAGGGCCAGCAATCGCACCAACTCGGCCAAGTCCAAGTCCCCAGCCTAAGGAAGTAGCTCGGATATGGGATGGGAAGTATTGTGTCACATATGCATTTAATATTTGAGTAATACCGACCGATCCAATTCCAGCAAGACCAATTAAAAGATAAATGATTGTAACAGATGGTTTAATTGTTAATAGTCCAATACATACAGCTGCCAGAAGATAGGAGATGCTAATAACAATTTTGGCTCCTATACGATCTGCGATTGCTCCAGCAAATAATGCACCGATAGCGGCGGTAATATTTAGCATAAGTAGAAATGATAAACTAGATCCAAGAGGATATCCTGCCTGTCGCATCATCTGAGGCAACCAAGTATTTAAACCGTATATTAAAAACATCCCCATTATATAAGTGATCCAAAAAAGCAGCGTTGCTTTTATGTATTCTTTTGAGAATAAAGTAAGAAATCCATTTTTCTTTCGTATATTAGATGGGGGTTGATGAGTTTTCTCTTTTGCATGGAATTCAATTTGAAAACGATTAAGAATTTTATCCACTTCTTCTTGGCGGTTACGTGATAACAAAAATTGAATGGATTCAGGTAAATAACGAATAATGAAAGGAATGAGGAGTAGTGGAATCATTCCGATGCCAAACATAATTCTCCATCCGAAGTCTTCTAACATAAACATGGACAAAATAGCGCCTAACACGATACCTAAAGGATAGCCAGTAAACATAAGAGCGTAAATAAAAGATTGTCGCTTTTTTGGTGAATATTCAACAGTAAGTGCGGAAGCTGTTGGAATAACACCCCCTAATCCGATCCCTCCAATAAATCGCCATATCCCAAATAATTCAGGAGAAGGAGCGATAGCAGCTAGGCCCATTGTAATAGAAAAAAGTGCTAAACAGCATATAAGCGTCCATTTTCGACCGATTAGATCTGTAATGGTTCCAACTAGAATAGCGCCAATAAACATTCCAAACAAAGCATAGCTTGCAATTGTACCAGCATGAGCTGGTGATAGTGCCCAGCTGTTGTCTTCCAGTAGCTTAGGCAGGACGGCCCCGTAAATACCTAAATCATAGCCGTCAGCTAGAATGGCTAGCCAACAAATAAAAACAACAAGTTTTGTAATAGAGTTTGAAAAGATAGTTTTTGTAGGTTCTAAATGAGGTGGAGCTGAAGGTTGCATAGTATTCACCCCTTTTAATTTGTAGATGAGTATATTATTTTATTTGGTGTTAATATTTTCCTTCTTGTATCGGGATTTATATGAAAAGGTTTTATAACAAATAAAGAAGTTCAACAGAAATCCTGTTGAACTTCTTTATTTATTTACTCATTATCAACTCGTTTTAACGGTTGATCTGCCGGACCTTCAATAACATCTCCCTCAATTGAAAAGCGTGAACCGTGGCAAGGACAGTCCCAAGTACAATCTCCATTATTCCATTCAACTTCGCAGCCGAGATGTGTACAAGTTGTATCGACAATATGTAATTTTCCATCTTTGTCCTTATAAGCACCTGCTCGTTTCCCGTTAACATGTACGACAGATCCTTCACCAACTTCGAGGTCTTCTGGTTTACGTAATACAGTTTCAATCTTTCCTTCAATTAAATGTTTCGCAACATCAAGGTTTTGGGAGAGGAACGTTTTTATATCTGGATTTGCATGGAAGCGTGATGGTGCATACAGTTCTTTATATGGACTGTCTACTTTTAGAATGGAATCCTTCAGTAAATGAGCGGCAGCAGTTCCAGTTGTCATTCCCCATTTACGATATCCAGTTGCAACAAATATATTTGGATTGCTCTCGTTAATATGTCCAATATAAGGGAGCTTATCTAGCGTAATTAAATCTTGTGCTGACCATCTATAAGGAACTTCATCTATTCCAAACGTTGCTTCCGCAAAAGAATAAAGTGCTTCGTAATGAAGCATCGTGTTTATTCCTTGTCCTGTTTTATGACTTTCCCCGCCAATTAAAATTAATTTTTCCCCATTGTTTGTTGTGTAACGTAAGGAGCGTTTTGGGTCATCAATACTTAAATACATGCCACCTGGATAATCTGTTTTTGCTTTAATAGCAAGAGCATAAGAGCGTTCTGCGTACATTCGCGTAAAGAAAAAGCTATTCGCATCATAAAAAGGAAAATGTGAACAAGAGACAATATATTCACAAGTGATGCGATGTCCGCCTTTTGTAATGACTTGTGGATAATCACCCTTTTCTACATCAATAGCAGTCGTTTGTTCATAAACTTTTCCGCCCAACTCCACAAACTTTTCTAAAAGTGTTTTCAAATAAAGAAGGGGATGGAATTGTGCTTGATTTTTCATGACAAGTGCAGATTGTACTGGAATTGGAATCGATAGAGATTGAACATAGTCACAAGGTATATTTAATTTTTGATAGGCTTCATATTCTTTCGATAAATTTCTTAATCCATTATCAGTAGTTGTATATAAATATGAATCTTCATTTGAGAAATTACAGTCGATTTTATATGTTTGCACAGTTTCATTAATAAATTGTAGAGCATGATTATTTGCTTCATAGTAAAGCCTGGCTTTTTCCAAACCGAAATGATTTATGAATTCATCATAAATTAAATCATGTTGAGCTGTTACCTTTGCTGTTGTATGCCCAGTCGTCCCGTTTAAAATAAGCCCAGAATCAATTAACACAACATCGATGCCTTCTTTTGCAAGTAAATAGGCAGTAGTAATACCTGTAATACCAGCACCGATAACAGCAACTTTTGTCTTTATATTTTCAGATAAAGGGGGAAAAGTTGGGATTTGGGTAGATTCAATCCAATAAGATGATGGGAATTGTGGAAACGTATCGCTTGTCATTAAGGAAACCTCCTGATTTAGAACAATTTTCCTTTTAATATTTCCATATGATATGAAATTCATGTGTGCTGTTTGAGAGGGAGGCTATTTTTATTTAAAAGAAAGATGAAATTATCTTAATATAATTATTAGGTGTTGTCGGTATGAAGAGATAGGAGTTGTGCAAAACTAGATTTAGATGAGTGTATTTGTTGTTTACACAGAGAGTTCTTGAATAAGATAGAGTCTATAGCATGTTAAAGTACGTATATGCATAATGGATGAAACCTTATAAAATCTATGTTTTTTCTTTAGTGAAATAAAGTATAATTATAAAAATATAACCAACTTTTATTACTAGGTCATAAAAGTTATTGACAATGTGGAAATTCTATTGATATGATTTATCATGTGGAAAGGTTGATAGAGAGTAAAAAGAGAAATGTTTTTCATTGATAATAAAAGCGAAAAATAAGTGACGATAGAGTGAGTATATTTTCCTTATAATAGATGCTTTTTAATCACCTAGTAAAATCAATCTGGAAGCAAGAATTGATATATGTAAGTTGCGCAAGGCGCGGCATAAGAAAGGGGCAAAAGGATGAAGGAGCTTCATACGTTTGGGTGGTATGCAGCACGTGTATCACCACATTTGCCGAAAAAAGCATTTAAACCAGTTCCTACTCGTTTATTTGGTGGACTGGCTTATTTACTTGTGGCATTGGCGGGGTTAATATCGATTGGTGTATTTGAATTGAATGTGTGGGCTAATCTAGGAATAGCGATCGTTCTTGGATTATGTTTTGCTTCACTTGGGTTTTTAGGGCATGAAATTTTACATGGAACTGTTGTAAGAAAGGCATGGCTTCGTGATTTCTTAGGAGCGATTGCATTTATGCCATTATCAACAGGTCCTAAACTTTGGCGAAAGTGGCATAATGCAACGCATCACGTTCATACACAACATGAAGAGAATGATCCAGATGCATGGCCTACACTTGAGAAGCTTAAAAAGAGTAAGTTTTTGAGCTGGGTATATCGCATGCCTCTTCATGTACGTTCATTCTTTAGTTTTCTGTCACTAACAATTCAATTTACATTGCATTCGACTCGAATGTTCTTTCATTTTATAAAAGAGTTTAAGTCATCCAATCAAAAATCTGTATGGCTTCAACTTCTTTTGCCTTGGACTGTTTGGATTAGTTTATTGTTTATTATGGGACCTGGAAAATGGTTATTTGCATATGTGATTCCATTGTTAATTGCTAACTTTATTGTAATGGCATATATCGCAACAAATCACCGCTTAAATCCAATTGTTCCAGTAAATGATCCGTTAGCAAACTGTTTATCAGTAACAGTGCCGCGTTGGGTAGACGTTTTACATTTCAATTTCTCATATCATACAGAACATCATTTGTTCCCTGCTATGAGCTCTAAATACTACCCGTTAGTAAAAGAGAAAATTAAAGAAATGTGGCCGGAACGCTATCATGAGATGCCGATGACAAAAGCTTTGGCAGCGCTATGGAATACACCACGTGTGTATTATCAAGGAAGTGAATTAGTGGATCCGCATAGAGAGCATTTCTATGGTTCTTTAGGAAATGGGCTAGATCCTCATAATATTTCATATCGTGAGGAACATATAGAGGAAGAAGAGAGTATTAAAAAAGTAAATCAGTAAATATATATACATTTTGAAAAAAGCAAGCTACTGAAAAGTAGCTTGCTTTTTGTTATTTTGTAGCTTGATATACTTTTTGCATGTAGTAGTAACTTTTCTTGAGTCGTGATGTGTATTCGACGACATCACCCCATTTTGAATAGTTATACATAGCATATTCGCCATCTTGTGCAATTGTAATGTTTTCAGCTCCAATTTGAACTGTAAATCCAATTGCGTTAATAATTTGTTTCGTAGTTAAACCATCTATTTCTTCGTTTGCATAAATATCACCAATAAATTCTTTTATGTTTGGTGCTTTTGCATTTAATACCATCCAAGGAATTCGAAGTTCAATGGTTTCTTTTGCAGGAGTAGAAAAATCTGCAAGTGAGTTGTAATCAGCACTAGTCGGATTACTATTTCCCATAGTTAATGCTCCGACATTAAATTTTTCAAATGGCAATTGCTCCTGAGTAAGTGGTAATGTAATTGGCAAACTTAATGCTGTATAAATAGGGGAGAATTGTCCGCTATTTTTTTCAGGTTTTGTATAAG
The DNA here is from genome assembly GCF_051918845.1 of Bacillus cereus group sp. MYBK101-2. NCBI lineage: Bacteria > Bacillati > Bacillota > Bacilli > Caryophanales > Bacillaceae > Bacillus > Bacillus cereus group sp. MYBK101-2. The sequence continues at coordinate 123,030 of NZ_JBQAIE010000008.1, read as the reverse complement.
GAACTAGATTTCGTTGGAAACCAAATTCATAAGAGAATACATCATAGTAAGAATCAACAAGTACTTGATTAGATTGTCCACCGTGCAGATCAATTTTAAAATCAGCGCCTTCTTTCATAGAAAGGCCGTTAAATTCTTTATTTCCTTGTTCAGGTAATATGTTTACTCCAATTGTAATAGGTTCCTCTTCAAGAGGCCTAGCTTTTGGACGATCAATGGATAAGTATAAATAGGACTCATCGTGTGTTACGAAAGTCGTGTAACCATTCTTATCTCCAATTTTTGTTTTTGTTTTCCAATCACTCGTATCACCATCGACATTAATAGTATGGGATTCAAATGATAGTAAACCGAAATGTTGTTCAGGAACTTGTACGTTGTTCCAATGTGGTCGTTCTTCCGTATTATCATATTTAGTTGTATTCCAAGAGAATTTAAACCATTCATCTTGCCAAATGAATACAATACCGCCGGCCAATTTCGCCTGAATAATATCTTCGAAGAGCTCTGCATTACGTTTCCCTTGTTCATCTTCATTCATATGCCCTTGGTCTTTTCCATGTATATTTTTATGAGAAATACCTCGGGATCCTGGGATACCAAATTCCGAAATAACAACAGGCATTTCATGTGAATCATGCAAGTCTTTTAAATAAGCAGCGTAACTATTGGATTGCCCTCGATGGTCTTTGAAATTTGCTTTATCTGGATCGAAATTTAAGAAGTCAGGGTAATAAGGATACACGTGATAAGAGGCAAACGCCCCGCTTGGGTAATTCTTATTAGCAAAGATATGATTTGGATTTATAGATACAGCATCTTCACCGATGAACGGTTCAGCAGGGTGATCTAGTAAATCTGTTGTAACCCAGTTGGAAAAAGCGATAGGCTGAGCGGTCTCATATTTGCTAATAGAATATTGAGCGATATGATTCATTCCTTCAGCTAGCCAAATTTCAAATGGACTGGCGTTCTTCGCTTCGAAATATTTCCCCTTAAATGAAGTTTTATCAGCATGTTTTTTATTTGTTTCGATGACCATGTCAGGATCCCACTCAATCCCCAGAATCCAACCAGCTAAATATTGTGACACATCATAATTATATTCACCGTAAGCATGTCCTTTTTTAGCAGCGATTGTTGTATTACCATGAATTACATCGGCTGTTCTTTCAATATTTTTAAAGAGTTCATTTTTTGATTTGTAAGCATCTTTTGTTTCTAACAGTTGTTCTTCTTCAACCCATACACCATGGAAGAAATATAAAGGTTGTTTTGCTTGTTGGTTAAATTCAAATAAAGCCTCGTAAAAAGCAGGAGGGTGAATGGTATAAATACGAATCGTATTTGCACCCATTTCGCTAATTTGTTTCAACCATTTTTTATATTCTGCTTTTGTAATTGCAGCATCACCTGGAAATGCCCCTGGTTTTGCCATACCTAGGTTCACACCTTTAATTGTCCAATCTTCCCATTTGCCCCCTGTATAATGCTGAAGGGTTTGCTTATTTCGCTCTGCTTTAAAACCATATGAAATATTATCTGCAGTGCTTTTTAGGAGCGTTGGTTGCAATCGGTGTTTTGTTGCATCTATCCCGAAAATAATTGCTAAAATAATTAGGATAAAGGCAATTCTTCGTAGCCACCAAAAACGTTCTGAAGATTGGTTTTCAAGAGATTTACGTTTCATTTTCCCCCAACCTTTAATTCGGAAAAGACTTTGAAACAGTCCTAAAAATCGGTACCAAACAGTCAGTGGACGATACCATAATGATTCAGTTAACGACCAGAGAAGTAAGAGTGTGAAATCTTTAATACTATTTTGCTTTTTCATACTCCATTCTTCTAATAAAACAACTCCTACGGATAGGAATGATCCGTAGAGTACGGTAGCAGCTAACAGTAAAAATACATATTCTGTGAAAATTTCATCGAATAGTAAATGATATAGTAGTAGTAAATAGCCAAGTATTTCAATAATAGGACCGAGCCATTCTAGTAATAAATAAAAAGGCATTGCAATCATACCGAAAGCTTTATATTTTGGACGGAATAAAATATCCTTATGGCGCCATAAAGTTTCACCTAAACCACGGTGCCAACGACTCCGTTGTTTGCGGAAGGTTGTTAAATCATCGGGAGCCTGTGTCCAACAAATTGCGTTTGGATTATAAATGATTTTCTTCTCTTCTCCATCTTGTAAAGCTTTTTTATGGAGGTGAACGACAAGTTCCATATCTTCTCCGACAGTTTTTCGTTGATACCCTCCAACACGAATAACTTCTCCTTTATCGAAAATACCAAATGCGCCAGAAATGATAGGAAGAATATTATACTTGCTCCATGCTAAGCGACCAAATAAGAATCCACGCAAATACTCGATAATTTGCATGAGCGCAAGAGGTTGTTTTGGAAGACGATTTTCAATCATTTGTCCATTTTGTATGTAAGAACCGTTCACAATTCGAACACTCCCGCCAGTTACCATAACTTTTTCTGGAGATTCATAAATTGGTTTCATAGCTTTCATAAGTGCATCACGTTCTAAGAGAGAATCAGCATCTAATGAACAAACGTACGGATAGTTGGAAATATTGATACCTGCATTTAATGCATCTGCTTTGCCGCCGTTTTCTTTATCGACAACGATAATTTGTTTATTAACAGATGAGCGATATATTTTTCGAATAGTCTCTGTTTCCAATTGTAATCTAACCACGTTCTGAATTTCGTATAGCTGGAAATGATCTTTTAATTGCTCTAATGTATCATCGCTTGATCCATCGTTTACGACGATTACCTCAAACTCAGGGTATTCTAAAGTTAAAAGTGATTGGACACTTGATACGATAGTGACTCCTTCGTTATAGGCAGGAACAATAATAGAGACAGGTCGAGTAATACCAGACTGTAAATAATGAAGTAATTCCCTATTTTCATCACGTTCCCGTTTTTTTCTTAAGGTGAATGCAGAAATAAGAAATATAGCTGTATAGAATAAGATAGCAACACCCATGTATAGTAAGAAGAGCCATTGTGAAATTTTTAAAAATATATCAAGATAATGCATATGTTGTCACATCCTTTCGTGCTAAAGCCTCTAATGCACTTTCACGTGCGAAACGATCAGGGTGATGTAAGGCAATTTCAATATACTTTTCTTGCCAGTTTGAATAATATTGAATTGCATGTTGGACTTCACGACGTACCCACCAAGATTGATGCCCTGCTTGTTCTACTAAATAAGGGAAGTATCCTTCATCTTTAAAGGGGGTTATTACACGAATAAGCATGAGGTGAATTTGCCAACTGTCCTTTTTAAATAAATGTTCAATGTGCTCTTTTGTTTCTGTTTTCGGCATTAACTTTGAAATAGCATGTAACGAGCGAATAATAATTTCCTCATCTTCATTCATTAAGTTTTGAATGAGGAAAAGATAGCAGCTATTCTCTTCACGTGTACCAATTGCATTTAAAATTTCATATTGAAATTGTTTAGGCAATGTATAAAAAAATTCAACCCAGACAGAAAAATTTTCAGTTTGAGAAATACTTAAAGCAATCATAGTGTTGGGAATAGCGTCATGGACTCTTGTAGCAAGTAAAATTGCTTGCCTTGTGTTTAATGTACTTAATGTAGTAAATGCTTGATGCTGGATAGATCCAGATGTTTGAGTGCAGATATCTTTTACCTCATTTTCAAACTTTTTTATTTTGAAGAAAGAAATAATATCTAATATATTTTGTTTTTCTATATGAGTGCCGTGAACTAATTTTTCTTTATAATGGGGAAACAAATAGACTTGTAATAAATGATGAATGCGCTGTTTTTCATCAATCCCGGATACGAGCTGTGTAGCTTTAATGCAGAGAGATTCTAGTGCGTGAATATCTGCTGTATGTTCAATTTTGAAATCATGGCATTTATTATGCATGATAAATTCATATAGAAATTTTCTATTTTCTTCTTTCCATTTATGATTTTTTCTTTTGAAATTTCTACTACGTAATTTTAGTGAAATTAAATATATATACGCTATAAGAATAGCAACTATTAAAAAGATAACTATGGATTGTACAATTGTAACTATAATCAATAGCCTTCATTCCTTCCTTCTAATAAGTGCGCCAAACGAACCTTAAATTCTAAAGGTGAAAACGGCTTTTCAATAAAATCATCAGCACCGGCTTTAAATGCTTCCTCCAGGTGGTGGGCTGTTGATTTAGTAGAGGTCATAAAAATTCGGAAATGTCGACTAGGCAACAATCTCTTTAATCGATTAATAAGTTCTAAACCATCCATTTGTGGCATCATCCAATCCACAATTAGTATGAAGAATGGAAACTGTTCATAGATTTTTTCTGTGAAAAAGTGCTTTCCGCTAGTGAAATGATATACGTTTAGTAAAGTTGTGTATTCAGTTTTTATAAATTTTGTTAATAAGTCGTCAGCGGTTACTACTAATAGTGGAGGGGTTTGGCGAGATACTGACATATATTTTTGTAATCTCTTCTGGATTGTTTCAAAAGGTAATTTTGTATGTAACACCTCTTGTACTACGTGATGCATAATTTGTTCATCATCTACGTTCTCATAAAAATAAATGATAGGCTGTTGTATGAAATAAGAAGGGATAGTTTCTTTATATACAACAACACAATCAGCATTATTTATGTTGTCGAAAATTTGAATGGAGGCATTTTGAAGTACCTCAGGGATAGTACCAATTATATAAATTTTAAGTAATTGATCATCCTGTTTAAAGGAAAGCATCATTTCTGTGATATGCTCGACTACATCGTAGACAGAGCTAGAATCTTTTAACGTTGTAGATAATTGTTGTAAATCCTTTTGTAATTGATAGAATCCTAATGTTTCAGCCAGGCTAATTAAGTTGTTTATGTAGCTTGTAAGTTGCTGAAGATTATAAATTTGATATTTTTGTTTCAGCCAATCTTTATAAATTAAATCCAGCATATTGACCTCCTTATACTATTTAAGACGTCTAGATGTGCATATCCATCTTTACTATATTATGGATAATTTTATGATGTGTAAAGAGGGAGACTGTAGAAATATAATGAATTTCTTATACATAGAAAAATATTATTGGAGTAAAAAGTATGGAGAAGAAACAAAAACAGGTTAAGGAAATAGTCCTTAACCTGTTAGTTTGTTCAAAGAGAAATTTCTTTTGTTTTCTTTTTGGCAGTCTGTATAGAGTTTGTTTCTTTTCGCTGTAATCGTTTTTCTAAAAGATTAACAAGGTAAGTGAATAGGAGAACAAGCACGAGATAATATAAACCAACGATTATGTATGTTTCTAATTGTTGGAAGTTACCTGCAGCAATAGATAAACCTGATCCCCATAATTCGGACATTCCTACGTAAGCAACAAGTGAAGAATCTTTTAATCCAATAATGAATTGATTTCCTAAAGGAGGAAGAGATTGACGAAATGCTTGCGGTAATACAATACGTCGCATTGCTAAAGAATACGGCATCCCTAGAGAGCGAGCAGCTTCCATTTGTCCACGATCGACAGATTGGATAGAACCGCGGAAAATTTCAGTAATATATGCACCGTTATGGATTGCTAAAGCAATGGCTCCTGCCCAAAAAGGAGTAAAAACAACAACGGATGTAATCCCAAAATAGAGAATGGCGATTTGAACAATTAAAGGTGTACCACGAATAATGGCGATATATACGTGAGCAATACTATTTAAAACTTTATTGTTAGAGATTCGAAAGAAAGCGAATAGTAATCCAATTAGTGAACCGAGTAATAGGGATGTTAGTGTTAATTGTAATGTGACAATAGTAGCTTTTAAGAGTGTGGGATAAGTAGACATAAAAATTTCAAACATATGTGTCACCTCATATTGTATGGATTTTGGTAGGGAATGAAATACCCCACTGATTAGTATCTCGCACCAATTGGGAGTTTTACTGCCCATAAATAGCGGGATAAAAAGTGGGGCGTAATGGATGAAACTTTTGAATAACTAGTTTACTTCGTTTTTTCCTCCTCACCAAGAATATTACGACCAAACCATTTTTTACTAATCTTTTCATACGTACCATCTTTAATAATTTCATCTAAAGCTTTATTTACTTTCTCAACCATTTCTTTATCATCTTTACGAATAGCAATTCCCATTTCATCAAGATTTAATGGTTTTCCAGCTTCTTTTATATTTGATTTACCTTCTTTGATCATTCTTAAACCAACCATTTGATCAGTGATTACCGCATCAATACGTCCAGGCTCTAAATCCATAAGTGCAGTAATATCGCTATCGTATTCTGTAATTTGATCTGTATGTTTTGCAACAAGGTTTTTAAAGGTACTAGCTTTTACAACACCAACTTTCTTACCTTTCAAATCCTCTGGAGAAGAGATAGATGCATTCTTTTTAGCCACAAAAATTTGGGCACCAGAACGGTAATAAGGGTTGGAGAAATTAACAGCTTTTAAGCGTTCTTCTGTAATGGCCATACTGCCCAGTATTACATCATACTTTTTCGCTTTGAGACCTTGGATTAGCGTTTCCCATGGATTTGTAATAGGAGTAGGTTTCATGTTCATTTTTTTGGCAAGTGCCTCACCTATTTCTACATCAAAACCGACAAGCTTTCCGTCATTTTCTTTATAGTTAAAAGGCTTATATAAGCCACTCATCGCATAACGAAATTCTTTTTCACCATTTGAAGAAGTAGTAGAGCTTTCCTTACTACATGCTCCTAGTATGAAAGATGTACATAATGTAATACTCGCAACAATGGTTAATAGTTTTCTTTTCATAAAACCCCTCCTATATATTGATCATACGGATGGCTTTAAGTATGTTATTGAAATATTGTATTTAGATGATTAGTTGTGCACCGTATGAATGTATTTCTTTTCGTTTGAAACAGAAGTTACACTATAAAACGTTGCGTAAAAATTGTTTTGCTCGTTCGTGGGATGGAGCTGAAAAGAATTGTGCTGGCGGAGCATCTTCTACAATTTTTCCGTCATCCATAAAAATGACGCGATCAGCTACATCTCTTGCGAAATTCATTTCATGAGTAACAATAACCATAGTCATTCCTTCTTCAGCAAGTTCTTTCATAACTTGCAATACTTCTCCAACAAGTTCAGGGTCTAAGGCTGAAGTAGGTTCATCAAATAGCATAATTTTAGGATTCATAGCAAGAGCTCGTGCAATAGCAATGCGTTGTTTTTGACCACCTGACAGGAGGTGGGGCGTTACATCCGCTTTGTCTTGTAAGCCGACTTTTTGCAGGAGCTGATTTCCGATTTCCTTTGCATTTGCTGTTTCTAATTTTTTCACATGAATAGGTGCTTCTATGATGTTTTCTAATGAGGTCATATGGGGAAAGAGGTTAAAGTGTTGAAAAACCATACCGACATTTTCACGGACTTTGTTTAAATTGGAGTGCTTGGGATCGATTTGTTCACCTTGTAAGTGAATTTCACCTTCATCGTACATTTCTAAAAAGTTAAGACAGCGAAGTAATGTACTTTTACCGGAACCACTGGCACCAATTAAAACGACAACTTCTTTTTCTTGTACTTCTAAATCAATTCCTTTTAAAACTTCAAGTGAGCCAAATGATTTTACTAGATTTCGAACCTGAATCATACAAAACCCCCAGTCAAAAATAAATTTTACAAATGTTGCCCCTTATTTCTGTTATTAGTCACAAATTGTCAGAATCCTTTATTTTTTTAGTGGATTTGATATTCAAGGAAATAATAATTTTTTTAAATCCCTATATCCTTCTATAATGAAAATATGGATAATAATATATAGGTAGTACTTATATTACTTATAAAAAGGGGGAAAGAAGAGATGGAAAAAGAAAGGAAGGCATTTTCCTTTGGCTTACGTACACAACTTATGCTATTCACTACAGTTTTAGCTTTAATTACATATTCAACAAGTATATTTTTTATTTATGTGATATATGATTATTTTCAAAGTTATGTAAGTCAAACTGCATATAATATTATCGTTATGTTATTAGGGGTAGTATGGTCTGGAATTTTAGCATATGGAGCAGCGGTATTTTTAATTAAACCGCTTCGAAAGTTAGAGGAGGCGGCGAGAAAAGCAGCTGAAGGAGATATTCGTGAAGATGTTCCATTACCAAAGACTGATGATGAAATTAAATCTTTAAGTGTTGCATTTAATATGATGCTAGGGAACTTAAGGGGCATGGTAAAAAATATTGATACAACATTTTCGTATACAAATAATCAAGTACAGCAAATTAGAAAACAAACAGGCGAAGCAACGAAACAAGCACAAGGTGTTTCTGAAACACTTGCAGAGATTTCTTCTGGAGCTGAGCAATCAGCGGCGTCCATTCAGGCAATTGTTTCTGCTGTTGATACCACAACTTCTATTGCAAGTGAAGTAGAAGAGAAAGCGAAACAGTCTGATGAGTTGTCTTCAGAAATGGTTCAAGCTTTAGGGCATAGTACGCGTGTCTTTACGTCTTTAATTCAAGGTATTCAAACATTGGCGAAAGAAAATGAAGATTCAATGCAAAATGTACAGAAGTTAGAGGAAAGAATGAAACAAGTAGAACATATTGTATCTGTTGTGAGTGAGATTGCTAGCCAAACGAATTTATTAGCACTTAATGCTTCTATTGAGGCTGCTCGTGCTGGAGAGCATGGACGGGGCTTTGCCGTTGTAGCTGAAGAAGTACGTAAACTTGCAGATGAAAGTGACCATTCTGCAAGAAATATATCGCAGTTATTACGAAATATGCAAGAGGAAGTGCAACAAGTTGCAACGAAAATGACAGAACAAGTGAAAATAGCTAAAGAAGAGGCGAAACGTGGGGAAGCTACCGAATTAATTTTAAAAGAAATGTCATCAAGTGTTATGGAAGTAGCGGATGCAACGAAGCAAATTAGTAGCTATATGAATGAACAAGTGAGTCACATTCATCAAACAGGTGCACAGACGAAGGCTGTAGCAGCAATTGCTGAGGAAACATCAGCTGGTTCACAAGAAGTGGCGCGTGTGACGTTGCAACAATCTAAAAATATGGTAGTAATTGATCAATTATTAAAGGATTTAGAGCAACAAGCAGAGAACTTGAAACAAACAATTGAACGATTTTCAATGTAAAAAGGAAGAACAGCATTTTGTTCTTCCTTTTTCGTATTTATTTAACCTACCTAAGTATTAAATAAATTAGTGTGTGTAACGTGCGTGGACAAGAGCCGTTGAGGAATGAGATTTGCCTTTGCGAGAAATAAATAAAGCATAAGAATGAAGAAACTACATAGAGTTCAATGAAAACAGTTGCAAACTATTCATATTTTGTTATGATAGTGTTACGAAAACGTTTGCATAAAATTATGATGAGATGCAAAAGGAGAGAATGACTATGAATAAGACATGGTGGAAAGAAGCGGTTGCTTATCAAATTTATCCACGTAGCTTTATGGATTCAAATGGCGATGGTATTGGAGATTTACAAGGTATTATTGCGAAACTGGATTATTTAAAAGATTTAGGAATAGATGTAATTTGGATTTGTCCAATGTATAAGTCACCTAATGATGATAATGGTTATGACATTAGTGATTATCAAGATATTATGGATGAGTTTGGTACGATGGAAGACTTTGATGCTTTACTAGATGAAGTTCATAAACGTGATATGAAGCTTATTATTGATTTAGTTATTAATCATACAAGTGATGAACATCCATGGTTTATTGAGTCTCGTTCATCTAAAGACAATCCGAAGCGTGATTGGTATATTTGGCATGATGGTAAAGATGGTGCGGAACCAAACAACTGGGAAAGTATTTTTAATGGTTCGGCATGGGAATATGATGAAGTAACAGGACAATATTATTTACACTTATTCTCGCGTAAACAACCAGATTTAAACTGGGAGAATAAAGAAGTTCGCGAAGTGTTATACGACACAGTTAATTGGTGGCTTGATAAAGGAATTGATGGTTTCCGTGTGGATGCGATCAGTCATATAAAAAAAGAAGACGGCTTTAAAGATATGCCAAATCCAAAAGAACTAAAGTATGTACCATCTTTTGATAAACATATGAATGTGGATGGTATTCAACCGTTATTAGAAGAGTTAAAAGAAAATACATTTTCTAAGTACGATATTATGACTGTTGGTGAAGCGAATGGCGTTAAGATTGAAGATGCTGAGCTTTGGGTTGGAGAAGAGCAAGGTAAGTTCAATATGGTATTCCAATTCGAACATTTAAGCTTATGGGATGCTGAAAAGAAGAAAGACCTTGATGTTGTAGGACTGAAAAAGGTATTAACGAAATGGCAAAAAGGGTTAGAAAATAAAGGGTGGAATGCTTTATATATTGAGAATCACGATAAACCACGTATCGTTTCAACTTGGGGGGATGATAAACAATATTGGCGTGAAAGTGCAACGGCTCTAGGCGCAATGTACTTCTTTATGCATGGTACACCGTTTATTTATCAAGGGCAAGAAATTGGGATGACAAATGTCCAATTACCAAAAGTTGAAGATTACGATGATGTTGCAACTAAAAATTTATATCGTGAGAAAATTGCAGAGGGCGTATCACATCAAGATATGATGGAAATTATATGGGCTTCTTGCCGCGATAATTCACGTACACCTATGCAGTGGAACGATGAGATGAATGCTGGCTTCACAACAGGTGCACCTTGGTTTAGTATAAATCAAAACTACAAAGAGATTAATGTTGAAAAGCAGAAAAATGAAGAAAACTCTATTTTCAATTTCTATAAGAAAATGATTGCCTTGAAAAAAGAGCACGATGTACTGAATTACGGTACGTACGATTTACTTTTAGAAGATGATTTGCAAATTTATGCATATACTCGTACATTAAGCGATGAAAAAATCGTTGTAATTAGTAATATCTCAAAAGAGGAAGCTGTATATAATGAGGGTTCATTCGCACTAGAACGCAAACGTTTGCTTTTAAATAACTACGAAGTTGCGGAACATGAACCAGTAACTACAATCACGTTAAAGCCTTATGAAACAAGGGTTTATCGCATTTCATAATAAAAAAGGATGCTCCTAGAGCATCTTTTTTTATGAAAAAAAATAAATTTCTATTGCAAAGTGAAAACGCTTTTATTAAAATAGATTTATGAAAACGGTTGCGTAAAGGATAAAAACAAATTAAAATGAGGAATCGTTTTCATAAAGGGAACAGAAATTATAATTTAAATCATTATGTTGTTATAAATAAAGGGGAGGAAGAACAGATGAAAATTACGTCTTTTGATTTTTGGCAAAAGTTCGGGAAAGCGTTATTAGTTGTTGTAGCTGTAATGCCAGCAGCTGGTTTAATGATTTCTATCGGTAAGTTAATTGGAATGTCTGCTGGGGATATTAACGCAGTTCATACAATCGCTCGCGTAATGGAAGACATCGGTTGGGCAATTATTACTAATCTACACATCTTATTCGCAGTAGCAATTGGGGGATCTTGGGCGAAAGATCGCGCAGGTGGTGCATTTGCAGCGCTATTAGCATTCGTCTTAACAAACAGAATTACAGGAGCTATATTTGGCGTAAACGCTGAAATGTTAGCGGATTCAAAAGCGAAAGTTTCTTCAGTATTAGCAGGGGACTTAATTGTAAAAGATTACTTTACTTCTGTACTTGGTGCACCAGCATTAAACATGGGGGTTTTCGTAGGGATTATCACAGGTTTCTTAGGAGCTACTTTATATAACAAATATTATAACTATAACAAACTGCCACAAGCATTAGCATTCTTTAACGGAAAACGATTCGTACCATTCGTTGTAATTGTTTGGTCTACAGTAACTGCAATTGTATTATCACTTTTATGGCCATTCATCCAAAGTGGATTAAATGAATTTGGTCGCTGGATTGCAGCTTCAAAAGATAGTGCACCAATTGTTGCACCATTTGTATATGGAACGTTAGAACGTTTACTATTACCATTCGGTTTACACCATATGTTAACAATTCCGATGAACTATACTGAGCTAGGTGGAACATATACGATGTTAACTGGTTCGAAAATTGGACAAGTTGTAGCAGGACAAGATCCTTTATGGCTTGCATGGATTACAGATTTAAATAACTTATTAGCAAATGGAGATACAAAAGCATATAACGATTTATTAAATAATGTTGTACCAGCCCGATTCAAAGCTGGACAAGTTATCGGTTCATCAGCAGCGTTAATGGGTATTGCTTTCGCAATGTTCCGTAATGTTGATAAAGAAAAACGTGCAAAATATAAACCAATGTTCTTATCAGCAGCGTTAGCAGTATTCTTAACAGGTGTAACAGAACCAATTGAATTCATGTTCATGTTTATTGCTCCAGTATTATATGTTGTATATGCAATTACAACAGGACTTGCATTCGCATTAGCAGATTTAATTAACTTACGTGTTCACGCATTTGGATTTATTGAATTAATTACTCGTACACCGATGATGGTTAATGCAGGACTAACAAGAGATTTAATCAATTTCGTTATCGTTTCATTAGTATTCTTCGGTCTGAACTTTACATTATTCAATTTCTTAATTAAAAAGTTCAACTTACCAACACCAGGACGTGCAGGTAACTACATTGATAATGAAGATGAGTCATCAGAGGGAACAGGAAATGTACAAGATGGTTCATTAGCAACAAAAGTTATTGATTTATTAGGTGGAAAAGAAAATATTGCTGACGTAGATGCTTGTATGACTCGTTTACGTGTAACAGTAAAAGATTTAGATGTTGTTGCACCAGAAGCGCAATGGAAACAAAATGGTGCTTTAGGACTGATCGTAAAAGATAAAGGTGTACAAGCGGTATATGGCCCGAAAGCTGACGTATTAAAGTCAGACATTCAAGATATGTTAGGTGCGTAATAATATGAAATTGCTAACTTTAAACTGTCACTCTTGGCAAGAAGAAAATCAAATAGAAAAGATAAAATATCTTGCTAAAGTCATTCAAGAAGAAGAGTACGATGTTATCGCATTGCAAGAAGTAAGTCAGTCGATAGGAGCTAAAAATGTATGCGGTAACAAGAAAGAAGATAATTTTGGACTTTTACTATTAGAAGAGTTAAAAGCGTTACATGTAAAAGATTACAATATTACTTGGGATTTCTCTCATATTGGTTATGATGTGTATGAAGAAGGATTAGCGATTATAACGAAGCATAATGTTGTAAAAGAAGATACGTTCTTTATTTCAGAAAATAAGGATACAACGTATTGGAAAACACGCAAAATTGTAAGTGCAACAATTGCTTACAATGGTAAGAACATCACGTTTTACTCTTGCCACCTCGGTTGGTGGAATGATGAAGAAGAATCATTTAAAAATCAAGTGAATCGTTTGATGGAGCGTGTAGATAGCAATGAACTTTCCTTCTTAATGGGTGATTTTAATAATAACGCTCGTTTGCAAGGGGAGGGTTATGAATATATGATGCAAAAAGGTTTGTACGACACATATGAACTAGCAATAGAGAAGGATGAGGGAACAACTGTCCAAGGTGAGATTGCTGGTTGGGATGGAAATAAACATAATTTACGAATCGATCTAATATTGTGTAACCGAAGTGAAAAAGTTCGTTCTTCAAAAGTTATTTTTAATGGTACAAACCGAAATGTAATTTCAGATCATTTCGGTGTAGAAGTACAAGTAGATATATAATAGAAGAAATCCTCACAGATGATAAAAAGCTGTGAGGATTTTTTTGAGGAATACAAGTATTTCCAAGAGAAAATACTTGTATTTTTTATGACATTTCCTATATATTTGTTATTATTGAATGTAAAACCGATTTGGTCATTTTGTATTCATACTTTGACTTACTTCGTTATATAATGTAGTAAGTCAAAGTTAATGGGAAAAAATAGTTCGTTTTTGGTTAATCCACGATGTAGAAAGTGATATAATTGCAAAATGTATGTATCATTTTCTAAAGAAGGAAAAATATATAATTAGGTGATAACTTCTATGAAACAAATTTGGCGTATTTATAAGACAGATTTACGGAATGTAGCAAAACATTGGGCTGCAATTGTTATTGTTGTAGGGTTAATGATTTTACCATCGTTATATGCATGGTTTAACATTAAAGCTTCTTGGGATCCGTATGGAAATACAAAAGAGGTTCCCATTGCAGTTTCTAACCAAGATGCAGGCTCTAATTTAAGAGGGAAAGATATTAATATCGGGGACGAGATTGTAGATTCCCTTAAGAAAAACAAAAATCTTGGCTGGAAATTTGTAGATGAAAAACAAGCAATTTACGGAGTTGAACGTGGGGATTACTATGCAAGCATTACAATCCCAAAAGACTTCTCTGAAAAGATTGCAACTGTTCTGGATGAAAATCCACAGAAACCAGAACTTGATTACTATGTAAATGAAAAGGTAAACGCGATTGCACCGAAAATTACAGCAAAAGGTGCATCAGGTATTACAGAAGAAATTAGTAAAAACTTTGTTAAAACAGCGAACGGTGAGATTTTTAAAATCTTCAATGACCTTGGAATCGATTTAGAAACAAACTTACCAAGTATTGAGAAAGTAAAAGATCTTGTATTTAAGTTAGAAGCGCAGTTCCCAGAAATGAATACACTGATGGATAAGGCGTTAGATGATGCGACTCGAGCAGAGGATGTTGTGAAAGTAGCACAGAAAGAATTGCCGGTTGTGGAAAGTGTTATTAATGATGGGCAGGATACACTTAAGAGTTTAGATGCGTTCTTTGCGAGAAATGATGAAACATTGAATCGTGCTCCGGGAACTATTAAGAATAATTTAATTGTAACGAAGCAGGGCTTGGATGCTGCAGCGAAAATTACGGATTACTTAAAAAATCCTTCATTTGATTTTAATCTGACACTTCCAGATCCAGCTAAATTCCCAGTGTTACCTAATATAACTCTTCCACAAATACCGCAAATACCAGAAATTCCAGCGTTACCGCAAGTGAATGGTGATGGGTATAAGAATATTGCTAAAAATATTGATCAAACTGTAAATAATGTTTTCAGCTCAATACGTGTTGGAACAACTTATGCACAAGGTGTTGTAAACGGGTTACAAAATGGTAATTTTGATCCAGAAAAAGCGAAACAAGATCTTAATAATGTTTCTGAGACGCTGCAAGGACGTGCGGATAGTGTTTCATATGTAATTGATGTCTTTACTAAATTTAAAGAGTCGGCATCAACTGATTTTGGAAAAGAATTCTTCCAAAAGAGAATAGAAAGATTAACAAACCTTAAATCAGCTATCGAAAATGCAAATGGTGGCGTTAAAGATATTGCTAATATTATTGGTACAGGGCAAGAAGTGAAAAAAGATGTAAGAGATGCTACTAATAAAAAGTTAGATGCAATAAATAACTTGGTAAATCAAGCAGAAGCAGATTATAATGCAACATTCGTAACTGATTTTGAAAAAGCAGTAAGTACAGCCGAGCAATTGAAAGATAAGGCTGAAGGTGTAAAAGAAGATGCGCAACAACTTAGAGGTAATTTAAATCAAGATATAAAAAAAGCGAATGAGTTAGTAAATCAAACAAATGAGGCATTAGACAGTGGTAGAGAAAAGTACGATAAGGCTGTAAGTGATTACAGCAGAGTAAAAACAGAACTTGGAAAAGCAAGAGAAGACTTAAGCAACGCAGGTGTTAATGGATTAGACTCTACAAAAGTAGCCTTAAATGATTTAAATGGACAGTTCAAAGCAGCATGGAATTTAGTTAATGATATGATTCCAGTTCTGGAAAATACAAATAAAGTTTTAGCAGATGTAAATAGTGATAAGAACACGAATAACACTATTTCTAAATTAAATAAAGTAAAAGATGGTCTTCAAAAAGGAATCAATTTAACTGATAAAGGAATTGACTCTATTAATAAAGGGCAAAAACCAGCAGCAGATGTTATTGAGAGTATTAATGAAGTATCTAAGAGTGTTTCGGGTCAAATTGGTGACATTTTAGCTAAATATGATTCAGAAATCACTCCAAATTTCAATGCGGCTATTGCTCGTACGAAAGAGATGTCTAAAAACACATCTCAAATTTTAAAAGAAGCAGACAAAAAGCTTCCAGATGTTAAAAAAATACTAGAAGATTCATCAAAAGGCTTAGTAGATGGTAAAAAGAAATTAGCAGACATTAAAGCTGAAATGCCAGCTACTGAGAAAAAGATTAAAGAATTGGCAGATAAAATTCGTGATTTTGAATCTGAAGAGGATTTAAAAGATATCATACGCTTATTGAAAAACGATGTTGAGAAGCAAAGTGATTATTTTGCGAATCCAGTAAATTTAAAAGAGAATAAATTATTTGCAATGCCGAACTATGGTTCAGCAATGTCACCATTCTATACAGTGCTTGCATTATGGGTAGGCGCATTATTAATGGTTTCATTATTAACAGTAGAAGTACATGAAGAGGGCGCGAATTATAAGAGCCATGAAATTTACTTCGGACGTTTATTAACATTCTTAACGATAGGTCTTTCACAAGCGTTTATCGTATCAATGGGAGATATATTCTTACTCGGTACGTACGTAGTCGATAAGTTCTGGTTTGTATTATTTAGTTTATTTATTGGTGGAGTCTTCGTTTGTATCGTATACTCACTCGTTTCTATTTTCGGAAACGTAGGGAAATCGATGGCGATCATTTTACTTGTACTACAAGTAGCAGGGTCGGGCGGAACATTCCCAATTCAAATGACACCGAAATTCTTCCAAGCAATTTATCCGTTCTTACCGTTCACATATGCAATTAGTGCAATTCGTGAAACAGTAGGCGGAATGCTGTGGGATATTGTAACGCGAGATTTACTTGTATTAAGTGCTTTCGTAGTAGTTATGATTGTTGCTGCGTTATTACTGAAAACACCAATTAACAAATCAAGCGAAAAATTCGTTGAGAACGCAAAAGGAAGTAAAATCATTCACTAACATAAAAGGTTCCTACCGATAGAGGTAGGAACCTTTTTGTTTAATCAAATTTTAATTTCTTTAATGCTTCTGCAAATGGGTTATTTAATGGTTCTTCTTCTTTTTTCTGTTGTTTCATATATTTTTGAACGTCACGCTTATCAGCTTTGTTTCCAGATTCTTTTTTACGTCTTTCTTGGAATGTGGATAATTTTTCGCGATAGCCACATTTACATGCAAAGATTTGTCCTGCACCTTCACCACGTAATTCTAACTTCTTCTTACACTGAGGGCAACGAGCGTTTGTTGTACGAGATACATTTTTACGATGACCACATTCACGGTCTTGGCAAACGAGCATTTTTCCTTTTTTGCCGTTTACCTCTAGCATTGGTTTACCGCAATCTGGACAAGACTTCGTTGAAATATTGTCATGTTTATATTTTTTATCACTCGATTTAATTTCAGAAACAATTTCTTTCGTATAGTTCTTCATTTCGGAAATGAATACTTCTTTTTTCAGTTTACCCTTTGCAATTGCCTCTAGCTTTTGTTCCCACTCACCAGTTAGTGTAGGTGATTTTAACTCTTCTGGTACTAAATCAAGTAACTGACGGCCTTTTGAAGTAATGTGAATATCTTTACCACGTTTTTCAATTAAGAATGAATTGAATAGCTTGTCGATAATATCAGCACGCGTTGCTACAGTACCTAATCCACCAGTTGATTTTAACGTATCAGCAAGTTGTTTATTTTGCGTATCCATATATTTTGTAGGGTTTTCCATTGCTGAAAGTAAAGTCGCTTCGTTAAAACGTGCCGGTGCTTTCGTTTGACCTGATGTTTGCATAATTAACTTTACAGTCAATGTATCGCCTTTTTCAATGCGAGGTAAAAGTTGCTCTTTTACGTCATCAGTTACATCATCATCTTCAAAGCGATTTTCATATACTTCCTTCCAACCTGCATGTAAAATTGTTTTTCCGCGTGCAATGAACGTTTCATTGCCGACTTTTGTGCGTAACGTTAGTTGTTCGTATTCGAATGCTGGGAATAAAACAGCTAAGAAACGTTTTACAACTAAATCATAAATTTTACGTTCTTTATCTGTGAAGGCGGAGAAGTTAACGTATCCTTCTGTCGGAATAATTGCGTGATGATCACTTACTTTACTATCATCAACAAATGATTTATTAGCCTTGATAGGCTTTTGTAATACTTTATGTGCTAAGGAACGGTACTCTCCAACACCACATGCTTTTAGACGTTCTGGAAGTGTTCCAACGATATCAGATGAAATATAGCGTGAATCTGTACGAGGGTATGTTAGGACTTTATGTTGCTCATACAATTTCTGCATAATGTTCAATGTTTCTTTCGCAGAGTAACCGAACTTTTTATTGGCATCACGTTGTAATTCAGTTAAATCGTAAAGACCAGGAGAGAATGATTTCTTCTGTTTTTTATCAATTTCCACAACAGTAGCATTATGCTTATCTAAACCTTTTACAATACCATCAATTTTTTCTTTATTGAAGCTGCGGCTATTGCCGTTTGCATCTTGCCAAGTTAGTTTTAACTGATTTGTCGTTTGAGCCTCGATGCCGTAGTAAGTTTGAGCTTTGAAATTCTTTATTTCATCTTCACGATTAGCGATCATTGCGACAGTAGGTGTTTGCACACGGCCGCAATTCAGTTGGGCATTAAAGCGAGTCGTTAAAGCTCGAGTCGCGTTAAGACCGATATACCAGTCAGCTTCTGAACGTGCGACAGCTGAAGCGTATAAATTGTCATATGCTTTACCTGGTTTTAAATTTGCGAAACCATCTTTAATTGCTTTATCAGTAACAGATGAAATCCATAGACGTTTGATTGGTTTATTAACTCGAACTTTATCAATAATCCAGCGAGCAACTAATTCTCCTTCACGTCCAGCGTCTGTCGCTACAATAATTTCATTTACATCTTTTCTAAGAAGCTGACTTTTTACAGCATTAAATTGTTTCCCAGTTTGTTTAATAACTGTTAATTTCAAACGCTCAGGTAGCATCGGTAAATCTTCTAAATTCCACTTTTTATATTTCACATCATAGCTTTCTGGATCTGCTAATGTAACAAGATGACCTAAAGCCCAAGTTACAATATATTTACTACCTTCAAGGTAGCCATTTCCTTTTTTATCGCACTTCAGTACACGTGCAATATCTCGTGC
Source organism: Bacillus cereus group sp. MYBK101-2 (assembly GCF_051918845.1). Lineage (NCBI taxonomy): Bacteria > Bacillati > Bacillota > Bacilli > Caryophanales > Bacillaceae > Bacillus > Bacillus cereus group sp. MYBK101-2. The sequence continues at coordinate 103,834 of NZ_JBQAIE010000008.1, read as the reverse complement.
AACGGAAGGCTTTTCAGCGATTACAACGCTTTTTGACATATTTAAAACATCCTTTCAAATTTCCATACGTTAACTATAGCATACATCTTCTTGAGATTCAGTTTCGCTCCATATTTGAACGGTTTTTAATGGGATAACATCTGTTTGAAATTGAATGATCGTGACAGAACATAATATGCACCATGATGAGACTGTGAGAAATAGATAGTTATTATGCGTATTGTTTTATTAGTTGCTTCTATATTAAATAGAAAAGTAAAGAACTTGTTATTTTACTAGAATAAGAGTAGACTTTGAAGTAGAAGAATACTAAACACATGGGAGTTTGTGGATACAAACTGAGAGTATGGCTAGTCTGTCATTGACCATTTGAACCTGTTGGATAATGCCAGCGTAGGGAGAGTGTAAAAGCACATGTTCAGGCACTTTGCGTACGCGCAAAGTGCCTTTTTGTGTATCTCCCATAACTATAGTTAGGAGATGAGAAGGATGAATAGGAAAGAAATTAGTAAAGTAGTGGATTTGGTGAGAGAATCTAGTCCGCTCGTTCATAATATTACAAATGTTGTTGTAACAAATTTTACAGCTAACGGTTTGTTAGCGTTAGGGGCATCGCCTGTAATGGCGTATGCAAAAGAAGAAGTGGCAGAAATGGCTAGCATTGCTGGAGCGTTAGTATTAAATATGGGAACACTTCGTCCGGAAGAAGTAGAAGCGATGTTACTTGCCGGTAAATCAGCAAATGTGAACAATGTACCAGTACTGTTTGATCCAGTTGGTGCAGGAGCAACATCGTATCGAACAGAAGTTGCGAGACATATTCCGGCTGAAATTGAATTAGCGATTATTCGCGGAAATGCAGCTGAAATAGCGAACGTTATTAATGAGAGATGGGAAATTAAAGGGGTAGACGCTGGTGCTGGAAATGGTAATGTCGTAAGTATTGCAAAACAGGCAGCGGATGAATTGAATACAGTTGCGGTGATTACTGGAAAAGAAGATGTTGTTACAGATGGAGAGCGAACTGTTCTCATTCGAAACGGTCATCCTATTTTAACGAAAGTTACGGGAACAGGTTGTTTACTAACTTCTGTAATAGGAGCATTTGTAGCGGTAGAAAAGGATTATGTAAAGGCAGCGGTAGCGGCATTAACGTTTTATGGGGTAGCTGCGGAACTGGCAGCTGCCAAGACGGTGGAAAAAGGACCTGGTAGTTTTCAAATTGAATTTTTGAATCAATTAGCGAATACGACTTCAGGTGATATAGAGAAGTATGGGAAAATTGAGGTTATATAGTAAGGAGGGAAAATAAATGTCACGTATTTCAAAGGCAGAAATGTCTAAGTTATTATCAGTATATTTTATTATGGGAAGTAACAATTGTACGAAGGATCCACTACAAATATTGAAAGATGCACTTGAAGGTGGTATAACAATTTTTCAATTTCGTGAAAAGGGGGAAGGCGCTTTAACGGAAGAGAAACGCATTTGTTTTGCAAAAGAACTACAAGCAATTTGTAAGGAGTACGGTGTACCGTTCATTGTAAATGATGATGTGGAACTAGCTCTCAAGTTAGATGCAGATGGCGTGCATGTTGGGCAAGATGATGAAGGAATTACCTCTGTTCGTGAAAAAATGGGTGATAAGATTGTTGGTGTATCTACACATACAATTGAAGAAGCACGCTGGGCAATTGAAAATGGGGCTGACTATTTAGGTGTAGGACCTATCTTTCCAACGAGTACGAAAAAAGATACGAAAGCAGTGCAAGGAACGAAAGGGTTAGCTCATTTTAGAGAACAAGGAATTACAATACCGATTGTCGGAATTGGAGGCATTTCAATTGAAAATACCGCTTCGGTTATAGAAGCAGGTGCGGACGGTGTTTCAGTTATTTCAGCGATTAGTTTAGCTGAATCTGCGTATGAAAGTACGAAGAGGCTAGTAGAGGAAGTGAGTAACAGTTTGTAGAAGAAGGCTATGTAGTATTAAAACGCTACATAGCTTTTTATGTTTTGATATCGATAGTTAGAAAAAGGGGGAGGATTGTTTGAAAAGGAAACAGTTTATAGAGTTGCAAAATGAGTTGTTTCGTTTATTCGAAAAAAGAGAATTCGAAGCGATTTATAGATGCATAGATAAAGCAAAAAGGGAGTTTCCTGAAAGAATAGAAAAAACTAGTTTCTGGGAAGTGTGTGCACTTTCGGCAGAAGGTAAGTATGAGGAAGCGATTGTTAGTTTAAACGAAGCTTTAGAAAAGGGGATTTGGTGGAATCCACATACACTTATGGGGGATGAAGATTTAAAGGGATTACGAGAGAATGCAGCTTTTAAAATGATAGTGAAAAAGTGTGAAGAAATCTTTAAGAAACAGCAGCTAACAGCCGAACCGAAATTATTTACTTATGGAAATAAAGAGGCGAAGATAGGGTTATTTTCTTTGCATTGGAGAGGATCAAATATAAATGATTTTGCACCATATTGGTGTGAAGAAGAAATACTAAATGAGTATATATTAGGTTTTCCCCGGTCCTCACAAATACATGGAATGAAGTCGTATAGCTGGGATAATCATGAAATAGCTATAAAAGACGTTATGAAAACTTTTAATGATTTTGTAAATAAATATAACTTGGAGGACATAATCATCGCGGGAGCTTCTCAAGGGGGAAATATAGCGATAGAGTTAGCGTTAAAGAATATGTCAGCGACTCAAAAATTTATTGCAGTTATACCTGCTATTCGAGATGTTAAGGAAATTGAAAGTATAGTTGTATCAAATGATATAACGAATGTAGAAGGATATATTGTTACGGGAGACAAAGATCCATTTTATGAAAACACACTTCAATTAATGTCTATGTTTGAGGAATATAATGTGGACTGTAAATTAATTGTGAGAGAAGGTTTGGGGCATCTTTTCCCAGCGGATTTTACACAAATATTAAAGAACATAATGGAAGAATGGACAGTTAAAAATATTTAAACAAACGTTTGATTAAAAAAGCACAAACCCTTTAAAACTTTGGGTTTGTGCTTTTTCTTTAAAACATAATTGAAATTAAGAGCATTCCAATTCCGATAGAAGTGAATGTTGCGATTAGGCCTGGAATCATAAAGCTATGATTTAAAACATATTTACCAATGCCAGTTGTACCAGTACGATCAAAGTTAATGGCAGCAACGATTGTTCCGTAGTTTGGAATGAAGAAATATCCATTTACTGCAGGGAACATCGCGATCAGTAGTGCTGGTGGAATACCGAGTGATAATCCAAGAGGCATTAAAGCACGTACTGTTGCGGCTTGGCTATATAGTAAAATAGATAGAATGAATAATGCGATGGCAAATAGCCATGGCGCACTTGTTACTAGATGCTGAATTGATCCTTGAATCATATTTAAGTTTCCGTTAAAGAAAGTATCTCCCATCCAAGCGATACCGAAAATAGCAACAACTGCTGTTGCCCCCGCTTTAAAGACGTTACCAGACACGATGCTTTCTACATTTGGTTTACAGAAAATAATAATAAGAGCTGCAATCGTTAACATAACCATTTCAATTGTGTTTGGCATGGAAAGACGGGCTAACTTCCCATCAACTATCCATCCTGGACGAAGTACTTCAAATGAACCGAGAAGTACGACAAGAAAAGTTCCTACTAGGAAAAGGATAACTGATAATTTAGCGCCTTTTACACCAACAAATTCTTTTTTCTCTTCAATCTTAGGAATCATTCCTTCTTTTAATCGTTTTAAGTATTCAGGGTCTTCATTTAATTCTTTCCCCATTTTGCTAGCAACAAATGCAGCTACCATACAAGCGATGAAAGTAGAAGGGATACTTACTTTTAAAATATCTAATAAAGTGATTTTATAGTCAGCTAACATTGCTAAAAGTGCAACTGTTGCAGCTGATATAGGACTAGCTGTAATTGCTTGTTGGGAAGCAATTACGGCAATTGACATTGGTCGTTCTGGTCTAATTCCGGATTCGCGAGAGACTTCTGCGATAACAGGAAGTACAGAATAAGCAACGTGACCAGTTCCCGCACAAAGTGTGAATAAATAAGTAACAATTGGAGCAAAGAATGTAATGCGTTTTGGATTTTTTCGTAATGCTTTCTCAGCCAGATGAACAAGGTATTCCATTCCTCCAGCGGCTTGGAGTGCACCAGCAGCTGTAATTACTGCTAAAATCATAAGCATTACATCAATAGGAGGAGCTGTAGGTTGTAAGTGGAAGACGAAAACAAGTATTGCCATACCAACGCCACCCATTACCCCTAGACCAACTCCGCCTAGGCGTGCGCCAATAAAGATGCAGAGTAGTAACGTAAGAAATTGTAGCCAAAACATGATAAACTACCTCCGAAATTCATTAGTTAAGATATATTCGAATAATTTAATTTAAATGAAAATTAAAATAAATACTCAAAACAATCCTTGTGTTATATACATTTTTTATTATATAACACAAGAAATGTAACATTCACGTACTTTGTTAAATTATTTCGAAAAAATAATACATTAAAACTTTGCATTTGCATCTCTAAATAGGTAGACATTTTAATTTTTATGTTGTAATCTTTGATAGAGAATAATGTAATTCTCATAGAACTCCCATATCGTTCAACTCGTTCAGCGAGAAAGGCAAACTGGTGGAAACATTAGGACGCAAAACTACAGGAGCTAAGGCCGAAAGGCTACGCTAGCCAGTTACCGGACGGATAGGGTTGGTCTTGACCAATGCTTTTTCATTGGTCTTTTTTTATTTGCAAACAAATGAGAAACCTTATCAGTTGTTGATAAGGTTTTTATTTTAATAGTTTTCCTTTATATTAAGTTAATTAAGAAAGGTGATGTTGATGAAAAAATATTGGCACAAGCTATCATTTCTTCAAAAGAATGTATTGTTAACTGTGTTAGTTATTTTGACGCTTGTTGGTACTATGGGAGCGTTAAGTTTTAACATGTTTCAAAATAGCATGATGTCTATATTTGAAAGGCATTCTTTTGAAACAGGAGATACGGTATTACATAAATTAGACGAAGAAATAGTGAGAGATGTTACAAAGGATCCAGTGGCACAAAGAGAAAAGAGAGAGAAGTTAACAGAGAAATTAGATGAAGCAACGGAAGAATTGAATAGCGTTGGACAAATCTATATTGTTGGAGCAAAAGAAAATGAAAAAGGTGAGTTACTAATCGTCGACTTGTCTACAGAGTTAGCAAATGTTGTTGAAGTAAGGCCGGGAGAATATTATAAACAACCAGATCTTTGGATGAAAGCATACGATAAGGTAATGAGCACGAAAAAAGCAAACATGACAGTAGTATATGAAGATCTATTAGGATCATGGGTAACGATATTAGAGCCAATTAAAGATGGAGACGGAAATATTGTGGCAATTGTTGCAGCCGATGTAGATGCTTCTATTGTTCCTATTACAAAGGAAAAATTCATTATACAAGGTTTAATGTTTATTTGTATTTCTGTTTTAATTGCAACTGTTATTCAATTCTTAATCGTACGTAACGCACTTGCTCCATTGCGGGATTTACGTGAAGGATTACGCAGAGTTGGTGAAGGTGATTTAAGTATTAAATTAGAGGAAAGACCAGATGATATTGGTATTATTAATGCGTATTTTAATAATAACATCGAGAAGTTTAAAGGAATTATAGATAAAGTGAAGCAGACAGCAGAACAGGTTTCCTCATCTTCACAAGAATTGTCAGTGAGTACGAAAGAAAATAGCATGGCAGTCCAAGGAATCGTAAGTTCTATAGTTGAGTTAAGGGCTGGCGTTCAATTGCAAGAAACGTCAGTACCAAAGTATTTAGATATTGTATATGAAATGGAAGATAGGATGGAAGAGATAACTAATATTGCAAAACAAATGACGAAAGAGTCTGAAGGTACGAAGCATCATTCAGAAAAAGGAAATGGTATTATTGAACAGACGATGAATCAAATGAACATAATACAAAATGCAGTACAAGATTTATCTTCTATCATTTATTCTTTGGAAGTAAGATCAAAAGAAATTAGTGATATTGTAACTGTAATTACAAGTATTTCAAATCAAGCGAATTCGCTAGCTTTACATGCTACTATTGAAGCTTCACGTGCTGAGGAAACTGGAGAGGAATTTGCCGTTGTTGCTGATGAAGTGCGTAAATTAGCAGAGCAGACGGAAGCATCAGCAAAAGATATAGCAAAATTAATAGGGGAAACACAAGCAGGAACGGAAGAAGCTGTTGTTTTAATGCAAAAAACCTCAAAAGAAGTAGAGTCTGGAATGAAACTTGTTGAAAGTAGTGGTGCTTTCTTTGAAAAAATTTCGAAATCAGCACAAACTGTTACCAATCAAGTTGGAGTTGTTTCTAGCAATTCAAATAATATATTGCAAAATAGCCAAAATATTGTTCGTGTTGTAAATGAACTATCACTTATTGCAAATAAGTATGCGAATAGTAGTAGTAATGTTGAAGAAATCATGAAAGAACAGGAAATGTCTGTACAGGATATTGCTGAATTAGCCAGTTCTTTAAGCTGGCTCTCACAGGAGTTACAAGAGTTAATTGGGGAATTCAAAAGTTAAATGAAATGATTATACATGCTTTTGTTTGTTCAATAAAATAAATCATGCTACAATGAAAACGAATTAAGGACCGGGGAGCCAATTGGCTGAGAGGATGTGAGCAAACATCGACCCTCAACCTGATCTGGATAATGCCAGCGTAGGGAGTTACTTAAAGTGATGTAGCATATGTTATTCTATAATAACTTGCATACAAGGCTTTCCTACGCAGTAGGAAAGCCTTTTCTTGTTTTAAAATTTAATTTCATAAGGGGGATTTTATTATGTCACAACAAGTTACAATTTCGTTTTCAGTAGTACCACAAGCAAAGAACAAAGATGTGTATTCTGTTGTTGATAAAGCGATTGAGGTTGTACAACAATCGGGAGTTCGTTATGAAGTAGGGGCAATGGAAACGACGCTGGAAGGAGAATTAGATGTACTTCTTGATATCATTAAACGTGCACAACAAGCTTGTGTGGACGCTGGAGCAGAAGAAGTGATTACTTCTATTAAAATCCATTATCGTCCAAGCACTGGTGTAACGATAGATGAAAAAGTTTGGAAGTACCGTGATGAATATGCAAAACCAGAAGCAATCTAAAATAATTACAGCAATTTGGCTTATCCTTCTCATTGCGATATGGGAAGGATCTGTTTCATTATTTAAAATTGAACCGTGGATTTTACCGAAGCCTTCTGCCATTGTTCAAGAATTAATTGGAATGAAAGATTTACTATTACCGAATACGATGCAGACGCTGCAAGAGGTTATAATTGGACTGTTCTTTGCGATTTTAATTGGGACAAGCATTGCAATTCTTATGGACGTTATCCCTTTATTTCGTATTTTAATAAATCCGTTGCTTGTTATTTCGCAAACGATTCCAATCGTTGTACTTGCACCGTTATTTATTATTTGGTTTGGATATGGAATGCTACCGAAAGTAATGGTAGTCATACTCGTTTGTTTCTTCCCGATTGCGCTTAGCATTTTAGAAGGTTTTCAAACGGTAGATAAAAATATGTTGAAGTTGTTGCAAACGATGAAGGCAACGAAATGGCAAGTTTACCAGAAAGTAAAGTTTCCAGCAGTGCTTCCATACTTTTTCTCCGGTTTAAAAATTGCAGTTACATATAGCGTAATGGGAGCGATTATTGGAGAATGGCTCGGTGCCAGTGAAGGATTAGGAGTTATGCTTACAAGGGCTACGAAATCCTTTTTAACAGCCCGAGTATTTGGTGTTGCAGCAATTATTGTAATGGTGACATTATGTCTGTATTTTATCGTGGAGTTTATGGCAAGAATAACAGCACCATGGATATATAGAAAGGACGGCAGAAAATGAAAAAAGGTTTAAAAGTTATGTTGGCTGCCTTATTAGCAGTAGGTGTAGCTGGATGTAATCCGGCGAAGAAAGAAGAAAGTGCAAGTAAAGATCAAAAAGTAAAAGTCGTATTAGATTGGTTTCCGAATACGAATCATACTGGCTTATATGTAGCACAAGCGAAAGATTATTATGAAAAACAAGGATTAGATGTAGAAATTATTCAGCCTGGTGATAATGTGACGGCGGAGCAAATGATAGCTTCAGGAAAAGCTGACTTCGCAATAAGCGCACAAGAAAATGTAACGTTGGCTCGTGTGGAAGGTATTCCTGTTGTATCTGTAGGTGCGATTATTCAGCATAACACTTCAGCTTTTGCATCGCTTAAGAAAGATAATATGACGTCACCGAAAGATTTTGAAGGGAAACGTTACGGTGGCTGGGGAGGACCAGCGGAAGAAGCGACATTAAAGACAATTATGGATAAGCACCAAGCCGATTTTAATAAAGTTGAAAAAATCATTTTAGGACAAACAGATTTCTTTAAATCAATTGGTCGTGATGCAGACTTTGAATGGATTTATTACGGATGGGATGGAATTGAAGCGAAGCGCCAAGGAAAAGAGTTAAATACGATTATGGTGAAAGACTTAGATCCAGCACTTGATTTCTATAGTCCTGTTATGATTACGAGTGAAAAACATACGAAGCAAGATAAAGACTTTGTGAAAAAGTTTATGAGTGCAACGGCAGAGGGTTATAATTTTGCAATTAAAGAACCGAAAGAAGCTGCCGATATTTTAATTAAAGCTGTTCCAGATGTAAATAAAGATTTAGTACAAGAAAGTCAAAAATGGCTAAGTACGAAGTATCAAGATGATGCAAAAGCGTGGGGAGTACAGAAGGAAGAAGTTTGGACGAATTACATGAATTTCTTATATGATAACAAAGTTATTAAGAAGAAAATTGATGTGAAAGATGCCTTTACAAATGAGTTCCTTCCAAGTGAAAAATGAGTGGATTACAAATAAAAGATATTGTGAAATCTTTCGATGGCAAGAATGTATTAGCAAATATTAGTGCTTCTATACGAGAGGGAGAGTTCGTTTCCTTTGTAGGACCGAGTGGTTGTGGGAAAAGCACACTATTAAATATGATCGCAAATATTGAAAATCCAACAAGTGGAAGTGTAACGTATAACGATAAGCAAATTCAAGAGCAAGATGTTGTAAGTTATATGCCGCAACAGGATTTATTACTACCGTGGCGATCAGCTTTACAAAATATCGTTCTTCCGTTAGAAATTGAAGGGAAGCCGAAAAAACAAAGGCTGACAGAAGGAATGGAAGCATTAAAGCAGTTTGAACTAGATGAATATGCAGACCATTATCCAGATGAATTGTCTGGAGGGATGCGTCAAAGAATTAGTTTTCTGCGCACATATTTATGTGAAAAGCCAATTATGCTACTTGATGAGCCTTTTGGTAAGTTAGATGCTTTTACAAAAATGGAAGTACATAGCTGGCTTTTAAACTCTTGGCACCAAGAGAAGCAAACAATCGTTATGGTTACACACGACTTAGATGAGGCAATCTTGCTTTCGGATCGCGTATTTATTTTATCTCAAAGACCAGCATCAATAGTTGGCGAGGTACAAGTGAAATTACCTAGACCGAGAACGATGGATATGTTAACATCACTTGAGTTAAAGAAGGATAAGGAAGAAATTTTGAGAGTATTAGCTCCTTATATGAAAAAATAGAAAAAGTCTTTTAACAGTTTTTGGTATAATTACTGTTAAGAGGCTTTTTTTTAGGGGGAGAAAGATGAAATCTATAGAGCAAATAGTTGATTCGTTAACAGCTGATAATCTTGAAGAAGGAAAGTCCTTATTAAAAAATTATATTTTATTAATGAAGTATGGTATGGAACATCATGAATTAAAAGAAGAAGAAATGATAGAAGTTTTAAAGTGGGTTCAAGGCCGGGATCAATTGAGAAAAGGTGTACCAGAATTATGTGATTTACATTTAGTTAAAAAGTTTCAAGCATTATTAGATGAATTTATTCATTCTATAATTACAAATGGTTATGTGGAAGATGCGGTAGAAATTCTAGAGAGTGTATTAAAAAGTATGGGAGCAGTCGCTCATATTGTAAAAATTATGTTTGTTGGCAAAAGGAAAGTTAATAGAAATTCTTTAGAAATGGTAGAAGAGTTAAAACGAGAGTGCTACAACTTAATGGAAAAGCGTGCTGCTGTCGGGTTGCATGCTCAAATCTTTCACGTTTTAGGTTTCGTTCATTCGATTCAGTTTGATTTAGAAGAAAGGTCACAGGAACATGGGCGAAGTGTAATAGGATTTTTAACAGATTTTAAAACGAATGAATTGAAGTCTGTGCAACAATTTCAAACTGAAGATCATATCCCAGAAGTGAAAAATATAGTGAGTAAAGAGTATGGGATAGAATTACAAAGAAGAATTTATATGTGGAAATCGTTAACAATTATCTTTACAAGTCCATATGCATTAGAAAAGATGTATAAAGAAATTTATGCAGAGAACGATAAAACGGAGAAGGAACAAAAAGAACAATAGAGAATAGAATATAAAAGAGTAGTTTATACTCTTAATATAACAAATGTTAAAGGAGTGAAAGGATAAAATGACTTTATCAACTGTTCTTCAAATGGTTTTAGCTTGATATGGGAGAAGTCTGCCCATTTTTATCGATTAAGCTAAATTGAAGACAGCAGGTAAAGAACCTTAATCCTTTCTTACGATAATATGTAATGGGTAAGGTGTATTCACCTTACCCATTTTTTATATGCACAATTAAATAAGGCTTTATACTGTTGCTCTCTCTATTTAGCTTATGAATCATAAGTAAAGGAGAGAAAATAATGAGTATATTAACGGTAGAAAATTTAAGTCATTCGTATGGTGAGAAAACCATTTTATATAATGCATGTTTTCGAATATTGAAGGGCGAGCATGTTGGGGTAGTAGGGCAAAATGGAATTGGAAAATCAACATTGCTAAGGATTTTAACAGGAGAACTTATACATGATGATGGGAACATTGAATGGTTTCCGCATGTGAAGGTAGGTTTCTTGCAGCAGCATATGGATTTACAAGAAGGGATGACAATTGAGGGATACTTGCAAAGTGCATTTGCTGATTTGTATGCGATTGAATACGAAATGTTAAAAATTGCTGAAGAAATGAATGGAGCAGGAGAAGTAGAAAAACTGTTAGTAAAGTATGGAGAATTACAAACTATATTGGAAAGCTCTAATTTCTATCACATTCATACAGAAGTTGAAGAAGTAGCAATCGGTTTAGGATTATTTGAAATAGGGCTTAAAAAGGATGTTTCAAAGTTAAGTGGAGGGCAGCGAACAAAGTTATTACTTGGGAAGCTCCTTTTAGAAAAAGCTGATGTTTTATTGTTAGATGAGCCAACAAACTATTTAGATACAGCTCATATAGAATGGCTGCAATCGTATTTGAGACTGTATGAAAAAGCTTATGTAATCATTTCGCATGATGAACTATTTTTGAACAGTATTACAAATGTTATTTTTCATCTAGAAGGAGGAAAAGTGCAGCGATACGTAGGAAACTATGAAAAGTTTGTGCAAAGTTACCAATTGCAAAAGAAACAATTACAATCGGCGTATGCGAAACAACAAAAAGAAATCTCTCAGTTAGAAATATTTATTCAAAAAAATAAAATTCGAAAAGCGAAACAGGCTAAAAGTCGAGAGAAAGTATTAGAGAAAATGCAAAGGATTGAAAAGATTCATTCTGTAACTCGATCCCGTTTTGATTTCAATGTTTATGAGGAGCCGGTGAGTCGTATATTGCAAGCTGAGAAACTAAGGATAGGTTATAGTGATCCTTTATGTCCAGAGTTGAATTTACAAGTGAAAAAAGGAGAAAAGATAGCGATTATTGGTCATAATGGAATTGGAAAAACGACGATGTTAAAAACATTATTAGGTCAAATTAAGCCGCTAAGCGGTTCAATTTCTGTTGGAGAACGAGTAAATCCTGCGTATTTTGCCCAGGAAGAGTTTGCTTCAGAAACAACACCCTTAGAGAAAGTTTGGGCAGAACGACCAGATATGACAAAGAAAGAAGTGCGCCAAGCATTAGCAAAGTGTGGATTGCAAGAAGAACATGTATTAAAACCTATTCGTTTATTAAGCGGAGGAGAACAAACGAAAGTACGTTTATGTGAACTTATCGTAAAGAAAAGTAATGTTTTAATTTTAGATGAACCAACTAATCATTTGGATCTAGAAACAAAGAAGGCGTTGCAGGAAGCGCTACAACGATATAAAGGAACCGTTTTACTTGTATCACATGAGCCTTCTTTTTATGAAGCATGGATAACAAAAGTGTGGAATATAGAAGAATGGAACGCTGAACAATATGAATAAAGAAAAGGCATTAGCTTGTATAAGCTAATGCCTTTTCTTTGTGATTAACATGATTTTCGAGAACTCTTACATGAGAATTGTATGAAGAAGCACTCTTATGGTGCGCTTATAAGCGTGCTTTTTCTTTTGTTATGTTTATATTTATAATAATACTAGATGCCTTTCCCTAATAGGCGACTATCCTTCTTTATGTATATATAGATAGTTTGAAATGGAATGAAAATAATTCCTATATGTAAAGGATAATGTGATTAGTATAGGAAGACAATAGAGCTTAAAGGAAATTCATGTAAAATTCAGGTGAACTTCACACGAACTTCATATTGTAAACTAAATATAGTTATAATAGGTTATTATAATGTTGATTTGTGATTTTTCATAAAATTAAAAGTTTGAATTTAGGAGAGAGGAATCAAACCTAAATTCAAACTTTAGTGAAATAATTATTGGAAGTTACGTTTAGTTTTCGCTAATGGATGGATTTACAAGTTCAGCAGGAGTGCCTGTTCCTGCTCCTCCGATTGTAATCGATCCACCAGGAGGAATTTCACCATTCCATCCTGCATTCGTAATTACGTAATGATTATTTATTTTACTACTAATTTTAGAATCCCAAACTTGTGTTAAATTGCCGTTATAATCAAATTCTAATTTCCAGTTTTTAATAGAGGTCGTTCCACTATTTTTAATTACAATCGAGAAGTTGTAACCACTTCCCCAATTTGAAGTGACTGAAAAGGTAGCATTGCTATTTCCACCAGGAGGTGTTGTGTTAGCATCATCTGTTTTTACAATAATAGAAGTAGGCTGTGATTTATTCCCAGCAGCATCTTTTGCTAGTATTGAAAATGTGTATTCTGTATTAGGTTTTAAGTTTTTAATTGCAATGCTATTTGTTGTTGTACTCCACTTCTCTTCTCCAGCAGTAATTTCATATTCCGTAACTCCTACGTTATCAGTAGATGCCGTCCAGTTTAATTGAACTGAGTTTGAATTTTTATTTGTTACAGCAATATTTTTTACGTTTGTTGGTGGCTCAATATCTTTTTGAGTAATAGGTCCACCTAGTAATTCTTTTACTAACGTATCAAGTAATTTTGGTCCACTACAACTATATTTTGGACTTGTGCGACAGTCACCACTAAGCTCCCAAAACATTGCACCACTTAAACCTTTTGTCTTTATATAGTCTGTTTTATATTTCATAGATTCGTTGTCATCATAGCTAATAAACGTGCCCGTAGTCGCATTATATAAATAAGGTACTTTTGCTACATCGTTCCAATAGCGAACAAAACCATTTTTATTAACATAATTAGCTGCTAAATCACCATAATCGTACACACCTGTGTCACCGGTAGAATAATCATCCCAAGTTCCTTTAGAAGCGAGCTTTCCATCACTACCTGGTTTACAAGGTTGGTATTGTCCGTTATTTTCTTTTCCACAACTTTTCCACCCGCGTCCGTAAAATGGTACACCTAATACGAGTTTATCTGCTGGAACCCCTTCATTTGTATAAATGTCTATCGCACCATCTACGTAAAAATTCGTATCCGCTGCTGGGTCATTTGGATCTTTGTATAGAGCTGCATTATGATTAGAAGTAGCTTCCCATCCACCGTGGAAATCATATGTCATAATATTAATCCAATCCAGTATTTGGGAGATTTTCTTTAGCTCTGTATGATCAGCATAACGTTGGCTTGCACCTGATGCAATTGTTAGTAAATATTGTTTACCATCTTCTGCACCAGCTTTCGTTAATGCATTTCGAACATCTTGAAGGAGTAGGGTGAAGTTTTGCTTATCTTCAGGGCGATAACTACCACCAGGAATCGTTTCTACGCCTGGATATTCCCAATCTAAATCAACGCCGTCAAATCCATATTCGCGTAGGAAATCGACTGTAGAATCAGCGAATACTTTTCTTGTTTTTTCATCAGCGGCCATGTCAGAAAAGCGGTTAGACCAAGTCCAGCCACCAACGGAAATAATTGTTTTTAGGTGAGGATACTTAGCTTTTAATCGTTTCAGTTCGCCGAAATTTCCGCAGCGTGCGTATTTATCACAATCTTCCCAAGTTGTACCTGAGCCAGGATAAGATTTTGTGACATCAGCCCATGGCTCACCGAGTACGAGAGTACCATTAGGGACCTCTTTATTTTGCAGTGGTACACCAGATTCTTTACAGTTCCACGTTTGTTTATTTGGATTATCGGGGTGAGTAGAAGGGTTTCCATGTTTTCCATTCCAGCAAATATCAGCGAAAGCATAGTTTAAATGAGTTAGCTTTGATGCATCAATATCTGCAACTTGATAATTACGTCCGTAAATGCCCCATGAAGGAAAATACCCAACAATTTTTTGACTTTGCTTTTGTGAATCTGCTAATGCGACATTGGGAGTAATAAAGTTTGTGAGAAAAAGAGGTAAGAAGAGTAGTAGGGATAGTAATAGCAGTGTGAATTTTTTTGATTTCATAGCCATTTCTCCTTTCAAAATAAAAGATATATTTAAAGGCATGCGCCAATAAATCAAAATGAATCTAGATGAAAATGATCAGACATCACGAAGTCTATACAAGGAGCTGAAGCTGATTAAATCGTAGCAAATGTAAGATTTGGTGTAAACGCTTTATTGAATTCGAAAAGACTTTCTCAATATGAAATGGCTCTAATACAGATTACACATGAAAATAAAATATCGATTAGAGAGGAAAGGGCTTCTTGGAGTTAAATTTGAGAAAAAATTGTATGAGGTCAATTTGTAATAGCGTAGCAAGATAATGAAATTTCATGTAAAATAATAGTAAAAATATGTAAGGGAGGGAGTAATGTGGATGTCTTTTTGAACATTGCTGAAGAAAAAATTCGACAAGCAATACGGAATGGAGACCTTGATCATATTCCGGGAAAAGGAAAACCACTACAATTAGAAGACCTTTCAACGGTACCTCCAGAACTGAGAATGAGTTATAAAATTTTAAAAAATGCGGGCATGATTCCACCAGAAATGGAACTACAAAAAGATATATTAAAAATAGAAGACTTAATTGCGTGCTGTTATGATGAAGCGGAGAGAAAAAAATTACAAGAAGAGTTAACAACAAAAACGCTGCGTTTTCAGCAGGTAATGGAAAAGAGGAAAATGAAAGATAGTTCAGCTTTTCGTATGTACCAAGATAAGGTATTTCGTAAATTACGCTAAGAGGGATAAGATGAATACATTTGAAACGATAGAAGAATTAGCAACATATGTTGAAGAACAACAATTAGTACTGCTCTTTATTAAAACGGAAAATTGTGGTGTCTGTGATGTTATGCTAAGAAAAGTAAATGGTCTATTAGAGAATTATGATTACGTAGAGAAAGTAGAAATATTACTACAAGACATGCAAGAAATTGCAGGGCGATATGCAGTATTTACAGGGCCAACAGTTTTATTATTTTATAATGGAAAAGAGATCCTTCGTGAATCGCGCTTTATTTCACTTGAAAATCTAGAGAGAACTATTCAATTATTCGAAGATTAAGGGAGGTTTTTATATGGAATTTATTATTTTCATACTATTATTTGTTGTAGTTGTAACAATCTTAACAGCAGTTCGATCAAACAAAAAGAAGGTAAATCTTACAAAACAAAATAACATTCATAACTCATCTAACAACTCATCACCATTATTTTTCTTTGCGGGATCTGATAATGATAGCTCGCATGGAGTTTCACATGATTGTGGAGGGTCTTCTGGTGGAGATAGCGGAGGCAGCTGCGATGGTGGCGGAGGTGGCGGTGATTGATGAAAATGCGCCTTATATAGGCGTATTTCTTTTTAAAACAAACGTTTGATTAGTTGGCTTACATATGCATAAAAACAGTTAAACAAACGTTTGATTAATATTTTTAACGTACTAAGGGGAATAGAAATGAAAAGGGAACCGAAAGTGAAAAACAAGGGGAAAGTAATGTTATTTTTATTAGCTGCGGGAGGCGTATTTCTTGTTAAATTAGGATTTAAAATTGGAATCATACATATGATTCGAACATGGTTTGAAAGTACGTTTTCTTAAATAAGGAATATAGCCTCTTGCGATAGAGGTTTTTGATTTGTTATTATTAGACTGAACGGTCGGTTTAAAGAGGTGTGAATATGAGAAGAAGTGCAGAAGAGATAAAGAAAGAAATTGCATATAAAGCAGAAAGTTTGTTTTCACAGAAGGGCTATGCAGCTACATCTATGGAAGAGATTTGTGAAATTACAGAGCGAAGTAAAGGAAGCATTTATTATCACTTTAAAAGTAAAGAAGAATTATTTTTATTTGTAGTAAAGCAGCATACGTATGATTGGCTTGAAAAATGGAATGAAAAAGAGAAGTTGTATAGTACGAATACTGAAAAACTATATGGTCTCGCGCAATATCATGTCGAGGACATACAGCAACCAATTTCAAATGCAATAGAGGAATTCTCTATGAGCCAAGTTGTAAGTAAAGAGATTTTGGATGAACTATTAGCTTTAACTAGAGAATCGTATGTTATGTTTGAGAAACTAATTGAAGCAGGCATACAGTCTGGAGAGTTTCGTGAAGATAATACACGTGATCTTATGTATATTGTGAATGGATTATTATCAGGGCTTGGAGTACTTTATTATGAGTTAGATTATAAAGAGCTACAACGTATTTATAAAAAGGCAATAGATGTATTGTTAAAAGGAATGGCAGCTGAATAATAAGTCAGTTGCTTTTCTATAAAATAAATTAGACCGAACGGTCGGTTTATGAAAGGGGAATGAAAATGAACGCTTTATTTAAAAACCGAGCATTTATGCTCGTTATGGCGTCTGATATTTTACAACAATTTGCAATTTGGATCAGAAATATGGCCCTTCTATATTTCATAATGGAGCGAACGAATAATGATCCAGTTTCCGTTTCATTGTTATCGGTTATGGAATATGCACCTATTTTTATTTTCTCGTTTATCGGTGGTGCGCTAGCTGATCGCTGGAATCCGAAAAGAACAATGGTCGCTGGAGATGTGTTAAGTGTACTATCTATTATAGGTATTGTCTTGTTGTTAAAGCTGGATTATTGGCAGGCTATATTTTTTGCAACACTCATTTCCGCAATTGTAGGTCAGTTCTCTCAGCCATCATCTTCGCGTATATTTAAGCGCTACGTGAAAGAAGAACAGATAGCAAATGCGATTGCATTTAACCAAACATTACAGTCATTATTTCTGATTTTTGGACCAGTGGTAGGATCGCTTGTGTATACACAACTTGGTTTATTTACGTCACTATATAGTTTAATCATTTTATTTTTGTTATCTGCTATCGCCCTTTCGTTCTTACCAAAATGGGTTGAAAAAGAGCAAGTGGCGAGGGATTCATTAAAAAATGATATAAAAGAAGGGTGGAAATACGTTCTTCATACAAAAAATTTACGTATGATTACGATTACTTTCACCATTATAGGCTTAGCTGTTGGACTAACGAATCCATTAGAAGTGTTTCTTGTAATAGAACGGCTTGGAATGGAAAAGGAAGCAGTTCAATATTTAGCCGCAGCTGATGGGATAGGTATGTTAATCGGTGGTATTGTTGCTGCAGTTTTCGCTTCAAAAGTGAATCCGAAAAAGATGTTTATATTCGGTATGAGCATATTAGCGATGTCATTTTTAGTAGAAGGGATATCTACATCATTTTGGATTACTAGTTTCATGAGATTTGGAACAGGTATTTGTTTAGCTTGTGTTAATATCGTTGTCGGTACGCTTATGATTCAACTTGTACCAGAAAATATGGTCGGGAGAGTAAATGGAACAATTTTACCGCTGTTTATGGGGGCAATGTTAATCGGAACTTCACTAGCTGGAGGATTGAAGGAGATGACCTCACTAGTTACTGTATTTTGTATAGCGATGGCACTTATTTTATTTGCTATAGGACCAGTTCTACGCATGCAAATAAATAAAGAAGATGTCGCGAATAAAGAGGAACTAACAAGTTCGTTAGCCTCGAAATAACTATTGTAAGGGAGCAAAACTGCTCCCTTTTTTGTGGTAGTCTTTTGACAATGAAATGTACCGATTATATACTAATGTTGTAAAAACGATTTTACATGTTAGGAGAAAAGATGTGAAAAATCAAATTTATGAATTACGCACTGAAAATAATATTTCACAAGGTGCATTAGCTGATAAATGTAAAGTTTCAAGACAAACGATAAATGCAATTGAGAATAATAAATATGATCCAAGCTTAGCATTAGCTTTTCGTTTAGCGGAAGTATTAGGAACAACTGTTGATAAACTATTTTTGTATAAGATGTAGCGTCTTTCATTGTGGGACGTTATTAATAAAAGTATAGAAAAGATCCTCTTCTTATGTGAAGAGGATCTTTTTCTTATAGTGTTTTAGTCTTTGGATTAGGTGGTGTAACGGATGTATGATTTTCTGGAACTCTAGTTAGTAAGAATCCCCCGATAAGGAATAGTACAATAATGCTAAGGACACCAGCGTTTGTTTTTCCGGTTAATTGCGTTGTAACACCGACTAATATTGGACCCATAATCGCGGCAAACTTGCCAAATATGTTATAAAATCCGAAGAATTCATTTGCCGATTCTTTAGGTACTAGTTTTGCAAAATAGGAACGACTAAGTGCTTGAATCCCGCCCTGAGAAGTAGCAACTAGCATTGCTAAAATCCAGAAATCGAGTGTCGTTTTTAAGAAATAAGCATATATGCAGATAATGATGTAAATAATAATACCGACATATAGCATTTTTTTACCGGTAAATGTCTCCGATAGTTTTCCGTACAATAAAGCGAATGGACAAGCTACAATTTGTGTGACGAATAATATGATTAATAGATTTGTCGCACTAATACCGAGGTCTGTTCCGTAAGCGGTGGACATAGTAATAATTGTATCGACCCCATCAATATAGAAAAAGTAAGCAATTAAGAACATAAAGACCGTTTTATATTCTTTAATATTTTTAAAAGTATCAGCAAGGCGTTTGAAGCTCATTGTAATTGGTCTTGGGTGACGTTCAATATAGTGCGTTTGTTCTACGTTTTTTAGCATTGGAATTGTAAATAATCCCCACCAAAGAGCTGTGATCGCAAATGAAATTTGACTAGCAATGCCGACTGATAAAGGGATAGTTCCTTTTTGAGCAAGAATGATAAGAGCGATACAACCGATAAATGGAATAGTACTCCCAATATAGCCTGAGGCGAAACCTCTCGTAGAAATTCGATCCATTCTATCTTCAGAAGTGACATCTACTAAAAATGCATCATAAAAAATATTTGCTCCAGCAAAACCGACTAATGCGAGCATATAGCATCCTAGTAATAAGTACCACTGAGATGTTGGGACGACTGCTAGCATACTTGTAAATACGATACCGAGTCCAAAGAAGAATGTGAAAAATCGTTTTTTAAATCCTTTATAATCAGCAACTGTGCCGAGAATAGGAGCAAGTATAGAAATTAAAAGTGTTGCGAACGAGTTTGCATATCCCCAATATGCTGTTGAAGTTGCCCCAGATAGTCCAGCTTCTTTTGCAGCTGCTTTAAAGTAAATTGGAAATAATGCAGTTGTAATGACGAGCGAATATACGGAGTTCGCCCAATCGTATAATATCCAGCTTTTTTCTTGTCTGGACATTTTTTTCATATAATGTTCCCCCTTAAATTTGTTCTACTAACAGTGTACAAAAATAAAAATTATAAAAAGAGAAACAGTGATGATTTTTACATAACTTTTACATATATACACAGTTCTTTACAATTGGAGTAAATCCTCTACAATTGATCCGTCTGTTTCACCTAAGTGTAAACCGAGTAGTCTAGCGATAGTTGGGCCTTCATCAATAAGTCTCATATACGGTATGGTAATGCCGCTTTTTATTCCTTTCCCGGCAGCTATAAAAATTGTTTCATAGTTAGGTTTTGTTGGAGAGTATCCATGCGTACCAAATGTATATTTTTTACTAGGCGTAACATCTTTTTCAGTAATTTCTTTTATAAAATCTCCTGTATAGTTTTCAGTAAAATAATACCCTTCTCGTGCTTCTAACATAAATAAACAATTGCCATCTGCACCGCATTCCTTCGCATCCTCATCATGAAGTATAAATTCAATACCGTTTTGTTTATTTTGAAGCAGTTCTTCAAGGAGTAGTTGTACTTCTCGAATTGTATCGGTATCGTTTTTGTCTTTCACATATACATAGGCGGACCCATCGCAACTTTGGCAATAAGCATTCCAGTCTACTAATTTTCCTTTTGAATTTATAGAGATAAGCCCTTTTTGATGAAATAATACATTTAATTGAATGGCTTTGTTTTCACTTAAAGCGCTATGATCACCAAGAGCGATAATGGTGCTCTCTTCGTATAGTCCACTGTCTTTTAAAGCTTGAATAATTTTCCCTAGTCGCTCATCATGTCTATGAATTGCGGCTATTGTTTCTTTTGATTCAAAGCCGTGATAGTGTCTTTGGGTGTCTAAATCGGTGAAATGTACAAACATGACATTAGGCTTTTTCGTCTGGATTGTATGCACAGCAGAAGCAAGTACGAAATCATCAAGTTCAGGTTGTGACAGTCCATTTCGTATATGACCGAAACGACGATTTAAATCTAATTGATATAGCGGGCTACCGCTAAATAATGAAACTAAAACTTGATTTTGCCACGGTCTATTTGGAAAGATTTCTGGTAAATTGTAATCAATATTTGCTCTGCCGGTAACAGGCCATAGAAGGGCAGCTGTCGTTAAATTTGCTTTATGTGCTTCATCATATAACGTTGTTCCTTGTATTGATTTTCGGTACCAATGCCAATCGGGTGATTCACGTCCAGGTTGAAGTAACGTATTGTTAACAACACCATGTTTATTAGGGTAATTACCAGTTACGATTGTTGAGTGACTTGGGTATGTTACAGAAGGATAAATTGGTTCTACTTTTTCGACAACCGTGCCCTTTTTGATTAGAGATTGGAAGTGAGGTAATTTTTGTAGTATAGGAAAATCTAAAGCTGATAAACAGTCAAATGATAAAATGATGACACGATTCGTTAATGCTTTATCCATAAAGTAATCCTCCTAATTATATAAAACCTATTACTATATACTACTATTAATACCTAGTAATAAAAATATGTTTTTAAATAAAATTTATTATTTATTTTCAGAAAAGTTGAACATATAATAAGTATAAGGGAATCTATGGAAGGAGGGAATAGTATGGACTGGTTAGATGGATTTGGTATATTTTACATCATTGGCGGAATCACGATTATCCTTGTATTTGCTATTTCGTATTTACTAAAGAAACGGTTTCCAGACAAGCAGTTCGATATTATATTTGCACTTAGTTTAATACTTCTTTGTTTAGCATCCTTTCCTGTTACAATGATGGTTATTGGTGGATGGGAAGGAATGGGGTATGGGTTTATTGGTTTCTTCGTCCTACTTGGTACACTTATTGGTATGATTGCACATCAACTTTTAAAAATATCACGAAAAAGCTACGTATAAAACTGTAAAAAATGAAAAGAATATATAAAAATAAGAAAATTCACTCTTGTTTTGAAGTGAAATTTATATTATGATATTCAACAAATTTATTTTGTTATAACGATGAAAAAGGACTAGTATATGTTCAACCTTTTTAGCAGAGAGAGAATCCGTCAGGCTGAAAGATTCTTAAAAAGACAACATGGAACCTACCTTTGCGTTCTGCATATGCAGCGGGAATTTCCCGTTATCAAAAAGAGAGCATGCGCAATTTTTGTGCATGAATCAGGGTGGTAACGCCGGCAAAGCTCGGTCCCTATTTAGGGACGCGGGCTTTTTTGTATTTTCTAGAAGGAGGAAAACTGACTATGGCAAAAGAACAAGTACAAGCGATTACGAAGATGGAAGAGGACTTTGCACAGTGGTACACAGATATTGTAAAAAAAGCAGAACTTGTTGATTATTCAAGTGTAAAAGGATGTATGATTCTACGTCCGTACGGCTATGCCTTATGGGAAAATATGCAGAAAGTTATGGATGAGAAGTTAAAAGCAACTGGTCATGAAAATGTGTATATGCCAATGTTTATCCCAGAGAGCTTATTACAAAAAGAGAAGGATCATGTAGAAGGATTTGCTCCTGAAGTAGCATGGGTGACACATGGGGGGGATGAAAAATTAGCAGAAAGACTTTGTATACGCCCTACATCTGAAACTTTATTCTGTGAGCACTTTTCAAAAATTGTGCAATCCTATAATGATTTGCCAAAGTTATATAATCAGTGGTGTTCAGTAGTTCGTTGGGAAAAGACAACGAGGCCATTTCTTCGCACAACGGAATTCTTATGGCAAGAGGGACATACAATTCATGAAACAGCAGAAGAATCTCAAGCTGAAACGTTAAATATTTTAAATCTATATGCTTCTTTCTGTGAAGACTATTTAGCGATACCAGTAATTAAAGGACAAAAAACAGAAAAAGAAAAATTTGCGGGTGCAAAGGCAACTTATACGATTGAAAGCTTAATGCATGATGGGAAAGCACTTCAAACAGGAACATCCCATAACTTTGGAACGAATTTCTCTGAAGCATTTGATATTAAATTTTTAGATCGTACCGGTAAGTGGCAATATGTACACCAAACATCTTGGGGCGTATCAACGAGAATGATAGGTGGACTGATTATGGTTCATAGTGATAATAATGGGCTTGTAATGCCTCCTAAAGTCGCACCAGTGCAAGTTGTTATTGTACCGATTGCGCAGCATAAAGAAGGAGTTTTGGCGAAAGCGATAGAGTTACAAGGACATATTCAAAAGGTTGCACGAGTAAAAATAGATGCTAGTAATAAAACACCAGGTTGGAAATTTAATGAGTATGAAATGAAAGGTATTCCAATTCGATTAGAAGTTGGTCCTAAAGATATTGAAAAGAATCAAGTTGTACTCGTAAGAAGAGATACGAAAGAAAAAGAGTTTATATCAATGGATCAATTAGAAGAACGCATTCCAGCACTACTTGAGGAAATTCATAACTCTTTATTTAATAAAGCAAAAGTATTTCGTGATGAAAATACGTATAGTGTGACGAAGTTTGAAGAGATGAAAAAAGTAGCTGATGAAAAGCAAGGATTTATTAAGGCAATGTGGTGCGGGGAACTAGCTTGTGAAGAGAAATTAAAAGAAGAAGTCGGAGTATCTTCTCGCTGTATGCCTTTTGAGCAAGAGCATTTAGCTGACGAATGTATTTGTTGTGGTAAAGAAGCGAAACAAATGGTGTATTGGGGAAAAGCGTATTAATGCTCTTTTGGATAGGAAGGATGAAAAGGACTTTAGGCTGCATAATAAAATGCAATCCAAAGTCCTTTTTAGTTTTACAATTTGTTTCATGTATTTTTAAGATGGAAGGATATGTTTTTATTTTGCGTTTTTACGGCGAATGAATAGTAACATACCAATTAGGAATGTTGAAAATCCCATTAAAATAGATGCAGGATAATGTGTTGCAGTATTCGGTAACTTATCGCCTTGTTTTTTCGCGTTATCTTTTACGTTACCACCTTGAGAGTCAGTTTCTCCTTGAGAACTGCTATCGCCTTTAACGCGGTTTCCGCCTTGAGAGCCACTGCCTCCTTGAGAACTGCTATCGCCTTTAACACGATTTCCGCCTTGAGAGCCACTGCCGCCAGAACCGTTGCCACCAGAGCCACTGCCATCAGAACCGTTGCCGTCAGAGCCATTACCACCAGAGCTATTGCCGCCAGAACCGTTGCCACCAGAGCCATTGCCATCAGAACCGTTGCCGCCAGAACCGTTGCCACCAGAGCCATTGCCATCAGAACCGTTGCCGCCAGAACCGTTGCCACCAGAGCCACTGCCACCCGAGCCATTGCCACCCGAGCCATTGCCGCCAGAACCACTGCCATCAGAGCCATTGCCACCAGAACCGTTACCACCAGAACCATTGCTACCAGCGCCGTTACCACTAGAACCGCTACCGCCAGAACCGTTGCCACCCGAGCCATTGCCGCCAGAACCACTGCCATCAGAGCCATTGCCATCAGAACCGTTGCCACCCGAGCCGCTACCGCCGGAACCATTGCCGCCAGAACCATTGCCATCAGAACCGTTGCCACCCGAGCCGTTACCGCCAGAACCATTGCCGCCGGAACCACTGCCATCAGAGCCGTTACCGTCAGAACCATTGCCACCAGAACCACTATCGTCCTGAGAACCACCGTTTCCAGGTGGTTTATTATTATCTTTTGAGTTACCTTCTGCGAGATGATCGTTATTTTGTACAATCGCGTTTGTTATTGGAGAGAAGTTTTCTGTTGCTGTATTACCGATATTTAAACCACTAAAAAAAGATAAAGAAAGAGTTGATGCTAAAATAAAAATTTTCGTCATTGATTTCCTCCTGAAAAATTAATATTCCATCTAAAATACATCCCTTTGTAATATTTCATAGGAAAAAGAGTTTTATGCAAAAAAAACTATATATAGAAAAAGGTGGTGTATTTCTCAAGAGAGAAAAGAGTTAGTGTAAATTCTTTATAGTAGTAGAGTAGTGGGAATTTCACACCCATTACAGTAGAGGAAGTGACAGCAGATGAAAGAGTATATTGCATTTGATATTGGTGGTACACACATTAAATATGGAATTGTTTCAGAAATAGGAACAGTACTAAAGCATAAAACAGTTCCAACAGAAATTCATTTGGGCGGAGAACAAATCATTCAAAAACTCATTCTTTTATCAAAAAAATTAATGGGGGAACATAAGGTTTGGGGAATTGGTATTAGTACGGCAGGAATTGTTGACGTTAATAAAGGGATTGTGACGGGAGGTGTGGATCATATTCCGGGCTATAGTATGATTCCTATTATGAATAGATTGCAAGATGTATTAAAAGTTCCTGTATCCATTGATAATGATGTGAATTGTGCAGCGTTTGGAGAAAAGTGGAATGGTAGTGGAAGAGAGAAAGGAAACTTTATTATGCTCACCCTTGGAACTGGTATTGGAGGAGCGATTTTTATAGATGGAGAGTTATATAGAGGGCATTCGTTTAGTGCTGGTGAGTGGGGAAATATGTTAATAGAAGGAAAAGCGTTTGAAGAGGTCGCTTCCGTTTCAGGGTTAATTCATCTTGTCCGAAAATATAAAGGAGAAGGTGATTGGAATGGGAAAACGATTTTCGAACTGTATGATAAAGGAGATAGGGAAGTTACGCAAGTAGTTGAGGTGTTCTTTAAACATTTAGCGATTGGAATTAGTAATCTTGCTTATATTTTTAATCCAGAAACAATTATTATTGGTGGAGGAATTACAGCTAGAGGAAATGAGTTTTTAAAAGAAGTAAAAGAAGAGGTTAGTAAATACTTAAATAAAGAGATTTATAGTAATTGTGAGATTGAACTTGCGCAAAACGGTAATTGTGCAGGAATGGTTGGTGCTATTTACCACTTCTTACATCATCATAAGTAAATTATATGAATGTTTTCATATAACTGAGAATTTATCCTTTTTATCACTAGGTAAATAATGCTACAATATAAGGGAAGAATACAATATTTTCCGATTTGGAAAATGCTTTGTAGAAAGGGAGAAACTGCATGCCTATTATTTTAGAAAAAGGTCAAAAGATCGATTTAACGAAAGGACAACCAAAAGTAGCAAAACTACAGGTTGGCTTAGGCTGGGATCCAATTGGGCAATCAGGTGGATTTCTGTCTTCATTATTTGGAAGTAAACCAAATGTAGATTGTGATGCATCTGTTGTTATGTTAGAAGGGGATCGTTTTTTAAATAAAAACGATTTAGTTTACTTCGGAAACAAGCTTTCTACTTGTGGTAGTATTATTCATTCAGGAGATAATTTAACAGGTGAAGGCGCTGGTGATGACGAAACAATTTTCGTAGAATTACATAAAGTTCCAAGCCGTATTAATCGTTTAGTATTCGTTGTAAATATTTATGACTGTGTAAATCGTCGTCAAGATTTCGGGATGATTCGTAATGCATATATTCGTATTCAAAACCCGCAAACTGGTGAAGAATTCGCACGCTATAATTTATCTGATAATTATGCTGGCAAAACGACTCTAATTGCAGGTGAAATGTATCGCCACGGAAGTGAATGGAAGTTTTCAGCTGTTGGAGAAGGCACACAAGATAAAAACTTAAGTGAGATTGTATCACGTTATCAATAAAATAAACCGAGGAGGAATTGTGTATGGCATCAATTTCATTGAAAAAAGGACAAAAGGTAGACTTAACAAAAACGAATCCAGGTCTTTCAAAAGTTCTTGTAGGACTTGGTTGGGATACAAATCGTTATGATGGACAAGCTGATTTTGATTTAGATGTTAGTATTTTCTTAGTAGGTGCGAACGGTAAAGTTTCAGGTGCAGAGGATTTCGTTTTCTATAATAATCCAAAAGGCGCAAATGGTGCTGTAGAGCATCTAGGAGATAACCGAACTGGCGAAGGTGAAGGCGATGATGAATCTATCAAAGTAGATTTGAAAAATGTACCTGCACATATCGAACGTATTTGCTTCACAATCACAATTTACGATGGAGAAGGACGCAGCCAAAACTTTGGACAAGTTTCTAACTCTTTCGTACGTATTTTAGATGAAGAAAAGAATGCAGAGTTAATTCGTTACGATTTAGGAGAAGATTTCTCTATTGAAACAGCGGTTGTAGTAGGTGAATTATACCGTCATGCAGGTGAATGGAAGTTCAATGCAATCGGAAGTGGATTCCAAGGTGGATTAGCGTCTCTATGTAATAACTTTGGTTTAGACGTAGAGTAATAGAGTTATATATCCATCCGTAAATATATATTTGCGGATGGATACATTCTTTAAGATTAAAATATAGAGGTGAATATAAATGGCTATTCAGTTACAAAAAGGACAAAAGATTGATTTAGGTAAGACAAGTCCTGGTTTAACAAAAGCGGTAATTGGTCTTGGCTGGGATATTAAATCTTACGACGGTGGATCAGATTTCGATTTAGATGCATCAGCATTCCTATTAGATGCGAACGGAAAATGTACGAAGGAAACTGATTTTATTTTCTATAACAATTTACAGTCTCCTTGCGGATCCGTTCTACATACAGGTGATAACCGTACAGGTGAAGGTGAAGGCGACGATGAGCAACTTGTTGTGGACTTAAAGAAAGTTCCAGCAGATGTGCACAAAATTGCTATTACAGTTACAATTTATGATGCAGAAGGCCGTAGTCAAAACTTTGGACAAGTAGGAAATGCGTTCGTTCGTTTAGCGAATGAAGAAACGAATGAAGAAGTTCTTCGTTTTGATTTAGGCGAAGATTTCTCCATTGAAACAGCAGTTGTCTTTTGTGAATTATACCGTCATAATGGACAGTGGAAGTTTAATGCAGTAGGAAGTGGATTCCAAGGTGGTTTAGGTGCTCTTGTAAGAGCGTATGGCTTGGATGCATAGAAGGGAAACGATATTCGTTTCCTTTTTTTGACCTTTCTATAAATCTAGCAAAGAATAGGGGATATAGGTAAGATGAGTATTTTGCAAGGAATCCTTGATACGTATGCTCAGTTTTTCGACTTGGACATGTGGATTAAAGTGTTGCAGGATCCAGTATCTTGGGGATTAATAGGTACACTTGTTGTACTTGAAGGATTGTTATCTGCTGATAACGCACTTGTATTAGCGGTAATGGTAAAACACCTTCCGGAAGAAAAACGTAAAAAAGCATTATTCTATGGACTTATTGGAGCTTATGTATTTCGATTTATCGCAATTGGAATTGGAATGTTCTTAATTAAATTAGCGTGGGTAAAAGTGTTAGGTGCACTTTACTTAGCATGGCTTTCAGTTAAATACTTTATTGATAAACGAAAAGGTAATGCAGAAGAAGAGGAAGCTCATGGTATGAACCAAAACAGTATTCTCTTCAGAATGTTTGGTGTCTTCTGGGGAACAGTTGCGATGGTTGAATTAATGGATATCGCATTCTCTGTAGATAGCGTACTTGCTGCATTTGGTGTATCAAATGAAGTTTGGATTCTATTATTAGGTGGAATGCTTGGTATTTTAATGATGCGTGGTATCGCTGGTGTATTCTTAAAATTGTTAGAGCGTATTCCAGAACTTGAAACGACAGCATATATTTTAATCTTAATTATCGCAGCAAAAATGTTACTGTCTGTTATTCATATTGAAATAAGCCATACAGTGTTCTTCATTATTTTAGTTGTAGCATTTGGAGCAACATTTATACTTCACTACATGAAGAATTCTGGACAAGCTAAAGAAGAAGTTGCAGCTACTAAAGAAGACAATAAATAATTGAAATGGGTTTGCTCGTTTTACGAGCGCCCATTTTTTATAACCAAAAATAGTTTATAATAGAAGAAAGACTTAGAAAAAACGTAAATGTTTTTGGAGGTGAACTGTTGTGTTTTCACGTTTTACACTTCAACCATATGCATTAAAAGATGAATCAGATTTAAAGCAATTTGAAACACTTTTAGAAAAACGTCCACAATATGAGCTGACAGAGAATGAGATGAAATTTAGTTATATAGCATGTCGAATCCTTGGCGTTCCTAATGATGTAGATGAATATTTTAATGAATTATTTGATTATAGTGAAGCGAAAGGAATCGAAGTTTTACACGAACAAAATTTAAACAAAGTGATCGATTCGGAAAAACTTCGTCATATTCAAGAAGTGTTCGGATTACATCAAGAAGCACCAAATGGTCTAACAGTAAATAGGCTAGTGGCGCACTTATCTGGGAAACAACTTTTGCCAAAAGTAGACAATCCTGATTTACAGCATTATATACATACGACGTTTATTTCAGTATTGAAATTATATGAGAAACAACATAATCAATCTTTAAAGACAGAAGGCTTCCGTCGTTTCTTAATCGACATAATTAAATTAAGCGAAAATTATGTAGCGAAGTGGTTCTCTACGATTAACTATAAGAAACAAATGCCGCGTATCGTTTGGTACGGTGATGCACAGGAAAGCCGTATATATTTCTTATACTTTCTTATTATGCTCGGCTGCGATGTACTTTATTATCACCCAGAAGGAAAAGATGGATTTGAGAATGTTGATGAGGAAGGAAGAAGTTTTATTGTGTCTCATCTAAGTCGCATTTCTCTTGAGCCATTTCCAGATCGCCGCCGCGAGCGTGTTGCAACAGTAGCGTATCAAGCTTCAAAAGAAATTGAACAAGTACTTCACCACGATAATTCACTGCTGTACAAGCCGTGGCAATTTCGTTCCTATACGCCTGTAGCTCGTACATTAAAAACAACATACGATGAACTCTTTTTAATTACGAAGGAAAAGGCGTTCGTACGCCCGACATTCTTTGTTGAAAATAAACACATTTATATTCCTTCTTTATTTGCGAAAATATCAGGTGTTTCAAAAAATGATAAAGAATATTTTCAACGATTAAAGGCTGTTACATCATTTGATAATAGTTTATTAATTAATGCATTTCCGTTTACGAAAGAACAGAAAGCAAATTTCCAATACCATTATCGAGATGCATTAGACCGCGGGGGAAAATTGCATCCAGATTTAATTATGAACAGTCATTGGTGGCCGCATAAACGATTGCCAGAAGGATTACAACATGGTATTGCAGAGGCAATCATCCATACGTGTGAAAGTGAAATGTGTAAACCAATTGCAAAAGAAACGAAACAAGATGTGGCACTATATGTTTTCGCGCAACTTTCTCAAATACCACCAAATATTTTAGAACAGCTTGAGAAATTTGATTATTCACAAGATGTACCGAAAATTGTTATATTTAATAATGAGAAGAGTGGAGAATTAACTCGTTCTGATGCTGTTTTATTACTATTTTTAAATCAAATAGGAGTAGATGTATTCCACTTCAATCCAACAGGAAGAAACGACATTGAACCGTATATTGAAGCGGAGGCATTTGATTCACATTGGCTTGAAGAAGTTAATTTCGATCTTGAGTTTCATGGTTCATCAGCCTATAAAAATTTATCACAAACAATAAAAGGACTATTTCGTCCATTTTTATAAGGAAAGGGAGAATACCATATGAATAACCCAGTCGTACTAGATTCGAAAACAGAATTAAATGAGCAAACAGCACAAGATGTTCGCTTGCAGCTTAGACAAGATGCAGATGTACAACGTATTTATAATGCGGTAGATATTAAAGATCAATTAGAATTAATCGAACTTGGAAAAGAACCTTCTATGGAAATTTCACGTTTCGCTGATCAAATTTTACATACAATGTCATTATCAAAAATAGAAGATTCGGGTGAATTATTAAAACAACTTGGTAAAATTATGGACCGATTCGATAGCAAAGACTTTGCGGAAGAGAAAAGTGGTTTCTTCTCACGTATGTTCAAAAAAGCGGATAAAATGATTGAACAAATCTTTAGCAAGTATCAAACGATGGGCCGTGAAATTGATAAGGTGTATGTGGAAATTACGAAGTATCAAGATGAAATGAAAAAATCAATTGGTACGTTAGATGGTTTATATGAGCAAAACTTAAAATATTATTTAGACTTAGAAAAATACGTAGTAGCAGGAGAAATGTTATTAGAGCGTTTAAATACAGAGTTAGTTCCGATGTATGAAGAGCGTGTACGTAATAATGATCAATTAGCAGGTATTGAATTAGAGTCGCTTAAAAACTCTGTTGAAATTTTAGAACAACGTATCGATGATTTAGAAAAAGCACGTATGGTCGCGTTACTGACAGCACCACAAATTCGTATGATTCAACGTGGTAATAATAAATTAATTGGTAAAATCAATACAGCATTTATTACGACGATTCCTATCTTTAAAAATGGTATCATTCAAGCAGTAAATGCGAAGCGTCAAAAGCTTGTTGCAGATTCTATGGCTGAACTTGATCGCCGTACAAATGAATTACTGAAGAAAAATGCACAAAATATCGCGACGCAAAGTGTGGAAGTAGCGAGGTTATCAGGTTCTTCTAGTATTAAGATGGAAACGCTTGAGGAAACTTGGAACATTATTTCAAGAGGCATGCAAGAAACACAACAAATTGAAGAGCAAAACAAACGTGAGCGTGAAGAAAGTCGCAAACGTATGGCTACATTAACTGAGAACATTAAAAAAGAATTACAAGGATAAAGTGAAACTTTAATCAGTGGGGTTTTTTTCATTCCCGCTGATTATTAGCCTTCACCGATCGGATGTTTACTGCCCGGTGAATAGTGGGATAAATGAAAAGGCAATGAGGAATAGTCCTCATTGCCTTTTAGTTTTTCTTCGCTAATTTAATGATTTCATTCACAACAAGCGGAATGATACTTAATAAGAGAACAAATCCCCAATCTCGCAGCGTTAATGCATGCACACCAAATATATTTGCAAGGGGCGGGATGGAGATGATACAAACTTGCATAAGAACACCGATAAGAAGGGAGAAGACTAAATATTTATTTGTAAAAATCCCAATTGAAAAAATCGATTTCGTTCTTGAACGTAAGTTAAATGAATGAACGAGCTGAGAAAAACTAAGAACGACAAATGCCATCGTTTGAGCGTGTAATAGAGCGTCCTCATCAATTCGCTCTGGGAAAAGAGGGAATAAATTTGTATCTCCAGTATAGAACTTTGCTCCGGCAATAAAGGCTATTAGCGTTAAAAGTCCAATGACAACCCCATTGAAAATAAGGAAAGGAACGCTACCACTAAATAAGCTTTCTTTCGCATGTCGCGGTTTTTCCTTCATCACATCAGGATCTTCAGGATCAACCCCAAGTGATAATGCGGGCAGCGTATCTGTAATTAAATTTACCCACAAAATGTGAATAGGTCGTAGTGGTGTTGCCCAGCCGAGTAAAATGGCTAAAAATAAAGTGATAATTTCTCCGAAGTTACAAGAGAGTAGGAAGAGAATTGATTTTTTTATGTTACGATAAATGTTTCTACCTTCCTCAACAGCTTTCACGATAGATGAGAAATTATCATCTGTTAATACGACATCCGCTGCCCCTTTTGCAACGTCTGTTCCTGTAATGCCCATCGCTACGCCAACATCTGCTTGTTTTAAAGATGGAGCGTCATTGACGCCATCACCAGTCATAGAAACGATATTGCCTTTTGCACGTAATGCTTTTACGATCTTTACTTTATGTTCTGGAGAGACTCTAGCGAATACATGTAAGTGATCAATTTTGCTTGCTAGTTCTGTATCTGAAATGTTATCTAATTCAGTTCCAATCATAATTTCAGATATTTCTTCAGCAATGCCAAGTTCTTTAGCAATTGCAAAGGCGGTATCTTTATGGTCACCAGTAATCATAACTGTGCGAATACCGGCTTTTTTACATTCTGTAATTGAATCTTTTACTTCAGTTCGCGGTGGATCGATCATACCGACAAGACCAATAAAGATGAGGTTTTCTTCGAGATGATCTATATCCACATCGTTTGAATTGTATTGTTTAAATGCGAATGAAAGTACTCTTAAAGCTTCTTGAGACATTGACCTAGCGGCTTCTAATATTTGATCTTTATCAGCATCTGTTAGAACCTCGATTTTACCGTTTTTAAATATGTGGGTACATCGAGGTAAGAGTTTGTCGATAGCACCTTTCGTCATGCTATAGTAGCTTTCATCATATGTATGCACGGTTGACATCATTTTACGATCTGAATCGAAAGGCAGCTCATTTACACGTTCATGTATTTTTTTTAAATGATCTTTTTGCATATTAAAGGTGCTGCCGGCAACGAGAAGAGCAATTTCAGTCGGGTCTCCCGTTTGTGATTCATTGTTGTAAGACGCATCGTTACATAGCACCATATTTTCTAACAATAGACGTTGCACATCATTATTTACATTTAAATTTTCTAATTGATCGTATGTGTTATCACTATAAAAGTGAGTAACGGTCATTTTATTTTGTGTTAACGTACCTGTTTTATCTGAACAAATAATTGTGACAGAACCGAGAGCTTCAACAGCTGGTAGTTTCCGAATGATAACATTTTGTTTAATCATACGCTGCACACCAATTGCAAGAACGATGGAAACGATAGCTGGCAAACCTTCTGGAATAGCTGCAACGGCTAAACTAATAGCAGTCATAAACATTTCTAGTGTATCTCGTCCTTGTAAAAAGCCGATGAGAAACATAACGATACAAATCACTACAGCAACAAAGCCTAAATACTTTCCGACTTGTGCTAAGCTTTTTTGAAGTGGTGTCATATCATCGTCTGCTTCATGCAACAGGGTAGCAATCTTACCAATTTGTGAGTTCATTCCAGTTTCAGCAGCAACACCGACGCCTCTTCCATATGTTACAAGGGTAGACATGAAGGCCATATTTTTTTGATCACCGAGTGGTACTTGTTCATCACTTTGCATGGAAGGGTGGTAGATTGCCTCTTTATCAACAGGGACAGATTCACCAGTTAGAGCAGATTCTTCAACTTTTAAATTTGCGGTTTCGATCAGGCGTAAATCGCATGGGATATATCGTCCGGCGTCGAGCATAACGATATCACCTGGAACGACGTGCTCAGATGGAATTTCTTTTAGTTCACCATCTCGCTTGACGATAGCTTTAGGTGTCGCCATCTTTTTCAATGCCTCTAAAGCTTGTTCTGCTTTCGATTCTTGGACGACACCGATAACAGCATTTAAAACTACAACGAGTGCAATAATACTTGCATCAGCCCATTCACCTACAAAGGCAGAAATAAGAGCAGCAATAATAAGGACATATACGAGGACGTCATTAATTTGGGCGAAAATACGCTGCAATAAAGTGCGTTTTTGTTTTGTAGCTAATTCATTAAAACCATATTGCTTTAAACGTCCATTTACAATTTCTTCTGTTAAACCGTGTTGTTCGTTTGTTTCTAAGTCGATTAATGTTTGGTCTTTCGTCTTACTGTACCAATTGCTCATAAGTAAGCACCTCCAGTAAAAACAGTTAGCAATGGTAGTGTTGCTATTATTTGTGAGTAGTATGTATGGAGAAAAAATCTAAGGTGAGGTTCTACTTCTATTGTACAATATTTTACAGTTGCTTGAGGGAAAGAGAAGAGTTGTCATGAATTTGTTGGAAATAAAAAAGAGCCTCATAAACGAGGCTCCTTTACTTTTTAATTAATGTACCTAATTCTTCTGTAATAGCTTGCATTTCACTAATGCTGAATGTTTCACGTTTCATAACATGCTCATAAATGTCACGTAAGTCTTCGTACATTTCTTCATTAAAACTAGCAGCTCTCATCGCTCCAGCATTAACCATACGTAATTTTTCTTTAATAGCTTCGACCATATATTCAACGTTTTCTTCTGACTTTACGGATAAATCCACCGAAGTGTCCCCCTTTAAAATAACATAAGGCTATCTTAACATTTTTTATCATTTTCGTTAATGAATCTTTTCAATCCTATTAAATTAGTAGGGATTTCCTTTATATTTAATAATTGGTTGTTTATACTATAAGTATATATAAAGAAATGCACCAAGAAAGGAAGAAACAAAAATATGGTTCAAGTATTGTTTGTTTGTCTTGGGAACATTTGCCGTTCTCCGATGGCAGAAGCGATTTTTCGAGATCTTGTCGTAAAAGAGGGACTCGAAGAGAAAATTGTCATTGATTCTGCAGGAACTGGAGATTGGCATGTTGGCCATCCGCCACATAAAGGAACACAAAAAATTTTAAAAGAAAATGCAGTCACTTTTGAAGGAATTAAAGCAAGGCAAGTAGAAAAAGAAGACTTAACAAAGTTTGATTATATTATTGCCATGGACAACAAGAATATAGCAGATTTAAAAAGTTTAGGTAAAACTGGAGGCTATATTGGTAGGCTGTCCGATTTTGTTCCAGACGGTGGCTGGACAGACGTTCCCGACCCTTACTATACAGGGAATTTCCAAGAAGTATATGACCTTGTAACAGAAGGGTGTGCAAAGCTATTAGCTTTCATTCGAAAAGAACAAGGAATATGAGGAAGCTTAGAAAGAAATACTTTCTAACATAAGAAATGAAAGGGTGAAGGAATATGGCAAAGAAAAATAATATTGCTCGAAACATTGCGATTGGTGTAGCTGCAGGTGTAGCTGTATCTATGTTGAAGAAAGAAAACCGTGAAAAAGTAAAAAATACTGCAGAAAAAGCAAAAACAAAGATGATTGAAATTGGTGAAAATGCAAAGATTAAAGAAAAAGTGCAAACTGTTACAGATAAAGGACGCGAACTTGCTGATTTAAATGTAGTGAAAGCAAAAGTAGCAGAAATTAAAAAATTGACGCCGTCTGTTGTAGAGACGTTAAAAGAAACGAAAGAAATTTTTAGTAAGAAAAAGGTTGAGCCAGCAGAGAAGCCAGAAACGATTGAAATTCAAGCCGTTTCTCCAAAAGTAGATGAACTGAAAGCAGAAGAAGAGCCGGTAGTTGCTGAAGATGGCGGTATGAAAGAAGCGCGTGAACTATTTATGAAAGACTCCAATGTAGAGGAAAAAAAAACTGAAGCGTACATTGAGTTGAAGCAAGATAAAGAAGAGAAGAAAAGCGTTTAACCATATATGAGAAAAATTTTAGAAAAGGTGAGAAGAAATCGTACTTATTCGTTTGGTAAAGATTTATATGACCGAACGATGCGCGATGATGTAGCGGGCTTGGCAGCACAGCTCGCTTATTTCTTCTTGCTTGCGATTTTTCCTGGGCTTGTTTTCTTAATTACGCTTCTTGGATTCATTGACCTTCAAACAGAAAGTGTGCTCAACTTATTAGAACCGTACGTACCCGAAGATGCAATGTCTTTAATTGAAGTAAACGTTGATAAAGTTGTAAATGAGCAAAATGGTGGTTTATTATCATTTGGTTTATTATCAATGCTATGGTTTGCTTCAAATGGTGTAAATGCGGTGATGAATGCTTTTAACCGTGCGTATGATGTAACAGAAACACGTTCTTTTATTAAAACGAGGGCGTTATCAATTGTATTTACATTAGCGATTATTTTTATGATTGTGTTTGCACTAATTGTTCCAGTGTTTGGACAAGTCATTGGGGCAGCTGTATTTAAAGCAATTGGTTTATCGGATAGTTTTTCTTACGTGTGGAGTATTACGCGTTTAGTAGCGAGTTTCTTCGTGTTATTTGCATTGTTTAGTTTTTTATATACATTTGCACCAGATCGAAAATTAAAAAGAAGAGAAGTCATTTCAGGAGCAACATTTGCTACTGTAGGATGGATTGTGGTATCGTACTCATTTGCTTATTATGTAGATAAGTTTGCGAATTACGCCAATACATATGGTGGTCTCGGTGGTATTATTATTTTAATGTTATGGTTTTACTTAACTGGATGGGTAATTTTACTTGGCGGTGAAATTAATGGTTTACTCCATCATTATAGGACGGGTGACAATAATTCCCGTAATGAAAAGTGAGCTCTTGTTCCATAATAATAGGGAACAGGGGGGATATTTCATGAGTAATAATAAAAAGAATCACAACAATAAAAATAACAATAAACAAAAGAGTAGTTCGCATCCAAAGCATAAGACGAGTGGTAGTGCAAACGGGCATAATAGCTACCATTAGAAAAAACGGGTCCTTTATGAGGGACCCGTTTTAATTGTTTCCTTTTAATAATCGTAAGCCATTTAAAATAACAAGAATCGTACTTCCCTCATGCCCGATAACACCGAATGGAAGAGCTAAAAATTGCATGAAGTTTGAACAAATGAGCATTGCAATTACAGCTAGTGAAAAGATTACGTTTTGCTTTACAATACGGTTCATTCGTTTTGATAAACGAATTGCTTGTGAAAGTCGAGATAACTCGTTCTTCATAAGTACAACGTCTGCCGTTTCTAAAGCTACGTCTGTTCCTTCTCCCATTGCTACACCAATGCTAGCAGTAGCGAGTGCAGGGGCAT
Organism: Bacillus cereus group sp. MYBK101-2; assembly: GCF_051918845.1. Classification (NCBI taxonomy): domain Bacteria; kingdom Bacillati; phylum Bacillota; class Bacilli; order Caryophanales; family Bacillaceae; genus Bacillus; species Bacillus cereus group sp. MYBK101-2. Next base: position 66,454 of record NZ_JBQAIE010000008.1, on the reverse strand, counting down.
CATTTATACCATCTCCGACCATTGCTACTGTCCCGTATTTTTCTTTTAGCTTTTTAATCGTTTCCACTTTTGTTTCTGGTAAGCATGATGCGTAATATTCCTTTATATTACTTTCAGAGGCAATTGCTTTTGCTGTTTCTTCATTATCACCAGTAATCATAATTGCTTCGACACCGATACTTTGTAATTCGCGAATAGCAGCTATCGTTTCTGGGCGAAGCGTATCTTTTAAAGCGATAAGGCCAAGAATGCCATCCTTATCACTAATATAAACGACAGTTTTACCTTCTTTTTCAAGTGAGGCAGAAACACCATTATGAAATGTCTTTGTTTCTTCACCAATAAAATCAGCTTTACCTATTTTATAAGCTTTGCTTTCAAATATTCCTTTTAGCCCAAAACCAGTTACATCTTCAACATTTTCTGGTTTTTTTAATGTAATGTCATACGTATGTTGTGCATATTTCACAATAGATTCAGCTAAAGGATGTGTAGAGTGACTTTCAATTGCTGCTGTAATAGAAAGTACTTCTTTTTTTGTCATATTTTCTCGAACATATACATCTGTTACAGTAGGTTTTCCTTCTGTTAATGTTCCTGTTTTATCAAAAGCAATTGCTTTTACTGAAGCGAGACGCTCTAAATGTATGCCACCTTTAAAGAGAATTCCGTTTCTTGCGCCGTTAGAAATAGCAGATAACGTTGCTGGTGTAATGGCAGCAACGAGTGCACAAGGAGATGCTACTACAAGTAAGATCATAGCGCGATAAAACGTTTCATTCCAGCTCCAATCTAGTAAGAAATGAGGGACGAACATCATAAGCGCAACAACGAGTAGTACACCTTTTACATATGTTCCTTCAAACTTTTCGATGAATAGTTGTGATGGTGATTTTTCACTTTGTGCACTTTGAACGAGACGAATAATCTTTTGGAATAATGTTTGATCACTCGGCTTCGTAATTTTAACTTCGATAGCACCGCGTAAATTTACAGTACCAGCAAATACTTCATCACCATGTTTTTTTTCATTTGGAATAGGTTCACCAGTAATCGCTGCCTCATCGATATTTGTTTCACCGCTATGAATCGTACCGTCAGCAGGAACGCGCTCACCTGGCTTAATTAGAATAATGTCGTTAATTTGTAATCGTCCAACAGGAACACGTTCTTCAGTTCCATTTGAAATACGTAATGCTTCTTCCGGTTGTAAATCAAGAAGCGCTGAAATTTCTTTTTGACTTTTACTTAATGTATAAGATTCCATCGCACCGCTTAGTGCGAAGATAAAGATTAAAATGGCACCTTCTGCCCAGTAGCCAATAATTGCAGCACCGATAGCAGCAAAGAGCATAAGCATTTCGACATTTAGCTCTTTCTCCTCAATTGTATCTTCAATACCTTCTTTTGCTTTTGCATATCCACCAACTATATAAGCAAGGATATAGCAAGTAATGCCTACATTCATTACATCGTTCTTTGTGAATAACCAACCAGCTAAAATGAAAATACCAGATGCGATTGCAAATATAAGTTCATAATGTGTCTTTAATGTATCCCATAAAGAGGGATGAGAAATAGACTTTTGTACTTGTAATGTTTTTACTTCTGAGTTCATTACTACTCGCTCCTTCCAAATTCTTATTGAGAAAAATAATCAAAATCGAAACCCCTATAAAACGACGAAAGCTGCCATCCATAATGGATAGCAGCATTTCTGTTGAATCTGTTTTTAACAGTTATTATGTTGTAATTATTCTATAGTATAGCATATGTTTTCGTTAGATGATATGTTTTTGTTTGCATATAAACTGAAAACTTGTGTTTTCACACTTCCTTTGGTATATATGAATATTGTTCGTAAAAAAGATCGGAAAGGAAGACAACAAGTGAAGACAGAGAAATTTTTTACCCATCCGATTGGCGTATTTATTGCTGCAATAGTAGCAACTTTTTTATGGGGAAGCGCATTTCCTTTTATTAAATTAAGTTATGCTGAACTTGGAATTCAGCCACAAGAAGTTGGGGAGCAAATATTATTTGCTGGTTATCGTTTCTTCTTATCTGGGGTTATGCTTTTATTCTTCTTTAAAGCGTTAGGAAAAGATATGAGCTTCAAAAAAGGAACGGGGAAGCAGTTAGTACAAATTGGCTTATTTCAAACATTTCTTCAATATATATGTTTTTATATTGGAATGAGTTATAGTTCTGGCATTGAAGGAGCTATCATTTCAGGAACATCATCATTCTTTCAAATTTTACTTGCGCACTTCTTATATAAAGACGATGCGCTCAATATGAAAAAAATAATTGGAGTCTCTATCGGATTTTGTGGTGTCGTTTTAGTAAATGTACCGAGTGATGGTAGTTTGTCATTCCATTTCGGAATTGGTAGTTTATTACTTCTGAGTGCAGCAATGTTGTACTCGTATGGGAATATATTGGCGAAAGAAGGTAGTAAAACATTAGATGTTGGCTATATGACAGCATACCAAATGATTTTTGGTTCTATCGGGCTATTATGTATAGGGGGTTTGCAAGTTGGAGTCATGCCATTTACATTTAGTGTACATGCAATACTTATGCTTATCTACTTATCTTTCTTATCCGCAGCAGGCTTTTGTATTTGGAATACAATTATGAAGTACAACAAAGTTGGAAAAGTATCAATGTACATGTTCTTTATACCCGTATTTGGTGTGTTATTATCGAGCATGATTTTAGGAGAAGCAATTCATTCATTTGTATTATTTGGTTTAGCATGTGTAGCCGTGGGAATTATCGTGGTGAATCGTACGCCAGCTAAGCAGAAAATGGAGCAAGAAAAACAAGTAGCATAAATAACAGAAAACCGATTACAATGGAAGAACAGTACTGTTCTTCTTTTTTTATGTAGAAAAAGGATAATAGACTAGGTATAACGAAAAAAGATACAAAAAGCATTTATTGGGGAGAACGTGTTATGAATCTACTTTACATGGTGTTAATTGCACAAATCATTCTTTTTTTAATTGGTGTAATTTATGCAATAGGACAGACAAAAAAGAAAAGAAATAATATGCCGTTACCTTTAGCTGTGCGTCTTATTCTTAGTTTTTCTTTAACAGCAAGTGCAATTTGGATATGGTTACAAGATCCATCAGTAGATTATAGTACGTGGGTTGCACTAGGTATGACGTTATCAACTGTAGGGGATTTATTTATGGCAGGTTTAATTCCAATTGGTCACAGGCTAATTGGAGGGATGATTACTTTCGCGCTTGCGCATTGTTTTTATGTAAAAGCATTTTTGCAAACAGGCATTTCATGGAATGGTTTTTGGATTGGTTTACTCGTATACGGACTCTTTCTCATTATAGGATGGTTCTTTTTTATTCGAAATGAGAAACAAGATAAATTGTTTACGATAGGGGCGCTAATTTACGGATTGTGGGTTGGAGGAATGGCTTGCTTTGCATTCGCCTTATACTATGAGAATACAGGAATATGGTGGATACCAGCTTTTGGTGGTTTACTATTTGTGATTTCTGATTTTATTATTGGCGTGACAGATATTGGAGGGAGCAAATTAAAGTATGAACCACTTTGGATTTGGTTTACATATGTAGCGGCTCAAATGTGTATTGTATATGTGGGAATATAAAAAGATACTCTTCGAATAGTGGATAGACTATTTGAAGAGTATCTTTTTTGTTACTATGCTACAATGTTTTTTTGTTGTAGAGCAGAAAGGCTGTATTCATCTGCTGCTTTATAACCTTGGGATAATAAATCATTGATGTAAAGCTTGTTGTAAATAAAGCAGAAGACTAAGTTAGAGAATCCGAATGTAAACATACTAGCGACTAAAATAATTAAAAACCATTTCCAGTCTCCACGGAATATAGCAGGGAAGAAACCAAAGAAAAATACAGTCCAACTAAAACCAATTTTTGCTTGTTTAATTTGACCGGTATTTTCATTTTTAAGCATAACTTTCATAGAAAAAGTCCTCCTAAGTAACTAAAAATATAATGATAAATGCAAGGTATAGTATATCAAAATAATACATTCTTGAATATTATTATTTGTATTTTTGTAATATTGTAATTTCGCAATTCAGAATCTTGTGGAAAATATACAGTTGAAGTCTTTATAATAAAAGTAAAAAAACGATGAGATGGTGGAATGATGCAAAAGAAAAAACGTTTGCGTGAATTCTTTGGAACAATTGCAATTGCTTGTTTGCTCGTGCTTTTGGCGAAAATTTTCGTATTTTTTCCTACGACTGTAAAAGGGGCGTCTATGAAGCCAACGTTACAAGATGGGGATAAGGTGATTGTGAATAAGTTGGCAAAGAAATTTGAAAGTTATGGGAGAGAAGATATTATTGTTGTAAAGACAGATAATTTTTATGTGAAAAGGGTTATTGGTTTGCCTGGCGATGTTATTGAGGTGAGAAATGATCAATTATATGTGAATTATGAAGTGATAGAGGAATCGTATTTGTATAGTAATAAAAAACAAGCTGAAAAAAAACTTATGAATTTAACGGAGGACTTTGGACCGATTACAGTTCCTAAAAATAAGATTTTTGTTATGGGAGATAATCGCTTAATAAGCAGAGATAGTAGAAATGGTTTAGGACTCATTGATAAAGCTGATGTATTAGGAGAATTAGCAGCAATTTATTATCCATTTGAACATATGAAAATAATGAATTAAAGTAAAAAACCAAGCAAATTTCAGTTTGCTTGGTTTTTTATGTTAAATCGTAGGAGACTCATTAAATTCATAGACGTCTTCATTGTTTTTGTGCGTACTTAAAACGAATTTGTGCTGTAATAGTTGCAGTTTAAAGAATGCTAACGGATCGTGATAAGTTTCTGGATTGCTTCTTAACGTTGCTAATGTTTGCTCGTCTTCCTGTATTTCAAGTTGAGCGGCTTCTACATTTTGTTTCAATATGCTAAGTGGATCTTTAAAGAACATCATGATATCTCGTTCTAATGCGCCTTCAAATACTTCAAATTGAAGGAAGAATTGTTTTGAGATTGTTTGAGCAATTTCCGTATAGTCTTCCGTTTCAATGTATTGTTTATATTTGTTTGCAAGCATAGATTGATTCTTTTGCATGTTACCAAATAGTTTTCCTGCACTCTTTAAGAAAAATTGTGTCGGTGTAAAGCGTAATAAAATATTGATGTTCGATACTGTAATTCTATTTGTCATACGTACAACATCTCGATGCCAATCATCTAGTAATTTGAAATCGCAAGGAAGTTTCATACGTTCTTCTTTATATAATTTATTAAACGTTTCACTCATTTCATCTAAATAAGATTGAGCTTGAATAAATTCATTATGCGCTGTTTCAATCCACTCTTGAATAAACCCAGTAAATTTAGGGAGAAGCACTTGCTGTACATGTTTTTGAATTCGTTCGTTCATCGCAGTATTTAATTCTTCATGAACTAATTTGAAATCACTATCTTCTTGAACAAGGTCAGAGCAGCTCTGTAATAATTCAGGAATTTGAGAATGGATATCTCTTGTGATTTCTTCTTTCGTTAAAAGATAAGATTCTGTAATAGAACGAATTTTATCTTTTTCAAGAGCAGTAAGATTGTTAATAAATCCGTTTAGTTTTACTGAGATATGTTTATTCCAGCGTACTGATTTGACTAATGTATTTTCTAATTCCACACGTTCATTTACAAGGTATGCGATTGTCTTTTGAGTAAACCATATTAGCTTTTCGATACGTTCTTGTTCTATATCTCGTTCTGCTAGATTAGAAAGAATAGACTCTGTCACGTCCCCAAGTTGCTGGCTTCCCTCTTGTGAAGGAGAGTATGGGAAGAACTGCGCATTTGGGAAATGGACTTTCATCTTACTCATTAGTTTTTCATTCGTACCCGCACTATTTGTATGTAATACGAAATGAATTTGTAAGTTTGGTACTTGTTCACGTAAATAAAGTAATGTATCAAGTTCTTCACCATGTAACGATGAAGCAGAATTTAATACGTAAATAAGGCTATCTGCGGCTTGTAAGTATTCAAAATATGAGCTGTTTTTATCCACTTGTCCTCGAACAGATGGTGTAACAAGAAATGCAAATTTATTCTTTCTCAAAAATCTACTTGGTAATTTAATTTCTATACATTTGTTCTCAAGTTCTGATTGTTCAGGTGTAGCCATTATTTGATGGAATTCATCAAAGTTCGGTATATTGTGCACATCTAACGCAGTGAATTCTGTTATTTCAGTTTGGCTATCATCTTTAAATAGAATAGGAGTTGTTATAGTTTCAGTTAAGATGTTCTCTCCTAATATTGAATTGACGAATGATAATTTATCATGGTCACTAGTTCCCGAAATTAGTAATTTTGTAACATTTAAATCACATAGTTCATGAACGAGTAACGTAAATTGATGACTTAAATCTACATCATTTTTTTCAGCCCATACAGCAATTGTTTCGAATAAATGAGAAACAGTTTCCATATTCACATTTGTTTCAGCTGTTGAATTAGAGAGTAGGGCTCCCGCACTTTTTACGAGTAATGACTCTAAAGTTGTAGGTGAAACTTCATTCCACGCTAACACTGCAGCAGAGACGAATAGGGCGTCTTTTGCTCTCGTTAAACTAAACCAATTTGTTAATAAGTCAGGTACAAGTCCTTGCATTTCATGCATGAAATGTTCACCAGTAATTAATTCAAAGTACGTATCTTGATAGCGTTCAACAATTTCATGCCAATCGTCATTGTTGTCTGTCTCAATATGTAAGAATAAATGATTGATTGTTTGAATCCAAGGTAGATGTGACTTTTCATTTTGATAGCTGTTCCAAAGAGTGATAACAAGTTCCTTAAATTGGACTTGATCAATTGCATATAAAGCTTTTAAAGATTCATAGAAATATTCTGGTTTGATTTGTTTCGTAAATCCTTGATTCACATAATTAATTAAAGTATCGAACCAGTGTAATGATTTTGTTCGAATTCCTTCTTGAACGGCAAGTTCGATGGCATTATTCCAATCTTCTTGTTTTTCATAGAACGAGCGAGCAATTGAAGTAATATTTGGATAGTCAGGTTGAAATGCAACAGCTTCACTAATCGTCTTAAATGCTAGACCTAAACGATCTTGTTCGATATAAAGAGAAAGAAGTTGTAAGGAAACTTCCATTGTAAGAGTTGTATCTTCCGTTTGGATAGATTGATACATTTCTTCTGCTTTTGGTAAGAATCCTAGTTCAAAATAAGCATCTGCAATATTTTTGGTTGCCCAAAGTGCAAGCTCGTTATTTACTTTCTCCCATTTAAATATCGCTGCTTCAAAGTCTTTATTTTGGTAATAAAATTCACCTTGAGCAAAGCGAATATTAGAAATGTTGGAGAATTCATTTGTAGATTCATTTATATATGCTTCACCGAGTACTTCTGATACTGGAGTAGAAGTTTCTTCTGTTAAAAATGTTTTATAGTAAACCTTTTGGATAAATTGATTTTCAATGGTCATGTTCGTTCCCCCTGTATAATTTAGAAAAATGATGTTGTATGTAAAGGGTGCATGTTCTTTTAATAGGTAGAAGTTGCATTATATCGACCAAACTGTGTTTTTGCTATGTATATCATTTTTCCTGAGAGTTAAACCGTTGCGAAAAGTAACTTTCCTTTATTGTAACAAAAAAACAAGCATATGAATTTTTATTTTTTAATCATGGTATTTGTGGATAGTAAGATTAGTCCTTCAAGAGGAGATGGATATAAGGAAAGAAGGCGGGAGTCTAGCACATGATTGATGTGTACTAAGAATGAGCGAGGTCACTGATTAATAGTTCAATTTCTGCCTGCTAAAGGAATGGATAGAAGTAGAGTTCATTATAAAAACAATGTATAGTGAATATGTATACCATGTTTGTCTGAAAGATAGAAAGGGCACAATGTGGAATAACGATCGTGTATAGGATGTGTCTTCCGAATGGAACAACATATTGGCGAGTTAATCGCACATTATGGGTATTTTGGAATTATTATAGCTTTAGCTGGCGGGATTGTTGGATTACCGATACCAGACGAGTTTTTATTGACCTTCGTTGGTTATAACGTTTCAAAAGGCGTTATGTCAGGAACTGCTGCGTTTTTAAGTGGGATGGCTGGTGCGATGTTAGGCATTACATTAAGCTACATATTAGGTTTAAAACTTGGACTCCCTGTTTTAAAAAAATATGGACCGAAAATTAGAATTAAAGAACATCACATTGAAAAAACACATATTTTATTTGAAAAATATGGCCCATTTCTTTTAATAGTTGGTTATTTTATCCCAGGAGTACGTCATTTAACAGCGTATTTTGCTGGGATGTCGAATTTAACACTTTGGCGTTTTTGTTTGTACGCTTACGGTGGTGCACTTATTTGGATAAGTGTTTTTATTGGACTTGGCTGGAAGTTAGGAGAGAAGTGGCGTTTCGTTGAGTATAGTTTGCATCATTATGGAATATGGATTTTATCCATTTCAGTAGTTGTTACATGTGTCGTATGGTTTTACATAAAGAAAAAGAAAAACCGCGAGTAGCGGTTTTTTAGCTGAAAGCGATAAATAGTACACCAGCTGTAATAAAGACAACACCAATACCAGTCATAAAGTTTAATTTTTCGCCGAGTATAATCATAGCGAGAATGATAGAAAATACGACGCTTAATTTATCGACAGGAGCTACTTGTGAAACTTTTCCTGTTTTAAGGGCAAGAAAATAAAATAGCCATGACGAAGCACCTGCAATTCCGCTTAATGTGATAAAGAGAAGTGCTTTTTTATTTAGTAGTACGTCGCCAATATTTTGAAATTTACCTTGTATAATAATAACGCCTACCATAAATAATGCCATGATAATAGAACGAACCGTCGTAGCAACATTGGCATCGATTCCATCTAAACCAATCTTACCGAAAATAGATACAAGGGCAGCAGCAATTGCTGATAATAGTGCGAATAAGAGCCATGAACTCATAGTAAAATTCCTCCAATCTTACATTATTATACATGAAAATCATTCTCATGTATAAAGTGAATGGGGTTTTACCGCCTCGCAAAGAGCTGGATAGATAACGAAATAATCCCCACCTTATATTTTTCATAAGGTGGGGATTATTATACTACTCTGCAATTTCTTCATATAAAAAGTACGTTACATTATAAATATGTTCTACTTCATCGTCTGTCATAAACAATAATTCGTCACGCTCAATCCCTTTTTTCTTTTCGATAAACTCAATCATGTTTTTACGTTCTTCTCTTTTCATCAATTTTATTTCTCCTCTCAATCTGTTTTAATACAGTTTATTTAAGTTACTGCTATTATATAACAGAATCTTTAGAAAGTTCCACCTATTTTATTGTTTTTTTCAGAAGAACTTTTCGACAAAACAAGCCCACCTAAAGGGGGCTTGTTTTATTTTATAGTCGTAAAAACTCGGGCTCCGTCGTACCGGCACCATCGATGTAATAAATTGTATCGGGATTGATTTTAATTAGTACATAATTAGGGTCTTCAGGACCGAGTAACCAACGTTTTAAGCTATTATTCCAAAACTTGTTTTTTAATGTTGAGTCTTCCTCGATGGAGGCTAAGCCTTCCACTTCAATATAATCTTCATCTAATTTTTTTCCTTCACGACCAAGTAGTACATGTACATTTGGATTGTTTTCGATATCTGTTATCTTTTTTGATTGTCGATCTGTTGCAACATACAGTACAAAATCTTCGTGGAAAAACATCATAAAGGCGCTATGTGGTTTCTCATTTCGTACTGTAGATAATACACCGGTACGTTGACCTTGAATAATAGTTGCGATTTTTTCTTTTAAGTGCATAATTTTAACCCCTTTTCATAATTTATAATTCTGTCTGTTTCAACAAGGTAATTTAAATATCTTTCATACTGTTTTCTTCAATCCGATTTTTTAAACGTAATTGTGATGAAATCGGACAAGTTAGGAGAAGAATAATAATAATATCGAGGAGAAATACATACGATGGAAGGATGAAAAGCATGTTTAATAAAATATTTCTTATAGTGGCGCTTATAGGTGTACCATTGTCTGTACTTGGGAAAACACTTCATTGGCCTCAAACAATTATGTTTGCTGTGTATTGTATTACGATTATCGCATTAGCGGGTTTTATGGGGAGAGCGACAGAAAGTTTGGCAATTGTATCTGGTCCTAGAATAGGTGGATTATTAAATGCTACTTTCGGTAACGCTGTTGAACTAATCATTTCGATTTTTGCACTACAGGCAGGATTAATTGAAGTTGTGTTAGCTTCTTTAACAGGTTCTGTACTTGGAAATTTATTATTAGTAGGAGGGCTATCCTTCTTTGTGGGAGGGCTTAAATATAAAAGACAAAGTTTTAATGTATATGATGCAAGGCATAATTCGGCTTTATTAATCTTTGCTGTAGTAGTAGCATTTGTTATTCCAGAGATTTTTTCAATGAAAATGGACGCTGGAAAGACGTATCAATTAAGTATTGGTGTCTCGATTATTATGATTATTATGTACCTTGCTGCATTGCTATTTAAGTTAGTTACGCACCGTGGTGTATATCAGCATAAAAGTGATGAAGTCGCTCATGAGGAAGAACCAGAGTGGTCGAAAGGGAAAGCATTACTCATTTTAGCGATAGCAACAATTGCGGTAGCTTATGTGTCAGAGGCGCTCGTGCATACATTTGAGACAGTTGCAAAATCATTTGGTTGGTCAGAATTGTTTATAGGTGTTATTATCGTTGCGATTGTTGGAAATGCAGCAGAACATGCATCTGCAATTATTATGGCGTATAAAAATAAAGTAAATATTGCAGTTGAGATTGCGATAGGTTCTACATTACAAATTGCCATGTTTGTTGCTCCTGTATTAGTACTGCTTTCTATGTTTTTCACGCAAAGGATGCCTTTAGTATTTACAATACCAGAACTTGTTTCTATGATTACAGCTGTTTTCTTAACGATTGCGATTTCAAATGATGGAGATACGAACTGGTTTGAAGGCGGTACTTTATTAGCTGCGTATGTCATTATGGGAATTGGTTTTTATTTATTATGAAAAATAGGCATAACAATTGTGCTCAGAGAAAACAATAAACGAAGTAGTATATATACCTTTATGTAGGAAGGAGCCAGACAGGTGAAACGAGTATACAGCATATGTCTTTCAACTATGGTCTCGTTTATTTTATTATTTCCTAACAGTGGCTTTGCAAAGACAACAGTAGAAACAAAAATGCCTTCATCTGTTTTAAATATTTCTAAAGACAATACGTTTCCAAATGATGCGCAAGATTTACCGCGTTTACAGCCGAGTAAGTTTGCTCAAGAATTATTAAAAACAGCAAATATTAAAATTGAAAATCCGGACTTAATTCGAATGTTTAATGAAACAACAATTTCGAATGCGCCGCTTGCGGTAGGGTACCGAGCAAAGATTTATTTAGGGCAATGGGCTTTACATTATGAATCGATTGATACATCGGTTAATTGGGAATATAAACAAGTAAATCGCAATGTGTACGATAATCGCGGAGGAGATCGCCTATATCCACTACGCTATAAGCAAGAAACACAAAAGACGGTTGAAGGTGATTTAACAGCAGATATGAAAGATGCTGCAGATGTGAAAAAAATGATGCTTCTCAAAGCACTTGAAAAAGTACAATTGCCACTTTCATTTAAAACGACTATTGGTTATGGTACAGGGCATGAGCGTGTGTATAATATTAGTCCGAGTCAACTTGGATATTTATATGCTTATACACCAGCAGTAAATGAAAAAGGGAAAGTAACATTTGGAGAAGTATATCTCGTATTAAAAGGAAATCAAAAAAGGCTTGTTGTAAAAAATATTACTTCTCAAGGAATTGGAGCCGCTATCCCAATTCATGATCATTTATATTTTAAATTCATTTCTTCTTCTCATTCGCAATAAGATAAAAAACGTCAGCTTATAAGCTGACGTTTTTTTATAATGTAATATTTGCTGTTTTTGATAAGAAATCTTCGGTTGGATAGTAGCTGTTTTTTACAAGAACATTCGGTCCAAGACATTTTACTGCTGGACAGTGACAGCTTAATGATTTTGCTGTTTTTGAAGCGCTCCATTTTTCATACGCTTCTTGTAACGTATTTGTTTGAATGTTACCTAGAAGTGGAACATCACCAAAGTCCGTTACAATAATATTTCCATCAAAAATATTTACATTTAAACGAGAACGGCCATCGGGATCGTTACGAACAGTTACATTTTTGCTCTTTTGTAATTTTTTAAATGTGGCAATGTCTCGCTCATCATCGCTACAAGCATAGAAAGGTAAAGTTCCAAATAACATCCATACATTTTCATCGCGAATTTCTAGTAAATGCTCAATTGCATCACGAATTTCAGCTTTTGTTAAAATCTCTAGATTACTCGCGAAGTCACTTGGATACATTGGGTGAACCTCATGACGTTTACATCCCATTTCATCAACGATTTGACGATGAATATGCTCAATGTGTGGTAGAGTTCGTTTATTCAACATCGTTTCGGCTGATACGAGTACACCTGCATCTGATAGAGCTTTACTATTTGTGATCATACGTTCAAATAATTTTGCACGCTGTTCATACGTAGGTTTACGCTCCATCATTGCAAATCCGCCTTCAACGAAGTCGTCAATTGTTCCCCAGTTATGAGATATATGCAATACGTCTAAATAGGGAATAATTTGTTCGTAACGTGCTAAATTTATAGTTAAGTTTGAGTTGATTTGAGTGCGAACACCTCGTTCGTGGGCGTATTTTAAGAGTGGTGTTACATAGTTGTCGACGGATTTTTTTGAAAGCATAGGTTCTCCGCCAGTAATACTTAAAGAACGTAAATGAGGAATCTCATCTAATCGTTTTAATAAAAGATCCATCGGAAGCGGATTCGGGTCTTTCGGCTGTAACGTGTAACCAACAGCGCAATGCTCACAGCGCATATTGCATAACGTCGTTGTTGTAAACTCAACATTTGTTAATAGTAGTTTGCCGTACTCTTCAAGGTCCATATACGCTTCCCATGGATCGTAAGAAGGAGTAATCGGCTTCATTTTTTGTGATATCGTCATATGAAATACTCCTTTGACTATTGAAATAACAATTTGTCCATCCTCTATAATAGAAGAATATGTGCTTTTTATAAAGCGAAACTTTTTAGAGGAAAAAGAGAGAGGGCTTACATTATAGTGAATAACCGTGACAAAATTGATGAAATTACATACCCATTGTAATCATTTTTGCGGTATAATAAAAGCAACTCGAATTAAAAGGAGAGTGCCTTCATGGGAAAAGCAATTCAAGATAAAGATACACAATTAGTATATTTAAAAGAACGTTTAAATATGTTCATTGAAGTAATTGATACAATTGAACCTGAAGAAGTAGAATTAGAAGATGTAGATCGTCTTCTTGCAATGCTAGATGAATTAGAATTAAAATGTGAGCAATTTAAAAAAGACGAATAATATATTAAAAAGGCTGCCAATTCCAATTTGGTAGCCTTTTTCTGTGCGGATAATAGAAGGACGATAGAAAAAGAGGTATAATCAAGTTGTGAAAAATTTCATGTATGCTTGAATAGCGTGAAAGAAATAAAAAGCTGAAGAGCATAACAATGGAATTTTCAGCTCATAACGTTTTGGTAGCGTTCACAATTGAGGGGGAAGTAACAATGGAAAAGCTTCAAGAAAGCATGTATCAACTAATTGTTGAAACGTCAACGAACTTACCGAAAGATGTTCGTCGTGCGATTCAACAAGCGAAAGAGCGAGAAAATGCAGGGACTCGTTCTGCGATGGCACTTGGCACAATTACAAATAATATTAAAATGGCTGATGATAACATCTCGCCAATTTGCCAAGATACAGGGATGCCAACGTTTAAAATTTATACACCAGTTGGTGTGAATCAATTAAAGTTGAAGGAAGCTATCTATAATGCGCTTGAGCGGGCGACAAAAGATGGTAAACTTCGTCCAAATTCTGTTGATTCTCTTTTTGGAGACAATAGTGGAAATAATTTAGGACCAGGTACACCGGTTATTAAGTTTGAACAATGGGAAAAAGATTATATTGATGCACGTTTAATCCTAAAGGGGGGTGGCTGTGAGAATAAAAATATTCAGTATAGCTTACCGTGTGAACTAGAAGGACTTGGACGAGCTGGCCGTGATTTAGAAGGGATTCGTAAATGCCTTCTTCATGCAGTATATCAAGCACAAGGTCAAGGATGTAGTGCAGGTGTAATTGGTGTTGGTATCGGGGGAGACCGCACATCAGGTTACGAATTAGCAAAAAATCAATTATTCCGTACATTAGATGATGTCAATCCAATCCCAGAATTACAACAACTTGAAGAATATGTATTAGAAAATGCGAATAAGCTTGGCATTGGTACGATGGGATTTGGCGGAGAAACAACTTTACTTGGCTGTAAAATTGGCGTGTATAACCGTCTGCCAGCTAGTTTCTACGTATCTGTGGCGTATAATTGCTGGGCATACCGTCGCCTTGGTGTAACAATCCATCCTGAAACAGGTGAAATTATGGATTGGTTATATCAAGAAGGTGAAGATACACTGGAGCAAGAAGTACAAGAAAAAACGGAGCAGCGTGAAATTGTATTACAAGCGCCAATTACAGAAGAGCAAATTCGTGAACTTCGCGTTGGTGATGTTGTAACAATTAATGGCATGATGTATACAGGTCGTGACGCAATTCATAAGCATTTAATGGATAACGATTGTCCAGTAGATTTAAATGGACAAATTATTTACCACTGTGGTCCAGTTGTTGTGAAAGATGACAATGACAATTGGCAAATTAAAGCGGCAGGTCCAACGACAAGTATTCGGGAAGAACCGTACCAAGGTGATATTATGAAGAAATTCGGTATTAGAGCTGTCATTGGAAAAGGCGGCATGGGTGCGAAAACATTAGCAGCTTTAGAAGAACACGGCGGTGTATATTTAAACGCAATTGGTGGTGCAGCGCAATATTATGCTGAATGTATTAAAGAAGTGAAAGATGTTGATTTCTTACAATTTGGTATTCCAGAGGCAATGTGGCATTTACGTATCGATGGATTTAAAGCAGTTGTAACAATGGATTCTCACGGTAATAGCTTACATGCAGATGTTGATAAAACATCACTTGAAAAATTAGCTAGCTTTAAAGAGCCAGTATTTAAGTAAACAAAAATGCATCTCGAACGATTCGAGATGCATTTTTTTGGTATATATAGAAAAACATGTTCAGCATGAAAGAATGCGTAGCAACAGAAACTACGAGTACGATTATATATGGAAAGGAGACTATTTATGAAACATAAATGGTTATATATCGGTCTCATTTTTTCAATTATGATGGCACTTGTTCCAGTTTCGGCATTAGCTTATACAAATACTCCACATAACTGGGGAATCCCGCGTCCTAAAAATGAAACAGTACCAGATGCAGGAAAGTTATATACAGATTTACTACAAAAAAATGGCGGGTTTTATTTAGGGGATACGAAGAAAAAAGATATTTATTTAACATTTGATAATGGTTATGAAAATGGATACACAGGGAAAATCTTAGACGTATTAAAAGAGAAAAAAGTACCAGCAACTTTCTTTGTAACGGGGCATTACATTAAAACACAAAAAGATTTATTGTTAAGAATGAAGAATGAAGGACACATTATTGGAAACCATTCTTGGAGTCATCCTGATTTCACAGCGGTAAATGATGAGAAACTTCGTGAAGAATTAACGAGTGTAACGGAAGAAATTAAAAAAGTAACTGGGCAAAAAGAAGTGAAATATGTACGTCCCCCGCGCGGCGTATTTAGTGAAAGAACGTTAGCTCTTACGAAAGAAATGGGCTACTATAATGTATTTTGGTCACTTGCATTTTTGGATTGGAAAGTAGATCAGCAAAGAGGATGGCAATATGCGCATAATAATGTTATGACGATGATTCATCCAGGATCTATTTTATTACTTCATGCAATATCAAAAGATAATGCAGAAGCACTTGCAAAAATCATTGATGATTTGCGCGAGAAAGGGTATCATTTTAAAAGTCTAGATGACTTAGTAAAAAGCAATCAACCGTAAGCATGTATGCTTGCGGTTTTCTCATGCTATAATGATGTGTAAAAAGGATGGGGAAACGTATGTGGAGCGAACATGTTACGTTAGAGTATCCGTATCATTTTGAAGAAGTATTAAAACGTTTATCTTTTGATCCTCTTAACGTCATTCAATTAGATGAGAAAGTTATTTATGTCCCGCTTTGTATAGACGAGGAACAGATTGTTGTTCGTCTGCAAGGGATTGGTACTGTTCAAAATCCACAGTTTTGGATTTCTAGTCAGACAGGAGATTCAGAGAAAGTCATGAAACGAATGAGGGCCATTTTTCATTGGAATGAACCGTTTCAAGATATACAAAATCATTTTTTAAACACATCATTACGTCCACTATTTGAAACATATGCTTATACTCCAATTATTTTAGAATTTGATTATTTTGCTTGTCTTCTTCGCTGTATCATTCATCAACAAATAAATTTGAAATTTGCTACTGTGTTAACAGAACAGTTTGTGAAACGATATGGAACAGAGAAGAACGGTGTATTCTTTTTCCCCACTCCAGAAATAGTAGCAAATATTTCAATAGAGGAATTGAGAGAGCAGAAGTTTAGTCAGCGAAAGGCTGAATATATAGTAGGATTAGGTCGAAGTATTGCCAGCGGTACATTAAATTTAGCGAGTATAGAAACCAAGGCGGAAGAAGAGGTTTCAGCACAATTGTTACCAATTAGGGGGATTGGTACATGGACAGTGCAAAACTTTTTAATGTTTGGGCTTGGACGGAAAAATATGTTTCCGAAAGCAGACATTGGGATTCAGCGTGCAGTACAAGGTGTATTTCAATTAGATGATAAACCTGATGATGCATTTTTAGAAAAAGTGAAACAAGAGTGTGAACCATACTGCAGTTATGCAGCGTTATATTTATGGAAAAGTATAGAGTAGAGGTGTAATAATGATACAAAAGCAACATGAGAGTAAGTTGGAAGTTGGTCAAACGTTTCCTGTGACAATTAAACGTCTTGGGATTAACGGAGAAGGCGTTGGTTATTTTAAGAGACAAGTTGTTTTCATTCCAGGGGCATTACCAGGAGAAGAGGTTGTTGCTGAAACGACGAAAATTCAGCGTGGCTTCGCTGAAGCGAAAGTGAAAAAAGTTCGTAAAGCTTCACCACATCGCGTGAAAGCACCATGTCCGGTATATGAAGAGTGCGGCGGTTGCCAATTGCAACATTTAGATTATAAAGAACAATTAAATCAAAAGCGTGATATCGTTGTACAAGCATTTGAGAAGTATATGAAAAACAGTATGGAAGAGAAAATTCGTCCGACGCTTGGCATGGAAAATCCATGGCATTATCGTAATAAGAGTCAATTACAAGTGGGGCGTAAAGACGAAAAGGTTATTACAGGGCTGTATAAACAAAACTCACATCAGTTAATTGATATTGCTCATTGTATGATTCAACATAAAGCAACGAATGAAGCGACAAAAGTTGTAAGACGTATTTTAGAAAAATTAAATGTTTCTATTTACAATGAGAAAAAACAAAAAGGTTTAGTACGTACAATTGTGACACGTACTGCAGTTCAAACAGGGGAAGTACAAGTTACACTGATTACAACAAAAGAAGAGTTGCCAAATAAAGAACAATTTATTGCAGAAGTACAAAAACAGATGCCAGCTGTTAAATCGATTATGCAAAATGTAAACTGGCGTAAAACATCTGTTATTTTCGGTGATAAAACATTTAAATTAGCTGGAAAAGAAGTAATTCAAGAAACACTTGGTGATTTATCATTTGAACTATCAGCACGTGCATTCTTCCAGTTGAATCCAGAACAAACGGTTGTTTTATACAATGAAGCGAAAAAAGCGGCTGCTTTAACAGGAAATGAGAAAATTGTAGATGCGTATTGTGGTGTTGGTACAATCGGACTTTGGCTTGCAAATGATGCGGCGGAAGTACGTGGTATGGATGTAATTCCAGAAGCGATTGCAGATGCAAGAAAAAATGCGAAGCGTCACGGATTTACAAATACGAAATATGAAGCAGGTAAAGCTGAACAATGGTTACCGAAATGGGTAGAAGAAGGATGGCGTCCAGATGTAATTGTTGTCGATCCACCTCGTACAGGTTGCGATGATAAATTATTGGAAACAATTTTAAAGGTGAAGCCGAAACAAGTTGTTTATGTATCTTGTAATCCTTCTTCATTAGCTCGTGATGTACAAGCATTAATGAAGAGTTATGAAGTGGAGTATGTGCAACCAGTTGATATGTTCCCGCATACAGCTCATGTAGAAAATGTAGTGAAGCTTGTTAGAAAGTAGAGTTTATTCATATTCCCTCACGATATGAGGGAATATTTTCTATGAAGGAGAGTAAAATGAATAATTATAAATTAACGATTCAGTACGATGGTGCACGTTTTAAAGGATGGCAACGTCTCGGTAATAACGATAATACGATTCAAGGAAAAATCGAAAGTGTTATATCTGAAATGGTCGGAAAAGAAATTGAAATTATCGGTTGCAGTAGAACTGACGCTGGTGTGCATGCTTTGAATCAAGTTGCTAACTTTCAAAGTGATGAAAAGTTAGTGGAACATAAAGTGAAAAAATATTTGAATCAATATTTACCAAATGATATTAGCATTACGAACGTGGAAGAAGTACAAGACCGCTTCCATGCTCGTTACAATTCTAAAGCAAAAACATATCTTTATAAGATTTGGAATGAAGAGCATACAAATCCATTTATGCGTAAATACAGCATGCATGTGAATAAAAAATTAAATGTGAAAAGCATGAAAGAAGCTGCGAAACATTTAGTTGGTTCACATGACTTTACTGCTTTTTCAAATGCGAAATCAAAGAAAAAGTCTATGGTTCGAGAAGTATATACACTTGAAGTGATGGAAGAAGCAGGATTTGTACAAATTAGAGTAAGTGGTAACGGATTCCTTCATAACATGGTACGAAAAATTGTTGGAGCATTAATTGAAGTTGGATTAGGACAATTAGATGCAGAAGCAATTCCACACATTTTAGAGTCGAAACAACGCAATCAAATTAATTGCCTTGCTGAGGCAAGTGGTTTGTATTTGGAGAATGTTGAGTTTTAATAGTCAGTAAAAAAATCGAGCTGTGTAGGCTCGATTTTTTTATGTTTTGGCGTTAAGAAGATTTCTCTTTCTTCATACGTATCTTCAAATTCCAAAAAACAGCAAGCATAATAGCTGCAAAAGAGCCGCTAATTGTTGCTAATAG
This sequence comes from Bacillus cereus group sp. MYBK101-2, assembly GCF_051918845.1. NCBI lineage: Bacteria > Bacillati > Bacillota > Bacilli > Caryophanales > Bacillaceae > Bacillus > Bacillus cereus group sp. MYBK101-2. Next base: position 47,027 of record NZ_JBQAIE010000008.1, on the reverse strand, counting down.
TTTTGCATAAGGATAGGCGTTTATATCAACTAGTAACATCATACATACAATGGTAGGGAAGAAGGCTAAGTATTGTAATAACTTTAATTTGTTATCATTACTCATATATATCGTTCCTTTCTAGTATGTTATATTTTTATTATAGCATATTTTACCAAATGTTTATTTGTACTTTAAAGCAGATTTCTGCTATATGAATAAGCAATAAAAGTCGAATAGGTGAGAGTTAGTAATCGACTCATTCAAGTTTCATTTCATATGTGTAAATGCAGTTTTTTAATTCGATATTGTAAGTTTTGCCTACTTAATCCTAAAAACTTTGCAGCTTGTGAAATATTACCGTGATACTCTTTCAGAATTTGAGTGATGTAGTTCTTTTCCATTGCTTCTATTGTGTGTTTTAACGTTTTAGGTCTATCAGTATCGTTATTAGTTAGGAAAGGTTGCGTATTGGATTCTTTTTTTATTTGTTCACGAAAGCGAGTAGGAAGATGAAACGCCGTAATAATATTTTCATCTTCAACCAAGTTCATTGAACCTTCAATGATATGTTCCAATTCTCGGACGTTTCCAGGCCAATCATATGCATACAAGAATTCTCTTACATGTATATCTACATCCGTTACAGCGAGTCCAAATTGAATGTTGTACTTTTCGATAAAGTGCTGAACAAGAGCGGAAATATCTTCTTTTCGTTCACGTAAAGGCGGGAGGCATAAAGTAACGACGCTTAATCGGTAATATAAGTCTTCCCGTAATCGATTATGTGTAATAGCTTCAAGGGGGTCTTCATTAATAGTTGCTATAATACGAACATCAATTTCTTTTTCTTGTGTGCCCCCGATTCTTCGTATTGTTTTTTCTTGTATAGCTCGCAGTAACTTCGCTTGAAGTGCTGGACTTAATGAGTTGATCTCATCTAATAACAAAGTTCCTCCGTTTGCTTCTTCAAATAAACCAGCTTTATCGATTGCTCCTGTAAATGCCCCCCGGTTCGTACCAAATAATAAACTTTCCATTAACGTATCAGGTATAGCGGCACAGTTTTGTGAAATAAATGGTTTGCCTGAACGCTGACTTTCATTATGGATACTTTGTGCAAATAGTTCTTTTCCAGTTCCTGTTTCTCCTACGAGAAGTATGGAGGAGGATGTACGAATTACCCTTTTTCCTTCCGCAATGGTTGATTGAATGGCTTCAGAATCACCAATTATGTGATCAAAGGTAAATTTAGTGTTTTGTTTTCGGGAAGAGTCCATTTTTATTGTTTGCTTTAAGTGATTCATCTCTTTTGAAATTTCAATAGCGCCTTTAATTTTTCCATTTTCTATTATAGGGAAAGTATCGTTAATCGTCGTAATTTCTTGCCCTTTATTGTTAAAGTACGTTTGTTTTATATTTTTGTTTGTTTTTCCTAATTTTAATGCTTCTATAAGAGTACTATTTTTATTTTCTTCAAATGCGAATACTTCTAAAGGACTTTTATATAGCACATCTGAGCGCTCCATTGATTCAATTTCCATCATTTTACGGTTATAGATAATCGTTTTACCTTCCTCATTAATAATATGAATCCCGATATCGAGTTCATTGAGCAAAGTTTCATATAGCATATTCATTTCAATGATCTGTTTCAAATTAATTTCTTCTGTACGCATAGATTATCTTCTCCTCATTTCACCCTATGAAGACTGACTTTTTATAATTTTATTAAAATTCTTATAAAATCGCAAAATTTTTTTGCGATTTTCCTTTTAAAACTTCTTACACGGTAGAAAAAATTTGCGGTTATGAAGATTTTTTTGTGAGGAACCCTCATTTTAAATAGGAATTTAAGATTGGTACGCATTTTGCATAAAGAATAGTTGAAATTTTTAAAGGAGGGATATGCAACGTTTCAGTACCAATTAATAAGAAGGAGGAGTGTATAAAGTGAAGACGGTTATAGAAGGCGTGTATAGTCCTTGTTACGGGAAAGTTGAGAAGTTATTTGTTACGGAAAGTTCTTACGTATACGAATGGGAGAAATTAGCGTTAATTGAAACAATAGATAAACAGAAAGTAGAAATTAAGGTAGGAATCAGTGGATATATCGAGTCATTAGAAGTAGTAGAAGGACAAGCTATCGCTGATAAAAAGTTATTAATAACAGTGAGGGATGATCTTTTAATAACAGGTAGTGATTAATACTATGTATTTTGCTCTTTTCAATAATTATTTTTCGTATAAAAAATTTTAAAAACGCTTACATGAAATGGGTTTCCAAAGGGAAAAGGGGGGATTTTTATGATGGATCAAAACCAAGGATTAAAAAGGGAATTGAAAAGCAGACACATATTTATGATTGCACTTGGAGGAGTTATTGGTACCGGACTTTTTTTAGGATCGGGGTATACAATTCATGAAGCTGGGCCTGGAGGAGCGATTGTAGCTTATCTTGTTGGAGGATTTGTTATGTATTTAACGATGCTCTGTCTCGGAGAATTAGCTGTTGCGATGCCTGACGCAGGATCTTATCAAACGTATGCGACGAAGCATATTTCCCCTGCAGCGGGTTATGTAGTCGGATGGATGTCGTGGCTAAACTGGTCGGCTACAATAGGTATTGAATTAATTGCAGTTAGTATTTTAATGAAACGATGGTTTCCTGATGTACCGTCTTGGATTTGGTGCGTAGTGTTTGCGGCATTACTTTTTGCTATTAATGCGTTATCTTCAAGAAGTTTTGCAGAAGTTGAATTTTGGTTTGCAAGTATTAAAGTCATTACAATCATTGCATTTATTATTTTGGGCGGGGCAGCAATGTTTGGTTTTCTAGATATGAAAGGAAATGAACCAGCACCAATGTTTTCTAGCTTTACTGATTATGGTGGGTTGTTTCCAAATGGATTATCCGCTATTTTAATTACGATGATTGCTGTTAATTTTTCCTTCCAAGGAACAGAGCTGGTTGGTATTGCAGCTGGGGAGAGTGAAAATCCAGAAAAAACAATCCCGAAGGCAATTAATAATACAGTTTGGCGTATACTTGTGTTCTTTGTATTATCTATTTTCATTCTTGCAGGATTATTCCCATGGCAACAAGCAGGAGTGATAGAAAGTCCATTCGTAGTTGTATTTGATAAAATTGGTATTCCTTATGCAGCCGATATTATCAATTTCGTTATCATTACAGCAGTACTATCCGTTGCGAATTCAGGATTATATGCAACTTCTCGTATGCTATGGTCTATGTCTAATCAAGGAATGATTAGTCCGATTTTTGGTAAGTTATCTAAAAATGGTGTTCCTATTTATGCGTTGATTGTAAGTACAATTGTAGGTTGTCTTTCATTACTGTCAGGTATTTATGCGGAAGATACAGTTTATTTATGGCTACTTTCTATTGCCGGGTTCGGAGCGATATTAGTTTGGGCATCTATTGCTCTATCTAACTTATTAGCTAGAAGGTCATATGTGAAGCAGGGCGGAGATGTGAAAAACTTGAAATTTAAAACACCGCTGTATCCGTTCGTACCACTGCTTGCGTTAGTATTAAATGTAACGGTAATTGTTGGTATGGCCTTTATTCCAGAACAAAGAATGGCATTGTATTGTGGTATTCCCTTTATGATTGTTTGTTTACTGTTTTACCGTGCGACAAGAAATAAGGGGGGTAACTTAGAGCATATTGAAAAGACAAAGACAACAGAAATAGAAAGTTTATAATAGTGATTAATTTGGAGACTGTAAAATTGTAAACAGTCTCTTTTTTTGTGAAAATAAAGCTGGGAACATACTACGTATGCAAAGGGGAATTAGCGATGAATGAAGAAGTTGCACAGCTATTAGAACAGATTGATCTACGAAAAAATGAGTTACTAGAGCTTACAAAAACATTAATTCGTTTTGAAACACCAGCACCGCCGGCGAGAAATACAAATGAGGCGCAAGAATTTGTTGCACAGTTTTTAAGAAAACGAAATTTTAGTGTTGATAAATGGGATGTATATCCGAATGACCCGAACGTTGTTGGGGTGAAAAAAGGAATAGAAAGTGACACATATAAAAGTCTTATTATTAATGGGCATATGGATGTAGCGGAAATATCAGCAGATGAGGCGTGGGAAACGAATCCGTTTGAGCCATTTATAAAAGATGGTTGGTTAGTTGGACGTGGTGCAGCAGATATGAAAGGGGGACTGGCTGGGGCACTATTTGCTATTCAGCTTTTACAAGAAGCTGGCATTGAATTACCTGGAGATTTAATCTTTCAATCCGTAATTGGGGAAGAAGTTGGAGAGGCGGGAACACTTCAATGCTGTAAAAGGGGATATGAAGCTGATTTTGCAGTCGTAGTGGATATGAGTGATTTACATATGCAAGGACAGGGGGGCGTAATTACTGGATGGATTACTGTGAAAAGCCCCCAAACGTTTCATGATGCAACACGTAGGCAAATGATCCATGCAGGGGGTCGTTTATTCGGAGCGAGCGCGATTGAAAAAATGATGAAAATTGTGCAAAGTTTACAAGAATTAGAGCGTCACTGGGCAGTCATGAAAACATATGAAGGCTATCCATCTGGAACAACAACAATTAATCCAGCTGTTATTGAAGGCGGAAGACATGCAGCATTTATTGCGGATGAGTGCCGGTTATGGATAACAGTACACTTTTATCCGAATGAAACACATGAACAAATAATAAAAGAAATTGAAGAGTATATTGGGAAAGTGGCAGCTGCTGATCCATGGCTAAGTGAAAATCCACCACAATTTAAGTGGGGCGGAGAATCAATGATTGTGGATCGTGGCGAAATTTTTCCTTCTTTAGAAATAGATAGTGAACATGCAGCTGTAAAAACGCTTAGCTCAGTACACGAATCAATTCTTTCTAAAAATGCAATTTTAGATATGTCTGCAACGGTAACGGATGGTGGTTGGTTTAGTGAATTTCATATTCCGGCCGTTATTTACGGACCAGGTACATTAGAGGAAGCTCATTCAATAAATGAGAAAGTAGAAATAGAACAGTTAATTGAATTTACAAAAGTAATAACAGCATTTATATACGAATGGTGTCATACGAAAAAAATAGATTAGTATGTTGAAATCGTACAGGTATGTATACTTGTACGATTTTTTAGTGAACTATTTCAGAGTTGGATAGAAACAACTGAAATAGTTCTTTATTTTTCTATGTCTTTCGTTTTAGCTCAATTAATTTCTCTTTCGCTAATTCAACAGCAATTGCATCATCTAAATAACCAATTGGAAAGAGATAGTCGGGAATAATATCTGTCGATAAAATGAAATACAGTAATGCGCCGCCAAGAACTGCACGCTCTTCTTTTGAAATCGTTTCATTGCAAAATTGTTGATACATATCCGTTAATTGTTCAATGAAAGGACCAGCGCTATCAATTTGTTCTAACTTGCTTGCAAAACTTTCATGAATACGTTTTTCACCCTCTGTTGTTTGCGCATATCGTTCATAGTTTTCAAGTTCTTGTTTTACGCGGGTTGTTGTGTAGTCGAAATCGAATAAGTTAGAGGATTGCAGCGTTTGCTGAATTGTATCAAGAGATGTGTACATATCCGTCTTTTCTTTATTAATGTGAGGAGAATCCGGATACATTTCATCAAATAACAATTGGGGTGGAACTTGCAGACATTCTGCGAATTTTTGTAGGTGTTTTTGTTTTGGCGGTTGTTTACCATTCATAATTCTTGAGATTGTTGCGGGATCAATATTTGTAAGCATTCCGAGTTGACGCATAGATAAGGCACGTTCTTTTAAAAGTTTTTTTATTAATCTACTAAGCCGCTCATTTGGATTTTCTTTAGGCATAGCGAAGGCACTCCTTTTTATTGTTGAAAAAATGTTGAGTATTTATTACATGTATATGAAACAGACAGGCACAGTTGCTCAACATTTTCATAAGATGCATTGAAAAGTGAGAAAAAGGGGTGGCTATTTATGAGTACGGCAGGTCTATTTTCAATTTTTTTAATTGGGATTGCTTCTAATTTAGATAATGCAGGTGTTGGGATTGCATATGGCATTCGTAAAATTAGAATTTCGTGGTTCAACAATTTTATTATCGCATTTTTTGGTTTTTTATTTACTTTATTAGCTGGATTTTTTGGGAACTGGATTGCGTTATTTATTTCAGAGTTTACAGCAAACTTGATTGGAGCAATCGTTTTAGCGATAATCGGTGTGTTTATTTTGTGCCAGCCTTTCTTGGGGCAAAGAAATACCGTAGGCTCTAAAGATGGTAATGTACTTATGGGAATTTTACGTGATCCAGAAAAAGCAGATTTTGATGGTTCTAAAACAATTAGTTTTTCAGAAGCAATTGTTTTAGGGATTGCGTTGTCTATTAATAATATTGCAGGTGGATTTGATGCTGGAGTAACAAACTTGAACCTTTGGCTTACAGCAACTATTTCTGGGGTGTTTAGTTTTATTTGCATAAGTGGCTTTGCGTATGTAGGAAAACGATATTTAGCAGAATACTTAGGGAAATGGGCTACGGTTATTGCGGGTGTGTTATTAATTCTTATCGGGATAGATCAGTTGTTGTAAGGAGAGTAGAAAACAAGGTTCGAGTATTTCCTTGGAAATACAGCAAGGGATTGCATATATCGACGTACTTTTCTCCATACTAATACGGATTTCTTTTAAGAAAGGGGGATTTGTATGGGACGTGGGAAAGCATTTGATCATAAGAAAAAAGGGCATGATCACCAACCACCTAAAGGTGCGTTCATTCATAAAGATGTAAATGAACATACTTTGGAAGAGGAAGAGCTACCAGTAAATATTGAAGCGTATAAAAATAGTTTGAAAAAACATTAAAAGCACCTACATAGGTGCTTTTTTTAACGTATATCTTCAATTAATTGTTCTGATTCTTCATGCATACTGTACTCACTTAATACTTGGATACAAAGCCACTTTAATTCTTCAATCGTATGTTCAAGTTCTTCAGGAAGCACATGATGAATGTCTTCAAGTCCCATTCCGAAATGAATAAGTTCAAGTACTTGATCATCGATGTTCCGATCCATTAATAGTTCAAGTACTTCTAAATTGAATATGTATCGGTGAGCTTCATCGAGTGAAACAACTTTTAGCTTTAAGCTTTCTACAATACTCAATATAAAAAGAAGAATTGTTTTTTCAAGAACAGGCTGTTTTCCCATTTGAAATATTAGCTTCATCTTTCACACCTCCACATATAGCGCTAGGTTGTACTATATTATTCAGGAGGGGGGAGCAAATATGCATGATATAGAGAAACTTTCAGTACGGTTTCAGTACGGTCATGGATAGCTGATAAAGTTAAGATTTTTATGAAATGAAAAAATCCTGCTAGTATAGCAGGATAGTTCTGAATTAAAAAATGCTCCAACCTTCTTGAGCAGAAAGAAGTTCAAGAATTTTAAAACCAGCGATACTATTTCCGTTTGCATCTAAAGCTGGTCCGAAAATACCAATTCCCATTTCGCCTTTTACACAGCCGAAAATGCCACCAGCTACACCACTTTTTGCGGGGATACCAACACGAATCGCAAATTCACCAGACTCGTTATACATACCGCATGTAACCATAAATGTTTTACAAATCTTTGTAATATGCTTAGGGATAATTTGTTTTTCCTTATATGGATCATATCCATCCATTGCAAAAATTAAACCGATACGTGCTAAATCGATACAGTTTACCTCAACTGCACATTGACGAGTGTATAAATCCATCAGTTCTTCGATATCACAATCAATAATTCCGTTTTGTTTCATATAGTAACAAAGTGAACGATTTAAGTAAGCTGTCTCTAATTCTGAATTCGCAACTTTAGAAGAATAATTAATAGTAGGATTATCTGTTATTTCACGTACGAAATGAAGAATGCGCTCCATTTTTTCTTCATTATCTTTACCTGCTAACATGCTTGTAATGGCTAGTGCCCCTGCATTAATCATTGGATTAAGTGGTTTAGAAGGACTTGTCGTTTCTAATTTAATAATAGAATTAAATGGATCACCGGTTGGTTCCATTCCAACTTTAGAAAATACATATTCTTCACCACGATCTAAAAGGGCAAGTGCAAGTGTAATTACTTTTGAAATACTTTGAAGAGTGAATAGTGTTTGTGAGTTGCCAGCATGGATGTATTCTGTTTCTTTATGAAAAATGGCAATCCCTAAATCATCTGGATTGGCATTTCCTAGTTCGGGGATATAAGTAGCAAGCTTTCCTTTTTTCGTATATGGTTTTACTTGTTCTAACAACTGTTGTAAGTTGTTTGTCTCAATGCACTGCATAGTACCAACGCTCCTATTTTGAATTAACTAAGTTTACTTTTCCCGATATGCTCGGAAATAAATAATAACATGAAAAAGTGGAATGATAAAACGAAAGTTGCATGTTCTATAGTGGGTCTTTCGTTTCGCGTATTTTGTAGTGAAAAAGGAGAAATTTCCTTTTATATAACAGTTTGGAAATAGGAGATTTATCCATAAAAAATTCAAAAATAAAAACTACACATCTATACAACTATATGTTATTATGGTTATGTAAATAGAAAGCGTTTTCTAAGGCGTACTTATAATGATAACGATTTCATAAATTTGATAGGGGGAATTAAAATGTTGCAGTTTTTACAACGTATTGGTAAAGCGTTAATGCTTCCAATTGCCGTACTACCAGCAGCAGGATTATTGCTTCGTTTAGGACAAGAAGACGTATTTAACATTCCTGTTATGGCACAGGCCGGTGCAGCAATTTTTGATAATTTAGCACTTATTTTTGCAATTGGTGTTGCAATCGGTTTGTCTGTTGACGGTAGTGGAGCAGCTGGACTTGCCGGAGCAATCGGATATCTTGTTTTACAAAATACAACGAATGCTCTAAGTAAGACGTATTCAGCAGCAGAGTTAAATGATAAATTAAAAAGTGTTCAAGATTTAGTCGGTTCAGTAGATCCAACTAAATTAGCAGATACAATGACAAAGGTTTCAAAAGCAGCGGCGTTAACGCCGAAAATTAATATGGCCATACTCGGTGGTATTATTGCAGGGGTTGTTGCTGGGTTACTATACAACAAATTCCATAAGATTAAGCTACCAGAATGGTTAGGATTCTTTGCAGGAAAACGTTTTGTACCAATCATTACTTCAATCGTGATGCTTCTTTTAGGATTAGTATTCGGTCAAATTTGGCCAACGATTCAAAGTGGTATTGATGCAGTAGCACACGGTATCGTGAACTTAGGTTCAATTGGTGCTGGTTTATTCGGATTATTAAACCGTTTATTAATTCCAATCGGTTTACACCACGTAATGAACACATACTTCTGGTTCGTACTTGGTGACTTTACAAATGCAGCTGGCGATATCGTTCATGGTGATATTGCACGCTTCTTTGCAAAAGATCCATCAGCAGGTATGTTCATGACTGGTTTCTTCCCAATTATGATGTTCGGTTTACCAGCAGCATGTTTCGCAATGATTGCAGCTGCTAAACCAGAAAAACGTAAAATGGTTACAGGTATGTTAGGTGGTCTAGCATTAACTTCATTCTTAACTGGTATTACAGAGCCAATTGAATTCTCATTCATGTTCTTATCACCAGTATTATATGGTATTCATGCTGTATTAACAGGTCTGTCTCTATTCATTACAACAACACTTGGCATTCACGATGGTTTCTCATTTAGTGCTGGGGCAATCGATTACTTCTTAAACTTCGGTATTGCAACAAAACCATTGTTACTAGCAGGAATTGGTTTAATTTACGCAGCAATTTACTTTGTAGTATTCTACTTCTTAATTAAGAAGTTCGACCTAAAAACTCCTGGTCGTGAAGATGAAGAGGAAGTAGCTGAAGGCGAAGAAGCTCCAGTTGCAGGTTCAATTGGTGAAACTTACGTAGCAGCTTTAGGTGGAAAAGAAAACTTAACAGTTATTGATAACTGTGCAACACGTCTACGCTTACAAGTGAAAGATGCTGGTCAAGTAAACGAAGCAGCATTAAAACGTGCTGGTGCAAAAGGTGTTATGAAATTAAGTAACACGAGTGTCCAAGTTATTGTAGGTACAAATGTTGAATCTGTTGCCGATGATATGAAAAAACACGTATAAATAATGAGATAAGAGGATATCCGAAAAGATTGATGACATCAATTTTTTTAGAGGATATCCTCTTTTTTTGTTAACAATTTAACAGCAATCTTACTTTTGTAAATTTTCTTTTTCTTTTTTATACATATAGGTTGGTAATATGTGCAGTGCGTGATAAAGTAGGGATGACATAGAATGGCGTATCCATAATCTACTAAAAAAAATCTTTAGTAGAGGGAGTAAATTATTGTTGAGTAAGGGGAAAAAAGCAATCATGGATCAGGAAAAAAATAATGCGAATGGGAAAGCACGTCGGCCGATTGTATACATAAAAAGAACAATCATTATCGTCTTACTATTTTCAGTTGTATATTTCATGTATACAAAAATTGTTGCGCATAATAAGAAAGAAGAAACTTTAAAAGCAGCAGCAGAAATGAAGAAACAAGAAGAGCTAAAAAAGAAAGAAGAAAAAAAGAAGCAAGAAGCACAAAAACAAAAAGAGCAGGAAGAACAAGTGAAGCAAGCACAAGCTGCAGAACAGCCTGCTGAGGGACCACCTCAAGAAGTTAATGAAAACGCTCAATTAGATCAATATTTACAAAATACAGGATTTAGCGGGACAGCGGTTATTGTGAAGAACGGAAAAGTTCTTTTGAATAAAGGATACGGTATGGCGAATAAAGAGAAACAAGTACCGAATAATTCAGAGACAACCTTTTATATTGGTTCTATTTCAAAGGCATTTGTAGCGACTGCTATTATGCAATTAAAAGATCAAAATAAATTAAACGTAGAGGATACGATTGCAAAGTATATTCCAGATTTCCCTCAAGGTAATGGGATTCAGTTAAAACATTTACTAACACATACATCAGGAATTCCAGAGTATGAACAGGGAACAGAGGATATTTCGCATGAAGAACTGATAAAACGAATAGGAAACCAAAAGCGTGTTGGGGGTCCAGGAGAGAAATGGAAGTATTCCGATTCTAACTATTCGATACTCGCCTATATTGCTGAGAAGGTAAGCGGACAACCGTTAGAAGAGTATATTAAACAACATATTTTTGCACCTGCTGGTATGAAACATTCTGGTTTTGGTAGAGAGCTAGAACAAACAAGATTTCCATCGACAGGTTATAAAATAGTAAATAACAATATGACAACACCTAATATTCCAAGTATGTCACAACTATATGGTTGTGGTGATATATATACAAGTGCACACGATTTATATTTATTTAATGAAGCACTCTTCTCTGGAAAGCTAATTTCAAAAGAAAGCTACAATCAAATGTTTACAGGCGGAAAAAAAGATTACGGGTTTGGATGGTACGTAGACCCGGGAAGTTATTCGAATCACGGTGTAATGCCAGGCTGGAACTGTTTAAATGGATTTAGTAAAAATGGTAGTGTGTATGTTGTTTTATTATCTAACATTCAAAACAACATTAAATCTTTTGGTAAAGTGAATAATGACATTTATACGATGTTACGAAATATTGAAGTGTAAGAGACTATCTTTTTAGGTAGTCTTTTTTTTATGTGATTAGAACATATTGTTTCGTTGAAAAATGTATGTCTTACCTATCACAAAAAGAGTCTGCTTTGTATACATTAAGATGTATGGATATGTTTTTATACTTTAAAAATAATAGGAGGAGAAGTGTATGTGTCTGTTCAGTAATTATTGGAAAAAGTTATCGAGATTGTTTAATAGACAATTAGATTATTTTTTAGATAATAAGTTATTGCCTGCTGTGGAAAGACTTTTATTTTCACAAAACTTCGCGAGATTTATTCAAAGAAACTCTAAGCAAGCTACGGAAGAATTTATTGAATCAAGTAAATTTCAATCTATTATTTGTAACATTTTAAAAGAATGTAATACATCACCTTTTAAAGAAATTGCAGAGCAGTATTTGGGTAAAAATGTTGAAATTACTGTGACAGTTGGACAGTTAACGGGTGTAATTGTAGCAGTTGGTGATGATTTCTTAACACTGCAAGAAGGAATAGGAACAGAAGTTTTATTACCATTTACAAGTATTATATCAATTAAAGAAGCGTAAGAAAGGAGAGTTATATATGTTATTTACTGATGAATTACGTAACCATGTTGGTGAACTAGTGCAAGTTGTGACAGCTGTAGAAATCATTGCGGGCGTTCTTTTATCTGTGACGGATGGGGCAGTAATTATTCGTACTTCTCCTTCTTATGGACCACCAGAAGATGTAGCTGTACGTATTCCTATTATTGCTTATGTTCGCTTGGAAGGGTAAGAGTGATACAAGTATGAGAGTGTCAGTTGTGATTCCAGTGCATAATGAAGCAAGTACTTTATCAAAAGTTTTAGTAGAAGTAAGGAAGTTGGAACCATATGAAATTATCATAGTAGATAATGGATCGACAGATGGTACGAAAGAAATAGCGCTACAGCATAATTGTCGTGTGATTTATTATAGATATTCTCTTGGTAATGATGTGGGACGGGCAATTGGCGCTAGAGAAGCAAAAGGTGAAATTGTCTTATTTTTAGACGGTGATATCGTCATGAAAAGTGAAGAATTATATCCTTTTATTAAAGGAATACAACAAGGACATCAAATTGTTTTGAATAACTTAACATGGTCTGTTTATTTAAAAGTACGACCGCATTATACGACGGTTGGAAAATATATGTTAAATCGTTATTTGAACAAGAAAGAATTTGTTGTAGGGTCTTTAATTGCGATACCACATGCAATCAGTCGTGAAGTGATTGAAAAACTAGGGTGGTGGAATTTAGCGGACCCAGCACTATTTCAAGCGATGGCGATGTCTAGAGGAGTAGATATTTCTGATATGGCTTCAGTTGATGTCATTTACACAAATAAAGTTCGTCCTGTCCATACGGGCACATCACCTGGCTCTCCTTATCCGAAAGCGACTAGTCGTATTATGGGTGATCATTTGCGAGCTTTACAATACGTAATCGAAACATACGGTAATCGCGGTGGTTTTTCTAAGGGCAATAAAGATAGGGAGTTTGTAGGAAAGTATAAACCAGTTTTATTGCAAAAGAAAAAAGCGAAATATAGTGCCATTATCCCAGTATCAGAAGAGAAAACAACTATAAGGTCTGTTATACAGGAAGTGAAAAAAGCGGGTGTAGATGAAATTATAGTTGTTGCGAATGGAGCTGCCGTAAAGACCATTAAACAAGTAAAGCTAGAGAATGTTATTGTTGTTGAGTTGGAGGAAACGCTTGGGCATAATGTAGCACGGGCGATAGGGGCCATGTATGCTACGGCAGATATTTGTTTATTTGTTGATAGTGATTTTGTTATTCCAGCAACAAATTTAATTCTATTTTTGCGCGCTATTGAAGATGGAAGTGATGTGGCATTAAATGATTTACAGTGTTTATTAGATATGTTTCATCCAGCAGATCCAATTAGCATGGGAAAATATTTTGTGAATTTGATAGCGAAGCGACCAGATTTATGGAATAACTCATTAACAGCAGTACCACACGCTATGCATAAAAAAGTAATAGAGAAAATTGGTTATGATTCTCTTGTGATTCCTCCATTAGCTCAGATAAAAGCTATTTTAGAAGGATTCTCTATTACAGCAGTAGAGTTAGTAGATGTTATAAAAACAAATCGAGTACGTCCAGAGCAACACGAATTTGTAAATGGGCGTATTTCAGCATTTGATCGTATTTTCGGTGATCAAATTGAGGCGATTGCGTATTTATTACAGTGTACGGACGAACGCGGTGGCTTTACGGATGGAGATAGAGATAGAGATATCATTCAACAATTGAGAAGGGAAGAAGAGAATACAAATGAATAGTAGTAAAGTAGCTATTATTGGCTTAGGGTATGTTGGCCTTCCTTTAGCAGTCCATTTTGCAGAGAGAGGGCATACAGTACTTGGGTTAGATAAAGATATTAGAAAAATAGAATCAATTATAAAAGGAGAAAGTTATATTCCGGATGTTTCTTCTAAAGAGTTACAAAGTTTATTGACGAAAAAAAAATTAATAGTAAATACACCGGATCAAGGTATTGCTGATTTTCAAAATAGTGATTATGTTATTGTTACTGTCCCGACTCCAATTAATGAACAAAGAGAACCAGACTTAAGTGCCCTCATTTCAGCCTCACATTATATACAACAAAACCTTCAAAAAGGACAAACCTTCATTTTTGAAAGCTCCACATATCCAGGTACACTCGAGGAAGTTATCATTCCTATTATTTCTCAAACAGGGAAAAAGGTAGGAGAAGATTTCTATATCGGATATTCCCCTGAGAGAATTGATCCGGCTAATAGTCACTATTCTGTTCAAACGATTCCAAAAGTTATTAGTGGACAAACAGAAAAGTGTAAACAAAAAGTTCAGGAGTTGTATAGCACTACATTTGATGTAGTTGTTCCAGTTAGTTCTCCGAAAGTAGCGGAAATGTGTAAGTTATTTGAAAATATTCAGCGCCTAGTCAATATTTCCTTAGTAAATGAGTTAAACACACTATGTGAAAGTTTAGGAATTGATTTTTATGAGGCGCTTGAAGCGGCATCTACAAAACCGTTTGGATTTACTCCATATTGGCCAGGACCAGGAATAGGAGGACATTGTATTCCAGTAGATCCTTTATATTTCCAATGGAGAATAAAAAGAAATGGGGAAATTAGTCAATTAATTGAGGCTGCACATGTGATTAATGAAGAAATGCCAGAGAAAATAGTCAGGAAAGTAAAAGGTATGGTGCAATCACCTGCATCAGTTTTAATTGTAGGAGTTGCGTATAAGAAAGATGTAAATGATTTGAGAGAATCACCTGCTTTACCAATTATTGAATTGTTAATAAAAGAAGGATATGAAATCGAATATCACGATCCATATATTTCTTCTGCAAAGTTTGGAGATAAGGTGTATCAATCTGTTTCTTTGGATGAACAAGTCGTTAAACAAGCGAATTGTATTTTAATTTTAACAGACCACTCTAATATCGATTGGAAGGTTTTTAAAGGGATAAAGCAAGTCGTAGATACACGTGGAATTATAAAGAAGGTGAGTGTATGAGTAAGAAATGTTTAATTACAGGTGGAGCAGGATTTATTGGATCGCATTTAGCTGAAGAGCTGGTGAAAAGAGGTTATGATGTCACTATCGTTGATAACTTCTATAAAGGGAGAAATAAATATCATGATGAGTTAATGAAAGAAATTCGGATTATTCCAATAAGTGTTTTAGATAAAAATTCTATTTATGAATTAGTAAATCAACATGATGTAGTGTTTCATTTAGCAGCAATTTTAGGTGTGAAAACGACAATGGAAAAGAGTATAGAGCTTATTGAAACGAATTTTGATGGAACGAGAAACATTTTACAAGCAGCGCTAAAAGGAAAGAAGAAAGTAGTTTTTGCGTCTACTTCAGAAGTATATGGTAAGGCAAAGCCACCCTTCTCTGAAGAGGGAGATCGATTATACGGGGCAACTTCTAAAATACGTTGGAGTTATGCAGTGTGTAAAACATTAGAAGAAACATTATGTTTAGGATACGCATTAGAAGGTTTACCGGTAACGATTGTTCGTTATTTTAATATTTATGGTCCAAGAGCGAAAGATGGTCCGTATGCAGGGGTAATCCCGCGATTTATTAGTGCGGCTTTGCAAGGAGAAGACATTCTCGTATATGGAGATGGAGAGCAGACACGTTGTTTTACGTATGTAAGTGATGCGGTAGAGGCAACGATTCGAGCGATGGATGAAAAGGTAAATGGTGAAATTATTAACATAGGTTCTGAGAATGAAAAGAGTATAAAAGAAGTAGCAGAAGTAATTAAAAAACTAACGAAATCTTCTTCGAAAATTGTTCAAGTTCCTTTCGAAGAGGTATACCCACATGGCTTTGAGGAAATTCCAAATAGAAGACCGGACGTAACAAAATTAAAAGAGCTTGTTCAATTTCAGGCGAAAGTAACGTGGGAAGACGGATTGAAGGAAACAATTAAGTGGTTTCGTGAAGAAGACAATGGCTAAGTCATTATCTGTTATTATTCCTGCATGTAATGAAATCGATACGATTTCAGACGTTATTCAATCGGTAAAAGGATTAAATCCATTAGAGATTATTGTAGTAGCAAATGGTTGTACTGATGGTACAGAAACAGTTGCTGAGCATTTAGGATGTAAAGTACTGCGGTATACAGAAAAGCTTGGAAATGATGTTGGACGTGCAGCTGGTGCCAAAGAAGCTATAGGTGATGTACTACTATTTATAGATGGCGATTTTGCTATTCAAACTTCAAAATTACAGTTATTTCTTAATCCGATTTTATACAATCAGGCAGATGTAGTTTTAAATAATTTGGACGCATTATTTTTAAAAAGGCAAAAACCTAATTCTATTACAGTATGGCGCCAAATATTAAATGCAATATTAGAGCGTGAAGAGTTAAAAATTGATTCTTTATTAGCTGTACCTCATGCGTTGACGAAAGAAGTTGTTCAAAGTATTGGATATGAATGTTTTGTTAATCCTATTCTCGCTCATTTACGTCTAGTTCAAAGCAAATGGAGAATTAGTCGACATTGTGCAATTGACGTTATTACGCCAAATAAATTTCGGCCGACCGAGCATGCTGCGTATGGCGCAGGTCTTTCTCATTCTGAAAAACGGATGATAGGTGACCATATAGAAGCTGTAGCGGAGCGAATAGTAGGTAGCGATGAGCGCGGAGGGTATTGTGATGGAAATAGGAAAAGAGATAGTGTCTATCATACTTTAGATTTTGAAGATTTTTATCAAGGATGGGGCGTTACATCTAATTTGTATAAGGGAAAGCAATTATCGGTCATTATTCCTGTACAAGATGAAGAGAAAACAATTGGAAACGTTATAGAAGAACTTCGCAAAATTGAACCTTTTGAAATTATCGTTGTTGTAAATGGTTCGTCTGATCAAACAGCAACGATTGCAAAAGAAAAGGGAGCAACGACAATCGTATATAAAGAAGCACTCGGAAATGATGTGGGGCGCTCACTTGGAACGTATTTTGCAAAAGGAGAAATTGTGTTATTTATAGACGGCGATTTTGTTATTCCAGCGAGTGAGTTATATCCTTTTGCGAAAGCTATTGCAGATGGAACAGATGTTGCATTAAATGATCTAAATCATTATTTAGATTTAAGAGTACCGCTTCATCTTGTAACTGCATTTAAATATGCATTAAATTTAGCTTGTGATAGAAAAGATCTAGGCGTAGGCTCTCTTATCGCTGTACCGAATGCGTTTAGTCGTAAGTGTTTGAAAGAAATTGGATATAGATCTTTACTGGCACCGTGTGTAGCCCAAGTGAAAGCTATTCTTTCAGGATTTGAAGTTGCATGTGTAAGTCGTGTTGAAGTCGATAAGATGAACCGTATTCGTCCCAGTGAACATTTTGCTAAAATAGGTCATCCACCAGCTGTACTTCGAATTATAGGTGATCATATAGAAGGGTTAGAGCAATTAATTGTATTAACAGGCAGTCGTGGTGGATTCCATGATGGAAATAGAAAAAGAGATATTTTATAAGTAACAAAAAAGTGTACAACATATGTACACTTTTTTGTTCTGTTATAAAAAACTATAACAGATTAGGAGATAAGAGTATTACAGCTCTACAATGGGTATTGTTTTTATATTACAAAATAGGACTCGTATATAAGAATACCAAAAAAATACAATTAAGGAAAGGGTTAATTTTAAAGACTTTCAAATGAAGTTAACACTATGTATATAGTAGTTTGCTCAATATTTCACAAACATGTCACAACTATTTCGTTCACTTTCGTAAAAAAGTAGTATTCTAAGTGTGTAAGCTGTTATATAAAAAATCTTAGTCCTGTACTAATCAAAAATGGAGGAGATTAGGATGACTCAAGTATTAGAAAATGTTAAAAACGCATGGGAAAACTTTAAAGGTGAAAAATGGAAAGCAGAGATTGATGTTCGCGATTTCATTTTAAATAATGTAAACGTTTACGAGGGAGACGAATCTTTCTTAGCGGGAGCAACTGAAGCAACGAAACAACTTTGGGATCAAGTAATGGATTTAACAACGAAAGAACGTGAAAACGGTGGCGTTCTTGATATGGATACAAAAATTGTTTCTTCTATTACATCACATGAACCAGGATATTTAAATAAAGAGACTGAAAAAGTAGTCGGTTTCCAAACTGATAAACCATTTAAACGTTCTTTACAACCATATGGTGGTATTCGTATGGCGGAACAAGCTTGTGAATCTTATGGATACGAAATGGATAAAGAGCTTAGTCGTATTTTCAGAGATTGGAGAAAAACTCATAACCAAGGTGTATTTGATGCTTATACACCAGAAATGAGAGCTGCTCGTAAATCAGGTGTTATTACGGGTCTTCCAGATGCATACGGACGTGGACGTATTATCGGTGACTACCGCCGCGTAGCATTATATGGAGTAGATCATTTAATTGAAGCGAAGAAAACAGATTTAAATTTAACTGGTGGTGTAATGAGTGAAGATACAATGCGTTTACGCGAAGAGTTATCTGAGCAAATACGTGCACTTCAAGAGTTAAAACAAATGGCTGCTTCTCATGGCTTTGATATTTCTAAGCCAGCAACAACTGCTCAAGAAGCATTCCAATGGTTATACTTTGCATATCTTGCAGCAATTAAAGAGCAAAACGGAGCTGCAATGAGTCTTGGACGTACTTCTACATTCTTAGATATTTATATTGAAAGAGATTTAGCAAATGGTACTTTAACAGAAGAAGACGTACAAGAAATTGTGGATCACTTCATTATGAAATTACGTCTTGTGAAATTTGCAAGAACACCTGATTATAATGAGTTATTCTCTGGTGACCCAACTTGGGTAACTGAGTCTATCGGTGGTATGGCATTGGATGGTCGTCCATTAGTAACAAAGAACTCATTCCGTTTCTTGCATACATTAGATAATTTAGGACCAGCTCCAGAACCAAACTTAACAGTTCTTTGGTCTAAACAATTACCACAGAACTTTAAAAACTACTGTGCGAAAATGTCTATTAAAACATCAGCAATTCAATATGAAAATGATGACATTATGCGTGCTGACTATGGCGATGACTACGGAATTGCTTGTTGTGTATCTGCAATGAGAATTGGTAAACAAATGCAGTTCTTCGGTGCACGTGCAAACTTAGCAAAAGCATTGCTATATGCGATTAACGGTGGTAAAGATGAAAAATCTAAAGCACAAGTTGGTCCTGAGTACGCACCGATTACTTCTGAAGTATTAGATTATGAAGAAGTTATGCATAAGTTTGATATGACAATGGAATGGTTAGCGGGTCTATATTTAAACACATTAAATGTTATTCACTACATGCACGATAAATATAGCTATGAACGTATTGAAATGGCACTTCACGATACAAATGTTCTTCGTACAATGGCAACAGGTATCGCGGGTCTATCTGTAGTAGCAGACTCTTTAAGTGCAATTAAATACGCAAAAGTAAAACCAATTCGCGATGAAAACGGAATTGCAGTTGACTTTGAAATTGAAGGAGATTTCCCTAAATACGGTAACAATGATGACCGTGTAGATGAAATTGCTGTAAATCTTGTGAAAACATTTATGAATAAACTTCGTAAACACAAAACATATAGAAATTCCGTTCATACAATGTCAATCTTAACAATCACATCTAACGTTGTATACGGTAAGAAAACTGGTAACACTCCAGATGGTCGCCGTACTGGAGAACCATTTGCACCAGGTGCGAACCCGATGCATGGACGTGATACAAAAGGTGCGTTAGCTTCATTATTATCTGTAGCTAAATTACCATATGAAGATGCACAAGATGGCATTTCTAATACATTCTCTATTATTCCAAAAGCACTTGGTAAAGAGGATGAAGTACAAGTACGTAACTTAGTATCAATGCTTGATGGTTATGCAGTAAAAGAAGGACATCACTTAAATATTAACGTATTTAACCGTGAAACATTAATGGATGCAATGGAACATCCTGAGAAATATCCACAATTAACAATTCGCGTATCTGGTTACGCTGTAAACTTTATTAAATTAACTCGTGAACAACAAATCGATGTAATTAACCGTACAATGCATGAAAGCATGTAAATGAAAAAAGTGTCCCTCTGCATTTTATAAATAGCAGAGGGAGGCTGTTTCAATAAAGGAGGAAGTAACATGGTAAAAGGAAGAATTCATTCTGTAGAGTCTTGTGGTACTGTTGATGGCCCAGGAATTCGTTATGTCATATTTACACAAGGGTGTTTATTACGTTGTCAATATTGTCATAATGCTGATACGTGGGAGATCGGTAAAGGAAAAGAAATAACAGTCGAAGAAGTAATGCAGGATGTGACATGTTACCTTCCTTTTATTGAAGCTTCCGGAGGCGGTATAACAGTTAGTGGTGGGGAACCATTATTACAACTAGATTTCTTAATTGAATTATTTAAGAAATGTAAGGAAATTGGAATTCATACAACAATTGACTCTTCGGGTGGTTGTTATTCTGAAGAACCAGAATTCCAAAATAAGCTAGATATTTTAATGGAGTACACAGATTTAGTTTTATTGGATTTAAAACATATTGATTCAAAGAAACATCGTAAATTAACAGGAAAACCAAATGAACATATTTTACAATTTGCTCGTTATTTATCGGATAAAAATAAACCGATTTGGGTACGACACGTATTAGTTCCTGGTGTTACTGATAATGAAGAGGATCTACAAAAGTTATCTAGCTTTATTCAAAGTCTGTCTAATGTTCAAAAAGTTGAAGTGTTACCATATCATAAGCTTGGTGTATATAAATGGGAGGCACTTGGACATAAGTATCCACTTGCGAATGTAGAACCACCTACTGAAAAAAATGTAGAAGAAGCAAGACATATTTTACAAGCAGTCTAATCCAAATATTGGATTAGGCTTTTTGCTTTCTTTACAATAAAACCTAGAGTATATATAGAGAAAAGAGTATACTAAAAATAGAATATCCATATTTTTGTAAGGAATAAGTAGAGAAATTTACATAATTGTAAAGGGAAATCAAAATAGTAAAAAGAATTAAGAAGTAAAAGAGTGAGTATCATGGAATAGAGAACATTTGTAAGTTATTGCGAAAGCTCTTATAGGAAAGTATAATGTAAAGATATGAGCACAGATAGGATTAAGGGGTCAATCTTATATGCTTTGCATATCCACGACAGGTACATAGCTGAAAGAGAAATATTAGAGTCTGTTTATGTAATTTTTAAGGAAAATGTTTTTCCTATTGTCGTATATGCAATATGGAGAAACAATAAGCTAGGAGTGGATTTGTTTGATAAAAAACCCCAAGGTTTTAATATTAACTGCACATTACGGTAACGGTCATGTGCAAGTAGCGAAAACATTAGAGCAAACATTTCGCCAAAAAGGAATTAAAGATGTAATTGTATGCGATTTGTTCGGAGAATCACATCCGGTTATAACCGATATTACAAAATATTTATATTTAAAAAGTTATACAATAGGAAAAGAATTGTACCGCTTGTTTTATTATGGCGTAGAAAAAATTTATGATAAAAAAATAGCATCTTGGTATGCAAATTTTGGAAGGAAACGTTTGAAATTACTTTTACAAGCGGAGAAACCGGATATTGTTATTAATACTTTTCCGATTATAGCTGTACCAGAATTAAAAAAGCAAACAGGTATTTCAATTCCTGTGTATAACGTATTAACGGATTTTTGTGTGCACAAAATATGGATTCATCGGGAAGTAGATCGTTATTTTGTAGCAACTGATCACGTAAAAAAAGTTATGGTTGATATTGGTGTGCCTGCGGAGCAAATTGTTGAAACTGGAATTCCGATTCGTAGTAGTTTTGAGTTAAAGATCAATTCAGATATTATATATAATAAATATCAGTTATGTAAGAATAAAAAGATTTTACTAATTGTAGCAGGTGCTCATGGAGTATTAGGAAGTGTAAAAGAACTATGCCAATCATTTATGTCAGTACCTGATTTACAAGTAGTTGTCGTTTGTGGGAAAAATGAAGCGTTAAAACAGGATTTGGTAGGATTACAGGAAAAAAATCCTGATGCATTAAAAGTATTTGGTTATGTAGAAAATATTGATGAACTATTCCGTGTTACTTCTTGTATGATTACAAAGCCAGGCGGTATTACGTTAAGTGAAGCGGCAGCATTGCAAGTACCTGTCATTTTATATAAGCCTGTTCCAGGACAAGAAAATGAAAATGCGATGTACTTTGAAAGAAAAGGGGCTGCAGTTGTCATTCGTGATGATAGTGAGGTTTTTGCAAAAACAGAGGCGTTATTACAAGATGATATGAGGCTTCTTCAAATGAAAGAAGCGATGAAAAGTATTTATCGTCCAGAGCCAGCTGATCATATTGTGGATACAATTTTGGCAGAAAACCATGTAGAACCGAATCATATACCTATTAAATCACCTGCTCTTGCACAATCATTTACTTAATATGAAACCCTCTTTTGTATGTTTAAAGAGGGTTCTTTATTATTTTCGAAGATAAAGACTTATCCACATGAAGAGTGCGCTTTCATTAAACAGTAAAGTCGGAATATTAACAACTATATCCACATTATCCACAATTTTTAGAAAAATATCCACAATTCTAACATTTGATGTACGTTACAATATATAAACTTTTGAAAGATTTATTCAATTTATTCACAATTCTATAAATTATGTGGATAACGTTATCCACATAAAAAAGGTTCCTTATTTATAAGGAACCTTTTTTTACTCTATCACGTAGAAAAAATATGTAATGAGAATGAATAATTAGGGGGGAGAACTTCTAATTATTCATTCTCACTTTAAATACTTTTCGAACGATAACCCGCTGCGCGATCTGCTTTACGAAATTCTCGTTGGTAGAGAACTTCTTGTGTACTAGATAATGCGTTTTTTGTTTTGTCACGTTTCTTTTTATCCATTACAAATCACCTCGTGTCCTAAAGTCACTATTTATCGTTTCCAAAGACATGGGGTGATATACGTATATATCAAAATGTTAATGGTTAATTATTATTTCTGAAAATTTAGATTACGCTTCTTTTAAGTGATGAGAATCTTGGAACGTTGTATCTCGCATTGTAGCAAGTGTATATTGATCTTTTGGAATTTCATATAAGTTATATACTTCTTCATTTGCGTTAATTTCATCATAAACGGCTTTTCTTGTTTCGTTTGCTAGATTTACATATTGTAATTTTTCTGCAGCTTTAATAGAACGAATATTTATTTTGCGAATACGCATAAAAATCGTTTCAATATCTAACTCGTAGAAAAGTTCGCTAAAAAATGAATCTTTTGCCAATTTATTGTAGCCTTTTCCGTGATAAGGTTTGCCAAGCCATGTTCCAAGGAATCCGGCTTTTTCTTGCACATCAAATAAAGTAATTGTTCCGATAGGGTTACCCCATTCATCTAAAATTGTACGTGAAATTAATTCCCCACGCTCTTCAGCTTCAATCGTTTGTTTCGTTAAAAATAAATATTCCTCATAAGAATAAGCCTTTTGACGCACAAAAGGGAAGACAGCTGGATCCACCATTAACTCGTATAGAACGTGGCTGTCGTGTAAGTCGCGTTTTTTCAACATACTAACTCCTCCTCACACGAGGGTAGCATGACGAAAAAACACCCCACCCTCGAAATTTTTATATCAATCTTTAAAAAATTTCGGGGTGGGAATCGAACCCACTAGAACCAGTTTCTAACGCTGGTGGCGCACCATTTGCCTTCCCCATTCATCAATTTGAAAATGATAATCACGACACAAATTGATTATGGTTTCATTCAGTTTATAATCGTATAATACTTTATCTAGTCAAAAAAATAAACTAGTTTTTTTTATTTTTTTTGTAAATTATTTTTCCATCAATCATAGTTAGTACAGGCTTGGCTAAATAATGGAAAGGATGATGGGTCCAGAGCACAAGATCAGCGTCTTTTCCAGCCTCAATACTTCCAATTCTATCCTCTAAACGTAAATTTCGCGCTGGAAATATAGTGATTCCTTCTAGTGCAGTTTTTTCGTCTAATCCTTCCCTTACTGCGACAGCAGCACAAATATTTAAATATTGAATGGGTGTATAGGGGTGATCTGTTGTGATGGAAACTTCCACTCCATTTTTTGATAATATATGGTAAGTATCCCATGTTTTATTTTTTAGTTCGATTTTAGAACGGCGTGTAAGCGTGGGGCCAACTGAAACCTTCAAATTGTGTTTTGAAAGTTCTTCAACAATAAAGTGTCCTTCTGTACAATGTTCAATACGTAAATCAAGATTGAACTCTGTTGCAAAGCGTAGAGCAGAACTAATATCATCTGCTCTGTGAGCGTGGATACGTACGGGTATTTCACGGCGTAATGCTTTTAAGATAGGAAGCATTCGAAAATCAGCTTCATGCCCGTAGTGCTGTGCTTCATAGAATGATTCCCGAAGTAATCCCATAATTCCCATACGCGTAATGGACTCTTTTGTGCCATTACTATGGACCTTTTTAGGATTTTCTCCAAAGGCAATCTTTAAACCAGCAGGTTCTTGGATAATCATATGATCAATACAAGTTCCAGCTGTTTTTATTACACAAGTCGTACCACCGATAATGTTTTGACTTCCTGGCATAACGTGAACAGTTGTAATTCCATTTTGTACCGCATCTTGAAATGCAATATCCAAAGGGTGGATTCCATCTAAAGAACGGATATGTGGTGTTGAAACTTCAGACGTTTCATTTGCATCATTGCCAGCCCAACCAGTACCTTCATCATAGAGACCAAGATGGGTATGGACATCAATAAATCCAGGTAAGAGATGAAGAGCACGTGCGTCTATAACTGTCATCTCTTGAGTAGGTTGAATGGAAGGCTTGACCTCAGCAATTTTTTCTCCTATAACGAGTACATCCCCTTGAAATTTTTGGGATGTAATAGGATAGACAATGGCTTGTTTGAGCAATATTTTCATAGGTACCTCATTTCTGTTACTTTATAATGTTAATGGAATGTAAGGGAAAGTAACTGAAAGATTATTTGTGTAATAATGCTCCGGATGCTAGAAAATAAAAGTTTTGAAAGGGCCCTCTGTAAAACTGTGTTTTAGAAGTACTACATTGTATGCGAAAGTATATTTTGTAATGCATGGTCTATTGCCGGAAATGTATATTCATACCCATGCTCAATTGCTTTACTAGGTAATACATGTTGCCCTTCTAGTACAAGTATGCTCATCTCACCAAGTAAAATGCGAAGCATAAATGAAGGGACAGGTAACCAATGAGGTTTTTTCATTATAGCTGCAATGGTTTCTCCGAATTCCTTCATTCTTATAGGGCGGGGAGCTGTAATGTTAAGCGGTCCATCAATTTCTTCTTTGTGTATGATGAAATCAATCATGCGAACGACATCGTCTATATGAATCCATGATAACCATTGATTTCCAGAGCCAATTGTACCGCCGATATAGAATTGATAGGGGAGTAGCATTTTTGGAAGAGCTCCTCCATCTGCACTTAATACGACTCCAAATCTTGCGTAGATTGTTCGTATTCCGAGAGCGCGTGCTTTGGATGCTTCTTGTTCCCATGAATATACTGTATGTGCTAAAAAGTCATCTCCAGGAGGCTCATGCTGTTCTGTAAAAGACTCGGTTTCAGACGTTCCATAGTATCCAATAGCGCTTGCGTTAATAAATGTGTGCGGTTTTATGGTGAGTGTCTGCAATTGTTTAATGAGTCCTTTTGTCGTTTGAATTCTACTGTTTACAATGGCTTTTTTTTGTTTCTTTGTCCATCTACTATTAATAGACTCTCCAGCTAGATTAATAACTACATCAATAGAAGAGAGAGGGAAGGTTTGTAAATCTGGTGTCCATTGTACGTATTGAAGGTTAGGATCGGAAGTTTCAGTCGTTTTGTTTCGAGTCAGAATGTAAACCGTATATCCTTTTTGAATGAAAAAAGTAGAAAGGTATGTACCGATAAAGCCGGTACCACCAGAAATTGCGATTCTCACAATTATTTCCTCCTCATTATATATATTCTTGAAAAGCAAAAACGTTCCTCGACTATGTTAAAATAATAGAGAGGTGAGAGTATGGCTGTCATTACAAAAATAGAAGTCCAAAAACGATCGAAAGAACGATTTAATATTTATATTGATAAAGGTCAAGGTGAAGAGTACGGATTTAGTGTCAATGAAGTAATCTTAATAAAACACGGATTACAAAAGGGCTTAGAAATTGATGAAATAGCGTTAGGAAATATTTTGTACAATGAAGAGGTACAAAAAGCATATTTACAAGCAATCTCCTATTTATCCTATCAAATGAGAACGAAACTAGAAATAGAAGATTTTTTACGAAAAAAAGAAGTGGGACAGGCCATCATCTCTGAAGTCGTTTCGAAATTATTACATGACCGATATATTAATGATAAAGAGTATGCTATTTTATATACGAGAACGCAAAGCAATGTGAATCGAAAAGGTCCTACTGTTATTAAAAGAGAGTTGTTAAATAAAGGTGTTCAGGATTTAATTATTACGCATAGTTTACAAGAATATCCGAAGGAAAAGCAAATTGAGAATGCTTTCATTCTTATAGAAAAGAAGAAGAAATCTTATCAAAAGCATTCCTTTTTACAAATGAAGCTAAAGTTAGACGAAATGCTTGTTCGGAAAGGATATTCTAGAGATGTGATTCAAATTTGTTTAGAAGAATTGAAAGACGAAAAAGATGACGAAAAGCAACAAGAAGCGTTACACTATCATGGGAATAAATATTATGAGAAATATAAGAAGCATGATGGATGGACATTCGAAAATAAGATGAAACAAGCGTTATATCGCAAAGGATTCTCTATCGATGAAATAGAGGTATTTTTGCAAATGAAACGCGAAGAGGGATGAGGAGAATAAGATGAATATGCCAAAGCGCTACAGTGAAATGACACCATATGAGCTAAGGGAAGAAATTGGGCTTTTGAAAGAGCAAGCGATAAAAGCTGAGCAACTTGGAATTGTAAATGAGTTCGATGTATTAATGCGAAAGATAGCAATGGCTCGCGCTTATATGACTGACATAAACAAATTCCATATCGGTGAGACATATGAATTAGTAGAAGAACCTGGTATATTATTTGAAATTACGTATTTCAATGGGGTATTTGCTTGGGGACATAAGCAAAATGATAATGAAGAGATCGGAATCCCGATTTCTTTATTACAAGAAAAATAAAAACCAGAGAGCGAATATCTCTCTGGTTTTCATCTTTGGTAGGCGTTACAGGAGATAGGAGATTCTAAAATTGGCGTTTTTTACATTCATTCGCCAATATAATGAGAGACTGGGTTTGTTGCGTCTGTCCGTTAACTTGCGCTTTTGCATGTTTCGGACGAGTCCACGTATGGTTAAATAATTCAGAACGACTATCTAAGCGATCACGGTAGCTCATCTTTATCACCTCGTGTAGGAAGTTAAGTTACTTTGTTACTATTCTTCCTGCTGATTTGCAGCACGCATACGTTCTTGTGGGTGCGTGTTAATTGTGCCGTTAGGTCGCTTCGAAGCGAAGCGTGATTTCGCTTTCGGTTGACCGTCGATTTTGCTGTTGTTTTTTGACTCAGACCAAAATTCGGCTTGTTTACCCATTGCGAACGCCCTCCTCATCATCAGTTGATACCTCTTGAAGAAGTATCAATTATAGAATGTGCAAAATAGAAGAAACTATCCTTTAGAAATGAAGGGATAATTAGGTAAAGGAGATTAGAACATGAATGATATTTATGAAGCATTAACGAAAGAACTATTAGACAAAAATGACAAACTTTCTTACGCGCAAGCTCGTGCGTGGGTTGAATTACTGTGGGAAGATTTTCAAACGACTTATGCGAAATCAGGTCGTTATCAAGGAGAAGAAATGACTGAACAAGTGGTGCGATCATGGATTAATAATCATGGAGTACGCCTTCATGAAATGCGTACAAATAATCCGAAATATAGCCATTTAATCAATCAAGAAGATCATTTGAAACATTAAAAAAAGCGACTGAAGTCGCTTTTTTTAATGTGGAAGTAACTCCAGTTTTTTTCGAAGTTTTTCTTCACTAAAAATCCATCCTGTATAGGAACTAATAATATTTAAATTATGATCGAGTTGAACGATTGCAACGAATGGATAATAGTCTTTACTGCGATATCGCAAATCAATGAATCGAACTTCATAATAATGATCATAATCGAAAATGTCCCAGCGATATACAGGGGAGAAAGATAAAAATGCTGAGATGTTTTCATCTTGTTTAGCTGCGCGCATAATAGCATTATCTGGGAACGGTACCCGATCGAACTTATCATATACCATGATGTTACCACGATGCCATCTAGCAACGTAGTAATAATTGGTTGTAACGATTGCTAAATGATAATGATAAAATCGATAAGAAGGAGAAATAATTATCTTCTCAACATGTTTGAAACGTTTTTGTACAACGCTTCTTATATTTCTATGCATCATAATCCGTCCGATATAGTAAACAATCATCAATATATACGCTGCTAAGGCAGTATACCCTTTATGGGAACCTACGAGCATACAAGCAATTGCGAGTATATGGATGAAGAAAATGACGGTATCGAATGTATTAATGATACCTAGCGCTACCCATTTTTTTGTGAAGGGTCGTAATGCCTGTGTACCGTAGGCATTGAAAATATCTACAAAGACATGAAGAAAGACGGCAATAAATGACCAAAGTAGTAGATGCAAATATGGAGCGTCTGAAAAGAAGGCGAAAGAGATGCCACTTATAAGGAATGACCAAAGAATCACTGCAGGAATGGAATGAGTAATCCCGCGATGATTTCTTATATATTTAGCGTTATTACGCAATTTTAAAACTGTATCGATATCAGGAATATTGGAACCAGCAATTGTAGCGAGCATAACTGCTTGTGGCCCAATATCACTTTGTGCTATGGCTGGATCTAACGTGGCCAAGCTGCCTAGAGTAACGCCCATAACAAGGTGAGTGGCTGTGTCCATAGAAATCCACCTCCGTTTTTTATTAATGTAACTCTTTTTATTCGATACCTCAAGTCCTTTGCCTTCTATTTCCTATGTCATCTTACTTAAATTTTTTCCTAAAATCTTTATAATAGTACTTATATGCAAAAAAATGAGGGGGATCAAGTTTGACACTTGAAATATTAAATAATTTTAACATAGAGCAGTTTCAAAATGATTTAATTGGTTGGTTTGAAAAAGAGCAACGCGACTTACCGTGGCGTAAAAATAAAGATCCATACCGTGTTTGGGTTTCGGAAATTATGTTGCAGCAAACTAGAGTAGAAGCTGTAAAACCATATTACGCGAATTTTATGGGGAAGTTTCCTACTCTAGAAGCTTTGGCAAATGCTGATGATGAAGAAGTGTTAAAAGCATGGGAAGGTTTAGGTTATTATTCTAGAGCAAGAAATTTACATGCGGCCGTAAAAGAAGTAAAAGAAGTATATGGCGGGATAGTACCAAGTGATGTAAAGAAAATTGAAAAATTAAAAGGAGTCGGCCCCTATACAAAAGGTGCTATTTTAAGTATTGCCTATGGTATACCAGAGCCGGCAGTTGATGGAAATGTAATGCGTGTATTGTCTCGCATTTTATCAGTATGGGATGACATTGCAAAACCAAAAACGAGAAAAGTGTTTGAAGAGATTGTGCGTGAAATTATTTCGGCAGAAAATCCATCTTATTTTAATCAAGGTTTGATGGAATTAGGAGCACTGATTTGTATTCCTAAAAATCCAGCATGCTTACTTTGTCCTGTACGTGAGCATTGCAGGGGATATGCTGAAGGTGTTCAAAAGGAATTACCAGTCAAAAGTAAAGCAAAGGCCCCTACGATGGTACCGATTGTTGCAGGAGTACTTCAAACGGAAGATGGTCGTTACGTCATTAATAAACGTCCAAGTACCGGTTTATTAGCTAATATGTGGGAGTTTCCGAATATTGAACTTGGCGAAGGGATTCGTAATCAGAAGGAACAGCTTATAGATTATATGAAAGAAAAATTTGAGCTTTCGATTTCTATTGAAGAATACGCAATGAATGTACAACATACGTTTACACATCGTACTTGGGATATATTCGTATTTTACGGAAAAGTAACTGGTGATATTGTTGAAACAGATACATTGAAATTTGTATCGAAAGAAGCATTTGAGCAGTTACCTTTCTCTAAATCGCATCGTACGATTTATGAGAGTTGTGTTGAGAAAATTACAATGCAATAAACAAAAAAAGTGTTCCCAGGTTGGGAACACTTTTTTAATCGTAAGAAATTTTCGTCCCATGAGTCCAACTAGCATCACCTTCTTGTAAGCCGCCTCTTGATTCAATTTCTATTACAATTTCTTTGTAAATACTTTGACCTTCTGCATTTAAATACGGCAGAATCTGTTGTAATGAATGATGAAAATAAGCTAATTCATCTTCTTTCCATTCATTTTTTGAAACCATCGTTAGTTCAGTCATATCGCGTCCTATATACATATTTCCACCTCCATTTTCTATAGTTTGAATGAGTGACAAGAGATATATACGGAGATTAAAAAAAGAAAATCACGGATAGCTTCTAAGTGAATTGGTTACATTATTGGTTGTGGAGGTGAGAAAGATGAGTAAAAAACAACAAGGTTATAACAAGGCAACTTCTGGTGCTAGCATTCAAAGTACAAATGCTAGTTATGGTACAGAGTTTTCAACTGAAACAGATGTGCAAGCAGTAAAACAAGCAAACGCGCAATCAGAAGCAAAGAAAGCACAAGCTTCTGGTGCACAAAGTGCAAACGCTAGTTATGGTACTGAATTTGCAACTGAAACAGACGTGCATGCTGTGAAAAAACAAAATGCACAATCAGCTGCAAAACAATCACAATCTTCTAGTTCAAATCAGTAATGAAAGAAAAACACTTCTCTAATTCGAGAGAAGTGTTTTCTTTGTGCTTTGGTCATGGGAATGAAAATAAAACGAACGACATAACTTCTAATAAGTCAACAAATGTAGTCAAAGGAGAAGGAAGTTAAAGATTAGAAATATGTAATGAGGAATAATAAATGATAAATAAGTCCAAAAGGGGGTAAGTAATGAACGATTTTGATAAGTTGGTAGGAGAGCAATTGGAAACGATGGATGAGTTGTTGAAGTTACAAGCTCACCTAGAGAAGTATCAGCAAATTGAAATGAGCGAAAAGGATACGTGCGATAAAAAGGAATTACATTTTATCCGCCAAGAAATATATAGAACAGAATTAGCGCTCAAGCTATTACATGAGAAATTTGAAGAGCAAACAAATAGTGTGATTCAATCTTTTGAAACTGAAAAAATGATTTCAAATTTAGGATAAGATATATCGTTACCTTTAGGTGAAAGGTCCTTCTTTACATGGAAATGAGGAAGGACTTTTTTTATCCCACTTTAATGGGCAGTAAGACCCCCATCTCAAAATTCAGCGAAAGCAAAGGCGTTAGGTGGGGGCAGGCTGACCATAAAAGTCCGATTGGTGAGGGCTGATTAAAGTTTCACTTTATTCTCCTTTCCTCGTTTGGCCCCGTTCCCTAAGAAAGACTATGGATATGGTATTCAGTGTGAAATATAGAGTCTTATCGCTTTAGTTTTAAAATTTCGACAAAAAAGTTATAATAGAAAAAAAGTGAATGCAGTTCAAAGGGCATTTGCAGTTGAAGGAAGGGAGCATATATGGGATTTCCCAAAGAAGGAGAAAAAGTACAAATACATAGTTATAAACATAATGGCTCCATTCATAGAATGTGGGAAGAGACAACGATTTTAAAAGGGACACAAAGTCTTGTGATCGGAGCAAATGATCGTACAGTAGTGACAGAATCAGATGGCCGAACATGGATTACTCGTGAACCAGCAATTTGTTATTTTCATGCAAACTACTGGTTTAATGTGATTGGAATGTTAAGGGAAGAGGGCGTATATTATTATTGTAATTTAAGCTCACCTTTTGCATATGATTCTGAAGCGTTAAAGTATATTGATTATGATTTAGATATTAAAGTGTATCCAGATATGACATATACACTTTTAGATGAAGATGAATATGAAAAACATAGTCAAATTATGCAATATCCACCTGTAATTGATACGATTTTAAAACGAAATGTAGCACAATTAACACAATGGATTCATCAAAGAAAAGGGCCATTCGCACCAGACTTTGTAGATATGTGGTATGAGAGATATTTAATGTACAGAAATTAAAACAAACCTGCAGGGGATTTCCCCGCAGGTTTGTCCTATTAGAGGGGGGATTATGTGCAAGGTATAAAAAGATATTTGCAATTTGTTAAACCATATCGATGGCTTATTGCTATTACGATTATGATTGGTCTAGTTAAATTCGGCATCCCGCTCATTATGCCGTGGTTATTAAAGTATATTATTGATGATGTCATTCAGGGCGGAGGGTCACTTCAAGATAAGACGTCCCAACTAGTAACAGCGATTGGGATTGCTTTTTTTATTTTTGCAGTGTTAAGACCACCGATTGAATATTATCGTCAATATTTTGCGCAGCGTATCGCAAATACAATACTATATGATTTGCGAAAACATATTTTTGGTCATTTACAAAAGTTGAGTTTACGTTATTATTCGAATACAAAAACAGGGGAGATTATTTCGCGTGTCATTCATGATGTAGAACAAACGAAGGATTTTGTAATTACTGGTTTGATGAATGTTTGGTTAGACACGGCAACAATTGCTATCGCTATTATTGTTATGTTTTCTATGAATATAAAATTGACATTTGTTGCGCTATTAATTTTACCTATTTATGTAGTGGCAGTGAAATATTTTTTCGGGCGTCTTCGAAAATTGACGAAAGAGCGTTCACAAGCGTTAGCAACGATGCAAGGGTATTTACATGAACGTATTCAAGGGATGCAAGTGACACGTAGCTTTGCATTAGAAGAGTATGAAGGGAAGCAATTTGAAAAAAGAAATAATGAATTTTTGACGAAAGCGTTAACACATACGAGTTGGACGGCGAGAACATTTTCGGCAGTAAATACGTTAACAGATTTAGGGCCGTTACTCGTGATCGGTTTTGCGGCGTATGAAGTGATTCAGGGGCAGTTAACCTTAGGAACTATGGTTGCCTTTGTTGGATATATGGATAGTTTGTATAGTCCACTTCGCCGCCTTGTTAATTCCTCTACGACATTAACACAGTCTTTCGCATCGATGGATCGGGTGTTTGAACTGTTAGACGAAAAATACGATATTGTGAATGTACAAGGTGCGGTACAAACGAAAAAATTAAATGGTGAAGTGATATTTGATAATGTATCTTTTCGTTACAACTCGGATGAAAAAGAGGTATTACATAACCTTTCGTTAACTATATTGCCAGGAGAGAAGGTAGCACTTGTAGGAGCGAGTGGGGGAGGGAAGTCATCTCTTGCTAGTTTAATCCCGCGTTTCTATGATGTTTCTTCAGGCGCAGTTTATGTAGATGGGATAGATGTTAGAAAGTATGATATGAGAAATTTACGTAGTCATATTGGAATTGTACTGCAAGATAATTTGTTATTTAGCGATACAATCGGGGCAAATATTTTATATGGGAATCCGAAAGCTACAGAGGAAGAAGTAATTGCAGCTGCCAAAGCTGCGCAAATTCATGATTTTATTATTGAGTTACCTGATGGTTATGATACTGTCGTCGGGGAACGCGGTGTGAAGTTATCTGGTGGGCAAAGGCAACGTGTAGCGATTGCACGCGTGTTTTTAAAGAATCCATCGTTACTTATATTAGATGAAGCGACTTCCGCTTTGGATTTAGAAAATGAACGATATATTCAAGAGGCGCTTCAAACGTTAGCTGCTGATCGAACGACGATCATAATTGCACATCGATTGGCGACGATTACGCATGTGGATACGATTATTTACATTGAAGATGGTGAAATTAAAGAAACAGGATCTCATGAAGAATTAATGAAAAAAAGAGGATATTACCACAATTTATATCAACTTCAACATATAACAGAAACAGCTCCTTTAGCGTAAAAGGAGCTGTTTTTTATTCGTCTTCTTTTTTATCATCGATTTTGAGTTCTGCTTCTGGTTTATGGTATGTGTAGAAGCTATCCACAAGTAAATCTAAATGCTCTACTTCTTCACTATAGTTAATAATAGCAGAAATAAGAGGGAAGAGATGTAGCCATGTTTTATATGCCTCTTCATCATCCTTGTTTTGATATTCCATAAAGATATCAATTAATTCCTGTTTACCTGTTTCAACTTCATCAAGCATTTCAACAGATTGTTGTTTTTTTGCTTTACCAATAAATTTTAATAAAACTTGTTCATGATAATGTGTTAATGAATCAAGTTCGTTCTGAATAGATTCCTGGAATTCTTCTGGCATATAGCGCAGTTCGTTTTCAGTACGATGTAATGATTTTAACGTACTTAAAGCACGACTTGTCGTCGCTAACATTTGTCTGAATAAAACAAGCTTACGAATTTTTGCGAACTTTACTTTTTTCGTATAGCTTCTTTCTTCTTTATACAGCAAATAGTAATGGTTTAGTTTGATCATTTTTTCTTTCATACGATCAATATCAGTTTTTAATGTTGTAAAATCAGAAGCTTGCCTGCTATTCATTCGAATCCATTTTACAATTTCTTCTGTATTATCAACGATGCGATGATATAACTTTGTTTCGTATTTTGGCGGCATAAACACTAAATTTACAAGTGAAGCCGCA
This sequence comes from Bacillus cereus group sp. MYBK101-2, assembly GCF_051918845.1. Taxonomy (NCBI): domain Bacteria; kingdom Bacillati; phylum Bacillota; class Bacilli; order Caryophanales; family Bacillaceae; genus Bacillus; species Bacillus cereus group sp. MYBK101-2. The sequence goes on along the minus strand of NZ_JBQAIE010000008.1, from coordinate 12,006 downwards.
ATAATTCCAACCATAATCGTCGCAAATCGAAGTAAGGCAAAACTAAAGAAATCTTCACCTTGATACTCCATAATAGCGATAACTGTTACTAAAGCAATTGATATTGTGTTTTCTAATCGTAATTGCAATGTAAGAGCAATTACTAATATACATGTTAATCCAATAATAAAAGGATTATGTCCAAAAGCAGTAGCGAATGCGATAGCGAATACCGCACCAATGACGTTTGCTTGAATTTGTTCAAGTGCAGTTAAATACGAACGGTATACAGATGGTTGAACAGCGAAGATAGCTGAAATTCCCGCAAATACTGGACTCGGTAAGTTAAGTAAAATACAAGCAAATAAAGCTAATGTGATGGCAATACCCGTTTTTAAAATGCGAGCACCAAGTTTCATACCCTTAATAAGATCCTTTCTCTTGTCATAATGAATGTACAACATGATACTATACATTCATTACAATATGTTAGCAAGTGATATTTTAGTGACGTTAATAAGAAATTAAGATTCATTTTATACTTTTTCCTAATTCTTTTTAAACATCAATTTTTAGTAAAAAAACCTGCTGAATTTCAGCAGGTTTCAAATTGTTACTATAGATTACTATGAGAAGTGTACTTCGTCAATTTTTTTCTTGAAGATGAAAATTAGGCATATCACTCTGTTGAGATAGATGGATCAGCCTGCTCTTTTTTCGGGATGATTTCAAAAAACTGTTGCTGCATATCATCGAATAACGGTGTCAATAAAGCAACTTCCTCGTATTGCTCATGTTCATTTAATACACGGATATAATCTAGTAATAACTCGGTCACATCTTGCACACCATTTTTACTAAGTGGTTGTAATGTAACATTTGCTCCTTTTGCGATTCTTCTTTTTAAGGCCTGTTCTGTTAAACCTAAGCTTGAATCATGGCGTAAATAAACAACACCGCCAGTCATACCAGCGCAAATCCATGGACCAGGATCTCCTAAAACAAGCGCGCGCCCATTTGTCATATATTCAAAAGCGAAACCTTTAATATTAGAGTATGCTCCTATATTCCCTTGTTCTTTTTCGCGGAGTGGCTTTATCATGCGTCCGCCAATTATCATGTCTGCTCCAGAGAGGCGAATGCCAGCGCGAGCATCAGCGTTACCTTGAACGTATAGCGCCCCTTTTTGTGCACCGTATCCAAAACCTTTTCCGACAGAACCGTTATAATATAGACCGTCTTTTCCTTTTGCTTTCGTTATATAAATACCACCACCAAAGGAGGTTTTACCAATACCATCTTGTGCGCCGCCGTTTACGTGTATAAATAAGTTCTCACTATTGTAAGCACCTAATCCATTTCCAGGAATCGAGCCATTCGTATACTTTAATGTAAGTGGTTCAAGCTTCGTGTCTTCATATAATTTACTACGAACGCGATAGCAAGATTCTAGACCGCCCATAACGCGTTGCTCTACGCCAACCCCTACTAATTCTTTCGAATGAGGGGAATGAACTGTTTCAAATTGTTTTTCTAGTACGTCTTCTGTTTTTGTGATAGATGGATGTTCTATCGTTTGTAGTAAATTACATAAGTCTAATAAATTTTCGCCTCGAACTTGTTCTAATAAATCGGAACGTCCGACAATTTCTTGTAAATTTGTATAGCCGAGATTTCCTGTTAATCGTTTTAGTTCTTTGCCAAAAGTAGTGAATAAATGTAATAATCCAGCCACGGCGCTTTCTAATTCACGCGGGACGAAGCGGCGTAATCCGTGTTCTTTCGCCTGAGCTTCAGATTCAATTTGTGTTGCAATTCCAACGTGACAAGTATCTAGATGACATCCGCGGCAAGTTGTACAACCAATTGCAATCATGGATAATGTACCAAATCCAATGCGGTTTGCCCCAAGAAGCATGATTTTTAAGGCATCATTCACACTTCGAATACCACCGTCAGCCCAAATTTCTACTTTATGTCTCATATTTGCTTCTAATAAAGCATTGTGAGCGGCTTTCACACCAATTTCTACAGGAAGCCCTACATGTTGCAATGCATGAATACGTGCGGCACCTGTACCACCATCAAATCCGCTAATGTTAATAAAATCAGCACCAGCTTTTGCGATACCGACAGCAATTGTTCCAATGTTAGGGACGACAGGAACTTTTACAGCTACTTTCGCAAGTTGATTGGCCGTTTTAATTTCTGTAATCATTTGAGCTAAATCTTCAATGGAATAAATATCATGGTTGTTAGAAGGTGAAATTAAATCTGAGCCAATTGTAGCGTTACGTGCTTCAGCGATTTTGGCTGTTACTTTTGAACCTGGCAAATGTCCACCTTCACCAGGCTTGGCACCTTGCCCAATTTTTATTTCAATTAAGTTTGATGAATTGAGTAGTTCGGCGTTTACGCCAAATCGTCCGGACGCGATTTGTTGTCCACGTGTATGTGGATATTTTCCAATCATATCTTTAATTTCGCCGCCTTCACCGTTCAAACTAATCATATTTAGCTGATCGGCTGCTTCTGCATATGCACGAAAGGCAATTTCATTTTGAGAACCGAATGACATAGAACTAATAATAAATGGTAAATCATGATTTTGAATACTGATGGACACTTCTTCAGCCGGAACGACATGTTTTGTTTCTTTCGTTTGAACAAGATGTCTAATTGCGATTGGGTTATTTTCTTCTAATTCACTTAATTTTTCACGGTAATCATCATAAGAGTTTCCCTTTGCGACATCACCGATTGCTTTCCAAATTCGCGGGAATATATGAAAAGATTTTCGCATTCTAACTTTAGGATTGTTATAATCATCTGCTCGCATTTGTGCATCTTCAGCAAGTGACTCAAGCGAGAAAGCTAAATTATTTGAACCGAAGAAATTCGTAATTTGTAATATGTTTGCGATTTCTTCATGTAATCCGATAGAAGAATAGAGGCGACCGTAACCGCGTAATTCATGAATTCCGATTGTTGAAATGACTTTCTCTAGCCCTTTATTAAGTGCATGATATAAATTCGTAATAGGTGTTTTCGTCCCATCATTTACGGTTGCAAATAATAAATATGGATTAATACTATCTGCTCCTAATCCATACAGTGTGACAATATCGTGTAAGGAGCGAAGGGCACCAGAACGTATAACGAGAGAGCAGTTTCGGCGTAATTTATTTTCGCTTAATATTTGATGTACTTTAGCGGTAACTAAATGCGGATCAATCCATAATCGTCCATTTAGGTGAGCATCAGCATCGTCTATTAATAATAGGGAAGCTCCATCGTTCACAGCTGTTATCGCTTCAGAACTAATTCGATTTAAGGCGCATTGTAAAGTTTCTGCCTGACTGAATGTAGCAGAGATTGTAGCGATAGAGCTATGAGTATTGAATAGCTGTATAAGTTGTTCGTACGTAATTGTGTGTAATTCTTCTGCAATAGATTGTGCTACGCTTCCTTCTAAAATGATTGGGGAAAGCATCTCAACTACAAATGGCTGTTTAGCACCAGCCAATAAACTTGGACGTTCGCCAAGTATCGTTCGTGTGGAGAAGTGTTCAACTTCTCGGTCACGATCGATTGCTGGATTTGTAACAACAGCTACACTCTCCTTAATGAAGTCAGCGATATTTCGTCTATCAGTATCGAGTGCAGCGAGTGGTGAGTCATGCCCAAGTGAGCGAATTGGCTCAACGCCTTTTGTTGCCATCTGTTCAAGAAGTTGAATATGTTCACGATCCCATCCGAAAGCAACGTATTGCTTCGTTTCAACTTGCATAGAATCACATAATCCTTGGATTTCTTTCGTTTCAGGGGTAGATAAGTTTAAATGATAATCTTTAGTATCCACTCGTTTTTTAAAACGGTCATATACTTGAGCTTGGTATTTGTCATATTCATAAAGAACAAGCTCATCTTGTTCATTCCACTTTAGTCCGACTTTTTCTCCAGGAGCGAGTGGTTTCGGTTCTGCTACATATTCAGTTGGAGATACAACTCCAGGTTCAGAAGAGAAAATATAAGAACTCTCTGTCTCTACTTTCCAAACTGGTCGTAGTCCGAGGGAATCGACGCTGAAAACAGCTTCATCTTTATAGCGTGAAATAATGCCAGCTGGACCTTGTGCAAAATGGCCCCATGCTTCACGTATATACGTATATAAATCTTGTAAATGCGGTTCATAAAGTTTAATTTCATTAATGATTGGTGGGAATAGTATATCCATTGCTTCAAATAAACTGTAGTCGTATTGAACAAGTAGAGTTTCTAAGGTGCGGTTTAAATCTTGGGAGTCGCTACCCCCAGCAGTAAGTGGAACGTGAATCATGTCAGCTTGATCGCGTAACTTGGCAATTGTGTTAATTTCACCATTATGTCCGAGAATGCTAAATGGTTGTACACGAAAAAAATTAGATAATGTATTTGTAGAATAGCGATTATGTCCAAGTGTCATAGTTGAAGCGATCAGCGGGTGTTGTAAATCATTGTAATAGGCCACAAGCGTATCACCAGCACCGAGAACTTTATATACAACATGATCACGACTTAAGGAAGCAACATGAATCGCTTCGTTTTCCTCTATTTTTATCGTTACTGAAAATAATGTTTGCTCAATATTTTTAACTTCATTTTCAGCGATAAGGGCAACTTGCCAAAATAAAGGTTCTTCTTGTTTACCAAGTGGACCGAGTGCATCGGAGTTTATTGCATCGTCACTTTCAAAAAGAATTGCAAAGTTTTCGTTGCTTAGTTGGGTACGAATATGATTTTTTAAATTAACTACATTTGCGTTTTTGTTTAGAAAAAAATGTCCAACGATAAAGTGGGGATGATCCACGATCGTTGGATTATATCCGCTACTTTTTAGTTTTTCACTCCAAAGTGCTTTTGGTACATCAATGTGAATACCGATTCCATCGCCTTCACCATTAATGAAACCAGCTCTATGATTCATTTTAACGAGAGATTGTATGCAAAGATCAATGTTTTCTTTTGTAGGAATTTTTCGTTTCTCCATAACGGAAACGATTCCACACGCATCATGTTCTGCATTTTTATAACCTCGAAATAAAGACGGTGTCCATGTATTTGTTTTATTGAGCATCCGTCAATCCCCCCTCTTATTGAAGTTTGAATAATCTTACTATTTAAGGCGTGAGCAGCCTTGCATACAAAGATAGTAAGGATATAAAAGAAAATTAAACAGATAATTATGAATAATTATACTATTAATGAGGAATTTATGAAATAGAAAAAAGGAAAAAAGAAAGGTGTGCTTTCTTTTTTCCTTTTCATGATGCGATTATTTATTGTCTGCTAAAGCAGCAAATGCTCTGCCTACAGCTTCGATTGTATATTCAATATCTTCTTTTGTATGTTCTGTTGTTAAGAACCATGCTTCGTATTTAGAAGGTGCTAAGTTAACGCCTTCTTGAAGCATTAGCTTGAAGAATTTGCCGAACATTTCCCCATCTGTATCTTGTGCTGCATCGTAATCTTCAATTGTATTTGTTGTGAAGTATACAGTTAAAGCACCTTTTAGGCGGTTTAATGTAATATCGATATTATGTTTTTCAGCCTGCTCTAAAATTCCTTTTTCAAGCATTGCACCAAGTTCATCTAATTTTTCATAAAGCCCTTCTTGTTGAAGAACTTCTAGACAAGCAATACCAGATGCCATAGAAGCAGGATTTCCTGCCATTGTACCAGCTTGATATGCAGGTCCAAGAGGGGCAACTTGTTCCATAATTTCTTTCTTACCACCGTAAGCACCGATTGGAAGTCCGCCGCCAATAACTTTACCAAGCGCTGTTAAGTCTGGTGTTACGCCAAGTAAGTCTTGAGCACCACCGTACATGAAGCGGAAAGCAGTAATAACTTCATCGTAAATTACTAGTGCACCAGCTTCGTGAACAAGTTCATTCACTTTCTCAAGGAAGCCAGGTTTTGGCTCTACAATACCGAAGTTTCCAACGATTGGTTCTACAAGAATAGCTGCTACTTCATGTCCCCATTTATCTAATGCTTCTTTTAAAGTTTCTACATTATTAAATGGAACGGTAATAACTTCTTGAGCGATACTTTGTGGTACACCCGCTGAGTCAGGAGTTCCTAGTGTAGAAGGGCCAGATCCAGCTGCTACAAGTACTAAATCAGAATGACCGTGGTAACAACCAGCGAATTTCATAATTTTTGTGCGGCCTGTGTAAGCGCGAGCGACACGAATTGTTGTCATTACAGCTTCAGTACCAGAGTTTACGAAGCGGACTTTATCTAATGCAGGCATTGCTTCTTTTAACATTTTTGCAAATTTTACTTCTAGCGCTGTTGGAGTTCCGTAAAGTACACCATTTTCAGCAGCTGTTGTAATTGCTTTTGTAATGTGCGGGTGAGCATGTCCAGTAATAATAGGACCGTATGCTGCTAAATAATCGATATATTTATTTCCGTCTACATCCCAGAAATAAGCACCTTTTCCACGTTCCATAGCAACAGGAGCGCCGCCACCAACTGCTTTAAAAGAACGAGAAGGACTATTAACACCGCCAACGATATGTTCTAAAGCTTCTTTATGTAATGCTTCTGATTTTGTGAATTTCACTACCATTCATCTCCTTACAAAAATCTATGTATTATTCTAACATGTTTTTCGAAAAGACGTATTGTTTGTGATAGAGAAGGCAGTTGGGTAAACTATTCGTTGTGACATTTAGGAAGGGGGTCCGGTTATGAAATCGGTAATTGAGGTACAAGGGTTACGTAAAGAATTTACAGCCTATTCAAGTCGTCCAGGTTTAAAGGGTGCATTTCGCGATTTATTAAATCGTAATTATAAAATAGTACCAGCAGTAAATGATGTATCTTTTACTGTGAAACAAGGTGAAATGGTTGGATATATCGGTGAGAATGGTGCTGGTAAATCAACGACAATTAAAATGCTTACGGGGATTTTGACTCCGACATCAGGAGACATTTTAGTAAACGGGATGAACCCGCATAAGCAGAGGGAAGAATTTGTAAGAACGATTGGTGTTGTTTTCGGACAACGCTCACAGCTTTGGTGGGATATTGCGGTACAAGAATCGTTTCGTTTATTAAAAAAAGTGTACGGTGTATCAGACGCTCAGTATAAAGAACATATGGAGCACGTGATCGAAACGTTAGATATTGGTCCTTTATTAGATAAGCCAGTTCGAAAGCTATCTTTAGGTCAAAGAATGCGTTGTGAATTAGCGGCAGCATTAATTCATAATCCGCCGTTATTATTTTTAGATGAACCAACAATTGGGTTAGATGTACTTGTGAAATTGAAAATACGTGAATTTTTAAAAGAAATGAATGAACGTTATAAAACAACGATTTTATTAACAACTCATGATATTACTGATATTGAAGCTTTATGTGAGCGCGTTATCATGCTGGATGAAGGCAATATTATGTATGACGGTTCTTTACATAATCTTCGTACGCAGTGGGGAGCAGAGAAAGAAATACATTTTCAGTTTGTCGCACCAGTTTCTTATCAGGATTTATCAATGGTTATGCCAGATAGTCATGTCGTTTGGTCGAAAGCGAAAGAGGAAAACGCGTGGATTGCCAAAATACCGAATGAAGAAGTTATTATTTCAATGCTTATTTCTAAAGTGGTACAAGCCTTTCAAATTAAAGATTTAAAAATTAACGAAGTGTCTACAGAGGAAATTATTCGTAACATTTATGAGGAAGGTATTAAACATGGGTAAGTACATTGAAATGATTCGAATTCGCTTTTTAATGATGCTTGCGTATCGTACAAACTACTATAGCGGGATTTTAATTTATACAATTAATATCGGCGCATATTATTTTTTGTGGCAAGCAATTTATAGCGGAAAAGAGAATATTGAAAGTTTATCTATTTCGCAAATGACTACGTATATCGCAATTGCGTGGATGGCACGTGCTTTTTATTTTAATAATATAGACAGGGAAATTGCGATGGAGATTCAAGAGGGACGTGTAGCGGTAGAACTGATACGTCCATATAACTATTTAGGGATGAAAGTGATGCAAGGTCTTGGTGAAGGAATATTTCGCTTTGCCTTCTTTTCAATTCCGGGTATGGTCATCGTTACCTTATTATTTTCATTGCAAATTACAACGAACTTTCAAACGTGGTTATATTTCTTCTTATCTTTAATATTTAGTTTTATTATTAATACACAAATTAATTTAATGACGGGAATGCTCACATTCTTCTTATTTAATAATAGCGGAATTATGTATGCAAAACGTGTTGTTATTGATTTGTTTTCAGGTCTATTATTACCAATTAGTTTTTATCCGTTATGGGCCCAAAAGACAATGATGTTTTTACCGTTTCAGGCTATTAGTTATATTCCGAGTATGATTTTCTCAGAAGGTATACAAGGAAGTAAATTGTATGAGGCATTATTATTCCAAGTAATTTGGGCCATTGTACTTATTATTCCGATTGTACTTATGTGGAGAACGGCGAGAAAACGTCTAGTTGTACAAGGGGGATGATGAGATGATATATATAAAACTATTTTTGCAATATGCAAGTCAATATATAAAAACAAAATTGGAGTATCGGGGCGATTTTATCGTTGGGTTACTTTCTGATTTATCACTACAGGCTGTTAATTTAATCTTTATTCTTGTTGTGTTTGGACATACGCAAGCATTAAAAGGTTGGAGTAGAGAAGAAGTCATCTTTATTTATGGTTTCTTTTTAGTGCCGTTTGCCATTTTCTCAGCTTTCTTTAACATATGGGACTTTAATGATCGTTACATTATTAAAGGAGAAATGGATCGCATATTAACGAGACCGATTCATAGTTTATTTCAAATTATTTTAGAAAGAATGGAGCTTGAATCTTTAATTGGAGCGATTACGGGAATGATTGTAATGGGCTACGCAGCAGTGGAGTTGCAATTATCTTTTTACTGGTACGATATCTTCTTATTCTTATTGATGGTAGGAGGGGGCGCACTTGTATACGGAGGGATATTTGTTACGCTTGCAAGTCTTGGTTTTTGGTCGGACGCGAAAAGTTCGATTATGCCGCTAATGTATAACATAGGGAATTATGGCCGCTATCCTGTTAATATTTATAACCGTGTGATTCGCTTCATTTTAACGTTTGTCCTACCATTTGCGTTTGTTGGAGTGTATCCAGCAGCATACTTCTTAAGAAAGACAGAGTGGAATAGCTATGCATTTGCAACACCATTTGTTGGTGTTATCTGTTTTACGATTGCAATTACTCTTTGGAATCAAGGGGTAAAAAGGTACCGTGGTGCAGGGAATTAATTATAAAAGCTTGTTTGTTTCTAAGGGATAAATCTAATGGCTGTCTCATACATATAAAATGAGGTGGAGGACATGTTATGGGGATTTATTCTATTAATTGCAGCAATTGCTATTTTGAGGAGTGTCCAATTGTTATGGAGTTCCTATTCGGATTCAACGCGTTTTTTTTCGCTGTATAATTTAGCTACATTATTTTTGATTTATACAACAGTATTGATTGCATTTGGATTAAGTTACGTTGTATTAGAGGAAATGGGTTTTGCAGTTTTGAAAGAGGATGGAGAAAGCTTAAACGCTCACTCTTTTCAACTGGTTGAAATTTGTTTATATTTTAGCGCAGTTACTTTATTGTCTGTTGGATATGGTGACATATCTCCGATTGGAATTGGGCGATGGATTGCGATTGGAGAAGCGCTAATTGGATATACATTACCGTTTGCTTTTGTAATGAGGTCTGTAATAGACAATGAAAAATAAGGAAGCATTTGTTATAGTAAAAGAAAAGAGTAGGAGTGATAACAATGATCACAGTAGGAGAAATGGCTCCAGAATTTACATTAGAGGGAAGTAACGGGGAACAAGTTCGCTTAGCTGATTTTCGTGGTAAAAATGTAGTTCTATATTTTTATCCGAAAGATATGACTCCAGGGTGTACAACTGAAGCATGTGATTTTCGAGATGCATATGGATTATTTCAAGAGAAGGACACAGTTATTCTTGGTGTAAGCCCTGATTCAGCGAACAGACATCTGAAGTTCATTGAGAAGCATGAACTTCCATTTGTACTTTTAGTAGATGAAGATCATAAGGTGGCGGAATTGTACGATGTTTGGAAGTTGAAAAAGAACTTTGGGAAAGAGTACATGGGAATTGAGCGCTCTACATTCCTTATTAATAAAGACGGTGAGCTTGTAAAAGAGTGGCGTAAAGTGAAAGTGAAGGGACATATTGAAGATGTTCTTTCTTATATAAAGTAAATCCATTGTGGAGATAAAATATATAGAAGTAAGGCGAGTGTCTATACATATTTTATTGTCTTACATAAAGTGAAGTGTAGGGCATACCTCCTCAGATGATAGTATTCCAAGTGCGATTATGTCGCACTTTTTTTCTATTGTAAATGCATAAAAAATAGGGAAAGATACATAAGAATAAGGCTATATACAAAAATAAACCACATACTTATAGTAGAAATATTGACGATTTATAAGAAAAGGAGTACACTCTTTATAAGAATTATAAAATAATAATCCGTATAGAATCGGGGTGCATGACGGTGGTCAAAGAAGAATTAAAAGAAGCGCTAGAAATGCTGAAAAATACGGGTGTACGCATTACTCCACAGCGTCATGCTATTTTAGAGTACCTTGTGGAATCTATGACGCACCCAACAGCGGATGAAATTTATAAAGCATTAGAAGGTAAGTTTCCAAATATGAGTGTTGCAACTGTCTATAATAACTTGCGTGTATTTAAAGAGGTTGGACTTGTAAAGGAATTAACTTATGGAGACGCTTCAAGTAGATTTGATTATGTTACAAGTCAACATTATCATGTGATTTGTGAAAAATGTGGTAAGATTGTTGATTTTCCTTATGGAGGTTTGGAACAGCTTGAAGAGGAAGCTGCGAAAACGACAGGTTTCGTTATTAATAGTCATCGCTTAGAAATTTATGGCGTTTGTCCAGAGTGTCATAAGGCGTAATATATAATAAAGAAAGAGGCTGACGGCTTTACGTCAACCTCTTTCTTTATTATATATGGGAATTACGTTAGGTTCAGAATGATTTAAAATGTTCAGTGGAGGATTTAATTAAGGATAAATACAAAAGGTGATTTCTTAGTTAAGAAATCACCTTTTCATGTTTAGTTTTGTAAGGATGCATTGTCTCCGTATATACTTATGACTTATAGCTCTTCTTATTATATTTTTCATCAAATTCTTTTCCTTCTAGATTTCGATCCATTGTTAAAGGTTGGTTGCAATGCATACATGCGTCGACACGACCGAGCATTTTTGTAGGTTTATCGCAGCTTGGACAAATAATTTGTACAGTTTTAGTAGATAACATACCAATCCAAAAGTAAACGACAGTACTAGCGATAACAGCTAAAAAGCCAACCATCATAAATGTTGTCATAATAATAATGTTCTCACGGAAAAAGACTCCTAAGTATGCAATGAAGAGGCCGATAAATACTAAACTTAATGCAAAGGTCCGGATTTTATTGATTTTGTTTGAATACTTAATGCTCATTCTCACCACGCTCCTATAACAATAATATAACATAAAATTTAGAATTTTCTATCGTATAGAAGTATGGTAAAGTGATAAGATATGAAATGCAGAAGGAAGGGAGATTATAATGATTTTTGAAACATGTTTTTAAACTTTTAACGGGATGTGAAATTTTTTTATAAAAAGTATTGACCATGTATGTACTGCATGATATATTAATAACCGTCGCTGATGCGGAAACGCAGAAAACGATAAAAAAGAAATTAAAAAACTTAGTTGACATCGAAAAACGAAGATGTTAACATAAGGAAGTCGCAATTGAGCGACTAAGTAGTTCTTTGAAAACTGAACGAAACAAACAACGTGAAACGTCAATTTTTATTTTAGATGCTAGACAAACTAACTTTATTGGAGAGTTTGATCCTGGCTCAGGATGAACGCTGGCGGCGTGCCTAATAC
>NZ_JBQAIE010000007.1:0-256938 GCF_051918845.1 Bacillus cereus group sp. MYBK101-2 | reverse complement strand
CTTTTTTACGTTGCTCTTCTTCTTTCTTCTTTTCTTCCTCTTCCTTCTTACGTTGCTCTTCTTCCGCTTTCAGTCTATCTGCTTCTGCTTTTTCAACCGCTTCTTTTTCTAGCTTTTCTTTTTCCTTCGCCTCAGCTACTAATTGTTTCTCTTTTTCTTTTTTTGCCTTTTCAGCAATTTTTTCTTCTTCTATTTTTGCTTTTTCAGCTTTCTGTTTCTCTTCTTTTTTAGCTGCTAACCACTTCTTTTCTTCAGCTTGTTTATCCATTTCAGCCTGTTGTTCTGCAGTTATTGGATAAAAAATATGACTTAATGTTAAAGAAACGATAAACACAGATAAACATGAACCAAAAATAATAGCAAATTTTTTCAAGCGCGAACGATATTTCTTTATAACTATCGTCCCTATCATAGCAATAAAAAATACTATCGCTCCAATTAAACCAACCATCCCAATAAACATTAACAAAGTATCCACTATTTAAATGTACTCCTCTACTTATGTATTTCATAAGACCCAAACTAGTCATCTATACATGTTTTTGGATATTTTTATATAAAAACACTTTCTTTTGGAATCTTACATTTTCAATATTTGTCAGTATAGCAATAATAATATCATAATAAAAGTCTTTTACTTACTTATTAATACTTCAACTAATTCCGCAATTTCTGATTAAACTATAATTTTTATCAAAATAAAAAGAGATCCCTCAAAAAAGCTATATTTATCAGCTTTTTTGAGGAAATCTCTCCTACTTATTTTTAAACTTCTCAGTCGCTGCTCTCATCTTCACATTCAAATCGTGATCAATCGAGTCACGAATATCTCGCTCTACTTCTTCCATTTCTTTTTGGAAATTTTGCAAGTAGATTTTTAATTCTTCTTCTTTTTCTGGCCGTTGTGAAGGTGGTAATTGTACGACTAACGATAGCATCGCTATTAAATCTTTCATTAAGAACGTTTCAAGTTTATGTTGCTGTTCAAACATACGCTGCTCTTGATAATATGGCAAAGCATTTAATACTGAAATTGTAATATCATCAACCGTTCGTTGTAATGAAGGATTTATTGAGCGTTTATACGCTTGAATTGTATTTAATGCATCTGGATATCGATCATAAAAATACAATTTATAAAACGATAAATCTGTCGGTTTTACTGTTTGCTGCGTTTCTTGTCTTAAAAAATCTTTTATTTTCATCGCTGCTACATCAATATCTTCATTAGTAAGCTTTTTCGTCGTTTTTGCCATTACATGTACTTTTTTCTGTTTTTCTTTCGGTAACATTGAGAATACTTGCTCTCTCGTACGTTGACCTGATGCACAGAAAAGCGTATTTAATATATGTTGTTCTTTTTTTCCTTCCGTACGAATCCAACGATAAAAGAGTGGATGTTGTGTAAATTCTTGTAGAAACGGTAATGATTTATTCGATAACTTATCTAAAGAATCGTGTGCTCTTTTATATGGCTTCGTCCACGAAAAATACAGTTTACGTCCGAAATATACAACTAAAACAACGACAGTAAATGCGATTAAAAACAATGTACCTAGTAGTAATAATACAGTTTGAATAAAACTCATTTTTTCACCTCCTCTAAAAGTCTGCTATTTTCTTGGGCGCTGAATGAGTTTTTGTTTCATTTCATCATTAAATGTGTCTAGTTCAATAACAAACTTCTTACTTGACTCGATAATACGTTCTGACGATTTTTCAGAAGCTTCAATTGCAGCAAATACGTTTTGGAATGATTCACGTAATTTATCCATGCTAATTGCAGGATTTTCAAGTAATTTCGTTGTTTCTTCTGTATTTTGTTTTAATGCCTGAGAATTACTTAATACCATAGACTCAATTGCTTCATTTGTTGCATTCACTGCATCAATTGTTTTACGCTGATTTGTTAATGCTAACTGGATAGCAGCAGAAACTGTTACAACGTTTTGCGTCATCGTAATTGCATTACGAATTGCCTCTGTTAACTTTTCATTATTTTTCTTAATAATGTCTACTGATGCGATAGATTGTAATAACACACTTTTCGCTTGCTGCATATTGCGCGTACGCACTAAAATCTTTTCTAATGCATCATTAATTAATGGAATATCCCTTTGACGTTCTGGATTTTGTTTCTCAGCTTCCAGCATGCCAGCAAGTTTTTTCCCTAAGTATACTTGCTTATCAAGCGCGTGAATTTTATCGTGTGATTGCTCTTTAAGCATTTCAAGACCGACTGTATCTTCTTGTAAATTATCACGACCAATTAGAAGCGATCTTATAATCTCCTCAATTTGCTTATCTATAGATTGATATTTATGCACGTATGTTTCAAGTGGATTTTTCTTGAATACTTTAAACATAATTTTTTTCATACCACTTGCTTTTAATGAATTCGGATCAAGCTCTGATACCACTTTTCGTAACTCTAACAATGTATTTGGAATTTCTTCGTTCTTTCCATTCATCATCGCTGTGACAGGACGTTTTAATGCTGATAACGTTTGTCCTGCTGCTTGTTGCTCTTTATCCCCTAAATCTCCTAGCTGAGACAATACTTTTGATAAATCTGTATTTTGCTCGCTATTTAACTTTTGTACATAAAGATCAGCTTCTTTATTCAGTTCCTCTAATTCTTCATCTTTTATAACTGTATCCACTACTACTTCTACATTATTATCTTTCACAACCGATACAGGTTCTTTTTTCTCGAGTTCAGTCAACAAAATCGCTCCTTTATTTATATGTGCGAATTTATATGCACCATATTTCATCTATTATATCGTATTTCATATGCATTCTGACTGCTTGAAATCGATTTTTTTAGAAATGTCTGTTTATGCAGTCATTCCCTGTTTCTTACTATAAGTATACCTGTAATCAACATAATTTTCCTCAGACTTAAGACCTAGAGAACCACATGCTGAAGGCCGATTCTTCGTATGTTATATAAATTATGTTCTTCCTATCCTTCTGTACTCAATATTTTGACATACACCTTTTACAATGTGATAATTATATTACGCTCAGTCCTATTTCTTCTTGCGCGCTACAAACGCTCCATTTTGGAATGCCAATAACACCGTTTCAAACATTTCATCTTCTTCAATCATTTTTCTAAACTCGGCTAATTCACTTGCATGAGAGGTTGCATTATCAACAACTAGAAAACCTTTTGGTTGTAAAATGCGTTTTATATGCTCAAGCCACCACATGTATTGCGTACGCTCTGAATCTAGGAAAATAAAATCAAATGAATGATCTAGTTGCGCATCTAAAAATGCCCCTGCTTCTTGATTATGAACATCAATCCTTTGCAACAAGTTTGCCTTTTCAAAATTGACAAGTGCCTCTCCAACTCGTTCTGAAGAAAGCTCCACAGTTGTTACATTTCCATTTGTTTCTTCTACCGCATTAGCTAACCACAATGTAGAATAACCATTAGAAGTTCCAATTTCTAAAATATTTATTGCGCTACACCCTTTTACTAAAATTGATAAAAACTGCCCCATCTCACGAGAAATATTCCGTAGTTTTTCTTCCCGTGTTTTTTTATTTCGATCATGCTCTTCTCCATATTGTTCAAGTTGAAGTAATAATGAATCTAACGTATCCATTCTTTTCATCGCCTTTCCAAAGCAATATGATGAGAAAGCTCTCGTTGCCCGTCTACTTTCATTATATGCGAAACGAAAACCTTTTTCTCGTTATATGATAAAGATTTGCAATTTTTTATAGCATATTGTTTCGTTTTTTGGTAAAGTTAATTTCTACGTGCAATTATTCCATTCATACTATTTTTATTTCAATTGCAGTTGTTAAATCATATAAACCTCATTTAAATGAATCGGTATTTCAAATTCAATTAAGCGCCCTTTCCGGACGCATTTTCTTTTGTTTATATATTTATTAGAAGAAAGGATGCTTACAATGAACGTGATTAGCTTAGATGCCGCTCGAAAGCGAAAGCAGCATAAAAAATTAATGATTACTATACCGATTATTTCACGTATTTATGAAGAAGACGGGGAAATTAAATTTGAGGTAGCTGGCGAAAAAGACGTACCTCTTGAAATGTTAGAGAAATAATAAAAAGACGCACTTCTAAAGAAATGCGTCTTTTTTATACTATTCTATTTAAGTGCATAAGTTTTTCAGGATTAACCATCAAATAAATATTTGAGATTTTCTCATTCTCAAATGTGAATGAAAGTACATAAGTCACTTTGTTTTTCACTTTAACAATAACACCTGGGGCACCATTTACTATCTTATAATCAACATTGTACGCTGATGGGAACTTACTTCTAATTCCAGAGAATAAACGAATAATCCTATCTGCAGAATAGATTGGATGAATTGCAGTTGTAACTTTGCCACCACCATCAGCTTTCAATATCGCATCTGTTTTTAATACTTCTAACATGCCTTGCGCATCTCCACATTGTAATGATGATACAAACTTTTCCACATAAGCAGCCATTTGTTTCGTACTTAACTTTGACTGCTTCGGCTTATCTAAAATACTTTTTCGTGCACGTTGAAAGATTTTCCGGCAATTCGCACTACTCCTATCAACAATCGAAGCGATTTCTTCGTACTCATAATCGAAAACTTTTCTTAATATGAAAACAACCCTCTCTACTTCAGACAATTGTTGTAAAAGTAATAAATATGCCGTAGAAATTGATTCTTTCATTACAAATGACTCTGATGGGTCATCAGTCTCTTCCACAAATGGTTCTGGTAACCACATTCCGACATATACGTTCCGTTTATGTGCTGCTGAACGTAATTTATCAATTGATCGATTTGTTACCATTTTACATAAATATGCTTTCATATTTTCTATAGATTGAACGTCCTCTATTTTATTTAACGAGATAAAAACGTCATGAACGATATCCTCAGCATCCATAACACTCCCAAGAATTCTGTATGCTAATGAAAATAATAATGGTTGATATGCTTCATATAAATGCTCCGTTTCCATGATGAACTACCTCACTTTCGGAATGCTTTAAAATGTGTAAAGCTGCACGTTTTCCGCTTGCCACTGCAGCATCAGCTAATATTTCATCATGCCCTACCCAATCTCCTGCTACATAAACACCTGGCATTTCAGGTATATTAGGACCTGGTTTTTCAACTCGGTTTATATGAAGAAAATCATATACTACTGTTATTTTCGGTAAATATTGCTGTGCAACAACTTCTCTTTTCCAATTTGGATGTAGCAAATCCATTGTACTTTCTAACAGTTCTTTATCTTCATGAGTATGTTTCATCTCTAGTACAGGATTATGGTACTTAATTAAACTCACTGTAATTGATCCATCATCACTTAATTTAGCTGCTCTTGATTGATTCGTAAAAAATATAGGCTGATCTAACCCTAATGCAAATTGATGTGTCGGATTAGGTAATCGTCTCAAACCAATATCTAATGCAGCAACGGTAACCGGTACTGATTGTTCACTCCACCTTTGCAAACTTGTTCCTTCAGCACCTTTTATCATTTTACAAGCCTCTTTCGGTGGGGTTGTTATAATAACTGCATCTGCTTCAAATACTGCATCGTCAAAACAGTATATTCTTTGTTCCCCTTCACAATGCTCTATTTTCAAAACATGCTTTTTAGCTAGAAATTGCACACCATTCGTATTCGCTATATCCCTTAAAGTTGTTATTATCGTCTCCCAACCACCATCTACATAAAGTACTCCTTCTTTCATAGAAAGCTGTATCTGCTTTAGTACTGAAGATGCTAATTGTATTGTAGGAGCATACGTATATGTCGTTGTTCGGCATAATGCATAAAATATATTTCGAACCATTGGATCTTTAATTTCATTTTCTGCCCATGTAGTTAGACTCATTTGGGGAACTTTTCCTACATCTAAATTTCCTAAATGAATCATAAGACGAGAAAACTGAGTTTTTGCAGACCATGAAAGTAACGGTGTTGATAAAATTGAGCGAAAATCTGTTGGGATGGTGAAAATATCTCCTTTCCATATTCCGTGTGTTTTTGTAGATGGGATTCCACCTGGAAGATTTATACCTAACTCATTAAAAGTTATAAACGCTTCCCCTCCTCTATATAAAGCATGTGCACCAAGGTTCATACAAATGCCATTTTTATTTATAGTCATCCCTCGACCACCTAAATGATTAGACTTTTCTAATACAATAACTTTCTTTCCAGCTTTCGCTAAATATATAGATGCTGCTAATCCAGCAAGCCCACCACCAACAATGGCTACATCAAATTTCTTCATAATAAAATCCCTCCTTATCGTTCTACATACAAGACGAACGATTAAGGAGGGATGTGACATAAAAATATATTTTTACTCATCTATTTTATTTCATTATTTTTTTATTCGGTCATATTGCATACGAAATAACTCAATTGCAAATGGTATATCCTCTTCACTCTTTATATAATAACTTATCCATCCTGATTCAGGTAATACGTGATGTGGTTTGACCAATCCTTGTTTTACTAATTCATCCCGCTTTAACTTTGGAAATGGTAAATCAACTAACTTATCTCCATGCAGATGACCAAGTTCTTTCTTACCATAATTTATTTCAATGCCGCCAAATCGATGCGGTTTTTCAGAGACACCTGCCCAGCCAAGCACTTCATTTCTAATCATTTCACTAAATGACATGAACCTTCACCCCTTATTAATGATTGATGTAATATTAAATTAACACGTTCTTTACTTTTTTCCATCAATCCAAAGTATGAATGGATATACGAATATAGTTTCATCTCAACACCTTTATTTTTTACATAAAGAAAGATATAGCAAGGTACTTAAATTCTTATCGGGATATGTTCCACATCTTCAAAAAAATATAACCAATTTAAGCAAAGGAATTCATTCTTTTTGTGATACTAACCTTTCATTTGAAATAAGCTATGAGTTCCCTCCGATTTATACTGCTTACTCACAATTACAAGAAATACAAAATGTATCAGAGGTTTCACAAATTTGTATTACAACTACAAGTGTACTAGATTGCTATAAAATTCTTGGAATGATACATCAATTATACAATCCAACTATAAACTATTTCGAAGACAATATAGCACTTGAAAATAGCTATTTTAATAACAATTTAAAAACTAAAGTCAATATGAATAATACTGAACAAACAATTATCATTCAAACACAATTAGCAAAAACATTAAAAGATAACGGCATTTTTTCTTTATTAAATAATAGAACTGCAAATGTCCAATCCATATCTTATAAAATAATGAATGATACAATTGTGCATAACAATTTATTAACTACAGATCCAATTGTGTTCCACAATCTAGTATCGTACGAACTATTTGAAAATACCATAACGGCTTATACTTCAGATTTACAACCTATTTATTTACCAGATGGTGCTACAATTATTGATTTTACTTTCTCTGCATTTCCAAAAATTGCACATAACATGAAAAATGCAAAAGTCAACGGTATACCTGTTCCACTTAAAACAAAGGTATCTCATTTTGACATCATAGAAATCCATTTTGGTTTAAAACAAAACTTGGCATTAGAGTGGCTAAATTACGCCAATACCGCTAAAGCACAATTAATTATTCAGCAAAAACTATCTTGAATAACAGACCAATACCTCTATGAAAAAGGATTGGTCTGTTATTCAAAATACGAAATACAACCCATATTCTTTATGGCATAGGCAAATTTATTATGATACCAACAACCGCACATAACAAACACTAGACACATATCCTAATTTTATAACCTTACTTACTAATAGAAAGGCAGGTAATACAATTGACTTCTAATATCGACTACACCTCCCCCTCAACTAATTTCACTTATGATTTAAATAAAAGTAATTTTTTTCAGAAAGATACTCAAAATTATATAAACGTACTTGGCATGAAACAATTAAACACGTTAGAAAACACTTCTTTATTAGATATTTATTTAAGTTCAGGTAATGTTGTAGAACCACATATTCATCAAAATGCAGCTGAACTTGTTTACTGTATTTCAGGATCCGCGGTTGTTTCTTTACTTAATCCTTTTACAAATCAAATATTAAACTTACCAATAAAACCAGGGCAAGTTGCCAACATTCCACAAGCGTGGTGGCATTATGAAATTGCTACAGCAGATAATACTCATTTATTAGCAATTTTCGATGCCCCAACACCAGAAGTTATTTTTGGTTCTGATATTTTAAGATTAACTCCAGCTAATATAATGGCTCATACTTACTGTCTCGATGAGCAACAATGGAAACAAGCGGTATCCCCTATTCAATCCACTACAGTAATTGGTCCCCCAGTAAATTGTAATAAAAACCGTGGAACGATAAACTCAACAACTCAGCCTCCTAATCCACAACAAAATTTATATTACCAAGATTCGTATTATTTTCCTCTTTACTGGGGATATTAATTTATATTATGAAAGGACAATTATTTATCTCCTCGGAAAATACGTAGGAGATTTTTTTATTGTATACCCATTCCTATTTATTATCGTAACAATTAATAGAATACCTACATATAATAGTTATATATTTAATTGGAGGTGATAGTACTATGAGTAATTATAACTATCGAAAAAACTACTCTCATAATAAAAATAGTAGTTCATCAGCATCTTCTCAGTCTTCAAATTCTCAATCTTCCAATTCCCAATCACAAAGAGACTTAGCCGAGCAAGGCTATGTAAAGAAAAAAGGATGTAACTGTAATAAAAACAAATAGTTTATTATTAATTTGAACAATAACATTTCAACGCTCATGATAAATATTTTACTTCCCTTGTATACTGTTTATTTAATGGATGAATTCTGTTTTTCATAGAATTCATCTTTTTTATTAATAAGTAATTTTTTAAACGTTATAACTTATTCCATAAACAATAAAGTACATATCATAAATTTTGATTTTTCTTTTATACCAACTTAACAAAGAGTAATTTCTCAATTGATTTATTACCAATCTTCCCATAAAATATAGCCCTCCCTAATAAACTTAGGAAGGGCTATATACAAATGCCAATTCAAATTTCAAACAGACATTGTAACAAATTAAACGATATTAATACCTGCACTTACATATCCTGCAACAGCTGCTACTGGACTAGCTGCCGTTAACGAAACGTATAGTAGTATTTTATCTCCTGCTGCTACTGGAATAGCCTCAGGTACGATGCCTGATGCTGTATCAAATAGAGCTATTGTAGCAAATGCTGGTGTTAATAATAGAGGTGCTCCTTGTACTGTAAACGTATTACTTGCCGGAGGTGCAGTTAATATTTGTATCTGCACTTGAACAGGTGCTAATGGAGCTAATGCAGCGGTTGCACTAAAGAAACCTGCTAATGATGTAATAGTTCCTGCGCGTGGTGCTACAAATGCATAATCCCCTACATTTAACGCTAATGTGATAGTTGTTCCACCAGTTAAAGCTATACCCGGCTGAGCAAATCCAAATCCAAGAAGAGTTCCTGTATTAGCTACCAATGCGTTAGCTAATGCAGCTGGTGTTGTACCTGAAGCGAATGGAATAATAGCTCCACCACCAGTTGCTCCTGTTGCTCCTGTTAAACCTGTCGGGCCTGTTGCTCCCGTTGGACCTGTTGCTCCCGTCGGGCCTGTTGCTCCTGTTGCTCCCGCTAGACCTGTGTCTCCCGTTGGACCTGTTGGACCCGCTGCTCCTGTTGCTCCTGTTGCTCCTGTTGGACCTGTTGCTCCTGTTGCTCCTGCTAGACCTGTGTCTCCCGTTGGGCCTGTTGGACCTGCTGCTCCTGTTGCTCCTGTTGCTCCTGTTGCTCCTGTTGCTCCTGTTGGACCTGTTGCTCCTGCTAGACCTGTGTCTCCCGTTGGACCTGTTGGGCCTGCTGCTCCCGTTGCTCCTGTTGGGCCTGTTGCTCCTCCTCCTGGACCTGTTGGGCCTGTTGGACCTGTTGCTCCTCCTCCTGGACCTGTTGGGCCTGTTGGACCTGTTGCCCCTCCTCCTGGTGTAACTCCAATGAGTTGAGTTAACAAGTTTAATAGAAGTTGTAAACTTGCAGGATCAATAATTAATGAGAAGAAGAATGGTGCAAGAGCACTGTAGAATTGTTGTAATAAAGAAAGTAATTGATTTAAATCTGGATTAGGAGATTGTAGTAAATTGATAATACTTTGAATTAATTGTTTTAGGAAATTCCCTTCTGGAGAAGGTGCTAACTCATTTAGTAAATTCAATAGTTGCGTAAACAAATTGAGTAAAGCTAATCTGTTTGCGTCACTTGGATTTGCAAAAAACGCTGCAATAGCCGAAATTAAAGAGTTTAATAAAGTTATTAATCTTCCTAATTGTTCGCTAGTAATTGGAACCGTTTGTGGATTGTTACAACAATCTGGAGTGAAAACAATCGGATTATTGCAGTTATTATGACCAAAACAATTATTGTTTGTCATTTATGTCCTCCTTACTTGTTTTATATTTGAGTGTTTTCCTATTATAAGAACTATAAAATTGTGTATCGGTTTCATTCACTTAAAATAGGAAACATGAATTATAATTAAACTGAAAGAACGATATTTAATTATGTTCATGACTCACATATTAATTATATGTTTTTAATAATTGACTGCTTAGATTAAACACCTAAACTTAAAAGTTTATTTTATTTTTCCACGTTTATCTCTTAGGTTTAAAAGCACATTTTAATATTAAAACTAAGCATTAGCATATAACCAATAACTTACAAATAATAAGTAATAACACCACCTTTTCAAATAAATAACAATAATATCTTTACTTAAATTGTGTTCCCTCTATTATCATAAAGCCGTTTCTATTATCAAAAACTATCATACAATATAGTGGACAAGTTATTGTATACTTCGTTCCCAAAAAACAATATAGGGAGTGAGAATTAATTGCCAATTATTCAACCATTTATGGCATCTAGAAGATTTACATCTACATTAGGAGCTGGTACAGGAACAGGTGCAGCTTTTGCAATTGCTGCTACAGCTTGTTTAAACGATGCTGGCACTACTGCAACTGCTTTTCCGACTTTTACGTATTACAACTTATATGTAAACGGCATTCTTCAACCTAGTGTGAACTCCAGTGTTACTACTGGACCTACTGGTGCTATTACAATTCCTGGCGGAGATGCATTAGACGGTGGAATTCCAATTACAATCGAATTTATCGTCACTTAGTTTTAACTATTTTAATGTAGAGCAAAAAGACAGATCCTTCTTATTTAAGAATCTGTCTTTTTTAATTAATAATGATAATTAAATGCTAAAATAGCAACTACTAGGTCATTCCTTTAGTTTATATTTTAATAACTTCACGTAAGTGATTATGCAATAAGAAATACTTTGTACTATATTCATAGTACAAAGTATCTATACTAAATTTTCCGTATATACATTATCAATTTACACTCCTCACCGCTAATGTTACATTGAACATGAAGATAGTTTCTCAAATGCGAACCATCTCAAAACATATTTGAGAAACATACTCCAATCCTATACGCGAGAGCAACACTATGTTGACACTCAAATGAGTGTCTTTTTTTGTGGATTATAAAAAATAAAAACCATCTCTTATAGATAGTTTTATCATTACGCCTTTCTTTGTTTTTCAAGGTAGCTGTAAATTTATGAAGTTGAATAATAAATAGTCATATTTAACCGGGTTTGCGTTCTTCCAAAATTACGATAGGAATGCGGTCTATCCGCCTTAAAGCGAATTGAATCCCCGCTATTTAATTTATACTGACAATCATTTATTTCAATTGTCAATTCCCCTTCAAACACCGTTATAAATTCTTCAGTCCCTTCTTTATGACCTTCCGAATTTAACTTTCCTTCTGTTTCAATTTCAACCGTATAGATTTCAAAGTTCCTATCATCTTGGAAAGGAAAAGAAGGATACACTTTATATCTTCCATTGTCTTCTGATAATACTTGAACATCATTTCGTAAAACAACTTTCGTATCCGGTTGCGGATTATTGATTAAAGAAGTAAAAGACACTTTCAAACCATTCGCAATTTTCCATATCGTTGTTAATGTTGGACTTGACTCTCCACGTTCAATTTGTCCAATCATCGTTTTACTCACACCTGTTAATTGGGAAACCTTTTCTAAACTTAATTTTTCTTTTTCTCGAATTGTTTTTAAATTTTTCGCCAGAATAAGTTGAATTTCTTCCATAAGAAACACTCCTACACTATATACAATATAACGACCGTTATGTATAATAAAAAGCACACGTTATATAGTTCTTTTCAGTCATTATAACATACAAAATACTTAGGGGGTTTTGAAATGCCTATATTTTCTTTTTTGTTATTTGTTTTTATAAGTAGCTTCACACCCGGACCTAACAATTTTTTAGCTATGACATACGCTAATCAACATGGTTTAAAAAAGAGTATGCAATTTTGCTTCGGAG
Source organism: Bacillus cereus group sp. MYBK101-2 (assembly GCF_051918845.1). Taxonomy (NCBI): domain Bacteria; kingdom Bacillati; phylum Bacillota; class Bacilli; order Caryophanales; family Bacillaceae; genus Bacillus; species Bacillus cereus group sp. MYBK101-2. The sequence goes on along the minus strand of NZ_JBQAIE010000007.1, from coordinate 244,469 downwards.
TAGCTTTCGGTTTTTTCATCCTCACTTCCTTATGTAGTTTCTTTAATATTGTATTAATTAAAATCCTACCTATAATCGAATTCCCTTTAAAAATCTTAGGTGTAGCATATATGCTATATTTAGCTCTTAAAATACTCACAAGTAAAACTAGCATAAATCCCGATGAAAAATATAATAAAAATTTATTTACAGTTGGGATTTCTCTTCAGTTTATTAACCCTAAAGGAATACTATTCGGACTAACTGTAGTATCAACTTTTATTCTTCCTTACTACAATTCATATTCAAGTTATCTACTTTTTTCATTATTTCTAGGTGTAGTTGGATTAATGAGCACATTTAGTTGGACATTATTCGGTTCCATGTTTCAAAAAATTTTGTTGAAGCATACTAAATCATTTAACATCATTATGGCCGTTTTATTAGTTTTCAGTGCGCTTTCCATTATAACCAATTAAATTTCCTTTATTAAAAAAAGAGGATTACTCAATAAAAGTATCCTCTTTTTGAGGCCGAGTGATTTTTCTGTTTTACTAAAATAAAATTTTTACTTAACTTCATACCACCAGCCTCTACGCTCAAGGTAATCCGTCATTCCTTTAAGTTGCAGCCTCTACTTTTTATCATTCATTTTAAAATCTCTTTATAATAATACAGAAAAATACGCTATAATATAAGTTATTGTTCTTTAGGAGGGGTTTAATGGCTGATAAGTATAAATTTTTAATTCTTGTTGTTACAGCATTTTTTTCTTTCTTTTCCTTAATAAAAGATTTCCGTAACACTTCAAAAAGTTTCTTTTGGGGAAGCTTTGCAATCCTAACAAGCTTTATATTATTATTAACACACGCTTTAGAGTTAACTCCAAGACTTCTCCATTCAGCCCAGATGGCTCTTGAGATTATTACAATACCTCGTAAATTATTGTTCCCGTCTGGCACTGAAGTTGCTAGTATTTGCTAACAATTCGTGTATCTAAAAAAATTCAAGTCTATATTTTTAATTATCTTTATAAATATAAAAATGCGGTTTCTCCTTTCTAGAGAAACCGCACCCTATCAAAAATTCTTCTTAAAATTTAAACTGACTCGTATACAGATCAAAGTAAAATCCTCTATCTTCCATGAGAGATTCATGGTTCCCTTTTTCCAAAATACTTCCATCTTTTATAACAAGGATTTGATCTGCTTTTTCAATCGTTTTCAGTCGATGAGCGATTACGAAACTTGTTCGACCTCTCATTAAATTGTTTAGTCCTTCTTGTATTTGTAATTCTGTTCTCGTATCAATATTAGATGTTGCTTCGTCGAGAATTAATATATCTGCATCTGCTAAAATTGCCCGTGCGATCGCAAGAAGTTGTTTTTGTCCTTGACTTAAATTCGATCCTTCTGAAGCAATTTTCGTTTCATATTGATTCGGTAAATGTTTTATAAAAGAATGTGCAGATGCTGCCTTAGCTGCATTGATTACCTCTTCATCACTAGCATCTAATCGACCATAACGTATATTATCCATAATCGTCCCAGCAAATAAATACGTATCTTGTAAAACGACCCCTATTTTACTTCGCAACGAATTCATATCATATTCTTTTATGTTTTTTCCATCAATATGAATTTGCCCTTGCTGTATATCGTAAAAGCGCGTTAGCAAATTAATGATTGTTGTTTTACCCGATCCAGTTGGTCCTACTAAAGCAATTGTTTCCCCTGGCCGCGCTTTCAGACTCACTTCTTTTAAAATCGTTTTATTTTCCTCATATCCAAATGAAACATTCTCGAGTGCAACATGGCCTTGTAAATTTTGTACAACGAATGCATCTTTTTTATTTTTGATTTCCGGTACTTCATCCATAATTTCAAAGACACGTTCCCCACCAGCAACTGCCGCTTGAATCGTATTCATTAAAGTTGCGAATTGACTAAGTGGTCTTGAGAACTGACGAGAATAATTAATAAAAGCTGCAATGACACCTACAGTTGTCATTCCATTTAAAACCATTACTGATCCAGTTCCAATTACAAGTCCCATACCTAAGTTGTTAATAAAGTTCATACTTGGAAAAATAAAAGCTGAAAATGTATCCGCCTTCGTTGCTGAAACTCTTAGTTGTTCATTAATTTTATTGAAATTCTGTACGGTTTCTTTTTCTTTCCCATATAACGTTGTAACATCCGCTCCTGTTATAGCTTCCTCAATAAATCCATTTAATTCTCCTAAATCTTTTTGACGCTTTGCAAAGTTTTTACCACTATAAGCAACTAATTTTTTTGTAACGAAAAACATAATAGGTACTGTAATTAGTGTAACAATTGCTAAAATCCAATCTAATGCGAACATCGCAATTGTTACACCTATAAAGGTTAATGCTGATGAAATAATTTGTACAACACTTTGTGTCAACGCTTGATTCAAATTATCTATATCATTTGTTACACGACTCATTAAATCCCCTTGAGAACGTACATCAAAGAACCGTAAAGAAAGTGTTTGGATTTTCTCAAAAATATCTTGTCGTATTTTTTGTATCGTTTTTAATGCAACATTAACCATTACAAATGTTTGTAACCAAGTTAAGAATACTGTTACACCGTAAATCGCGATAAGTAACAAACACATTCTCGCCGTACCGCTTAAATCTTTCGGTACAATATATTGATCGATAATTACTCCCATTAAATACGGACCTAATAACCCAAGTAACGTCGTAACAAACACTAAAAATATAACGAACGTAAGAGCAGCCTTTTGATAGCCCATATAGTTCCATACTCTCATCACAGTTCCTTTCGTATTTTTAGCTTTCCCCATCTTTGTTGTGTTACGCCCACCTTTATTAGCAAATTGTCCTTGAAAATTACGCATGTTCTTTCCCACCTTCTTTATGTAAATTGCCACCTTGGGAAAGATAGATTTCTTGATAAACCTCACATTGTTCTAACAGTTCTTCATGTGTACCATCACCAACTAATTCACCGTTATCTAAAACGAGAATTTTATCAGCATCTATTATTGATGAGATTTTAGAGGCAATTAATAATGTTGTTGTTCCTTTATATTCTCTCCTTAATGCTGATTGAATGTTAGATTCTGATTTAGCATCAACTGCTGATGTAGAATCATCTAATACAAGAATAGATGGCTTTCTCACAAGCGCCCTTGCAATGGATACACGTTGTTTTTGTCCGCCTGATAAATTCGTCGCACCTTGTGTTACATGATATTGATAAGAATCTTCCAGTTTGTTAATAAACTCAGTCGCACAAGCTGATGAAGCCGCCACTTCCAGCTCTTCCTTCGTTGCATCTTCTTTTCCATAACGTAAGTTCTCTTCTATACTACCTGAAAACAACAATGCCTTTTGAGGTACGAACCCAATTGAACCACGAAGTTTTTGTAAATTGTATGCCTTAACATTTATTCCATCAATACATATTTCACCTTGATCAACATCGTATAAGCGTGGTAACAATTTTGCTAAAGTAGATTTACCACTTCCTGTAGAACCGATAACCCCTACTTTTTCACCTTTACATATGCGAAATGAAATATCTTTTAAAACATATTCATTATTTTTCGTATAACTATAACTAACATTTTTAAAATCAATATTCCCCTCAATTTCCTTAGGTACAAGCGCATTTGTTTCGCTTGTAATATCAACCTCAGTATTTAAAACTTGCTGTACTCGATCCGCAGATGGAAATGCTCGCGCGATTTGTATAAATACCATACTGATAGACATAAGTGCCATTAAAATAATATTCAAATAATTTATAAACGCTAATATAGCTCCTACTTGAAGAGTCCCGTTAAATACTTTTTCTCCACCAATCCATAATGTTGCGACAATCCCTCCGCTTACAACTAACATTATGATTGGCATCATTAAGGAAATAAGCTGCACCGCTCGAATATTTATCTTCGTTAAATTTGTATTAACATTTCCAAACTGATTAATTTCATATTTTTGTCTTACATACGCTTTAATAACACGTACTCCAGATAAATTTTCTTGTAACTTTGTATTCACTTTATCTAATGCTTCTTGCACCTTTTTGAACGTCCCGCTCGCTTTACTCGCAATGAATATAATCGCAAGTAATAAAATTGGAACGACTACGAGTAATATAGGAAATAACTCGCGTGCTGTTACAAAAACAATTATGATACTTCCGATAAATAACAAAGGACCACGAACGAGAACACGTAATGTCATCGTCATCGCCGATTGAATAGATGTAATATCATTTGTCACTATCGTTAATAACTTTCCAGTTCCAAACGAATCACGATTTTCACTAGAAAATGTTTCTATTTTCGCAAACACATTTTTTCGTATGTCAGTAGCGAAATTAACAGCTGCTTTTGTAGAATACATCATACAGCCAAGCCCTCCAACTAAACCGAGTACTGCAGCTCCTATCATAAGAAGTCCCATTTTTATTACATAATTCATATCCCGATTTGCTATCCCAACATCAATAATATGTTGCATAATAGTCGGTTGAATTAAGTCCATCGCAACCTCAAGTACCATAAATAGTGGTCCAATAATAGCGAAGAACATGTATGGTTTTAAATACTGTAATAATTTACGAAATGATTTCATACATAATCTCCTTTTCCCATGAAATTACCCCCGAATAACTCATATCCCTCCTTATTTAAGCGCTGTAGTTTGTAATTTCTTTCTTATTCCTATTATATTATGTAAATTAATATTTAACATTATTAAATGATAAGCATTAATGACTTTACGGTCAATAAATGTGCTTTTTATTATATACATATAAAAACCGCATTCCTAATGAAAAGAATACGGTTTTTCATCTATATTTTTTCAGTTGTAAACTCTAAAAACTCAGTCTCAAATCCATTATTTTTAGACGGACTACACGTGTAAAAACCTATTTTAATAGGCTTATTTCCTATATCCTCCATCAAATGAGCGATTCTTATTTGTTCCCATTGGTGGATCTTCTTCACATATATTGTATAATCACCACGTTTACGAACAATTCGAAAACGAAGTTGCTCGTTAGCTAATTCTGTCGGAAAGTCTTGCGTGGACCAATCGGAATATCCATTATTCGTTACGACAGCTCCTAAATGAGATGGACCATCTGGAATATATTCTAATGAAGTTTTCAGCCAACACTTTTCCGAAACCATAACAAAAAGACCAGCTTGATCGAATTTTGAATTTGGATTCATACGCAATTGAACTTCAGCTTGAAAGTCTGTCATCGTCTCTGTATAAAATACATGACCATTCATTACTTCGAATCCATAATGTGTTTTAAGCCAAAAATCTGTTTCGGCTTTCGAGCGGACAATAAGCGCATGATTGTTATTAAGCTTATAATATTCAGGTACATTCATTATAGTAAGTTGCTCAATATGTTCTGGTATATGTGATATTTTCATAGTTCCTCCCTATATAAAGCATCTATATACATATTTAAAATTCTACTAATACTGGGAATTTATAACCTTTCAAATCCAACTCTCTATTACTTCGAATCATTAAATACTTACTTGACTGTAATTCTGTAAACTGTACATCCTCAACCCCTAATTGATCTGGAGAGAAGTAAAATTCGATTTCTGTAAATCTTTCAGCAATTTCCCCGCATATTTCATCTAAAACTGGAATTACTGGTGCAAACACTCCATATAATTTCAACTTTTCATTATCTACTTCATACACAATTAGAGCATCTAGCCTCTCTGAATAATACAATTTTCCATTCCATTCCGAATCATACATATTCAAATAAAACGAAGGACGGAAGTTTAATGTTGAAAAATTATTTGAAAGTCTTTGGCTACTATCTATAATTTCATGTATTAATTTTCTATCCTCTTCCATATAATAATCTAGCTCTCTAAGTAAGGAATCATTATTATTCTTTTTATCATATGGAATAGTCATCAAATACTCCTGCACAACTTTAAAACCATATGATGTATATAGTTCAGGTTTTTCCGTAAACAATAATGTGCATTCACATTTCTTATCGATTTCTTCTATCATTTTACTCATTAATTGTGTCATGAGTCCTTGTCTTCGAAAATTAGGGTGTGTCATTACCGATTGAATGCCTGCTGCATTTATTCTTTCACCATTCACTAGCAATGGTAACGAGAATACCGCAACGTTTGCAATCGCTTTATCTTCTTGTAAAAATGATAAAGCTTTATATGTATCATCCCAATAACCTCTCTCTGAAAAATCATGCAATGTTTGACTTGAAATCCCAAACACTTCTTCAAATAAAGGAAATAACTGCTCTCTTTTCGGTTCTTCTAAAAGAAGTTTTTCAAAACTTTCAACATTCCCCATGTTGTCCCTCCATATGTTAATTCCATCAAATTAGATATAGTTGTAGAACCTGCTCTTAAAGTAATAGGTCTTACCAATCAATATACTATCATAAAATATAAAAAAAAAGTCTAATTAATTTTATGTTTCGACTATTCGAAAATAAGTCGAATAAAAAGATATTAAGATTTTTGAATATTAATAAGTTTATAATATAAAAATAGCGCTTTCTAATTCGTTTTTACTAATAGAAATGCACCATTTATAAAAAAATATTTTTTATTATTTTTTTCCTTCTAGTCTTTCCTTCGTATTCATTTCTTCTCCTCTCATTCGCTTTTCAAATGTATTTCTCCAACTTGTAGAAAGTGCATGTACTTCTAAGATCCTCTTTACCCCTTCCAAATTTTGTTTTTCCTTATGCATAATACGATTAGCAAAAGCTACTGTCACACCTTTTAGATCCGACTTCAGTAACTTTAATGTATCAGCAGGTGATACCCATCCTTCTTTTAATACGCGAAAATAAAACCCCGTATATCCTGTTTCTTGAAAATATAGTGGTAACTTCGGGATATTGTATTTCTTAGCTAATTTAAAACAAGGTTGCCTTGGCTGCGTTACTTGTACAATTGCTTCCCCAATTTGAAATGTATCACCAATACAAACATCCTCTTCACACATACCACTAATTGTTATATTTTCTCCAAATGCTCCATATATAAGTACTTGATTCAACTCTTTTTCCCAATATCCATAATGTTCCCCCGAATACACACAAACCGCTTTATCTACTCCACCATGATGAACTAAATCCGCTTGACCATCTCCATTAAATTTTACAAAGGATAAAAACACCGGTTCTTTTACTTGTTTCTTATTTATTCCTGTATGAATTACCTTTCCTCCGTATGTAACCTCTTTCGGTAACCCTATATTTAAAGATAATAATTGATATTCATTAGCCATTCTATTTCCTCCTTTAAGATTGTTCCATGTATTTTCTCACTCGATTTATTTTCACTACTATCTCTTTTATATAAAGATGATTATAAAACCTAAAAAATCATTGTTCAATCCAATTATTTATATAATAATAATAGGTAAAACCTATCATTATACTTGAGGTGATCCAAATCGAATTACGACAACTTGAATATTTTTTAGCTGTTTCAAAAGAATTGCATTTCACAAAAGCAGCTGAGAAATTAAATATTTCACAGCCTTCACTTAGTCAGCAAATACGTTCATTAGAACATGAAGTTGGAATGCCCCTTTTCGATCGAATTGGTAAAAAAATATCTTTAACCGAAGCTGGGAGGATTTTATTATTACATAGTAAAACAATTTTTCATGAAATTGAACAAGCCCGTTCTGCTATTCAAGATTTAAACGGATTACAACAAGGTTCCTTAACAATTGGATCATTATTAACCGTCGTAAATTACTTACTACCACCAGCTATTTTAAATTTTAATAACTTATATCCCAATATAGAACTTTCTGTATTAGGACTTCGCACAGGAGATATTCGTGAAAAATTATTACAAAACGAATTAGATATTGGCATTACATTTCTACCGGTGCAAGATAAAGAAATTATTTCTACCCCTCTCTACAAAAGTGAACTTATAATAGTCGTACCAACTGGTCATCAATTAGCTGAACATAATCATGTATCTATTGCTGAATTGCAGAATTACCCTTTCATTCTTTTACCTAAAAATTTCTTTTTAACCAAACTAATTACATCTCACTGTCAAAAATTCAACTTTAAACCAAGACCAATTTTAGAAATTAGCACGATGGAATCTTTAATCCAAATGGTTTCCAAAGGAATAGGAATTACAGTTTTACCCAAACCATATATAGACTTTTTACAAAATAAAAACATTCAAGCTATTAAAATAAAAAAACCTACTCCAACAATTGAAATAGGACTAATTTATAGAAAAGATAAATATATGTGTGCTGCAACTCGAGAATTTATTGAACAACTAAAAAGAACAGTACATTCTTTACAAAGCTAAACGAACAAAAGAGATTATCCTATGAAGTCATTTCATAACGACCTAGTAGAATAATCTCTTTTCATAATGAAATAAAGTATTAACTATAAATTTTAGTGTACCTTTTTGGAAATGGGAATATATTTTGTAAAATAAGCCCCGACTAACAATAATACGATTGAAAATAGCACTGTCAACATACCGCCGAAATGAAACCAATATGCGAACAAATTAAAAATTGCAAGCGAAAAGAAACAAATTGAAGTTAATGCACTCTTCAATCCTTTTATTTCTGCTTTTTTTCTTTTTTGATACGCAATATACATGGAAACGACTAAAAAAATGATAAAAACAATCATTAATAAAATGTTTAGCATCGGTAATCCCTCCAGTATAAATAACCTCCTTCGGTGCTACCATATTACCCCATTTACCCTTTTGGAATCAATTTATTATTCTCTTCTCTCCAAAAATCAGTATAAGTTTTATTTTTAAAGTTCACGTTCACCTCAGAAAACGGCATACTTCCTCCAACTTTCAATGAGTACCAGTCGTTTAAAAGTGGAGACCCGAAACAAATATTCATTGTGCATTCATGCAAATCAAACAATACGGAATGTAAAGTTCCAAACCATTATGAAATAAAAACTAGATTAAAGTATTCCCTTTTCTACTAAAGTCTCTGCGATTTGAACTGAATTCCAAGCCGCACCTTTTAATAGGTTATCAGAAACAATCCAGAGGTGGAATCCGTTTGGCATATCAGGATCTTTACGTATTCTTCCGACAAATGTATCTATTTTCCCTTCTGCATATAATGGCATTGGATACAGCTGTTTACTAGGGTTATCCTGCAAAATAACACCTGGTGCATCCATTAATACTTCCTTAATTTCCGTAACGGTAGCTTCTTTTTCCAGTTCTATATAAACCGATTCTGAATGCCCTGATACAACTGGAACACGTACACAAGTAGCTGCCATTTTCAGGTTTGGGTCTTCTAAAATTTTCTTCGTTTCTTGAATCATCTTTACTTCTTCAAAGGTAAAATCATTATCCGTGAATATATCGACTTGAGGCAATATATTGAATGCAATTGGATAATATTTTTTATCTTTTTTCGCTGGTAATATAGTACTCTCCACTTCTTCACCTGCAAGTATTGACTTAGCCTGTTCTTTTAATTCTTGAATTGCATGAATACCAGAACCCGATACAGCCTGATAAGTGGAAACGATAATTCGTTCTAATCCGAATACTTTTCGTATTGGCTGAAGAGCTGTTACCATCTGTAATGCTGAACAATTCGGAACTGCTATTATCCCTTTATGTTCCTTTAAAGTGTGCGCATTCACTTCCGGAACAACGAGCGGTACATCATGTGCCATTCGGTATTCGCTTGTGTTGTCAATGACGATGGCACCGCTAGAGACAGCTTGATTTACAAATTGTCTAGAAACTTCTCCTCCAGCGCTAAAAAAGGCAATATCTACCCCTTCAAAGCTATTTATTTTTGCTTCTTGTATAATGATCTCTCGCCCTTTAAATTGTACTGTCTTACCAGCTGATCTTTTTGACGAAAGTAACGTAACTTCAGCTATATTAAACTTTGTTTCTTTTTCTAACAGTTCAATAATTTTCTGACCTACTGCACCCGTAGCCCCAACAACAGCTACATGATAGCCCTTTTCACTCATCATTTCTCCTCCAATGTTAAATGAATAAATATTTCTACAATTCCATTTTATAAGGAATTTAATCATTTGGAAAATTGAAATACGTGATATAATCATTCACAAATCATGATAATAAAAGAGGGATTGTTTATGGAAATGAGACACGTTAAAACATTTTGTGCGATTGTTAAGTATGGTGGTTTTTCTAAAGCTGCTCATGCATTAGGTTATGCGCAATCTACAGTTACAGCGCATATGAAAGCATTAGAGAACGATTTACATATTCCTCTTTTCGATCGGTTAGGAAAAAAAGTACTTCTTACAAAAGCAGGTCATCAATTTCATCCTTATGCTTTAGAATTACTTGCAATTTATGAAAAAGCGCAAGAAATCCCTCAAAATACCGATCAATTAGAAGGTACATTGAGTATTACATCAAACGAATCATTAGCAGTGTACCGTTTACCACAATTATTACGCGCTTATAAACAGAAAAATCCAAAAGTAAATATCGTACTTGAAACAAACACAAATGAACAAGCATTACAAAAATTACGTGAAGGAGAAACAGACGTTGTCTTCATAATTGGAGAAAGTATAGAACATAATGATTTTATTACACGTACTTTTAGTAATGAAACATTTGGATGGATTTTACCTCCCCATTACTGTATACACTCTAACCCATTTTATTTATTAAAGGATACTCAGTTTATTTTTACCGAACAAAGCTGCGGTTATAGACCAATGGTAGATCGTTTTTTACGTCAAAGCGGGAATATTCCAGCTAAAACATTTGAAACGTCCAACGTTGAAGTTATTAAACAATCTGTTATGTGTGAGTTAGGCATTTCAATTCTTCCTTATATCGTTGTACAAGAAAGTTGTCAAAAAGAGCAACTCTGTTTTCAGCCTATTGAAACTCCAACAGTTATTCAAAGCCATATAATCTATCATAAATCTAGATGGATTTCCCCTGTAGTACAGTCGTTTCTTTCACTATTAAAGGTTATGAAAGTATAAAATAATATGAAAGAAAACATGAGTTGAAATCCTTTAAAGAATATCAACCCACGTTTTCTTTACTACTACTTATGTAGTCATCTTCTTTTTATTAGGTGATGTTTTTTCTTTAACTAGAACAAATATGATTGGAAGGACAAGTAAACTAGCAATTGCACAGATTGTTCCTAAAGAAGAAAACGGAAATCCATTACTTATGGCAAGTGACGCTATGCCAGAAGCAATAGTCATCCCAATATACATGGCAGAGCTATTTAATGCCATTACAGTCCCTCGCACAACTGGTTTTAATTCTGAAATTAGTGCCGTTAATGATGCTTGGCCAAATCCAATAAATAAACTCCAAATGATATGTAAAGTAATTGCAATTACTAGATTTTCTATGGAAAGCGAGAACAATATTACACTTATTGAGGTTACAATACTCGCAATGGATATAACATTCTTCTTTCCTATTTTATCAGCTAACTTCCCACCCAAAATGTTACCAGCTACACTACCAACTCCCGCCAAAAAGATTACAATACCTATTTCACCAATGGAAAGGCCAAAATTATCCCCATAATAAACACCTATGTACGAAAACATGCCGTGTAATCCAATTGTCCATAGAAACGTTGCTAATAACGCAAATAAAACTGAAACATTTACTAAAACCATTTTAAGTGGTGCACTTAACGTTTTCGCTATAGAAACATGCACATCATTTCTCTGTTTTTCATTTCTTAATATGCGATTAACTAATAATGTAAGAAATAAAGTTAATAGTCCTATACTATAAAATGTCCATTGCCAATTTCCTACTTCAGATAAAAATGCACCTATAGGTACTCCGATGACTGTCGAACCTACCATTGCTCCCATAATCGTTCCCATCGCTTTTCCTCTTGACTCATATGTAACTTTATCACCTACTAATGCAAAAACACTTGGCATAATCATCGCACCAGATAAACCTGTTAGGCCGCGAAATAATAAAAGAATTTCAAAACTCTTCGCTAATCCCGTACAAAATGTAGAAATAGAGAAAATAGTAAATCCTATTATGATCATACGTTTCCTTCCAACTCTATCAGACATCGTTCCAAATATGGGTGCAGTTATTCCATAACAAAGTGCATAAATAGTAATTAATAACCCTCCACTCCCATCAGGGATACTAATTGTTTCTGTAATTACTGGTAATAAAGGTGCGACTAATAATGAATCTAATCCAACAAAAAAAGCTACAATTGCCAAAATACGTATCATTGACTTTAACTCCATATATAACTCTCCTTTATTTCATATATGAAATAGTTATTTATTATTATCCCTTCTTTAATTTTCACTGTACTAGTTTTTATTTCACATATGAAGTATTTATATAAATAAAAATGTAACAGAGTGTTACATTTTTACTATATTTAATTCAAGTGCTTCTTCCACTTTAATAATAGAGCCTCTAAAAGCCCCTCTTCTTCTTTCGTAAAACAACCACAATTCTCTTTTAAAAAATCACTATATTGCACATCGACTTGCTTTTTCGTCTCTTCACCTTTTTTAGTTAAATAAACGAGCGTTTCACGTTGGTCATTCGGGTTCTTCTCTGTCATTACGTAACCATCACGCTTCATCCGTTGAATCATTGTTGTCATATTACTTGGAACGCATCCCATGTTTTCAATTAACTTTGACATAGATACTTTCCCAGATTTTGCTAGTACTTGAATCACTCCAAATTGTACGTAACTTATATCATACTGTTCAATTGCCTTATCTAGATTTTTTTGGAGTAAATGATAAACATCACGAATATTACCGTAAAGCTCTCTGTTATTCATATGTAAGCCCCTCTAATTTATTTCATATATGAATCATATTCCCATTTATTTCCTGCGTCAACAAAAACACCTTTGTATGCATAACAACAAAGGTGTTTCAAAATCAACATACTTCTTATTTATTAGTCTGTTCTCCACCTGCAATTAATTTACTGCCTGAATATGTACTTTTTTGCATAAACAGTTGATTAATTAACTCTTTTTGTTCGGCTTCTGACATTACACCTTTTCCTTCGCCTAAATTTCCACTTTGTAATTTCCAAATCTTGTTGTGATCCGCATCCATTTTTTCATATTTTCCTTGTTTCCATCTCTCTAAAATATCTGCATATGTTTTTCCTTGTACTAGATCATTGCTCTTTACAATATCAAGTAAACTTTCAATACGTTCTTGTGTAATAAAAATATAGCCCCACTTTTGATCAGCTTTCGTTTTTTGATGTGCCATTTCATGTAATGCTGTCTGTATATTCTCATCAGTCCATTTGAAATTTTTATTAAATCCGCTATTTGGCAATGAATGATTGCCATTTTCTAAAACCTTTGCATCTTCAGCTTTTACATTACTATCAGCTAGTACTTCTGCTGCCGGTGCAGCTGGTGATGCCTTTTTAGCAGCTGGTTTACTATTATTCAAATAATACATCATACCATATGTTACACCTAAGCCGATTACCGCCATACCAGCTATAATACCTATTATTTTAAATAATGTTTTCATCTTGCTTGTTGCCTCCCGTATATCCCATTTCATATTTTCTATTTTCTAAACCACATATGTATTTCCTCATATTATATTTCTTTTCTTTATAAATTGAAAGATTATTCTGTAAAAATTCCCCATCTTTTTCAAATGCGATCCACCTCTAAGCATTTCGTTTTAAATTTATAAAAATATATGCTAGCCTAAATATAAAGGAGATGAATAAATATGAGTTTATTGCATAACGGTTTAACATTTTTAAACTTTGATGATACGTATTTATTACAAAATAAACTACATTCTTATTCACATGAAGATATTGATTTTACTCATTTAGAACACGCAAATCTATATTGCGAAAACACTTCTTTAATGCATATAAAAAGAGTATTAAATCGTAGAAAGAATAAAGGAATTACTTTTATAGGTTCTGGAAATTATCATTATGTATCTCATTTATTATTAGAAGAAATAGACAAACCTTTTACCCTTATACTATTTGATCATCATACTGATATGAACTTAAAGGAAGCAAATGAGCAGACTCTTATTTCCTGCGGATCTTGGGTATCATTTTCTCTTCGAAATAATGATAATTTAAAGAAGGTAATCATTATTGGGCCTTCTTCTCTTACAATTCATTCTAATGATTGTCCATACGTAGAAATTTTTCCAATTGATATATCACATGAAGTATCCATACATACAATACTTTCACATATTCATACAGAAACAATATATGTAAGCATTGATAAAGATGTTTTAGATCCAAAAGTTACTATTACCAATTGGGATCAAGGGCACATGAAATTATCTAGACTTTTACAATTTATTCATTCTCTAATTATGAATAAATCTATTTATGGTATTGATATTTGCGGTGAACTCCCAGTTTATCCTTCTCAACTTTTCTTACCTAAATATAAAAATGCTATTCAGAAAAATGAACAAGCAAACTTACAAATTTTAAAAACAATTTATGAAACGAACTTACATATTCAATATGCATAAAAAGAACGAGTACCTTATAAGGTACTCGTTCTTTTTATGCGCGATTTTCTTTTAACCACTTCGTAATCGCATCTAATCTCGAAACATCAAAACGACTCTCTTCACACACATGTAAACTGTTTAAGTTATTTACAATTTCTAGTTCATTCGTTTTTACACTTTTCGCTTCAATTATTTTGCAGTACCCGTCTGTAATGGCATTTAAATTTTCATAATAACGTTGAAACGATTTTGATATATGTAAATGTTTTTCAAAGTTTCTTCTTCTTTTTGTCTCGTCAAATTCTTTCCGTTTTCTAAGTTCTTCATCATTCGTATATAAATAAAAATATTGATCAGGAAAACCAATTTCCCTATTAATCAGTTTTTCTTTATAAAAGTTTTCTATTAAAGATAATGGCTGATCAAATATTTCAAAATGGAAACACCAATTATAACTAAGCGGCTGATAAATGTCTCCATCAAGTATTATTAATTTATATTGCTCTGACTTCTGCATTGCTATTTTCCAGCGCTCTACTTGTTTTTCAAAATACCATGTTCTATGTTCATTTTTTGGTCTTTCAAATAATAAATTCACTTCAGGTATAATATAAGCACCATAATTCTTTTCTAACTCACGACACGTTGTGCTCTTACCAACCGCACTCGCTCCTTCAAACGCTATAATCCCCATAGTTTCTCCCTCTTTCATTAACTAAAATCTCGTTGTTTCGATTTTCTCCCCCATAACTGTTTCCATAAAACAATTGAAGCGATGGAGAGCATTATTGTTGTAATGATACTCCCCTCAATTCCGAATGAGCCTCCATGAAAGAGCTCCGATCCGTTTGCTACAGGTCTAAAAAGTGGTGTAGAATACATCTCCATTCCACTAACCGCAAAACCGAATACGTTATATTGTGCCCAATTCCAAATGGAATGCCACGCACATATACCCCAAAGACTACTGTCTTTCAAAACGTAAAAAGCTGCAAACACACCAACTAATATTATATTCGATATTGAAAGAATTGTAATACCTGGATTTAGTAAATGAAGAAAACCAAATAAAAAAGAAGTTACAACAATACCGACCCATATACGGCTTCTAACAGAAAGAACCGGAAATAACCAACCTCGAACAACAATTTCTTCTGTCGCACCTTGTATTAAAAAAGCAACTAAAGAACCCACAATTCCAAGCATAGCGGTTGGTGTAATTTGTTGCATTTGTAGTTGTACATTTCCAGTTAATAAAAGTAGCAAGACTGGTATTGAAATGAAAACAAAACCTATTAATGCACCTTTCAAATATTTTCTTATCCATTGATTCCTCCAAAAGCCAATAGATGCAATTGATCTTTTTTCTACGAATCTAATCCATAAAAAAACAAAAAATATAGCACCCCCAAATGTCAATATCATCTCAATATTGCTATAAATCGCCTTCATTAAAAGTGTTTCTGCTTTCGGTAAAAACAACATAAATAACATAAACAATTCACCTAAAGTTAAAAATAAAATTGCAAGTATAACAGCGAATACTGGATGAACTTTTCTTCTTCCTTCTTTGGCTGCTTCCAATATTTTGAATTGAGTAGACTGCAATATTCTCGCCTCCTTAATAAATCAACAATATTCTTGTACTCTATATCGTTTCCTTAATACAAATCCTCAATAAAAATGTTCTCAGTTTAGCATAAACCAAAATTAGGAATAATATATAAATAAAAGAGATGTTTTTGTGTCTTTTACCATCCTATTTTAGACTGGTATTACCAGCACTTGCTATTTCCCACCATTTGTTGTAAGATAGTAATTAAGGTCAATTTAACAGTATATTTTCTTTGCATATTATCAAGTATCAATCAGGAACATTTTATATTCCTTATGGGTTTTTGATAATATGTGAAATTTTATTTTTCATTCAAATAAGGCCGAACATATTGTAATCTTTTTAATTTTTAGGAGGCATTACCATGACATTAACAGGTAAAGTAAAATGGTTTAACAGCGAAAAAGGTTTCGGTTTCATCGAAGTTGAAGGTGGCAACGACGTATTCGTTCACTTCTCAGCTATCACTGGCGACGGCTTCAAATCTCTTGACGAAGGTCAAGAAGTTAGCTTCGAAGTTGAAGACGGTAACCGTGGACCTCAAGCTAAAAACGTTGTAAAGCTATAATTCAAACAATAAAAAGGTTGTTACCAGCACGGTTAACAACCTTTTTAATATATAACTAAAATTTTTTACATAAAAGGAGTGGTTACATGTATCGCAATCGAAAGAACGATGTAGCAGAAGTACCACCAGAACAAACCCCTGTCTGGGAATGTGAAGCAGAGGATTGTTTAGGATGGATGAGAAAGAACTTTTCATTTGAAGAAGAGCCTAAATGCCCTTTATGTAAAAGTAGCATGAAAAGCGGAGAACGTTTATTACCTAAGTTAGGTTAATTTTTTACTTAACCCCTCTTATTTAAGAGGGGTTTTTTATTATAAATTTATATCTTCAACATCCGTTCGAACTATAGAATACAATAATGCATCATGTTGCTTATTTCCTTGATGAATATATCCACGTAATAATCCTTCTTTATGAAAGCCTATTTTAGATAACATTTTACAAGAAGTAACATTTTCAGGGTATGTAATAGCACCAATTCTAAATAAGCCTAAATCTTGAAATCCATAACGAATAATTTCCCTGGCTGCTTCTGACGCATAACCATTCCCCCAATAACGAGGATGTAAGTCATATCCAATTTCAGATCGTTTACTCCATAATTGTAAATTATTTAATCCAATTGTACCTATTAAAGTATTTGTTTCTTTTAATACAATCCCCCATCGTATTGCCTTTTTCTCAAAGTAATTTTTTGAAAAAGATTCAATCATACGTGAAGCTTGTCCAAACTCTGTAAAAGAATTCATACCGTAATAACACGTTACCTCATCCAATGAAAAGATTTCATATATTTTTTGACAATAAGATTGTTCTATTTCAACTAAACGCAAACGTTCTGTTTCTAATATAGGAAATGTCATAGGATCACTCCTTTCTTTCTACTTATTCATTATAGCAGAAAAAATATTTATAATTAGGAAAGTCCTCAATGTCCCATTAATCAAATATTTCAAGAGTAGCCTCCCCTCTTAATTCAATACGAACTAAGAGTAACCCTTCTTGCATTTACATGATGCGAAAAATAAAGAGATGATTATAGTACACTGATCATCTCTTTATTCCATACTCACTTTTCCCTTCTAAAGCAACACCCTACCCCATACATTTATGGTGAAATATAGTCAATACATTATTTTATTGTGGAGGTGTAAATTTCCTTTGTATATATTCATCGGTTTATCCCTCTTACTCATATTACTCATATTTTTATTCGCAAAAAAGTTCACTCCAAACTCATTTATGATGACTAGTTTTAAAGGCAATAGCTTTAAAACATTTTTAATCAGCATTTTAATCGCCGCTACTCTTTCTCTTTCATATGGAATCTATCACGCAGCAACATATCAACCTAAACATCTAGATATCACATTACAAAATCAAAACTTTACTGTTTTCGGTAACGTTGGAGAGCTTGGATATTTCTCAGAAGAATTACTAAAAAAAGATACAGAAGTTAAGCTACATTTTGCCTCTTGGAAACCAATGCAATTAAATAATCCAGAAATAATAGTAAACTATCCTTCAGGTAAACAGGAAACATGGAAACCGAACATAACATTACTTCCTGCCAATAAATTAAAAGAGAAACATGGTATAAAAGAGCTTTATCAACTCTCATCATATTCATTTAAAGAATCCGGTAACATAACATTAATGATTACTGAGAATCATACAACGAATAAAAAGATCTCAATTCAAGTGAAATAAATAAAATGTCCCTCCAGCATAACGGAGGGACATTTTATTTATATATGTATGCTATATTAATTTGTCGGTTCATTTAATGTTGCAATTATCTTATTTGCAGTGTTCTTTCCATTTCCAATACACGCACCAATACCGACACCGTAATATGAGGCACCCGCTAAGTATACATTAGGATATAGATCCGTCATTTTTTCTTGTAATGTTTGAACTGCTTGATTATGTTCTAAATGATATTTCGGCATTAAATCTTTCCATTTTGTCACTTCAACTACTTCTGGTTCACCTTTAATTCCGAGACTCTTTTCAATATCATATAAAGCGACTCGTACTAGTTCTTCTTCATTATAATTTTTAATCGTTTCATATACCGGATTCGTACTCTTATAAAACATTCTCACTAATAGCTTTTGGTTTCCAGATGTATGTTTCCACTTCCGGCTTGTCCATGTACAAGCATCACAATGTAAATCACTGTTTTCTGTTACGATAAATCCTGTGCCGTCCGCTGGTAATTGTTCATCTAGTATGTCAAATCCTAAGTAAATACTTATAAGTGATGAATTTTTAAATGTATGAAACTGCTCGTTTAACTCATTAGACTGTAATAAAGTTTCTGCGATATCATGCGGAGTTGCTAAAACAACATAATCAGCTTGGATTGATTCTTGATTTGCAAAGGAGACTTCATAGCGATTACCTTGTTTACTTACAGCTGTCGTTACAACACCCTTCTTAACAACCGTCTCAGTCAGCACTTCTTCTAAACGATCAATAATCGTAGATAATCCACCTTTAAATGATACGAACTTTTTATTTCCTGCTGATTGAAACTGCTTTTTATTCTCTTCAAAACCTTTAATAATACTTCCATATTTATTTTTATAATCCAGTAAATACGGTAGTGTAGACGCCATAGTAAGCTCATTCAATTTACCAGAATATACACCTGAAAGCACCGGAGCAATTTGTCTTTCTACTAACTCTTTCCCTAAAAAGCTTTCTAAAAATACAGCAAGAGAAGTATCTTTTGTAAACTCTTTATTTTTCGTTATGAAATCTTTTAAAGCAACAATTTTCCCTTTCGTTGATACTAGCGTACTGCTAAACAACGACTCGACACTCATCGGTATCCCAAATATAGTGTCAGAAGGAATTGGATGTAAAATATTATCAGAATATATGTAAGAAATACCCGTTTCATTATACACCATTTCTTCTTCTAAATTTAAATCTTTTATAAGCGGCATGACATGTTCATTACGAGCAACGATAGAATCTGCTCCGGATTCCATAATAAAATCCTTTTCTTCTACACTATGGATTTTCCCACCTAAGTACTCTTCTTTTTCTACAAGGATTAAATTTAAATCTATATTATAATCCTTTTTTAATTTTTCTAAATAAAACATAGTAGAAAGTCCCGTTATACCTCCACCGATGACAACAACTGTTTTCATATGTATTGCGCTCCTAACCGATACAATTAATAATTCCTTTATTATTATACCCAAAAGTCCTTATATTCGACTAGCAACTTGCGCATTCTGTAAGAAATTAGACAATATATCTGAATAAATTTTCGGTTGATCATTATGTACTAAATGACCGGCAAACGGAATAACGGCAATATGAATATTTCCGTTTAATTGTTTGAACGTTGTAGCAGCTGTAACTTCATCTTCTGAATCTCCCCCAACAATACAGAGTGTAGGTATTTGAAGATTCGCTACATCACCAGTTTCATCGAAAGGATACCAATCTTTAACTTGCCACGATTCAAGCAATGCTTTCCAATCACTTTTTTCATGAATTTTATTCATATACGTTATAACTTCTTCATTTTTCATCAATTGCTGATGACACTTCGCTTCATACTCCAGAGACTCTTCCCAATTATCCCTCTTAACTGGAAATATACCTGAAAAAGTTAATGTTCTCACTTTCTCTGGATACTTTTTTGCAAATAATAAAGCGACTAATCCTCCTAGTGAAACACCAGCTATATGACATCTATCAATTTGTAGATGCTCTAACGTATCATATAAGTCCTTTACAGAACGTAGGAAATAGTTCTCCAATGTCCCCCCTGATTTTCCATGCCCTCTTAAATCAGGGCGAATGACTTGATAATTTTGTTCTCCAAAAAGTGCTGCCTGCTCTTCATATTCTACTAAACCTGTCATACCTCCAGAGTGTAAAAGTACAATTGGTTCTCCTTCACCTGAAATGTGTGCATGTAATATCATATATTCCCCTCTCATAAAACAGAATATTCCATCTATTATTAGTATATAGAATATACATCTGAATTTCCAAATAAAAAAGAACTATAACATTTTCACATCATGTCATAGTTCTTCCTATTTTAAAAACATAAAGTAATTAATTAATTTGTCTATTTCTTGACTTAATGCCAATACTTTTTCATGTTGAATTCCGTAATCTGATACTAAATATAAAAGTTCTTCTTTCTTTATTTCAATTACTTTTTCCAATTTTACTAATTCCATGTCGTTTTATTTCTCTCTCCAATACTAAAATGTATGTATTTTAGTATAGCCTATTTACATAATTAGTAAAAGTAAAATACTCATGTAAAATCTTACATATTTTAAAATAATATACTAACAACAAATAAATTTATATTTTGTACCTTAATACAGACCATTAGGCTTCATTACGTCTTCATAACAAATCGGAATTTCTCTAAAGTTATATCTTTATATTTTGGAGCCCTCTTAATATGATCAAAGTAACTATATGAGAATTTAAAGACATGTCCAAAATCCCAATCAATTGACAAGCCACCTTTTAAAACAGTTTTATTTTCCATCTTTTTATCCCCCGTAATAAAAATCACTTTATACTCATCCTAAAGATGGCGTCAATACAAATAAAATATGATTGGATTCATCACTTTTATTCAAAAAACGATGTTTCACATTTGGTGGGATACGTACAACATCTCCTTCTTCTAAGAAGTACTCTTTTCCTTCTAACTCCACATAAACTTCTCCTTTCATAACAACAGCAATTTCTTCTTTATCTTCATGTGAATAGTGATTTTCCGTTGTATTTGCTTGTTTATTTAGGTCCATCATTAACATTTCAATACGCGCTTTCATAAAATCAGGTGTTAATACATCGTATACGATGTGATCGTTATTTTCTCGATATACTTTCTTTCTATCTTTCTTCTTAGAAATGAGTGAATCTGTATCAATCTCATTAATAAATAGTGTAAATAGCGGTACATTTAACGCTTTCGCTATTAATTCCAATACACTTAACGAGGGATTTGCATGTCCTCGTTCAATTTGACTAATTAATGAAGTACTAATTCCTGCATAATCCGCAAATTCGCGAATTGTCATCTTATTTTTCTTACGATAACTTAATACAGTTTGTCCAAGCCTATCATGTATCATAGTAAATCCTTCCTTCGTCCATCATAATATATATTTTATCGCTTTTGTGCTGACTTACTAAACAAAGGCAAATAATCCTTTTCTATCGTCTCCGAGACTTATATACTTACCTTTGTACATTTTATCATATTTAGTTTATTATATTAGACAATCTATCGGAGGGACAAACTTTGAAATCACCTATTCTTTCATATTGCATCTTATTTTTCGGTGTATTCGCCTTATCAACTTCAGCGATTTTTGTAAAATTGGCAGATGCTCCTGCAACTATCATTGCTTTTTATCGATTATTTTTCGCTGCATTAATTCTGTTACCATTATTACTTTTTAATCGAAACAATCGAAACGAACTAAAAACAATAACAAGAAGACAATGGGGATTCGGATTCATTTCTGGGCTATTTTTAGCTGCACATTATGTACTATGGTTTGAATCGTTACAATATACTTCTGTAGCAAGCTCTACTGTTATCGTAACGTTACAACCTTTATTCTCAATGATTGGTGGTTATTTTTTATTCAAGGAGAAGTTTGCGAGAGGCGCGATTATCGGTTGTCTCATTGCTATTTCAGGAAGTATCGTTATCGGATGGCAAGACTTCCAAATTAGTGGAGAAGCTTTATACGGAGATATTTTAGCGTTTATTGCGGCCGGAATTATTACCGCATACTTTTTCATTAGCCAATATGTTCGTAAAGATTTATCACTTATACCGTATTCGATAATTAGTTATGGGAGTAGTGCCTGTTTTCTTGGTGTATTCTCTTACATGCAAAACGAATCTTTCATCCACTACTCTACACAAACTTGGCTGTGCTTTATTGGCTTAGCATTTATTGCTACGATTTTAGGGCAAACGATTTTTAATTGGTTATTAAAATGGATGAGTGCTACTGTAATCTCCATGAGCATTTTAGGAGAAACAATTGGGACTTGTATACTAGCGTACTTTATATTAAATGAGACTATTTCTTTACAACAAGGACTAGGCATTACAGTTATTTTTATTGGTCTTGCATTATTTTTATTACAACCAAATTCTAATAAAAAAGCATGACATTATACTGTCATGCTTTCACTATCCATTATGTACAATTAAACCATCAGGTCTAAAACGACTCATCATAATTTCATTAATAAACTTTCCGTGAGCTTTCAAATTTCCTATCTTTACTCCCTCTTCTACAAATCCGAATTTTTCATATAGAGTTTTCGCTTTAGGATTCGTTTCTAAAACACCTAGTTCTACTCTCTCTAACATTAACCAATTATCAGCCAAATCAAGCATTTTTGTAAGAAGAGCTTTTCCAATGCCTTTATTATGATATTCACTATCTACCCCGATAAACAAATCACCCGAATGAGATCTACGTCCAGGACTTTGGGTTAACCCAACAAATCCTACAACTTCCCCATCATACTCTGCGACAAATTCAAATTGATTTGGTGCTAAATTTCGAATTCTATTTTCCATCGCATCTACACGCATGCTAGGTAAGAAAACCATATAAGGTAAAACGTCATCTTGTATGCATATACGGTGAATCGCTCTGGCATCTTGTATTTCTACTGCTCTTACTTTGATCGTCATATTTTCTTCCCTCCGTATTCTTAACAATACATATATTCATTCTAGCCTCCTGCATGAAATCCCTTCTCTCCTTTATTTCTTTATGTTATTTTTATATAATTATTTCGGCATAATATTAGCTTTACGAACAAACTTATCTACATTAAACCGGTTAACTTTTTACTTTATTATATAATGCAAGCAGCTTTTCCATTGGAATACCATTTACTTTCATACCGGCTATATCACAATTTTCTATTTCAATATTCTTCAAGTTACTATTATGTATTACACTACCTTGTAAATCACAATTATCAAATAAAATAGGTTCCTTCTCATCTCCAAGACTTGTATCTTTAAATTGAACTCCACCTAAAGTCACCAAACTAAATTTACTGCCAGAAAGATTTAAATCTGCATATGAAGAACTTCTAAAATTAATATTTCTAAACTTGGATTGACTTACATTACAATTGCTCATATTCATATTCCTTATATTACTACCAATAAATGAACTATTTTTTAAATTTACTTGATAATACTCGGTATTTTCCAAGTTACAGTTTTCATATTGGCTATTTTTCATGTCTTCATTTTTAAATACACTTTCTTTGTTTGAGCTCGTCCCTATTCTTTTCACGTAACAATGCTCATCTTCTGATTCAAAAATTGTTTGGTAACCCATCTTTTTATAAAAATGATGATTATTAAGTTGTCTACTAGATGTTTCAAGATCCCAAATCCTTATGCTTGGATACTCCGCTTCTATTAATTTAATAACATTTGATCCAATTCCTTTTCCTTGATAAACAGGCTCTACAAAAATACGATCAATCCGGCCATATGACTTACCTGAGATCGTAACTATAATTCCCCCGATTATTTTTCCATCCATTATCACTTTGTAACAGTTCAATTTTCCTTGCTTTCACCATAATTGTTCACTCCTAACAGTTTACATTTCACCCTAATTGTTTATTTAATTATATTACATCTATAAGAATCAATTCACATATTTCTGGAAATCAATCCACATACTATAGATAAATCAAATGAAATTTGGAGGATTCACACATGAATAACAAAAATGTAAATAAAAAAGAAAATGTTATCGAAAACGCTACTTCTATTCAAAATAATAATACTGCAAATCTTACTATCGAAGAACAAGCAATGAACGGCTTATATGGAATGCCAGAAACCGATATTGAAGATGCTGATCATGCTGCATCTGATGATTTGACTTCAAAAAATTAATTACATTGAAAAAGCCAAGGAAAGTATCCTTGGCTTTTTCAACTACGCATCCACTTTTTGTATCTCTTCACTCTTCCTTGAAAGTTTTCCTGGCCAAAAAGCAAAGCGGCCTAAAACGACTGTGATTGCCGGTACAAGTAGTGGTCTTACAATAAACGTATCTAGTAATACACCAATTGCTGTTACAATACCAAATTGAACGAGCACTTGAATTGGAAGTGTTCCTAATACAGCAAAAGTTCCGGCTAAAATTAAACCTGCAGATGTAATGACACTACCTGTTTGTATAACGCCATTTTTTACTGCATCCAAATGATTTTGTGTCTTTCTGTTTTTCCATATTTCTGAAACCATAAAGATATTATAATCTTCACCTAAAGCAACTAGAAATACAAATGCGTATAACGGTATTGCACCTTGAATGGCCGGTGCTCCCATACCGAAGTGAAGTAATATCCATCCGGCTCCTAATGCAGAGAAAAATGATAAAACAACAGTTACAATTAAATAAATCATCGCGACAATTGATCGTAGGTAAACAAGTAATAATAAAGCTATAATACTAATCATTACTGGAATAATAACCGCTTCATCACGTTCTGTAATTTGCTTTGTATCATATAATGAAGCCGTTTCTCCGCCAATCCATAGTCGATCTTCTGCATTACTAAGTCCAGCGTCTTTTAATACTTTTTCTACACGAGTTTTCAATTTAGGGATTTGATCTAATGCTTCAATTGAGTATGGATTTTCAGCTAAAGAAACCTCATACATTTTAATTTGCTTATTTTCTTTCCCCTCTTTTGGGTCTTTCACTGTTTTTACGAAAGAAAATTTCTCTAGTTCTTGTTTAATAGGAAGCTCTTTTCCTTTCGTGTCAACAACAACTTTTACTGGCGCTAGTTCCCCAGCTGAAAAATGATCACTAATTAACGTAAACCCTTCGCGTGAAGGCATATCTTTAGGAAACGATTCTAATAAGTCATACGTGTATTGAATACGTGGTACAAATGATGCCAATCCACCTAATACAAATACAGTAAGCATAATGATTGTCCACGGTCTACGTACTACAACATCTCCAAGTTTTTTACTAAAGGCACCTTTTGATTTTTTAACTTTTACTACTTTCTTTTTCCTTCTTGCTAATTCCTCATTCATCGAAGTTGTTCTCGGTACAAACGGGAAGAATGCAGCTCTACCGAAAATTAATAATAACGCTGGTAAAATTGTTAAAGCAGCGATTCCCATAATAAATACAGCAACACTAAATGGTACTGCAAATCGATGGAAGGCACCATAATGAGCAAGTAATAATGTTCCTAATCCAAGTACAACTGTTAACGCACTCATTATTATTGCCCCGCCAGAAGCTTTAATTGCAAGTTGCAGCGCCTTATATTTGCTTTCTTTTTCTAACAAGTACTCCCGATATCTCGAAATTAAAAATAAGCAATAGTCCGTTCCAGCACCAAACAATAACACTGTCATGATTGATATCGCTTGGGCATCGACTTTAATCCATCCGTGATCAGCTAAAAAACCGAGTGTAGGACTAATAATACCGTATGCAAAGCCAACAACAAGTAAAGGTAAAATTGCTAAAATTGGTGAACGGTATAGCAAAATTAATAGGACTAATACAAGTAATACAGTAGCAACTAACAATTTCACATCTGCTTGACTAAATAAACTAACTGCATCTGTTTGAATGCCTACTGGTCCAGATAATCGAACATGTAATCCAGAATCACTTATTTTTTGTTTAAATGGATCTACATCCACCTTACTATTCACTATCTTTCTTAAATCATCAAGATTTCCTTTTAATATATCTGTTCCAGCTGACTTGTTAAAGAATACTGGTGTAACAAATGATGTACCATCTTTTGATGCACTTTTTGATAATACTTGTTCCGGGATTGTATCAAATGGTGGTAACGTTGATTGTTCCTTTAAAGGACTAGCTTTTAACTCTTTATAAACGTCTTGTATGAGTTTATAATCCTGCGACTGTAATCCACCATCTCTATACCATACTACTAATAAAGGATTCCCTGCATTATTCGGAAACTCTTTTTTCATAAGTGCTTCCGCTTGCTGCGACATAGCTGTTTCGGGTAAATTTTTCGGGTTCGGTTCTTTCGTACTATTTACTTGTGGTAACGTAAATGAAAGTAATAATGTAATAAGAATCCATACCGATAAAGTGATCCATTGCGTATTTTTCCCTGCTACAAGCCTCCCTAACATATGTAACGGGTGCTTTTTCATAAAAAACCCACCTTCCTTTTTTCCTCCACTATTAATTATATATACTGGTCGGTTAATTAATCAAGAATGAATAAAAATTATGTTATAATTATCTAAACAATACATGTCAGGAGCGAATGGATTTGGAACAAAAACAACGCCCTCTTGGAAGGCCTCGTCAAAATAAAAATATAAAATCTACAAAAGAAACCATTTTAGAAGTTGCAACTCGGTTATTTCTTACTCAAAATTATCAAGTCGTTTCTATGGAGGAAGTAGCAAAAGTTTGTGGTGTTACGAAAGCAACCGTCTACTATTACTATTCAACAAAAGCAGATTTATTTACCGCTACTATGATTCAAATGATGGTACGTATACGTGAGAATATGTCGCAAATCCTTTCTACAAATAAGACTTTAAAAGAAAGATTATTGGACTTTGCTAAAGTTTACTTACATGCCACAATGGATATCGATATGAAAAATTTTATGAAAGATGCAAAACTATCTTTATCTGAAGAACAATTAAAAGAATTAAAAAAAGCTGAAGATAGCATGTATGAAGTATTAGAAAAAACACTCGATAAAGCGATGCAACTTGGAGAAATCCAAAAAGGAAACCCTAAATTTGCCGCTCATGCATTCGTATCTTTATTATCAATTGGGAATTTTAAAGATGAAAATGACAATCCTATTCTTACAAATATAGATGAATTAGCACAAGAAATCGTTTCTTTTTATTGGAACGGATTAGGACGTTAAAATTACATGGGTTTCCTTTAATAAAAAAGCATGTTTGTATTTCTTCAAACATGCTTTTTTATCATTTAAGTATTTTATTTATATACCAACAATTAGACTACACTTTAGCATCCATTATTAAAAAATTATTATCTTCGACTTTTACAAATTTTGAAGTTGAATCTTTATATTCCCCTTACTTAATCCCCCATGGTAACAAACTACAGATTTAATATCTAGATTTAAATACTTCTTCAAAGACTCCTGCGCTTCTTTAATATTTAAAGTTGTTGGGGCGTGAATTCCTCCTAACTTTCCATTCACACTATACATCGAGTCTCCTGCAATAAGAGTTTTACTTTGTTTCAAATATAAACTAATATGCCCCGGAGTATGCCCTGGAGTATGGAGAATTAGTATTCCACCACAATACGGAAGTTCTTGCCCGTCAATCACTGTGTCACTCACTTTTCCTTTTGGTGGATTCTCTACATGTACATCTTTCAATAAAGGTAAATCTCCCTCAATATATGGCTTATCTAACTCATGCGCATATACTTTAATATCGCTTACACCATTCTCCAATACATCAGGAAGGCTACCTATATGATCTATATCCTGGTGTGTCAAAATCACAACTTTTAGCTTATCAACAGATACCCCAACTCTCTCCATCTCTACTTGTATATCTTCGAATTGTCCAGGAAAACCAGTATCTATTAAAACTGCCATTTCATCATTCCATAAAAGAATTGGGTGAATGATAAATTCTTGAAATTTAAGTTGTAACATTTCTACCCCTTTAGCAATCTCCATACAGCAATTCTCCTTTATAACTGAAGTTTGAAAATATGTACGAGTAAACTGAAAATATAAAGCACCGCTATCTCATAATATGTTTTGTCATCCCAATAGAGAATGCTTCAAACCCTATAGATTCATAATAAGATTGCAATTTTTCCACACACATAAGTTGCGGAATAACCTTGTTTTGTTCGCAGTGATGGATTAATCGTTTCACTATGTCTTTTCCAATACCAATATACTGATACTCCGGCATTACACATACACCGCAAATAACACCTGTTATTACACCATCTGATATAACACGCCCCATACCAATTAATTGTTGCTCTTTAAATGCGTATATTGCATACCAACTTTGTTTACACATTTGTTCTAATTCATTCACTGTTAATTTAAGAGAATTCCATCCTAAAGATTCATATAAAGCTAATAATTCATTAAATTTTGTAGGATGTTCACTTGTGTAATGTATACTATTTTTCATGTAAATACTCCCTATTCTATAGTTTGTTAATGTTCCATAAAATTCCCCTTATGAAAATTGCGATTGACGTGAAAATAACTAGAACAAACTTCAATAAGAAAGATAGAATTCCTTCTCAACCTAAAATAAAAAGAAGTTACCTCACTTGAGATAACTTCTTTTATGTAAGACTCTCATTATATTATTAACCAAAAATTATACAACTACATACGATAAGCACAAACAAAACTAATAAACCATTTGAGAAATAACCCATAGAATACTGCCCCTTTATTAAATTATGTAAAAGATTTTATCATAAAATGATTTACAACATAATAACTGAAAAAGACATTCTATTCATTAGTTACGTATATTTAGTAATATTTTAATTTCTAGTCATATTCTCATTGTTTTTTATTGTACTAGAAACTAAAAAGAATTCTCTTCTCCTTTTCATCCCTCACCTAAAAGTCCTTACTAGACGCTTCTATTCTATAGAAAATTACACTTTTATAAATCCAAAAAGATTAATATATGGTAAAATGGATTAAACAGCTCTACACTTTACTTTCAACAATAAGGAGACCTGCTTATGAAGGCGAATCTAAGTACAATAAAAAAATACTTAAACAGTGAGGAAAATATTCTTTCTACACTCTACTGCGTAATAAATTTTGGTTATATGAGCCGATCTGGTATTTTAGCTGCTACAAATAAAAGATTATTGTTCTGTTCTGATGCTATGTTTGGAAAAGGACTAAAATGGGAATTCAAATACACTGAAATAGAAGATTTCAGTCATACGGATGGGGTTGTATTAGAGATGTCTGCAATCCCTTTTATCAAAAAAATAACTATGAACCATGGAGACGATTTTATTGTATTTGATAATTTTTCAAGCCCACAAAACGTACAATCCTTTTTTAAGTTGGTTCAATCCAAGCAATAAACATATCAAGACTCTTACATATACCATATTCCTTGGCATGGTAAAGCTTATAGAATGTATAAAGAGGGTTGCATTTGCACCCCTCTTTGTACATATCACTGTTTTACTTTAAAATCTCTTTTTCACACATAGCTCTACTTATATTTTTTCTTTTGACTCATAATACCTTCTTAATTTTCATAATGTTTTCACCTAACTAAGCGTATGATTTAGATTATCTTCATTATGCATGCTACAATCTTTCAATAGATCACATTTAATATTATATAATTTTTATAGTTAGATAATACAAATTTATTTACGCTACTTTTACAGCTTTATTCTTCAAAATAAACTTTGCAAATAAGAAACGCACAAGTGGCCCCATAATAATTAATTGTAATGGATATGCCATTATGAAATTTTTAATAAAAATCGAAAAATAAATTGAAACAAATGAATCTCCTTGTAGTCCACCATGTAAATGCATCATAGCCATACCGAAAAATGACATAAAGAACACCATTCCGATTACCATAGTTGTCGCCATTGCAACGATAATATTTATTTTCTTAGATTTATCAAATGGAAACATGAATACAATTTTTTTCGCACAAGGTCCAACGATACATATTTCAATTAATAGCGCAATAATAAATGCAATTAGTAGTTCTAATGCGATCTCCTTAATATGAATTGGCCCTCCTGATCCATTCGTTAGTAAATTGTAAAACGTCATTACGATAACCATCCCAAGGCACATCATCATACCAAATTGGAGGTTTTCCTTTCTTGTTGTTGGCAAAATTCATCATCCTTTCTCTTTGAGTCTTTGTCATTATATCGATATTGGAAACCTCTTCGTAAGTGAACATTTTGTGAACAAATTTAAAACGTTTTCATATATTTTCTTTACTTTCAACACAAATTCTCACTTTTACTTATAAAGGTTTTATATATTTCAATGTTGAATTACTAAATTTGAACATTACTACTAGGAGGAGAACCATGAATGAACAAGGATTTTTCGTATATCATATCGTAACAAGGAAAAAAATGAAGATTGGACAAAGCATTCAATTTAATAAAAATCAAACGAATACGCTATTCCACTTCTTTTTTGAAAGAAAACATTTAAATTCTAGTGGTGAAGATTCTATACAAATTTTAAAAGAACATTATACAAATGAAGAATTACATATAAAAAATGAAAATGCTACAGTAGTTATGAATTACATGGATCAAACAATTAGAGCCATTAGAGAAACGATTGTAGAAATGGTTAGGCTGCAAGAATATCCTAATTATCCATCAAGATTGTCTTGTTTATATGCTGCTAAAAGCTATGAAGATGCTTTAAAATGGAAAGCATTATTTGATTCTTACAATCGAGAAGTTTTGCAGATTGTTAAACTACGAGTAATCGGAAGTTCTTTTGAAGGTGACGGGAATCTTTTACCGAAAGAAGATGCTATTCCTTTTTCTCAAAAAATGGAACAAGCTAGAGAATATTGGAAAGGAAATGTGAATAACGAACTCCCTGAGCTACTCATTAATGGCGAAATTGAAGTAGTCGAAATTATTGATGACTTTTCCTCAATTCATGTTTAATTTCTAACTAAATCAAATAGGATGGAGATTACAATGATGAAAAAAGTGTACTTCAATCATGATGGTGGTGTAGATGATTTAATTTCACTATTTTTATTACTTCAGATTTAACTATTGAAAAGAGTATTGAATTAAAGTTCAATACTCTTTTTGTGCAATTTAATTATATTGGATTCATGTCGTGTCTTATTGATTATTCATTTCATAACCATTTACAAAAAACGTTATTGTTTCTAGTTCATCTTCATTTAATTCTCTATCTATGTCTCGTTTATACGCTTCCTTTATCTTCCCTTCATCGCCTTTATGTATTTCAGTATAAGTTCCTACTGTTTTTAACATACGAATCTCTTGTAAAAACTCCTCTCGATTTATCGCTTCCCCATGAGAGAGAATATATGTCTCAGCATCAAATTTTTCTAATTCATCTATTAATGCAAACGTTCTTTTCGTCGTGTAGTTCCACTTCGAGGAAAAAATATCTGCATATATACAGTCTCCTAAAAACAATATCTTTTCTTCTTTTATGTACATAACAATTGAATCATGTGCATGATCTCCGCCCACATGTTTTAACACGCAGGTCACCTCACCAAGGTCTAATTCAATTTGATCCTGGAACGTTAAGGTTGGAAGAATAATTTTAATATTTCTCGCTTTTTCTTCAAACTCTTTTTTGATGCAATCCGCACAAAATGCAATTTCCGTACCCTCTTTTACGCGTGCGTCCAACGCTTCATCTGTCCATTCATAAGATACTATTGCCTGCATTTCTTTTTTCGTTTCAGCGTGTGAAATAGTTAATGCATTCTGTAATACAGATAATCCAAAAATATGATCCCAATGCCAATGCGTTAGTGCTACAAAATCAGGATTCGATACATTTTTTTCTTTTAACATTTCTAAAAATAATTGTGCATGTTCCTCTGAATTCCCTGCATCGATCATTAAAGTTTTTTCTTTTCCAATGACCATTCCTAATATAGGTCTATCTGTTTCGGAAACGGGTGTCATATACCAAAATGAGTTTCCTATTTTTTTAATTTGTTGCATCATTTGTTCCTCCATTTACTATTACTCTCTTGAATTATTATCTGTAGAACCTTTATCAAGCACATAGGGTGAAATTATATTGCTTTCTTTAAAACGTAATAACTTTTTCTATCCATTTAAATAAGTATCCCAATCATAGTCTTCAATCTTATAAAAACTACCTTTATCATTTCTTTCATATGCACATAAAGGTGGTTCCTCAAGAAATTTCAAAATAGTATCATCTATATTCAATATGACTCCAATTGAAATAATTTGAAAGTTTTTAGGATCATTCACATAGTCATCACTTTCATAGCCACTTAAAATTGACCAACCAGAGTCACCTTCTTCTCTTGAATCTTCTTTAAGCATAAAGTTAAATTCTCTTTTTTCAAGTACATCATTACTAACAATTACCTTCGTATCAAAATAAAAATCCCAATCTTTTGAAGATGGATCGTCATATTCCGTATCACATATATTTTCAATCCCAAATGAAATTTTATCACCTATCTTTAAATCTAAGCGATATGGTTCATTGCTCAGTTCCCCTACAAACTTCTTCTCATTTCTTTCAATGATTTCAACCCACATTCTTTCACCATTAAATCCATCTTCTTCCTCATTTTTAGATACAAAAATTAGCTTTACCAAATCCCCAACCTTTAATTTCTCCAAAACTTCTGAGCTAGGAAGGTAGAATGTATAGGGCGCTTCTTTATTTAATTCATAAACATTATCTAAGTACCAAGTCATTTTTTCCTCTCCTTAAAGGCTTTTCACATTCATATTTTTAAAATAATACTATTTTTTCTTCCGGCAGACTACTACCATAGAATAGCAATCTTCTCCCAACTCATTGCCTTCCCAATCATTATAT
Organism: Bacillus cereus group sp. MYBK101-2; assembly: GCF_051918845.1. Taxonomy (NCBI): domain Bacteria; kingdom Bacillati; phylum Bacillota; class Bacilli; order Caryophanales; family Bacillaceae; genus Bacillus; species Bacillus cereus group sp. MYBK101-2. The sequence goes on along the minus strand of NZ_JBQAIE010000007.1, from coordinate 211,042 downwards.
ATATGTAATAATTCTAAACCATTCGCTACTAATAATCTTTCTAACTCCTGCGGATATGTATAGCGAAGATCAATCGTTGTTTTTAGTTCATCTACTAGCGTATCCCCCTCATAAAACTTTCTTGTTGTTATGTAGTGCTGTATTTGCTGAATTGAATCATATGTCATTTCAGTATATAGATCACATTTCCTCCCCTTTTCATCACTAATTGTTGTCCAATATTCTTCTGTAGATGGCTGTATTAATTCTTCTTTTGAAGGAAAACGTGTATCGAATATAAATATACCATTCTCTGCTAACACATGATGAATAGATGTTAATAACTTATTTTGATCTGTATTCGTAAGGAAATGCTGGAACCCGTGCCCCACCATAAATGCAAACGGAATCGTTTCATTCATGCTTAATTGTAAACAGTCTTGTTGTAACCATTTTACCTTCTTACAATCCGTAATTTTTTTCTTCGCTTCAGCAAGCATGCCTTCATGTATATCTACACCAATCATTTGATATCCATTTTCTATAAATGGAATTGTAACCCTTCCTGTACCACAGGCAAGATCTAAAATCCATTCATTTTGTATATGTAGTTTTTGTGCCCATGATAGTAAAAACGGAAAATCTGATAAACTTTTATTTTCTATATCATATCGTTTTGGATTTTCACATTCCGATAGACTCCACTTTGTTTGCAAAATTATTCCTCATTTCATATTTACACTTAAATTTAATATATAAATTATAACGAATTATTAGTTTTTTCTCTATAATCAAACACAATTACTTGGACTAATCTAACTTTCCTTTTCGTAAGCTAAAAATAAGGTGGAAGAATCGGAGTGTGATACGATGGAACGATTATGGATTCCTATGATAGTTACATTTTTTTCATTTGGTGGCTTATTATTAGGCGGTGCTGTTGGCATTGCTACGCGCCAGCTAATTGAAGAAAAAATGCATCGTTTATATGCATTATGTGGCGGAATTTTACTTGGGCTTTTATCCCTTGAAATTATTCCTGAAACATTTTCAAGCTATGAAATGATTGGACCTATACTTGGTATAGCTATCGGTATTTTAATTATGAGCTTATTAGACAACTATTGTCACCATCCAATGATACATAAAAAAGATCAACAAGCATGGCAAACCTTCCTTTTTCTCTCTTTCGCTATATTTATTCATAATTTGCCGAGTGGATTTGCTTTAGGTACTGCTTTTATTAATCATGCTGACTCTGCCATACCTTTTTTAATAGCAATCGTCGTTCACCATATTCCTGAAGGCTTAGCATTAATTATCCCCTTTCTCTTTACAAAACATAAATATATTTCCTTTTTATTAACAACTTTATTACTATCTCTTATTCTCGGTACCGGTACAGTTTTTGGCATTTTAATGGAAGGAAAAGCGCTTCATTTACAAGGACTCATTATGGGAAGTGCTATCGGTTCACTTGGCTATGTCACAATTCATGAAATGCTTTGGAAAGCAAAGAAGCAGCTCTCTTTCCTTTCATTTTTAACATGGGCATCTAGTGGATTTTTACTAATAACAGTATTTACACTATTCGCTGGTCATCATTAAAGATAATAATATTATCATTTGTATATTTTTCCTTTTTCTCCAAAACATAATAGTATCTACCTGATTATAAGGAGGAAAAATTATGTTTGGGAAAACAGCCGGTGAAGCACTAGTTGACCTATTAATTGACTGGGGCGTAGAACACATATACGGTATGCCTGGAGATTCCATCAATTCTATCATTGAAGCTTTAAGAAAAAAACAAGATAAAATTAAATTCATTCAAGTTCGCCACGAAGAAGCTGGTGCATTAGCAGCGGCTGCCTATGCGAAATTAACAGGAAAACTTGGCGTTTGTATGGCAATTGCAGGACCTGGTGCTATTCATTTATTAAATGGTTTATATGATGCGAAACTCGATAAAGCCCCTGTTCTAGCAATTTCAGGTCAAGTAGAAACCGATTTACTCGGAACGGATTTTTTCCAAGAAGTAAATTTAGAAAGAATGTTTGATGATGTCGCGGTTTATAACCAGCGTATTATGTCAGCAGAGCAACTACCTGCCGTAGTGAATCAAGCAATTCGAATGGCTTATACGAAAAAAGGTGTATCCGTTCTTACAATTCCAGATGATGTCCCGAAATTCGAAGTAAAAAATGGTGCTCGTATTACAAATACTTCTTTTACTTTGCCTGAGTTGTTTCCACAAAAAGAAGATTTAGATGCAGCGAAATTCGCAATAAATGAAGCGAAAAAGCCTGTGATTTTAGCTGGAAAAGGAACAAAACATGCGAGAGAATCTTTACTTGCATTGGCAGAACATATTGGTGCTCCAATCGTACTTACATTACCAGCTAAAGGAATTATTCCTGATGAACACCCTCTTTGTATTGGTGGATTAGGATTAATTGGAACGAAACCTTCTTATGAAGCAATGAAGCATGCAGATACTTTAATTATGGTCGGTACTTCTTATCCGTTCACAGGCTTCTTACCTGAAAAAGCAAAAACAATTCATATCGATACAGATCCTGCCCAAATCGGAAAACGTTATGCGACAGATATTGGTTTAGCTGGTGATGCTGATAAAACATTACGATGGTTAATTGAAAATGTTGAAGAACACACAGACCATTCCTTCTTAGAACATCACCAAGACATGATGAAAAAGTGGGAAGAAAAATTACACGATCAAGAAGAAGACTCTTCCATTCCAATTAAACCACAACGCGTTATGCATGCTCTGCAGCAAGTGGCACATGATGACGCAATTCTATCAGTCGATGTCGGAAATGTAACAGTATGGACCGCAAGGCACTTCCGTATGACAAACCAGCAATTTGTCATTTCTAGCTGGCTCGCAACACTTGGTTGCGGTTTACCTGGTGCTCTTGCTGGAAAAATTGCATTCCCGGATAAACAAGTATTTGCAGTTTGTGGTGATGGCGGATTTGGAATGACGATGAATGACTTCGTAACAGCTGTTAAATATAAACTACCAATCGTTGTCGTCGTATTAAACAATAATAAAATTGCGATGATTAAATTCGAACAAGAAGTGATGGGTAATATCGAATTCGAAACAGACTTAACGAACCCTGATTTTGCAAAATATGCAGAGGTATGCGGAGGTATTGGATACCGTGTTGAGAATTTAGATGAACTACTTCCCGCTTTCGAAAATGCAGTAAAACAAAATAAACCGTGCATTATTGATGTAGTTGTAGATGCTAACGAAGCACCAATGCCAGCAAAAATCACATTTGGTCAAGCCGCTGGTTATACGAAGCATATGATAAAAGAATTATTTGAAGAAGGTAAGATTGATTTACCACCACTATAAACAGAAAAAGATAGCTGAAAACAAGTTGCTTTCAGCTATCTTTTTATTTTTGTATCTCTCTATAAAAAGAAAAGTCATTCGTAGTTGGTTGTACTTGTTTCTCTGCTTGCACTTCTCTACCTTTCCGCTCTGGCCTTCTCGTATTTCCTAATTTAATCGCATCTTGCATACTATTACTAACTAGGTTTCCTGCGAGAATTGTCATACTATAAAAAGCAATCGGTATAAGTACAATCCATGTATGTGTAGTTAAATGGCGGAAGTTTTGACCAATTAGGCCAGTCCATTCTTTTGTTACACTATCTGGATCCATTCCACTGAAGGTTATTGTTCCGCCAAAAAATAATTGTAACAAACCAAGATGTAAAAGAAGTAATAACGTACTTACAAATTGTTGTGCTACTAATAAAAGAAATGGTGGTAACATATGAGGCCATATATGGCGCTTCAACCTCTGCCACTTACTACCGCCGAGCACAGTGGCTGCCAACATAAATTCTTCTTTCTTAATACGTTTTACTTCTTGCGCTACATACAACATCACTGTTGGTACAGCGAGACATACAAGAACTATAATTTGAAATGCCACACGCAAATATAACGGCACAACTTCTGCTCCACTATCAAACGTTAATACTTCATTTAACATAAAATAAGAAATCATAACCATCGGTACAATACTAAAAGGGTCAAAAAAGGATGAAATAACTGGAAAAGAACGTTTACCATACATACCAAGAAGTAAACCAATTCCCCCTCCAACTATAACTCGTAAAATCGCTATAATTATACTTGCACCAACTGTCCATTTTGCACCTTCTATTATTAATTGAACAAGGTCACGACCTTTCACATCACTTCCAAACCAAAATTTACTTGATGGTGCAAATGGAGCTGCCTCTAGTTCCCCTTTTTCGTTATACATCATCGTAAGTTCACGAATATTCCCATCAAAAAACAACGTATATCCAATACTAACAATCATTAGTACACTCAAAAAAGTAATACCTATCCAAAATCTCACATCTCTTTTTACAACTTGCCACATGTTACACACGCTCCTTTATAATATTTTGTAAGAACGTATGTAATAAACGAAACAGTATAAAAAGCGGTACGTATAATATTACTAGACTCACTGTAAATATTTCTAATTTCGAATTTTCTTTTACAAAAACAAACATACCGTACGTATTAAATATCCATTCAATAATATATAAATTTGATAACATAAATAAAATATTTGTTTTTGCATAATAGATCGTTGTTAACAAAACATTTCTTGAAATATGATGTGTTAAAATATGTCTTAAACTAAGCCCTTTACTTTTAGCAAATAAACTATAATCTTTCTCTAATTCTTCTTTAAACCGTAATAACAACAGTTTAATAAACAATAATGTTGTTGGTATTGTAAGACATATAATTGGTAACAAGCGTATCCTTTCTTCCCCTAATCCAGCCAGTTTGATCGGCATAAATCCTGTTTTTTGAAACATAATTACGACAAAAAGTTGCGATAATAAAATAAGTAATATATCTGGTATACTCTCAAGCGTAAGAAAAATCCCGTTCCACATTTTCTGTTTCATATGAGAACGCTGTAATACCCAAATGACAAGTATATACGCTATAAGCAAAGAGAGTAAAAAAGCTGAAAGAAATACAATCATCGTTTCAATATAATGAATCCATATTTGCGGAAATAATTTTCTTGAATCCCGAAATCCATATGTAATTTCACCCGGTTGAAGTAACTTCCCTCCAAGAAATACAATCGTATTCCAAAAACCGATTAAATCAATTTGTAATCCCTTAAATAAACGTGGTAGCGCTCCTAGGCAGATTATACATAAAATTGCAGCTACTAGTTGTAAACAAGTAATCCCACACCATTTAACAATTCGCATCAACATAACAATTCCCCCTTACCATACAATAGAATATTCAGAAATAGAAAAACTAAATATATCACATCTCTTTAGCTACTGTATGTACTTGCTTTTGCCCACTTGGTAAAATAGCTTGATATAAACATGTAACAAACAATAATAAACCAAATAAAATAATATACAATGTATCTGCACGAATCCATTTTGGGAATAACATCGCTATCGCACCGAGAGATAAAAGCTGGAATCCTGTCGTTAATGGACTAAGTAAGCTTTGTACGCGCCCCATGAATGACTCTTCTACAATTTCATACATCCAGCCCATGATTGCAACATTAATAAACGGTAAAAAGAATGTCGCAAAAGCGATACATACGTAAAAAGACCATACGTGGTTTACAAAGTAACACATACCGAAAAAGACCCCTGATCCCGCCATACCAAATACAATAATAGGTTTGGGTGCATATTTCTTACCTACACTTGTTGCTACTATACTTCCAATTAGTAATGAAATCCCTCCAACCACACCGCCTACCATTGCTAAACTTTCATACGTTGCTGGTGCTAATTTATATTTTAATATGTAAGTTGTGGATACGCTTAAAATACCATTTAATAGTCCAAACACGATAAATCCTAAAAGTAATTTTTTTAAAGTGTCATTTTGATATATATACTTGATCCCTTCTTGAAACTCTGTTATTAACATTTTCAAATTAACTTCTTTCCATTTTGTTATACCGTTTGGCAAACGCACTTTTTCTGGAATGGAGATTGTTTGAATTAAAATACCACTCATAATAAAAGTGAGCGTATTTACTAAAATACTCCCGTATATTCCAAAAGTCCAGTACACCATCGTTGCAATTCCTACACCAAACAAAGCATACAAACTATTCACCATTTGATTCACACCTGCTGCTGCACCGTATTGGTCGGATTCAACTACACCCTGTATCATCGACTGTTCTGATGGAGAGAAAAATTGTATACATGCATTTTCCAAAAATAAAAATATAAAGACGAGTATAATCATCCCGTAATAAAGCGAAATTAGAATTCCAATATTACAGAGCGAACAACATATGTTACTTACCGTGCATATACGCTGTCTATCAAAACGATCCACTACTGTCCCTACTAATAGAAAAAAGATTAATGCAGGTAATGCCATCATAATTTGTGTCATCGTTGCGTAAACTGGTTGTTTTCCATATTGATCTAGCAAATAAAACATTAAAGAAACTCCAGCAATCATAGAACCGAGTCGCTCTAAAATATTTGCTAGAAAAAAACGTGCATACACTTTGTTGCGAAATAACTGTAGCATTTCTTTCATACTTCGTATCCTTTCTCTCGACAAAATTTTATTATTCTAGTCATTTCTTGGAAGTTATATTATATTTTTCGACTATTATCCAATCTTTTCCTTCTGTATAGAGAACATTATAAAAAAGACTCTTATTTTTTATACAAGAGTCCTTTTTATTTGATTTCGCTTTATGTAACGATACATCTCGCTAACGTTTTTAATTCTCTATAGTTCGGATACACTTTATTTATTTACGAATGTATCGCACATCCACTCATAAAACTTTTCCTTCTCTTCAAATTGCGGATAATGTGCGGATTTTTCAAAAGTAATAAATTCTTTTTGCTCTGCTTCAATCGTATCAAAATATGTTTTTGCCGCATGAAATGAAGTATTATAGTCATATTTCCCCATAAGGAAATAAAACGGTAACTTCAGTTTCTTCACCTTAGTAGGTAATGGATTCTTTAAATCTTTTTCTAATAAGACAGTCTGAGAGTGTGATAATCCAACGTTATAACGGATTACGTCTAACAAGTTATATTCATTACTGAGTAACATCCCGATGTTATCACCATCTGGATTTTCAATGAGTCTTAATGTTCCACCATATTTCGCAACATAATTCCGCGGAGTGTATGTATCACCATTTTTAATTTTTTCAGTTAATCCATTAAAATAGGAAACTTCATCTGTATTCCTAGCATTTTGTGCCTGTTCAATTACATAGTTTAAACTATCCATTTCACTTTCTACTGTATCACTCATCTGCCCTATCCCAACATATGCTTCGTATTTTTCAGTTGCTTTATTAGCAGCTTGCATTCCAATATATGTACCGTAAGAATGACCAATTAATATTACCTTTTCTTTTCCCATACGTTTTGAAATATACTCTGTCATAGCTAATACATCCTCTACAAGAAGATCTGATGTAAGATTTGAATAGTCCTCAAAGAAATGATACGATTTCCCGCTTCCTCTTTGATCATAATTAACTACGGTGAATTTCTCTTCCAATAATTTTTGATACTTTTGAGCATATGGTATTTCTGAAGAACCAGGTCCACCATGTACAAAAATAATAACTGGATTGTTCTTATCTTTGCCACGTATCATAATTTCATGACCACTTCCATTTATCTCTATTTGTTCTAATGTACTTATACTGTTTTCCCCTTTTATTTGCGAAGTCCATGTAGGAAATACTAGCGCTACCATTAGTGTTAGTGTAGTTATGACTCCAATAAATGTTATTAATTTTTTTATCTTCTTCATGAGATGCATCCTTTCTTATAAATTTGTCAAAATAACAATTTAATTCTATAAAACTACATTATTAATATCCCATACACTTCTTAACATTCCGATATATAAACTCTTAATATTTTCTTAATTTTCAATAGATTAATCGTAGAAAAACTTGATCACATGTATTACAAATATAGAAAAAAGCCCTTGTTTTCAAACAAGGACTCTTTTCATAAACTATTTAGCTACTTCTTCTTTCGGCATTACCATACCTTTATAAAGTTGAACAGTTATCCAGTAATAGATGAAATAAATGACTAAGAAAATCCCAATTGGCACCCACACTTTTACAAACGGGTCAACTAATATGAAGCTAAATAAGTTAAGCCCTACTAACACGTGAGAAATACCAATGATTGCTGGGAAGATAAATAAATATGAAATTTCTTTATATATACTTTTCGTTAACATACTACGTCTCACACCGATTTTTCGTAACATTTCATAACGGCGTACATCACGAGAAGCACCTGTTAATATTTTGAACATTAGTGAACTTGCCATCATCGCTAAAAAGGCAATTCCGAGGAAAAATCCCATAAACATTGTTCCGCTCATTAAACTGCTCGTTAACTGATAAATTGTCATTTTCGTAAATATGTCTACTTTTGTACCTGTTGTTTTTTCAATTTGTTCTTTTTGTCTCTTATCTATTTCAATCAACAACGGTTTATACTTTTTCATATCATCTACTTTTGCTAATGTTACACTATGTTCTGTTCCTTGAATCCCTTTATAATGCTCTTCATCTGCAATTCTTACTGGTTTTCCATTAAATTGATTATGTGTAATTTGTATTTCTCTTACAATCACATCTTCCCAATCTTTCGGCATACGAGGGAATTTTGCTACTTCAGGAGCTTCCAAAGCAGAATATATAGGTTCAGTTAAAGGTTCGGTCACCCGTTTACGCGCAGGCTCTTTTAAAGTTTTCGTATCAAAGCGTTCGGAAATTAGTGGTGGTTTCGCTGTTAAATCATTACGTAAGTAATAAACCGCTTCCCCATCTACTTTATACTTGTACTTGCTTTCTTCCACAATTTCCATTTCTTTTAAGGCCGCTTTATCTTGATCATTTGGATCATGAATTACGACATCATACACACGTGAGAAGTCTGTCATAATACCTACATTTTTTTGAAACGCCATACCTGCTGTCATCGCACCTGCCCCTAATGCAATTAACATCGCTACAGTGCCTAATACTCTCGATAAACTATTAACTCGAAAGCGTAGCTGTGCGTATGTAAAACTATTTAAGCCCGTTTCATTTCGTTTTTTATTTCCTTTAATTTTCATCACAAAAAATGGGAGCAATGAACTAAAGATAAAATATGTTCCAAGCGTTGTGACGATTGTCGCTATTATAAAACCGAGTTCAGCAAACATTTTTATATTGACTATAAAATAGTAGCCTGTACTTACTAGTAATACACCCAGTACAGTCATTATTACAATGCGAGTTTTACTTTTCTTCACTTCATCTAGTGTTTCATCTTCACGTATTAATTCTAATTCTGTTTTACGTAATAATCGGATGCTATTCATTAAACCAGTAATAAAAAATAGTATTACGAAGAAAATAGCTGTAACTAAGATTGCTGGTGTATATACAGATGAATAACTGCCTTTTGCAGAAATCTCCATACCATTCATTAAAAAGTTTCCTGCTACACTTGCAAGTAACATCCCTACTAAAATCCCGATAATGATGCTGACAATACCCATACCGAATGTCTCAATAAATAATAACTGTGCTACTTTTTTCTTTTTCGCACCGAGCATCATGTACATACCGAGTTCTTTTCTTCTCAATGTGAGTAAGAAAGAATTGGCATATATAATATAAAATACAGTTATGAAAGATAATAGTATGGCACCTACCCAGAATACGAGTCTAATACTACTAATAAGACTATTATCCTTCGTAAATTCACTATTCATCGCCATCGTTTGGAACATGTAAAAAATACTAATGCTAATAACGAGACCAATAAGTAAAACCATATAATCTTTTAACATCTTTTTCATACTATGACGTGATAATTTAAATAACATAATCTCGCCCCCTACTTAGACTCAACAGCTGAGCCCATGTGAGCGAGCACGCCTAAAATATCTTGGTAGAAATTTTCCCGCGTTCCTTGACGCTGTAACTCTTTATAAAGAAGACCGTCTTGAATAAATAAAATACGCTCACAGTAACTCGCACTAAATGCATCGTGTGTCACCATCAAAATACTTACATTATGATTTTCATGTAAATCTTGCATCGCTTCTAATAAGCTTTTTGCATTTTTACTATCAAGCGCACCAGTCGGTTCATCTGCTAATACGATTGCTGGATTATGTACTAAAGCTCGTGCTGCCGCTGTTCTTTGCTTTTGTCCACCAGAAACAGCAGTTGGATATTTCGTTAAAATTTCAGTAATCCCTAACTTCTTCGCAACCTCATTCACCTTTCCAGTAATCTCACTTGAAGGTACGCCTTGCAAAGAAAGTGGTAAAGCGATATTTTCATAAATTGATAAATTTTCTAGTAGATTAAAATCTTGAAAAATGAAACCTAATTTTTGAGAACGAAAATCAGATAACGCATTGCCCTTCATAGAAGTAATATTTGTACCAGCTATTGTTACACTACCACCTGTCGCTTGATCCAATGTACTAATCACATTAAGTAAAGTCGTTTTTCCAGATCCAGAAGGCCCCATAATTCCGACGAATTCTCCTTCCTTAATAGTTAATGATACGCCCCTTAACGCTTTTGACTGATTCTCATTTCTTTTCCCATACGTTTTTTCTACACTTTCTACAGTAACTACATTTGTTGGCATCTCTTTCACTCCATCCCTTTTGTATAAAATGAATTTCTCACATATTTCTTATCTTTTTCTCATGTAAACCCTTAAGAATTTTTTATTTTTCAATCAGTAAGGATTACACAGGTAACGTAAACCTTTTTTCTATTTCATATTCTCACTTTTCTACAACTCGTTCCTTCGATTTCGCTTACATTTATCTTACATTTTTGTAAGGTAAAAAAGAAACACACCATTTTAAAAATGATGTGTTTCAGCGTGAATTTAGACACTTCTCATTTAGCCTTTTCTACCTATCAATAACACAGATAATTAAACTTCTTTCCTTATCACTCTATTTTTAGATATACTTATTTCTATGTTAAAATACACTGTTCCATCAACCTTTCTAATTTACTGTTGGCTAACATATTTGCTTCTGGATGATTCCATTCTCTTTTGTTAAAAAATATTTTTTTCGGCTTTCCATAGCAAATTAGTATTACAATGAATGCTTCGTCCTCAATATTATAGTGCCATACTTTATTAATAATTTCTTTTCCATCACCATCTTCTAAAGCATGATCATTAATAATTTTCACGTATGTATTCACCGCACCTATCGCTTCATTTAAATAATAATTCCTCATTCGAATATTTCAGCTCCTAAGTTTAAATTAAACATCTTTCATTAATTAATATTCAAATTATATTTAAAAATACACAAAAACCTCTCCTAAACATGAAGTGAACCCTGAAAACGGGACACCTATCAAAACACCTAAACCATCTGTTCCCTAAATTCTTTAGGGGATAGGTGGTTTAATTTTTCTTGAATTCGCACACAATTGTAGTAATGAATGTATTCTAGCACAATCTTTCGCACAGTTGTGTTGGATACTTTTGTTATCTCTTGTGAATAGAAAGCTTCACTTTTCAAATGACCAAAGAAGCTTTCCATGACGGCATTATCATGGCAATTTCCTCTCCGGGACATGCTGGTGATCATGCCGTTTTCTTTGGCATACGCTTGAAATTCTTTTGCTGTATAAATACTTCCTTGATCCGAGTGAAGAAGGACATCTTTTACTCTTCGCCCTCTCATTGCTTGTTTCAATGTCTTCATCGCTAATGCCAGTGTTTGCGATTCGCTGATGACACAACTAATAATTTCACGATTAAAGGCATCCATGATCGTTGATAAATACAATGTACGCTCTCCAAATAAGAGATACGTCACATCTGTAAACCACTTTTCATTTGGTCTGGATGCATCGAATTCACGCTCCAATCGATGAGGGGCTACCATTGGTTCCGCACCATTGATATATTTCTTTTTCTTTCGACGTACTTTTGAAAGAATGTGATTTTGTCTCATGATTCGTAATACTTTTTTATGATTAACACACAGTCCCATTTTTTGAAGAGTAGCGGTCACTCTTCGATATCCATACCGAAATTTATGCCTAAGACAGACGTCCTTTACTTTCTCTTCTATATCATCTTTCCGATCTTCCGTTCGTTGTAACCAGCGATAAAATGTGGAACGGGGTACTTCTAATACGTTACACAATTCTTTTATCGTTATTTTTGTTTTTACATTTTTCCATAAAGTAACTACAGTTTCTGGTTTCAGCCCCTTTCGATTTCCAGATACTTTCCCCATACAAGTAATTTTGTTTTTAGATGCTTATTTTCTAAACGTAGTTGTTCTAATTCACTGAGCTCTTTTGGTCCTTTTCCATAAGAATATTGTTTTCCTGCAGGTTGTTGAAAACGATACGTTTGATCTGTACGATACCATTTCATCCATGTCTTAATTTGGGAAACATTTTTAATTCCGAGTTTCTCCATAGTTGTACGATTTGAATAACCATCTTTCTTCATTTCAATTACTTTCCACTTTGTTTCTTCTAGGTAATGAACTCTTGTCGTCATACGAAAAAACACCTCCATTGAATTTGCATACTTAGTATGCGAATTCAGGAGGTGTTTTTTTCATGTACCATTTAGTCGGGTTCACTTCAACATCAGAGAGGTTTTTTTATTTAATTATATAAAAGTTCTTTCACATTAAGTTTCTGAGTTTTATAACCGTATTTTGAAAATTTATAACGCATATACAATGATATATGATTCTCATGTGTTGATAAAATTATCTGCTTTTCTCCAAACTCATTTCTTAACAATTCAACGAATGATGCCATGTTCATTTCATCCATTGTTTGAATTGGATCGTCAATAAGAATAGTATTCAGTCCGCTATTGTTATAAACTTTATTTAAAGCTAGTGTGAAAGCTAACACAGTTGCTGATAATTGGCCCGAACTAAATGTATGAACAATATCATGATCTGTTTTTTGAGGTGGAACAAATCGAATTGTCTTAATTTGTTCTTCTTTTCCTTCATCTTCTTTAATAAAAACGCCAATACCCCTTTGATAATTTTGAATTATTTTACCTGAATAAATATAAAAAGGGATTTCCACTGCTTTTATCATTTTTGTTCGATAAGTTTCAATATTTTTATTATAAATACTAAGCGTTTCAGAAACTGTTTCATACGCACTTGTTATCATCTCATACTTTGATTTTAAATCTATATACTTTTGATATTTAATATTTGATTGAATATAGTATATATAATTAATATAATCTTTTTTCAGCTTAAATTTCTTTAAATCTATTTCAAATAGTAAATTCTCATCTTTTTCAAAGACATTTTCATACATATCTTTAAGAGCTATATATTGTTCATAATCAAAATCACCTGTACCTTGTAACTCTCCTTTTAACTTTTCAATTAATTGTTCTGTCCTAGACGTTAAATCATCCAAACTATTAAGCTCATCATATACATAGTTTTCAATATTAATACCTATTTCTTTAAAGAATTTATTTACTCTACTTTTATCAACCTTCTTGTCAAAATAAGGCTCCAATGTATAATATAAATCATCACTAACCAATAAATTTATGTAGTTTTTTATATTTTGAATAAGTTGATTAACATAGTTATCGTACAATTCCATTATTTTAAAACTTTCTTCTCTTGAGGAATGATCCTGTTGATTTTGATAAAACTTTGTTTGCTCAGAAATTTGAGTTAATAAATCTTCGTAATTTTTCCATTTCGCACCACATAAAGGACATTTTCTATCTTTCTGTTCTGAATCATTCATTAATTCTTCGAAACATTTTGTTAGTCTAATTCTGGTATTTAACAAATTCGTAATCATTCTTGAAAATTCTGTTGAATTATTTTTCAATTTTCTAATAATATCTAATTTATCCATTAGACTTTCTAACGGAATAGGTAAATTAAAATACTTATATATGCTTTCCCAATATATTTTTCCATTTAAGATATCTTTTTCTTCTAGCAATTTCAAAAATCCATTTAACTGCTGCTTCAATTTATACTCTTCTTTTAATATTTCTATTTTCTCCTTTAGATTATACAAAACTAATACTTCTTCGATTCTTTTCTTATTATTTATTGAAAGATTAATTTTTTCATTTTTATAGGCTGATTTAAATAAATCTAAATTAGTTATTAAATAACTGATGCCTTCAATTTGACTAAACCATTCTATTTTTTGTTCTAAACTAAATGACTTCAAATTTTTACTATCCCAATATATTTTCCGACTCACAATATCCGGTAGAAGTTGAATATAATTAACTTTCCCTTCATTCTCTTCCTTCAAAACCGATAAATCTAAATCTTTTTCTAAATCCATTATCCTATTGTTCAACTTATTCTTATTAGCCAAAATTTTATTTTTTATTTTAGTAATTTTTCTTCTTTCCGACTCTTCTTTTTCGATATTAAATAACTTACTAATTGCAGTCATACGATCATTCTCAGTTTTTTTAAATAGATGCGTACATTCTTCTTGTTCAACATAGTGATATAATCCATATGTGTTCGAAAAATCTTTTCTACAAAACACCTCATCTAAGTTAATATTTGTTCTATTCTTATTAACTAATTCGTCATTTATATCATTAAGTAGGTGTAGGGAAGAAGGAAATTCTCCAGGTTTTTTTTGTCGTTTATTTAAATGGCTATGATCAATTTTCCTTCCAAAAATGAATTCTTCATTTTTTTCTGCATCATAAATCTTTATTTTCACTACTATAGGAACATCTTGTTGTTTTGCAAATAAATAATCATTATACCCCTTATTTCCATCAACTATTTTAATTTCTGAGACCCTTCTAATACTTCCGGTTAATAATAATTCGATAGCGTCAAATATAGAAGTTTTTCCAAACCCATTTGGACCATCCAGTATCGATAAACTTTTATCTTCGAATTGCAAATGACTCCTTTTTATAGACTTAAAATTCTCTATGTATACTTCACTTATTTTATACTTCATTTAAATTCACTCCTAAAACACTAAGAATCTCATCCCATTCAGGATCATCACTTTCAATACTCAAGAGATTCTCAATAATTTGTTTATTATCATTCGGAATTTCATCTTCAATTTGTTTTGTTAAATTAGGCAGGGTATCTTTCGATATTTGAACTTGTAAGAATGGTAGCTTTATAAATATTTTTGAAACTAAATCGAATATTTCAACTTCCTTTTCTTCGGGTTCTTTTCCTGAATTTTTAAACAAATAAAACATATTTTTATCATTTATTATTCTATTTAATTGCGCTATTAAGTGCTTTTGATTACTAAAAATTCTCTGCAACATATACGTTTTTAAACAATCTTCTAAATATAGTTTTTGACTTTTAGTAAACGGTAATAAGAATTTTTTGAAATGATAAGGATTTTCTTCAAATTCATAAACCTTTTTATTAAATTCATCAGTTATTTCAATAGTATTTCTTTCTGTCAATAAAATCATAGACAAGTTTTTATCAACACCAGGGTATTTTTCATTTTTGAGTATTATTTCTAAATACTTTTTTATAATCAAATCTATGTTTTCTAAATCTAAATTTTGTTCTGAGACTTGTACTACCAAAAAGAAATCAAATTTTTCACCTGTTACTCTTTTTGCAAAAAAATTTTCATAATCTACATCTTTAGTATCGTAATTAATAATTTCAAAATTTTCTTCTTTAAATATATTTTGTATTATTTCAATCATCCTAATAACTCCTTAGATAAAGTATCAATTCTTACAAATCTAATCTTTTTCGTGGTTGTAATTGTTTCTTTTAGTTCTTCCTCCATTACAACTTCTGATTCTACATCAGTGTGAACTCTTATAATGCTGCCATCAAACTCATTATCAATAAGACTATTTATATAAGCGCCGATATCAAACAGCATTTCAAACATCTCATCATCTTGACTTAAATTCTTAAATATCTCTTCACCAATAATAGTATGGGCAACAGGCGAACTATCATCAATTGTTGAAAGCACATAATTAACTCCCTTGTTATTTATTATGTAAGAAGATCTTACTTCAGTTGTTATATCTATTTTTTCATTTAATTTAATTAAACCATGTAAAAAACTGTTTCTTACCCCTGTAGGTTCCATAATCTTTCTAAACTCTTCTATGTCAATCTTATTTCTATTTTTAATCTGTAATTGTGGTGTCAGTTTACGACATAATAATAAAAAATCATTCGGTTTTAAATTTTTCAAGTGAACCAAATATTTTCTCCATATTTCTCGCGAATACAAATCTTCATCTTCCACCCCATAATATTTACAATACTCAACAAAATCCTCCGAAATTAAATGTAATAGCATGTTAGAAATTGTCTTATTCGAAAAAGAAAATATACTTTCACTATCTAATATCTCTCTAAACTCGCAAAATCCAATTAATATTTTGCCTTCCTTTAATTTTTTCAAATGATCATTATGAACCTTTTCTTCTATCATATTAATAAGATTTGAGTAAATACGTTCTTTATTCTCTGTTGAAGAATATAAATCTTTAAGTTTTTGATTTGTACAATGATCATAGAATGTCTTAATTTCAGAAAGTATTAAATCCTTAATTTCGATCAGTGGGGCTGACCGTTCAATGGGCACTAATCCCGTATTGCAAGAAATCTTGAGTTTTTCATACATTTTATTGAAATTTGATTCCTCACAAGCTATCTTTTTATATATCTGTAATTGAGCTTTTTTTCCTTTCACATCAAAATCTAAAAGGTTTTTAAATAATTTTTCTTTTGTAAATGTTTTTATATCAACTGCTGTATGTAAGCTAACTTCCGAAACAGTTTTATATGATCCCATTTTTCCTAAAAGATTTAAAATTGCTTCATTATACGAACCAATAGTATTTGTTTTAGGCTTAGCTTTCACTTGATGAAGAGAAATATGTTTTTCATCTTTTAATATCGCAAAATCTTCTAGATATTCAATTTCTAACATATAGTTACTTATATCATTTCCCTCTTTATATAGATAATTAATATATTTTAACACCGTATAAATTGCTACTTTGCCTTGGTATAAAAATCCACTCCACGTGGCAGAAGCTTTATCTACATCTTCTGGATTGACTGTAGTCCATTGTGAACTCATAGCATCTTCTCCTTTTATTTTTTATTAAATATTAAATAAATGTATTAACAAAAAAACATTAATCTGTTTATTACATAATTATAATATTTTTTTGTAATTATTAACAATCATTTCCCCCTATTTATTATCTTCTCTAAACATTTTTCATCGTTATCACTTATATTTGTAATTTAATCCTATCCACAAATTGATTTTATACTTCCTATTTAAAATACTCATTAAAAACTTATATTATCTAAAACCAAATTATAATGAAAAACAAACCACTTTTTAGTGGTTTGTTTTTCATTTAGATATTCTATTATTCACTTCCTCTTTCATACTTTCCACAAACATATCTAGTTCAATTACACCTGATTTTTCTTCCCCATATTTACGTACATTTACAGCAACGTTTTCCATTTCTTTATCACCAATAACAAGAACATAAGGAATTTTTTGCATTTGTGCTTCTCTAATTTTATATCCTAATTTTTCATCTCGCATATCTCGTTCGACACGAACACCAGCTTGTGCTAATTTATCTGCAACCTCATCTGCGTATTGTACATGGACTGCATTCGAAACTGGAATGACTTTCACTTGAACTGGTGCCACCCATGCTGGGAATGCACCTCCAAAGTGCTCAATTAATATGGCTAAGAAACGATCTAAAGATCCTAATACTGCCCTATGAATGACAACCGGTCTTTTCTTTTCATTCTTCTCATCTATATAATTTAAATCAAACTTCTCTGGCATTTGGAAATCTAGCTGGATTGTTCCACACTGATGACTTCTATTTAAAGCATCTTTAATATGGAAGTCAATTTTTGGTCCGTAAAATGCACCATCACCTTCATTTAGTCTATATTTATAATTTAGCGATTGTAATACATTTTCTAATGACGCTTCTGCTTGCTCCCATAACTTATCATCACCCATTGAATCTTCTGGACGAGTAGAAAGTTCTACTTCATATTCGAATCCAAAAGTTTTATATACATAATCGATTTGCGCCATTACAGATTTGATTTCATCTTCAATTTGTTCTGGAGTTACAAATAAATGTGCATCATCTTGGCAGAAAGTACGTACTCTTAATAATCCGTTTAACGCCCCACTAAATTCATGGCGATGTACTTGACCAAACTCACACATACGAATCGGTAATTCGCGATAAGAATGCAATTTATTTTTGAACATTAGCATATGCCCTGGGCAGTTCATCGGTTTTAATGCAAAACTTTTATTATCCACTTCTGAGAAATACATATTATCTTTATAATGTCCCCAGTGCCCTGATCTTTCCCATACTTCTTGGTTCATCATGAATGGAGTGCGTACTTCTTGATAATTATATTCTTTTTGAATTTCTCTTAAAAAAGCTTCTAATTCATTACGAATAATTTGGCCTTTCGGTAAATAAAACGGCATTCCCGGAGCCTCTTCAGAAAACATAAATAACTCCAGTTCATTGCCTAACTTACGATGGTTTCTTTTGGCTGCTTCTTCAACGAAATGTAAATACTCTTCTAATTCTTTCTGGGAAGAGAATGCAACACCATATATACGCTGAAGCACTTGATTATTACTATCTCCTCGCCAATATGCACCGGAAACGTGAGTTAATTGAAATGCTTTCAAATAACCTGTAGATGGTAAATGTGGCCCTCTACATAAATCTACAAATTCACCTTGCTTATATAGTGTTACACTTTCCTCATCAGGAATTGCTTCTAAAAGTTCTAATTTCAAACGATCATTCATTTCTTGAAATAGTTTTGCTGCTTCTTCTCGAGACACCTCAACTCGCTCTATATTTATATTTTCTTTTATGATATTTTTCATTTCATTTTCGATTTTCCGTAAATCTTGTACGTTTACACTACTTGGAAGATCCATATCATAATAAAATCCATTTTCAATAACAGGCCCTACTCCAAGATTTATATCACCATACAATCTTTTTACAGCTTGCGCTAAAATATGTGCCGCAGAGTGTCTTGCAATTTCTACACCTTCATCTGAATCTAAAGTAATAATTTCTACTTCCGCATTTTCCTCAATATTTCGGCGCAAATCATATAACCCATCATTTACTTTCCCCGCGACTGCTTTCTTTTTTAAACTATTGCTAATGGATCCCGCAATTTCTTCTAAAGTAATTCCTTTTACAAATTCTTTCACACTACCATCTGGAAATTTAATTTCAATCATTTGTTCTTTCATTTTTCATCTCTCCATTTCATAATAAAAAGCACACTCATCCCTACAATAGGGACGAGCGTGCTTATACCCGTGGTTCCACCCAGATTCCCATCATAAAAAACATAATGGCTTCATTTACGGTAACGTCGTTTGCACGGCACTAGATACTTCATTTCCCCAGTGCAGCTCTAAGGTGGTAAGTTATTTTTCTGCGTTAGGAAGTTCTCAGCTTTCCTTCCTTCTCTGTATAACCGGGGAAAATAACTCGTGTCCTTTTCTTCGCTTATTTATTATGAAATTGAATGCAAAAAAGCATATTCATCCCTAAAATAGGGACGAATATGCTTATATCCGTGGTTCCACCCAGATTCCCATCACAAAAAACATAATGGCTTCTTTTGCGATAACGTCGCTTACACGGCACTAGATACTTCGTTTCCCTAGTGCAGCTCTAAGGTGGTAAGTTATTTTTCTGCGTTAGGAAGTTCTCAGCTTTCCTTCCTTCTCTGTATAACCGGGGAAAATAACTCGTGTCCTTTTCTTTGCTTTTTTTAAATACATCCATTAATTGTTATTTACTATATCTTATTCATTTTATTTTTGCAAGTGTTTGGAAAAGATTTTTTATTTAATAAAAAAGAAACCAAAAAATGTTTTTGGTTTCTCCTTCTCAATTTTACCAATCTTGTGGTTCGTAATTTAAGTCTGCAAATAGACGTCGTTTCTCTTTCTTCGTTAAATCTCTCCACTGTCCAACAGGTAAATTATTCAATTCAATATTCATAATTCTCGTACGTTTTAACGTGTATACTTGATAACCTAAAGCTTCACACATACGACGAATTTGGCGATTCAACCCTTGTGTTAAAATAATTTTGAACTCATATTTTGATAACTGTATGATCTCACAAGGAAGTGTTTTTGTACCTAGAATTTTAACACCCGCTGCCATTTTTTCTAAGAAATCAGGTGTAATTGGCTTATCTACTGAAACGATATATTCTTTCTCATGTTTGTTTTCAGCACGTAAAATTTCATTAACAATATCACCATCATTCGTTAACAAAATTAAACCATCTGAGTCTTTATCAAGACGTCCAATATGGCTAATTCGTAAAGGGTGATTCACTAAATCGATAATATTACCTTTTACTGATTTTTCACTCGTACATGTAATACCTACTGGTTTATTTAAAGCGATATATACGTGATCTCGAGCAATACGAAGTTGCTCTCCATTTACGCGTACATCATCACCTGGATTCACTTGGTCACCAATTTTTGCAACCTTACCGTTAATAATTACTCTTCTCTCATTAATTAATTTATCTGCTCCGCGTCGAGACGCTTTTCCAGCTTCACTAATAAATTTATTGATACGCAAATTAGGCACATCCTTTTCTAAAAAAATTTCAAGCTCACACTGCTTCTACCGTACAATACAAAAGGGTAAGCCTCCTATTATAACTTAAATATATTAACATGAAAGGGCATATAACGTCTTCTATTAATTACTTATTTATAAGAAAATATCTTTATTATACATTCATTTATACACTTTTTCCGTGCTTAATATACAAACCATTCTTCCTTACATACAACTTGTTGATCTCTCATATCTTCTATATCTTCATGAATATTAGCCAGTTTATACAACTCAGAGAAAATCTCTTCTACATAATTTTGATGCGCCATTCCATCTTTCCAATAAGTTAACACGATGTAACGATCTTCATTTTGTAAAGACTTCCCAACTACCCCACCTAGCATCCCTTTTATATTTTTCATTCCTTTATTCCAAATTGTTTCTTGTTTATGTAAAAATTGCTTTTCTTTTTCTTCCTTTACATCACATACAGCCGCCCTTACGAAGGATCCTTCTGTAACAACGTCTTTCAAAGGCACTTCTGCTATATCATACAATGTTTGAAATAATTCGATTTCACATGAAAGAAACGTATCCTCTTGATTACTATTTATATAAATTGTATCGTGAGCACCATTCATAAATGATTGATATGCATTTCTATCTTCCCATAAAGTAAATACACATGCCTCATTTTCATTCCATCCACCAAATTGTCCATAAAAACCATCTAGATGCTGTATATCACGCCATTTTTCTTGTGCTTTTGAAAACAATTCCTTTTTCTCTTCTTCCACCTTACAGTAGATTGTTTTTAGTAGCATTTTTTCTTCCACCTTTAGCATATAATTTATCTTCTTCTCACAACAATTAGTTCACATAATATTTTTATAATCACCCTAATACTCTTTATAGACATATAGAACTAATCATATTTATCACTACATCTATCAAAACATCTATCGAATTTAATTTCAAATAATTCAGAATACAAAAAAAGATGTAACTCTTAATGAATTACATCTTTAGCTAATCTCCCTTATTCATCTTTTTCTCAAATAAATAATACGTAATTTCTCCCGGATAATGTAATACAGTTACCTTCCGCTCCCCTTTTTTAAAACTAACAGTATGCCCGTTTTCACCTAAGTTCTCCCATCCACTTACCGTTGTAATAGGCATTACACTTATATATTTATAATCCTCTTCCTTATCATCGTTAATATGTATTGCTGACATTGGTATTGGAAAATCTTTAATTTTAGATTCTTTATTCATAAATATGAATGCAATTAAACAAACTAATAATATAGCCATTGAAATATTTGAAACTAGTTTTCTTCTATTCATTTCCACTAAAAATCCTCTTTTCTTACATATTATCATCATTTTACTAACTTTAATTATTTATGTATATAAAAAAATATATATTATATACTTTCTAACCTATTTTCTCTACTTAAAACAACATTATTGTTATATATTATAATTATAAGTTTTTTAATTTTGGAGGCGTTACATATTGCAAAAATTACTTTTTACTAAATGGACAGTTGTTATTTCTATTTTCATCATTTTCGGTACAATTTTCTACGTTACTAATGTTAAAAATAACAAAGAAAAAGCACCTGTAGAAACAACGGATACAAAAACTTTCAAAACGAAATTACAGCCTAAAATTAATGAATTGACTACTAATTATAATGATATCATCGAAAAAGATTGGTTGCCTGCCTGGGAAGAGATTAACACGAACAGTGATTCAGTAGACAGAGATAAACTATTAGTTACAATGAATGCTGTTTCAAAACAATATGAAAACATTATGAATGAAATAGACATTTTGAAAATTAAAGAAGATATATCGGAAGTACAAATACAAGAACAACTTCTTTATTTCACAACTGAATTTAAGGCTGCTTCTAAATTTATGAAAAACGCGGCAGATTTAATTATAGACGGAGCCACTAACTCTACTCTAAACAGTGCAACAATTGAAAATACGAAACATGCTTTAGGGCTTGCAGATCAACATATTGTCATCGCTTTATCTACTTTAACTGAAGTTGAAGAGAAATTAGGACTTTCGAAAAAATAGAATTCTTTACTATTTTAAAATAAAAAATGATTGCATTTCATTAATTGTATATCTATAATGTTTTTATTGATTCTATACACATTCAATACGTATAGGTTATTAATTTTATAATTCGGATGAACCATTCAGGAGAAGGTCTATTGATCTACCGACGGGGCAAAAAGTTGTTAACCGACTTTGAAACTCTCAGGTCTTGTTTACAAGTAGAACTGCATGGGGACGAATCTCTGGAGAGACTCCCTCTCGCTTTATATAGTGTAGAGGAAAACGAGCACCGAAGGAGCAAATCCGCTACTATAGCGGATAATCTCTCAGGTAAAAGGACAGAGACAAGCGAAAGAAAATGCCGATTTGTATCGGTTTATTTTTCTATCCCTTGTTTCTCCAGAGACCATTTCATTTACTTGAAGTGGTTTTTATTTTTTCTAAAAAAGGAGAATAAAGATGGAGACAGTAAGTAAAGTATTAGAACAAATCAATCACTATGTGTGGGGATTACCAACGTTGTTGTTACTCGTTGGTACTGGTATTATTCTCACAGTGCGTTTAAAAGGTTTACAGTTTAGTAAACTATTATACGCTCACAAACTAGCTTTTAAAAAATCAGAAGATACATCTTCCTCTGGAGATATTAGCCACTTCCAAGCACTTATGACAGCTATGGCGGCAACGATTGGTATGGGAAATATAGCTGGTGTTGCAACTGCTGTGACGATTGGTGGACCTGGTGCCATCTTTTGGATGTGGATTACTGCTTTGTTTGGTATGGCAACAAAATATGCCGAAGCAATTCTTGCGGTGAAATATCGTGTCAGTAATGAAAATGGTGAATATTCAGGTGGACCCATGTACTATTTAGAACGTGGTTTAGGTAAGAAATGGCTTGCAGTTTTATTTGCTATATTCGGTACAACTGCTTCTTTCGGTATCGGTAACATGGTGCAATCTAATTCAGTTGCAGAGGCAATGCGAATTAATTTCTCTTTCCCTCCTGCTTTAACTGGTATAGTAATGTCATTTTTAATCGCTATCGTTATTTTAGGCGGTGTAAAAAAAATCGGGAAAGTAACAGGATATGTTGTTCCTATTAAAGCTTTCTTTTATATCATTGCTGGTCTAATCATTATTTTCTATCACTACGATCAAATTCCTGAAGCATTTTCACTTATTTTTTCTGGTGCGTTTAATGGTACTGCAGCTGCTGGTGGTTTTATCGGTGCAACAGTTGCATCAGCTATTCAAATTGGAATGGCGCGCGGCGTATTTGCGAACGAAGCTGGTTTAGGGAGTGCCCCTATTGCCGCGGCGGCTGCAAAAACTGATTCCCCTGCAAAGCAAGCTTTAGTTTCAATGACTGGTACTTTTCTAGATACGTTTATTGTATGTACAATTACAGGGCTAGTATTAATTACTACAGGTGCATGGAAGTCTGGTAAAACTGGGGTTGAAGCTACAACACTTGCGTTTCAATCTGTATTCGGTACTGCTGGTAGTATGATTCTTGGTATCGCAATTATTTTATTTGCCTACTCTACTATTTTAGGCTGGTCGTATTACGGTGAGAAATGCGTGGCTTATTTATTTGGAGAAAGTGCTGTTAAATATTATAAAGCAATCTTTATTGTCATGATTGCTATTGGTGCGAATTTAAAATTAGGCATCGTATGGACATTTGCGGATATTGCAAATGGACTTATGGCGATTCCAAACTTAATTGGTCTTATTGGGTTAAGTGGTATTGTTGTTGCTGAAACGAATCGCTTTTTACAAGCAGAGAAATTGAAAGAAAATAATAAAAAACAGGCAAGTTAATCTATGAAAAAAGGAATGACTCATACATGATGAGCATTCCTTTTTTCATCCCCTCTTTCACTTTATTACTATCATTAAAAATATATTTATATCAATGTTTACTCCTTTTTATTCCTCCAAAAGTTTTTCATATAAATGTCATAAATCGTATGGTCTAACTATATAGTTGAAAAGGAATGCGACATTAAAGTGTCGCTGAAAAACTCATCCAAGAAAAGGGAGGAAAAATCTTTTGAAAAACAAAATCATTGTTTTCCTATCTGTTTTGTCATTTATTATTGGTGGTTTCTTCTTTAACACGAATACTTCAAGCGCTGAAACATCATCTACTGATTACGTTCCTAACCAATTAATCGTTAAGTTCAAGCAAAATGCATCTTTAAGTAATGTGCAATCTTTTCATAAATCTGTCGGAGCTAATGTCTTATCTAAAGATGATAAGTTAGGTTTTGAAGTCGTTCAATTTTCAAAAGGTACTGTAAAAGAAAAAATAAAGAGTTATAAAAATAATCCAGATGTGGAATATGCAGAACCGAATTATTACGTTCACGCCTTTTGGACTCCGAACGATCCATATTTTAAAAATCAATATGGATTACAAAAAATTCAAGCTCCACAAGCTTGGGATAGCCAACGAAGTGATCCTGGTGTAAAAGTAGCCATTATTGATACAGGAGTTCAAGGCTCACACCCTGATTTAGCTTCGAAAGTAATTTACGGGCATGATTATGTTGATAACGACAATACATCTGATGATGGTAATGGTCATGGTACACATTGCGCTGGAATTACTGGAGCACTTACGAATAACAGCGTCGGAATTGCTGGTGTTGCCCCACAAACTTCCATTTATGCTGTTCGCGTATTAGATAATCAAGGAAGTGGTACTCTCGATGCTGTAGCGCAAGGTATTCGAGAAGCTGCTGATTCGGGTGCAAAAGTAATTAGTTTAAGTTTAGGAGCTCCAAATGGTGGTACTGCATTACAACAAGCCGTTCAATATGCATGGAATAAAGGCTCTGTTATAGTTGCAGCTGCTGGAAATGCTGGAAATACAAAAGCTAATTACCCTGCTTATTACAGCGAAGTGATTGCAGTTGCTTCTACAGATCAATCAGATAAGAAATCTTCATTTTCTACTTATGGTAGCTGGGTTGATGTTGCAGCACCAGGTTCAAATATATATTCCACATATAAAGGAAGCACGTATCAATCATTAAGTGGTACATCTATGGCAACACCTCATGTCGCAGGAGTTGCTGCTCTTTTAGCAAATCAAGGATATAGCAATACACAAATTCGCCAAATTATTGAGTCTACTACAGATAAAATTAGTGGTACAGGTACGTACTGGAAAAATGGTAGAGTCAATGCATATAAGGCTGTACAATATGCGAAGCAATTACAAGAAAATAAAGCTTCTTAAGAAATAAAGTAAAACTTTAATCAGTTGATCTACCATTCATGCGGAATAAAATAGAAGGAGAGACTTCTACAACTAAAGCCTCTCCTTCTTATAAACTATATTACTCTCCCTGCTTTTTAACCATATGTAAATACAAAACAAAATCCATCATTGTCGACGAATGACCAAGTTGACGAATCATCGCTGTTATATTTCCTCTATGATATGTACCATGATTTACAACATGTTGTACTAACTCTAAAATTGAAGTTTCTAATTTTCCTGCATATGGATTCTCGATAACAAATACAGCATTCACATCTTGTATTGTACTTAAAAAGTCTTTATATTGATCTGCCATATTTTCAAACATTTTTTCTAATTCATGTAACGATTTGTTTTCCATTTGTTTTCGTAAATCTTCTCGGTCTTGTATTGCTTCATTCATACTTTT
Organism: Bacillus cereus group sp. MYBK101-2; assembly: GCF_051918845.1. Lineage (NCBI taxonomy): Bacteria > Bacillati > Bacillota > Bacilli > Caryophanales > Bacillaceae > Bacillus > Bacillus cereus group sp. MYBK101-2. Next base: position 184,504 of record NZ_JBQAIE010000007.1, on the reverse strand, counting down.
ACCATGCAATATGTGTAACCACACTTGATCTGTAATATAAATATGGGCAAACGTATCCTTGATTGATGGAAATACGCTCTGCATCTGTTCAATAAAAATCGTCTCATAGTTTGGTAATTCTTTTAGTCGATTGAATAATCGTAGATTAGCCCAAGCATGGTAATCCACTTGTTTTAACATGTACTCTTTCAATCAAAATCGCCTCCTTATTGTATGAAACGAATAGTTTGTTTCTTTATTTCTGATTCTCTATCAGCTTTTGCAATTCCTTTTTCTTCAATTTCTTGTTTATTTATAGTTTTATATTTTACATACGTATGAAATTCCGTTTGAAATGGAAACGGTGTAATCCGAATTGTTTCCTTGTCCACCCATTCAGCTTGTATAGGTTTCTCCTCCTTACTATTAAACATTTCTGTTCCTTCAAAACCATCTTTAAACAAATCAATTTCCTCTTCCTTTTCTACACCTGGTTTATTCATACAGACATATAAAGAAAGTTCATCGCAAAACTTTAATAATCTATAATGTTTATCGAACATCGCAAATTGTTCTTTTGTTAGCGTCGTCAATATTCTTTTTTGTCGTTCTAATTCCCCTGTATAAAATGACATCATCTCTTCATCTTCCTCATTTAATGGAAATGATAAAAAATGCTTACTACAAAGTAATGCTCCGTATGGATTGGAATCCTCAATTTCATTCAAACCAATCGTATAAAAGACAAAACGTAATGAACTTGGACAATCCATAAATGTATATGGGATATTTTTAGCATCATTTAAAATTGGTACTTTATCAAGTTCTATCCATCCTCTATCATGCTCATATATTGCATCAATTGTCTCTTTTAAATATGTGTCATCTTCAAAAAAATCTTCTTTTATATGCTTTGCAATCTCTCCAGCTAAAAAACCATGATCATGTTGACGAATTAATGTACTTTCTTTCTCATCCTTTTCACGAAAAATCATCCGTATACTCCCCCTCATCCTCATATTATAGCGTTTTGTATGCATCATTTCTTAATTAATCCCTAATTATTAGCAGGGATTCAGTTTCCTGCAACGAAATTAACATAACTATATAGCATTCTTTCTAACAATATAAAGAGCTTTATCTTTCCTATCTATTATACTAAATCATTCATTCCAAAAAATTTTTTTATGAGGTGAAAACATGAACAAAACAGAATTAATTAAAAATGTCGCACAATCAGCTGATATTTCTCAAAAGGATGCTTCTGCAGCTGTACAATCTGTATTTGACACAATTGCTACTGCATTACAGTCTGGCGATAAAGTTCAATTAATCGGCTTTGGAACTTTTGAAGTGCGTGAAAGATCTGCTCGTACAGGACGTAATCCACAAACCGGCGAAGAAATTCAAATCGCTGCTGGTAAAGTTCCTGCATTTAAAGCAGGTAAAGAGTTAAAAGAAGCTGTGAAATAAACAAGAAACCAGCCATTTTATAGGCTGGTTTCTTGTTTTAATTTAGTAATTGCTTTATATTTTCTGCATGATACACCTCGCAAATATAAAATATGCATCTGCAGTTACTTACAATTTGATATTTTCTTGTTGGATACACATGCGCCGAAACAGAGCATCCATCGAACAATTCAATAATATTCCCAGAAGGCTGATATCCTTCATATAATACGTTCCTTCTTACTTCCATCTTTTCTATAAGTTTTTCAACTGGAATGTTTCCACTCTCTAGCTCCATCTTTATTGTATTTGGTAAAAACGAGGTATCCGCAAAAATGAGATTTTCAGATAATACTTTTCCTTTATAACCAACATTGGATACACGGTAAAGAAATGTTCCGTTTTTATCAAAGAAACTCTTTGCTTCTTTCGGGATATACTGTCTATCCAGCACCTCTTGTTCTAAAACATCAAACTGAACTGTATCATTCAATAACTTTTCTAAAGCATGAATAGATGATGTATCTCCAGAAAATAAAATATTTTTAATTGCTTGTACATTATAAGTGGATTCATTTGTTCTATTTTCCGCTACTAGCATGAGGAACACCTCTTCTATAAAGTATTTTATTAAACTTATTTATAATTTAAAAGCGCTACTGCATCCAGCTGTATGATTTCGGTGACTTCTTTACTACATATTGCAATTGAAGCTATATAATCTACACTTGGCCTTAAATCTCTCATCACTGTATTTTCTACTAACTCTTGTCTACCCTGAAAAACTAACAAGTTTGGAGGATCATTTGGAGCTGATATAGTAATATCCACTGGTGGAATCATTAGACCTTCACCTGTCGCTTTGAGCACAGCTTCCTTTCTAGTCCAATATGTTAAAAAACCTTCTATTTTTTGTTCATTAGGTAACTTCATAACTTGCGCTATTTCAATGTCGGTTAATACGCCTTCTGCCATTTTCATAACATCAACATCTAGATTCATTTGTTCAACATCAACGCCTACAGGTGCAGACTTTGTAAATGCAACTACAACCCACTCACCCGAATGTGAAACCGATAACTGCGGCATCCCCTCTGGTAATTGTGGTCTACCATGTTGTAACTTACATACTGGGCACATTCGATTAATTGGAACTTGAACTGGCGACATAGAAAGCATTTTACCTAGAACTAATCTACTAATTACACAGCCTATTATAAAACGGGCACGATCTGCCGAATGATGATATGAATTTGCTTTTTCTCGTTCAACATCATTTAGTAAATTGTAATGCCATGATTGTAAATCCGAAATCCTTCCCCACCATATTTGACAATCATTCTCATTCAAAATTGGTATAGAATCTACAACTTTACTTTCTATCATGTAAACTCTCTCCTTCTAAATACCCAATGTAGATTAATTCCAAAATACTATTACCAAACTTATTCATTGACAATTTCTTTCTCTTTTTGTAATACAGGTAACGGTTTTTTCTTCTTTTTTGACATTACCTCTTTATCAGAAATACGTAAAGAAAATAGTAATGCTACGAGTAAAAATATTGCTGATCCAATTAATGCTGCTTGATATGGCAATAAATCTGAATGAGTATTATGTTGTACACTGCTATTTCCAAAACCGGCTAGTATACTAGCTAAAACAGCAACTCCTATCGCTGAACCTAATCGATTTTGCACATTAAATATAGTAGTTGCTCTCCCCATAGAAGGCGGCGTTATATTGTTAAATGCAGAAAATTGAGCTGCTCCAACTGATTGGCCTAAGAAAATACCTATGCCAAACAATAATACCCGTATTTGCCAAGGGTTCGTATCGTGATTTACAAAACTTAATAAAATAAAGATAATCGCCGTACAAATTAACCCTATAGAAATTACCTTACGAGCTCCTAATTTCTTATATGACCATGGTACGATCTGTGACGATATCATTAATCCAATGGCCTCTGGGAATGTAGTAAGGCCTGATTCCAGTGCGGATACCCCTATTACATTTTGATACATAAGCGGAAAAACAAATAACATTCCTAGTAAACCAGCTGAAGAAAACAATGAAATAAGACTCATTTTTCTAAAGACTGGTTCTTTTAATAAGTTTAAATCTAGCATCGGTTGCTTTACTTTAAGTTCTACAATGATAAACAGTGTAATAAATACAATCCCAGCTATTCCAGTACTTATAACCTCTGTAGAAATCCAGCCTCTTGATGGTCCTTGACTGAGCGCATAGATTAGCATCGAAAACCCTGGTGCTGAAAGAATAAAACCGAGAGAATCAAAGCGACCAGCTGATTTTTCAATATGCTCTTTTAAAAATAGTAGACCGAATAGCAATGCTATGATTCCGAACGGTACATTAATATAAAATGCCCAGTGCCAAGACATTTGATCTACAAAAAAGCCCCCAATAATTGGTCCTACTGCCGGTGCGACAGCAATTGGCAACACAATAAATCTTGAAATTTTCGGCCTTTCCTCCGGTGAAAATGTTCGGAATAACATCGCCATCCCAACTGGTGTTAAAAGCCCCCCTCCAGCACCTTGCATAATGCGAAAAAGATTCAATGAAGTAATATCGTTCGCTATTCCACATAATGCAGACGCAGTTGTAAATACGAAAAGAGCGGCTAGAAATACCCTTTTCGTACCGAAGCGATCTCCTAACCAACCAGAAATCGGAAGGAAAACGGCTAAGCTAACTAAATACCCAACATTAACAGTCCCCATTGCAGATGGAGGTACTTGTAATTCTTTACTTATTGTTTGGAGTGCTACATTCACAATTGTTGCATCCATCGCAGCCATAAACATCGCTGTTATATATACGATGCTTACAACTACTTTTGGATTTATTTTTGCCTTCATTATCGTTTTCCTACTAATATTTTTTCGCCAACTTCATTACTTTTTGGATTCAAATCTTCCCAGTTATTTTCAACATATTGTAAACAATCATTTCTACTAGCCTCTTCATGTACAATATTCCAACCAATAGGTACATCAAGAAAGATAGGCCAGAGAGAATACTGGCCCTCCTCATTTTTTAATACTCTATATGTGTAATTATCATTTTCAAATGGATTCGTCATACTGTACTTACCCCTTTCTTATTCTGCAAATATTTTGCTAATACTTGTCCAATTTCTGTAAGTGGTCCTGGTTGACATAAATCTTTATGTCTACAATCAATATCGTATTGCACAATTTGCCCATCTAAATAATTTAGCCACGTATTTGGAGAAATAGGAGTAAACCAGTCTGGTATAACAGTAGATCTAAAGAATAAAATATCTCCGTTATAAACTTTCGGTACATATTTCCCTAACAATCCTACTGAATTTACATATGTTTCTTTCAAGTTCAAAATCGTCTCTTCTTCAAGACTTGCTAATGCACTTCCATCTTTACGAAGGATTTCAACTGCACTTTCCATCGTAAGTGGTTTACCATCCATGTTATCTGGATCGTATCCCCCTAAAGCCAGTAATGCGATTAATGCTTCTTCTTCAGTAGGTGCTTCCGTATTCGGTAAAAAGTGACCAGGATAAGAATCTAGCATAACGAGTAAGTCTACTTCTTCCCCTTCATTTTGCAGTTGCGCCGCCATTGCATGCACAACATTTCCTCCAAGTGACCAACCGAGTAAACGATATGGTCCGTGAGGCTGTACTTCACGAACGTGTTTTAAATAATCCGCTGCCATTTCCTCTAAACTTTTTGGAAGTTCTTCATTTTTAGCGATACCACGTGCTTGGACACCGTAGATTGGATAATTTGTTCCTAAAGATTTCATAAGTCCTGCATAGCACCAACTTAATCCACCTGCTGGGTGTACACAAAATAGTGGCAATTGGTCTCCGCTTACTCGTAATGGAAGCAACACATCGAGTGCACTTTGTCCATTTCCCACTTCAAGTCTTTCAGCAAGACCTGCAACAGTAGGTGCTGCAAATAAAGTTCCGATATTTAATTCGATCCCAAGTGCTTCTTTAATACGGCTCATAAGCTGCACTGCAAGAAGTGAATGGCCACCTAGATCAAAGAATCCGTCATCAATTCCAATTTGCGGCACACTTAAAACTTCTGTAAACAAGTCACATAACATTTCTTCTTGCGGTGTTCTTGGCCCACGACTAGAAGCTGATGCGATAAATTCTGGAGCCGGCAATGCCTTTCTATCTAATTTACCGTTTGGAGTTAATGGCAACTCATTTACTACTACAAAAGCGTATGGAACCATGTAATCTGGTAAACTACTTCCAGCAAATTGGCGCATTTCATTCGTATCAATCATTTCATTATTTGATGCGACGATATAAGAAACTAATCGTTTATCCCCTGGTTGATCTTCCCGTACAATAACGGCTACTTGCTCAACTGTAGGGTGTTTCATTATGACTGCTTCTATTTCCCCTAATTCAATTCGGAATCCGCGAATTTTTATTTGATGATCTGCGCGTCCTATATAATCTAGCGTCCCATCTTGACGCCAACGTGCTAAGTCTCCAGTACGATACATTCTTGTACCCGGCTTGCCAAATGGATCTGCAATAAAACGTTCTGCAGTTAAACCTGCTCTTCCTAAATATCCACGAGCAAGCCCAGCACCTGCAACATACATTTCTCCAACTACTCCAGGTGGCACTGGTTGTAAATAATGATCTAATACGTATACTTTAAGGTCAGGTATACTGCACCCAATTAAACTATTTGCTCGTAAAGAAACGGTACTCTCATCTAGCTCAATATAACTAACATGTACTGTCGTCTCAGTAATACCGTACATATTAATAAGCTTCGGTGCGTTATGAGGATGTCGACTATACCAATCTTCTAATCGACTTAGCTCAAGTGCTTCACCTCCAAAAACAACATATCGTAAAGATAATTGTTGGCCAATTTCTTCATTTTCACGATCTGCTTGCATCAATTGATAGAATGCTGATGGAGTTTGGTTTAAAACAGTTACCTTTTCTTTAACAAGAAGCTGTAAAAATTCTTTCGGCGATCGACTTACAGTATGTGGAACTACAACTAAACGCCCTCCATATAATAAAGGTCCCCAAATTTCCCAAACCGAGAAATCAAAAGCATATGAATGGAACATCGTCCACACATCGTTTCCATCAAACTGGAACCAATGATCAGTTGCTCCTAAAAGTCTTACTACATTTTGATGAGGTATCATAACGCCTTTCGGTCTACCTGTTGAACCTGATGTATAAATAACGTAAGCAATATGTGATGGAGTTAATGGCTTCACGCGCTCCATTTCATCAATATTGTCTTCACTATGTTTCTCAATTTCTTCTATTACTTTTACATTATCAACTAAAACTTTTAGTGCTTCATTACATTCAATTTCCACTTCTGAATTTGTTAAAACACATGATGGTTTCGCATCGTGTAGCATAAACGAAATACGGTCTGCTGGGTAATCTGAATCTAACGGAAGGTATCCAGCACCAGCTTTAAGAACAGCTAATAAGCTTACAACCATATTTAATGATCTTGGCATCGCTAAAGCAACGAGTTGATCAGGACCAATTCCTTTTGCTATTAGGAATCGAGCTATTTTATTTGCTTTTCTATTTAACTCTTCATAAGTTAATTTCTTATTTTCAAAGACGACAGCAATAGCATTTGGATTAATATGAACCTGCTTTTCAAATAATTGTGGCAATGTCATGTCTGGTGCAATTTGAAAACCACCATTCCACTTTTCTAACACTGTATTTTTCTCTGCTAAAGTTAATATTTCTAATCTGCCAATGGATTGATCTGGATTTGTCGCCGCATCATCTAATAACAAAATGAATCGTTCTATTAGTTTTTGAACCGTTTCATGTTTATATAAATCGGTACTAAACTCTAGTAATCCATGTAAACCGTTCGGAGTACCATCAACCCCGTTACTCTCACTAATTTCAAATGTTAAATCAAACTTCGCAGAGCCAACACTTTGAATTTCAAGTCTCGCTTCTATATCCGGGACATCAAAGATTGCTTCTGGCGTATTTTGGAAAGCTAACATAACTTGAAATAGCGGATGACTATTTCGAGTACGCACCGGGTTTAACACTTCAACGAGTCGTTCAAATGGAACATCTTGATTTTCATAAGCTGCAAGATTTGCCTGCTTCACTCTATTTAATAATTCTTTAAAACTTGGATCTCCTGAAGTATTTGTACGTAACACTAATGTATTTACAAATAAACCAACAATATCTGAAAGTACATCATCATTTCTTCCAGCAATCGGACTTCCAATTGGTATATCAGTGCCTGCACCTAATCTTGTAAATAGCGCACTTAGTCCTGCTTGCAATACCATAAACAAACTAACTCCGTTTTTCCGTGCGAGCTCTACTAACCTACTATGCATACCTGCATCTATATGAAAATGAATTGTTTCTCCTCTGTAACTCGTTTCCATTGGACGCTGATAATCTGTAGGTAACTCCAATTGATCTGGTAATCCCTTTAACTCTTTCTTCCAAAAATCTAATTGTGTTGAAATGAGACTTTCTTGTGTAGTTTCATCCCCTAACAATTGCTGTTGCCAAAGTGCATAATCTGCGTATTGAACTGGAAGTGTTTCCAGCTGTACGCTGTCACCTTGACATCGTGCTTTATATGCCGTTGTAAAGTCTCTCGTTAACGGTTGTAATGACCAGCCATCCCCTACAATATGGTGCAATAGAATTAGCAATACATGTTCGTTTTCATTCACTGTAAATAGTTGCAAACGAACTGCTGGCTCAACATCAAGGTTAAAGCTATATCTTATCGCTTCTGCAAGCACACTTTCTAATTCCTCTTTACATATTTTTGTTTTAATCATTTCTAGATTTAAATCTTCTATATCTAAAATTTTCTGATAGGAACTACCTAATACGTTAGGGAAAATTGTTCTCAGTGTTTCATGTTTCTCGACTACATCATAAAAGGCACCTTGTAATGCTTCCTCATTTAACTTTCCAGACAAACGAATGACTAACGGAATATTATAAGTAGGGCTTGGACCTTCTAAACAATGTAAGAACCATAACCTACGCTGTGCAAATGAAAGTGGAACTTCACTTGGTCTACTTACTTTCTTAATAGTTGGTCTAGCATTTTTTGCTTGATCCAATTGCTTCGCTAGTTCAGCAACAGTTGGCGATTCAAATAGTTTTCCAATTCCTAATTCAACACTTAACGTTTCACGAATTCTTGCCATTAAACGCGATGCAAGAAGCGAATGGCCACCCATTTCAAAGAAATTATCATCAATGCTAATACGAGAAACATCAAGTACTTCTGCAAATAAATCACATAATATTTCTTCTTTCGGATTTCTAGCAACTCTCTCATTGTTCATGCCATTAAAATCAGGCGCAGGTAATTTCTTTCTATCAACCTTTCCATTTGGTGTTAATGGTAATTCTTCTAGCAATACAAGTGCTGATGGTACCATATAATTCGCTAAACTTTCTGAAACATAAGAACGAATTTCTGAAAGATGAATCGTTTCCTTCTCTTCGGCAACAATATAAGCAATGATTCGTTTATCATTTGGGCGGTCTTCTCGTACCATTACTACTGCTTGCTTAATATTTTCATGGCGTTGTAATACCATTTCAATTTCAGCTAATTCAATTCGAAAACCACGAATTTTAATTTGATGATCTGCGCGGTTCATGTACTCTAAAACACCATCACTGCGCCATTTTACTAGATCACCTGTACGGTACATGCGCTGCCCTGGTTTTCCATAAGGATTTGCAACAAACCGTTCAGCTGTTAACTCTGGTTTTCCTAAATATCCGCTTGCAAGTCCTTCCCCTGCAATATATAATTCACCAATAACTCCAGGTGGAACTGGTTGTAACCCTGCATCCAATACATACACTTCTGTATTGCAAATTGGCTTTCCGATAGGAGGTATCCCCTTTTCACTTTTATCAATGTTCATGAAGGTAGACCAAATCGTCGTTTCAGTTGGTCCATATAAATTAGTTATTGAGCAGCCTAATTCTCTTAATTTATTTGCTAAATGCCCTGGAAGAGCTTCACCACCAACGAGCACATTTAGCCCTTGTATCCTCTCTGGATATTCAGTTACTAACGCCTGCCAGAGCGTCGGTGTAGCTTGCATAATTGTCACTCTTTCTTCTTGTAACAGCGCCGTTAACACCGAAGGTTCTTGAATTACCTCTTTTGGAGCAATTGTTATACTTGCACCGCTAATAAGAGGTAAATAAATTTCTAGAGCAGAAATATCGAACGCAAATGTTGTAACTGCTAATAAATGATCATGTTCATGTAACGAAAACTTTTGTTGCATAGCCATTAAAAAGTTACTTAAACCTCTCATAGGAACAATTACACCTTTTGGGTTACCCGTTGAGCCTGAAGTATATATTGTATAGGCTGGGTTTAAAAGTGATACATCATTCTTACATTCTATATTCATACGAGAATATGTATGTAATGCTAGTTTCGTTTCTTCGTCATCTAATACAATTTTTTTCATATCATTTTCTATAACTAACTTAGATGAAACAGATGAATGTGTTATGATACAAACTGATTTTGCATCATTTACTATATAATGTATTCGTTCAGCTGGATATTCTGGATCTATCGGTAAATACGCTGCACCAGCCTTTAAAACTGCTAGCATACTAGTTACCATTTCTATTGATCTTGGAAATACTAAAGCTACAAACTGATTTGGTCGTATTCCTTCTTCTACTAAATAATGTGCTAGTTCATTCGCTCGTTCATTTAGCTCTTTATACGTAAAGTTTACACCGTCACAAGTAATCGCTAGTTTATTTGGAGTTTTTTGCACTTGTTTTTCAAATGATATAGGTAGACTGATTAACTCATCGTCTTCCTTCGTTTTATTCCATTCCAATAAAACTTTATGATTTTCTTCAGGAAGAGTAATATTTATTTTTCCAATCGACTCGTCTTTTTGATAAGCATTTATCATTAATTCTAATAATTGCATAAATCTTTCTTTATGCAATGCTAGCTCCACACCATTATATACTTCCGGATTCGCATCAAAATGAATCATTAGCTCATTTTGATCAAAACGTTTATATACATTTATTGATAAATCATCGACAGGTCCTGCTGATAAATTATGTGTAATACCACGATTCCCACCAAAGTTAAGCCCGTAATCAAAAGGCATAACATTCACTAACGGTCCAAATAATCTTTGATTTTCACCTAATAACTTTAAGTCTCTTCTTAATTCCTCATGACGGTATTTATGATGGCGACGTACATCTTGGATTTCTTTAGAAACTTGCTGTAATAATTCTACGAGAGTTATATTTGGAGTTACAGTAAGACGAAGTGGTACTAAATTCATTACCATACTCGGTGTATGAATAGATGCAGAACCTAGACGCCCCATCATCGGTAAACCTAAAACAATATCATTTTCACCTGTTAATTTATGCATATAAATACTTGTTACAGCGACAATGAATTCCGGCCAACTTGTTAACGAAATATTGATATTTTCTAGTAAAGTTTTCGTACTAGAACTAGATAAATAAGCTGTTTCACGTAAAAATCCATTTGATGTTCTCGGTGCTCGTTCTGCCAAACTTACAACTTCTGGTTCATTCGCAAATTTTTCTAACCAAAAAGCACGATCTTCCTGAAATTGTTTAGACTCACGATATTCCATATCTTCTTGCACAACTTTTGCAAGAGAACCAAATGTCTTTTCATTCTTGTTTGTTTCTTCTATAAGTGATGTATACTCATTCGCTACCTTTTGGCTAAGAAGTGAAAATCCATAGCCATCCATCACAATGTGATGGATGCGCTGATACCAAAAGAAACGATTATTTTCAACTTGAATAAGTGCTTCAGTAAATAAAGTATCTGTTTTCAAATCGACTGGCATAGATAAATCATTTTTCATCCATGCTTTAGCAGCCTCTTCAGGATTTTCTTCTTTACGAACGTCAATAAAATGCATATGAAACTGTGATTCTTCAATAACTTGCCATGGGCCAATTTCATCCTCTTCGAAGCGAACATGAAGTGCTTCTGCTTCCATTACAACTTTACGTACAGCTAATTCAAAAATGTCTTGATGAATATTTCCGTTTATTTCTACATATTCCCCAGTATTATAAATTGGATTAAGTGGATCTAATTTTTGCGCAAACCACATACCAGTCTGCGCAGATGATAACGAATGACGAACCTTTTGACTATTAGGCATTCTTTACTACCCCTTTATTATGTAGTCTATATTAAAGTACACGTTCTGTTTGCGGAGATAATAAGCGGTACCAATCCACAATGGTTGGGTTCTCTGCTAAATCCGCAAAAGTGATTTCTTTCCCTTCGCGACGCCACTTCTCTACTAAACTCATAATTCTGACCGAATCAAGTCCTCTATTTAATAAATCTTCATCCGTCTCAACACTCTCTACCGGTTCGCGAAGTAATTGTGCAACTAGTTCATGTACTTCCTGTAAAGTGATTCCTTTACTCTCATCACCTTTTGCACTTTGTAAATCTTTTAACAGTAAGTTAGTTGATGTCGTTACTGCACATCTATTAGATGCATACGCTAACGCTTGTTTATGATGCTCTAGTGAAAAATCAGCAACTGCATCCGCTACAAAGAACGGCTGAATTCCATCCATAAATGCTTCACAAGCTGTTAAAAGGCAGCCAATATGCGCATAAATACCGCAAATAATGAGTTGATCTCTTCCTTGTTCATGTAAAATTTCTAATAGATTTGTCTTTTTAAATGCACTATATCTCCATTTTGTTAAGAATATATCATCCTCATTAGGAGAAAGTTCATCGACAATCTTCTTTTTATCTGGTCCAGCAGGAATACCGTCACCCCAGAAGTCTTGTAATAATCCTCGTTGTTCTAGTGTTTGTCCACCTGGTTGTGCTGTATAAACAACTGGTATACCAAGTTCCTTACATTTTTCTCTTATCACCTTAATATTTGAAATGAGTTCTACTTTTGGCGATTCTTTATCGCTATATGCATCAAGAAAATATTCTTGCATGTCATGGATTAAAAGAACCGCACGTTTTGGATCCGGCGTCCAGTTCACTTTATTTTTTGGTAGTTCGGATTCAACTGGCATTTTGTATACTGAAATAGATGGGATAGCCATCTAATCACTTCCTTCCGGTTTTTATTATTGTTTTACTGTAATAAGTTTTTCAGCAATGACTTTACGTAATTCTTTTTTGCTTACCTTTCCAACGCCTGTTTGCGGGAATGATTCAATAAATTCAATTCGATCTGGAATCTTATAAGCTGCTATACCACGCTCTCTTAAAAATTTTTTTAATTCACTTACTGCCGGAGCTTGTCCGCGAGCTATTACAAATGCACAAGTACGTTCTCCTAAATAGTCATCAGGCATCGATACAATTGCTACATCATGCACTGCATCATGTGCTAATAAATGATTTTCCACTTCTTCCGCAGCAACTTTCTCACCACCACGGTTAATTTGATCTTTATCTCTTCCTTCTACTATGATGTAACCTTGTTCATTTACTTTTACAAGATCACCTGTGCGATAAAATCCATCCTTTGTAAATGATCGTGCATTATGCTCTTCTGCTTTATAATAACCACGAATTGTATATGGCCCTCGCGTTAATAAACTACCTACCTCCCCAGGTTTTACATCGTTGTCGTTCTCATCAACAACCCTTATTTCATCCAATGTAGACATCGGTCTACCTTGCGTATGAATAATAATTTCTTCAGGATCATTTAATCTTGTGTAATTGACTAAACCTTCTGCCATACCGAATACTTGCTGTAACGTACATCCAAATGTAGGGCGTATACGTTTTGCAACCTCAGCGCTAAATTTCGCACCACCTACTTGAATCACTTCTAGGCTCGATAAATCATTATTACGAGAAGATGCAGCATCAAGCCATATCATTGCTAATGGTGGAACGAGAGCAGTAATCGTAACTTTTTCTTTTTCAATAAGTGCAAATGCCTCATCTGGACTACCTCCAGTTGCCAGCACTACTTTTCCACCCGCATAGAAAGTTCCAAATGTTCCAGGAGAGCTCATCGGGTAATTATGTGCTACTGGAAGAACGGCCATATAGACACTCTTTGCACTTAAATTACAAATTTCAGCGCTAACACGTAAACTATAAATATAATCATCATGCGTTCGAGGAATTAATTTAGAAAGTCCTGTTGTCCCCCCTGATAATTGGAGAAACGCAACATCACTTGGCTGAACTTCTGGTAATGGAACGGAATCTATATATAAATCACTTATGTTCACAAATTCTTCTTCTTCTCCCACTACAATTACATGTTGTAAAGTTGGCACTTTCTCTTTCACTTCTCTTGCTAGTTTTCGATAATCAAAACCGAGAGCTTTATCTGAAATAACGTAAGCACTCGCCTCACTAAACTCACAAAAATAACTAATTTCACTGCTTCGATGTGAAGGTAATGCAAAAACAGGAAGTGCCCCAATTCGAAATAGCGCAAAACATACTTCGAAAAACTCAATAACGTTAGGTAGCTGGATTACAACTCGATCCTCTTGCTTTATTCCTAAATTCAGTAGCCCTGAAGCTAATCGATCTACTTTTTTATCAAACTCACTATACGTAATATGCGTATTACCACTTACAACTGCAATTTGATCGCCATATTTTTCAGCTCGCTCTCTTAACATCCCGCCAAATGTTTCCCCAAGCCAACACCCTTCCTCTCGATAACGATCAGCAAATTCTTTTGGCCATTTTGTATAACCTGTTAGCATTCTTTCTGCCCCCCTACTTTTCATTAAGTGAACTATCATTTAATCCTAATGCTTTCAACATTGTTTGGAACTTAGCTGATGTTTCTGCTAATTCATCTTCTGGTTTTGACTCAGCAACAACGCCCGCTCCTGCATATAAACGGAGTGTATTTTCTTGTACTTCAGCACAACGAATTGTAACAATCCATTCACCGTCTCCATTTAAATCACTCCACCCTAGCATTCCTGTAAAGAATTCACGGTCAAATGGCTCAATTTTTTGAATCGCCTCTCTCGCTTCTTCCATCGGTGTGCCGCAAACTGCTGGCGTCGGATGAAGAGCAATTGCTAATTCCAAAGAAGTAGTATTCGGATCCTTTAGTTCACCTTTCACTTCAGTAGATAAATGCCACATCGCTTCACTATGAATAACGGATGGCTTTTCCGGAACATGTAATGTATGACAGTACGGACGAAGCGCTGCAGCAACTGCTTCTACTACTACCGCATGTTCATGTAAATCTTTTGGAGAAGAAAGTAATTCCTCTGCTCTTCTCTTATCTTCAACTGAATCCTCACTACGTGGCCTTGAACCAGCTAACGGATTAGAAATAACTTGCATACCATTACGTGAGACGAGTAATTCAGGGCTCGCTCCAATTAACGTCTTACTATTCTCATTTTCATCTTTCGATACATTCACAGCAAATGTATATCCATGCTTATTATGCGCTGCTAATTCTCGAAGAAGTTTTTGCTTATCAATCTTTTCGGAAGAATTAACATCTAACGATCTGGATAGAACGATTTTCTTTAACTCCCCGCCCTTTATTTTTGCAATTCCTTGCTTCACACCATTCATATACACTTCAGGCGCTGGTACAGGCGTCATTTCGAATGTTAAGTTCTCATTTATTTCAAGCTGATTTGTTGTATCCAATTGTAATCGCTCAGAAGTCCCACTATATTCTGGTACGATAAGTTGGACTTCTTTTCTACGATCAAATGGCAAAGCACCGACAACGATAGGATTCGGATTTCCGGCTTGTTTTGCATTACATAATACTGCTTGTACAAGTTCTGGGAAACTTTCAATTTCATGATGCTTTACTGTAGTAAACTCTCCTTCTGCTAATATCGTTCGAGTTGGTGAAGCGAAAAAGAATGAAGATTCAGTCTTATAATCTTCTAGTAATTTTTCTGACAGTTCCTTTACAGCCGTAAATTCCTTCATTGTATAGTAACCCCCTGAATTTTTTATTAAACGCCTAATGTAGCTCCGCCATCAACACATAAATTATGC
The DNA here is from genome assembly GCF_051918845.1 of Bacillus cereus group sp. MYBK101-2. Lineage (NCBI taxonomy): Bacteria > Bacillati > Bacillota > Bacilli > Caryophanales > Bacillaceae > Bacillus > Bacillus cereus group sp. MYBK101-2. The sequence continues at coordinate 168,959 of NZ_JBQAIE010000007.1, read as the reverse complement.
ATTGTAATATGACTAGCTTTATCTGAAGCTAAAAACAATACTGCTTCAGCAACTTCTGAAGGCTGTGCAATTTTTTGTAACGGTATACCGAGTCTATATATACTTTGAGAACCAGCAATTATATTTTTTTCTCCATTCTCATCAGCCCATAGTAGCCTTTGCATTTCAGTTTCAGTAGAACCTGGAGAAACTACGTTACAGCGAATGTTATACGCTGCAAGTTCTAATCCTAAACATTTCATAAACATCGTCGTAGCAGCTTTTGATGCAGCATATGCAGCCATCTCCATTCTCGGCGTATTTGCTGCATTTGAACCAACTGTAACAATTGTCCCTGACTTTCTTTGCATCATATGTTTACTTACTGCTCGGGACATATAGAAAACTCCTGTAGAATTTACAGAAAATGTTTTATTCCAATCTTCATCACTTAACGAGTGAATCGCTCCCATACGTAAAACCCCTGCAACATTTACTAATATATCTATTGGCGCTATTTCATTTTCAATATCATTTACCATCTGTTCAACTGCGGTACTATCACTCACATCTAAGCAAAACGTTTTCAAATGTATTTCATTTAAGAGTTCGTTTAATCCCTCTTCATTTTGATCAACCGCAATAACTGTAGCTCCTCTTTCTAAAAACATTTTAGCAACAACACTACCTATACCTTGAGCTGCACCTGTTACTAAAACAGTTTTCCCATCAAATTCCCCTAAGTTCATTTCCTCTATCCTTTCATTTAAAAATCAATCTAATTAAACAAATAATGATAATGATTATCATTATCGATGTAAAAAATAATACACTTACTAAACTAATTGGTCAAGTGTACTTTTCATTAAAATATTATTCATTGATAATGTTTTTCATTTAACGTTCTTACACCGAAATGATAATCTTTCTCAATAAACTTGTCAACCTATTTTTATTTTTCAGATAAAAACTTTAGTGCTTTTCAATACAATTACATCTAAAAGTATTAATAAATACTTACATTAATACTTTAATTCTTACCCCTCTTTGTAAAAATTGAAGATGATAAACTGAAGATCTCTTCAGTTACAAAGCCTTAACAAAAAGTCGAGCATTTATTTTCTCAATATTTGTCTGAAAATATATCTTGCAAACATCAATTCATATTTTCTTTATTATTTAAGATTTAATACATATTTCGAATACGATGTATCGATTTATTATATTCCAATATAATCCAAACGGATATTTCACTCACTTTTATATCAAAAAAAATAAAAAGTAATTTAACCTTGTTAAAATAACTCAAAAAAGCACCCTATTTAACAGGATGCTTTTTCGTAACTATAGTGTTTATAGAAGATTTATATACTTATGCTACGCTGCGATACTCTTCTTCTTGTTCTTTTTTCTGTTTAGGTGCTCGAATTAAAATTGCGATAATGAATGACACGACACATAGTACACCAATCACCATAAAAGTTGGTTTGAATCCACCTAGAAGTGCACCGATAAAGGAACCTGCAAGCGCTCCAAATCCAAATCCTTGATACACAATTCCGTAATTCTTACTATGGTTTTTCATACCGAAGAAATCACCAACAATAGCTGGGAAAATAGTAATATTTCCACCAAAGCAAAACGCTACACTTGCTACACATACGAAGTAGATACCGTAATTCAAATCTACGAAACTTAGAACTAATACCGAACTCGCCATAACCACAAAAGTACCCGTAACAATTTTCAAACGACCAATCTTATCTGATAACGGTCCTAGAATAATACGACCTAATGTGTTAAATATTGCAACCATAGCCACCGCATTAGCTGCTGTCGCTGCACTAAGCCCTACAAGTTGAACACCAATGTCTTTTACCATACCAATTAAGTATAAGCCACTCATACATGATGTAAATAACATGATGAATAATAAGTATACTTGTTTTGTGCCTAACATTTCTTTCATTGTATATTCATGAGTGTTTGTTTCCTGAACTGCACCTTGATCAGCAGCTTGATGGATTAAACAAGCTCCAAGGAGAATCATGGCTGTAACAATTAAACCCCAATATATAAACGCTTGCGATACACCAACGGAATCAATTAACTTTGCATTTATATATTTGAAAATTAAGCTACCTGTACCATATGCAGCTACAGATATACCAGAGATTAAACCTTTACGTTCAGGGAACCACTTAATTAAATTAGATAGTGAAGTAATATAAGCTGTACCATCTGCGTAACCTACAACAACTCCTGCTAGTACATAAAGCAATATTAACGAAGAAGCTTGTGAACTAAGTACTAATCCTAGTCCTAATGCTAGTCCAGCTATCATAATAAGTTTACGAAGTCCCCATTTTTCTTGCAATTTACTTGCAAATAAAGTTGAAAATGCTAAGGAAAGACTAGTAATTGAGAAAGTTATCGCAACCGCGTTAAGACTCCAACCGTATTTACTAACTAAAGGCTGATTGAATAAACTCCATGTATATATCGTTCCAAGTCCCATTTGAACTATTACTGTACCAAGGACAACAAGCCATGGATTAACCTTTGATTTTTTCATACCTTTCCGCCTCCTCTTTCTATTTCAATGCTTTTCGCTAAGTCTTGTTTTTTTATGTTCATTTTGGTCATCTCTTTTGATTTAACACCTTCATTGTATAAGATGTTTTCAGTTATGTAAGCACTTACAAGGCAAGGCGTCAAAAACATGGAATCAGTTACAGAAAACGAAGGATGAAATACAAAAAAATGTTTTTTAAATACGTAATAGTTGTTCATATTGTTTTGTATAAGTTAAATTTACATATGTTTTTGAATCCTTTTTTCAATAGTAAAACAATAAAACCGTCTCTTTAATAAACATTAAAGAGACGGTTTTATTAAATTAATTCATAAGCCTGACTTTCTTTATACATTTATAATTGTTTCTTCAAATGTAATAATTGGCTCTACAAATTCCATCATAATGAAAGCGTTTTTAATACGTCTTGTTAAAACTTCTTTTAATTCTGCACACATAGACTACAAATATTTTTTTGATAAATAAAACTAAATATTCACTAATATACTTATACGTGGTTTAATATATATAATAAAAAATATTTCTGTCTTTAATGAGGAGGTACTATGAAAGCAAACGTAGGGGATACTATACTTTTTCAACGAAACAATTTAAAGATTACAGGATCTGTACTAAAACTTTATACTGAATCGGTCTTAGTTGAAATTACAAATGTAAGCGGTGGTACTTTTGAATTTGAACGAACAATTGTAAATCATAAAAACTATAAAATATTAAATACGAATACATAAAGTGAAACTTTAATCAGTGGGGGTTTTGTTCATCCCCCACTGATTATTAGTTGAACCAATCAGACGTTTACGGACAGCCTGACTCCCACCTAACTTCTTTGCTCCAACTGAATTTTGAGGTGGGAGTTTTACTGTCGGTTAACGCGTGATAGAACAACACAAAATAGCCCCTGCCCACCAGCAGCGGCTATTTTATATGAAAATACTTCATTAGTTTATATATCCTAAAACACTTACAATCTTACTCGCTTTTAAATTATTAATATGATAATAAATTTCTAAACCTCTTCTCTCAGCTCGTAACACTTTACCTTTCATTTTTGATAAATGTTGCGAAACAGTCGATTGTGGAATATTTAGTAATTCTGTTAGTTGTGTTACGTTACAAGTTTTTCTCGTGCTTAATTCATTTACAATTTGTAATCGGATTGGGTGCGCCATAATTTTTAAAATATCTACATCTTCTTCTGAAACTAAACTTTTTCTCATTTCACTCGTATATGTTGTCATAAGACATTCCCCTTTTATATGAATTCCTTTTATTTAGATCTATTTCCAAAATATTTAAAACTCCGATGTGAAACCTTTATATAAAAATAATAGAATTTTAAATTTTTAAAAACAGAACGAAATACAATTCACTTTATTTATTTGGTACATATACATAATACAATGTTAATATGTGCTCTATGTGAAGTTAGCATAAATTTATAATGAAGATTTTTCAAATAATTCACATCTAACTATATACTCCCTCATAACACTATCCAGTGATTTTAACATATTTTAGGCGTTTGTATATACTATATACAAAATAAATGTTATTTAGGGGGAATTCAAATGCCTACAATGTTACAAGAAGAAGTTGAAGAAGCGCGCGAAACATATGTCAGTCGTATCATTTTGGTCGGTGGATCGGCTTTATTTTTAGTAGGTGGTGTTATCTCGGCAATTTCGGCTTTTAAAGCTTATAATCGGTTGGAAAATACGCCTCCTTCTACAGATAACTCATAGGTGAATTATCTAATTTTGAATAACAAATAAAGAGGCTGTCCCCAAAGATGCTTTTTAGCCAAAATCGTATAAAAAGTGAAAGGCAGAAATGTTGATTTTATAACATTTCTGCCTTTTCGATTTCATGTGATCTTACTTCGAAAGAGACTTATGAGACAGTCCCTTTATTTTATCAAAAGTTCTATACTAAAGAATCGCAAATAATATGAATTACAATTGAACTTACTTCACCACAAACCGTGTCTGACTACACCCATCCTTCTGCTTCGTTACTTCTAATACAGCTGGCATTGCGTTTTTCAGCTCTTGAACGTGTGAGATTACACCAATAAATCGACCTGATTTTTGTAAGTCAATTAAGGCGTCAACCGCTTTTGTTAATGACTCCTCATCTAATGAACCGAATCCTTCGTCGATAAACATCGTTTCGATTGAAATACCGCCTTCATACGCTTGAATGACGTCTGCCATGCCGAGCGCTAAGCAAAGTGAGGCATTGAATTTCTCGCCGCCAGATAATGTTTTTACATCGCGTGTTTGGCCAGTATATGCGTCGTATACATCTAACCCTAATCCACTTTGACGATTTCTCTTTTCAACTCGTTCACTTCGTTTTAAATAAAATTGTCCATTTGATAATTTACGTAATCGTTCGTTTGCAATTTGAACAATTTGTTCTAAATACTCAATTAAGATGTAACGTTCAAATGATATACGGCTTTCGTTATCACCTTTCATTACTTCATATAAGTCAACAAGTTCTTGGAAAGCTTTTTCTTCCTCATGAATTTGCTCATCAATACGTCTAATATTTTCATGTAAATCAGAAATATAAGTTACCGCATTTTGCGAACGTTGACGTTTTTCTTTAATGATATCAAGGTTAATTTCTAGTTCTTTAATGTGTTCACCTAACGCCGTAATATCCATATACTCTTTATCTTTTAATTCAGCATGTAACTCTTCAATTTGTTTTGCAAGTACTTCAAGAGATGAATAATAGCTTTGAATTTCTTTTTGTAACATATCCATCTCGGCATCACTTAATTTCGCTTCTTTATACGTAATTTGATCTGTAAATCCACTCTGTTCAAGCTCTTTCATAAAGCGCGTGAAAGTCTCTTCTTTCTTCGATTTTGCACTTTCAAATTGATTAGAAGCACCTTCCTGTTCTGCTTGAATACGTATATTTTCATTTTGCCAATGTTGATACGCCTCCTGCACTTTCTTCCATTCGTCCTCCATTAATTTGAGCTCATGCATAGCTTGGTCAAACTGGACTTTCCAAGCTTGGACTGTTTGTAAGTTTTCAGGAATGTTTTTCTTATCATGTTCATATGACGTACGAAGCTGCATACAATCCATTTCTATACGGTGCTGTTCTGTTTCTACCTCATGTTTTTGTTTCTGAAGTGCATCTACTTTTTCTTCTATGCTTTTTATTTTCGCAGCTGTTTGCTTACGCGTTTCTTCACTTGCTTTTAACGTATTCACTTCAGTTGCTAATTGTTTTCCTTTTTGAACAAGCGCACTATATGTTTCAGCTAATTCTTCTGAGCGATAGCCTCGCTTCTTAACCTCTTCTATTACTTGCTCATATTGAAGATGATAGAAATTCCATTTCTCCTCTAATTGAACAAATAGTTTTTCAGCAATATTTTTCTTATCTCTTAAATCATTTAACTCTTTTTCATCGATCGCATCACTTTGCTCTGTAGCTTTTTTCGGATGGGTCGTACTACCACATACTGGACAAGATTCACCATCATGTAAATGAAGAGCTAATATACCAGCTTGTTCACTTAACCAGCGACGTTCCATATTTTCATATGCATTCACTGCCGATTGCATGTTATTATATGCCGCTTCTTTTTCTTTCTCGAATTTTTGTTTTTCTTGCCAAACATCATATGCTTGCTTTAAAACTTTTGCATCTTCTCGCATATTCGTTAGTTCTTCTACTTTAGCTACGTATTGTTCAAGTGCTCGTTCTAATTGCTGTAATTCATCAGACATTAGCTGTTTATGATTTGTATGCACTTCTAATTGTTGCTCTAAATTTTGCATACTTACTTTTAATTTCCCTACTTGAACTTCTGCATTTTGTAAATTCAACTGTTTCTCAGCTAATGATGCAATAATCGGTTGTAACTCTTCTAATCTTTGAACAAGTTTTTTTGCATTTTCTCTCTCAGGTTCTTTATTCTTTACTGCTTCATATTTCTCCTGAGCAAGTTTAAAGTTATTCGTTATATTTTCTTTTTTAGCGATTATTTGTTTTAACAAACTTTCAACTCTCTGCTCATTTTGCATTGCTTCTTCATACCATTGTTCAAATGGTAATAAGCGCTTCGCTTGTTCCGCACGTTTAAAAGATGTTTCTTTCATTTCAATGACTGTACGGTTTTCTTGTAATGTATTATATTTCTCATTCTTTTGTTGTAAATCTATAAATTTCTCATTTACAGACTTCGCTGCATGAAAACGTGTTTCAGCATCCTTTAATTGCTTCGTTTGAATATCTTGTTCTACTTGTAATTGCTCCACCTCTGCCTTATACGCAGCTGTCTCTTGTTCTAATGCCTCTACTACTTGATGCGTATTTACATGGTCTTGTTCCACTAATGTCTCTAATAATGCTCCATCACGAATTGGTAATTTAAAAACATTACGGAAATATAACTCTCGCTCTTTCTGTTTTTCTTGTAAGACGTCTTTCCATTGTTTTCGTTTTTGGTCAAGTAACTCACGCATTAACTTATAACGATCTGTTTTAAAAATACGACGCAAAATCTCTTCTTTGTTTTCTGTCTCAGATGTTAATAGTTTTCGGAATTCCCCTTGCGGTAACATAACAATTTGGCTAAATTGATGTTTACTTAAACCAATTAAATCTTCTACTTTTTTATTTACATCCGTTACATGGAAACGATCAACAGCCGGAATCTTCTCTTCATCAATTACTTCATATAATTCTACTGCATGTCCCGTAATCGTCTTGTTCCCTTGTTTTTTATGTCCCAGTTGTCGTTTTATTTCATAACGTTTCCCTTTTAACTGAAAGGTTAATTCTACGCTTGTATACACATTATCATCAGCAAATTGACTGCGGAGCATGCTCGTATCACTTCGTTCTTCTCCGCTTGCCTCACCATATAAAACATAACAAATCGCATCAAAAATCGTTGTCTTTCCGGCGCCCGTGTTTCCAGAAATGGCGAAAATACGATGCTCTCCCAAATCGTCAAAATCAATTACTTCTTTCTGTTTATATGGGCCAAATGCCGTCATAATAAGCTGAATCGGTCTCATCCTCGTTCACCTTCCCGTTCTTGCACTGTTTGTAATACTTCTACAAATAGACGTTCTTTCTCTTCTGATAAATCTAAGCCTTTCATTTCTTTATAAAAAGCCTTTAATAATGATAAATCATCCATTTTATGTCTTGAAACAGTTAATTCATTTGACTCAGTGAACTCTCGTCTTTGAATGGCTCTTTCAACATGCATTGCATTTGGATAAACAGAGCGTATTTTTTCCATTGGCTGCAAGACAGGATTTTCATCTAATAATTTTACAAACACGTAATCTTCACTTACTGGATGTTGTAACAATTCATCTATTTTCGCTTCTACTGTTCGCATTTTACGGCGTGGTGTAAGTAACCTTTTTTCAATTGTTACTTCACCTTGCTCGTCCAATTCCACAATATAATATCCTTTTTTATGTTTTTCTTCAGAAATAGAATATGCAAGTGGAGAACCTGAATACCTGATTGTCTCATTACGTACGAAATGCGCTTGATGTAAATGTCCAAGCGCTGTGTAATGAAACTTATCAAAATAATGACTATTCACGTATTCAGCACCACCAATTGAAAGCGGTCGTTCAGCATCACTTGTATTCTCTTCCGCTTCGCCCGCAGAAGTTACAAATGCATGACCAACAAATACATGTCTAGCTTCTTTATCCATCGTTTCAGAAAGTTCATTCATAAAAATACGCATCGCATCATCATGAGAACGTACGTCTTCGTTTTTCAATACATGTCTCACTATGCTTGGATCCGCATAAGGAATGAGATGGAAGTGAACCTCCCCATATTCATCATTTAATATAATTGGCTCATATGGAAATTGAAATTGCCCCACAATAAATAATCCTTGTTTCTTCATTAAACTACTTCCAAAATGAATACGATCTGGACTATCATGGTTTCCTGCGACTGCAATAACTGGTGTTTGTAAATCAATCACTATTTTTTGCAGCACATCATTTAATAAGTCTACTGCTTCCGTAGGTGGAATTGCTCGGTCATATAAATCCCCTGCAATAATTACGGCATCTGGTTTTTCTTCTTCAACAGCTTGTACAAACTGATCTAATACAATCTTTTGATCTTCAGTCATATACACGCCATGAACAAGCTTTCCTAAATGCCAATCGGCTGTATGAAATAACTTCATGGTTTCCTGCTCCTTTTAATTTACTGAATTTAGTGATACAAGTTGATAGTTTATTGTAGTTTTTCCGTTCTCCCATTCTAACTTTTGTATCATTGCACTACCGATTCTTTCTTCATTTGATTTATATAAAGGTAATATTTCTTGAACTGTAAATAAGTGATAACCATCCAATTTTAATTGAAATATGTTTTCTTCTATATGTAATCTTACTTCTTTTTCATTTGAAATAATTTTTGTGTGCATCTCAAATTTCATGATAGATACAACCCCTTTTTCTAATCTCTACACTATTAATAGTATATTGGCTATGCAAGATTGACAAGTAAATACACGGTAAAGTACATACTTTTCTATTGCGATATGTTTTTTTAATTTCACATATAATACGGTATGTGAAATTTTATTCTTTCCAAAAATAAAAATGTCTCATATGACATCTTTATTTTTGGATAAATTCTTTCATTACATAATATAAAACTGTAATGAAAACAATCGCTACAAAAAATGAAAATACTGCAACAATGTACCCATCTTTATTTAATAAAATGCAAAAAGAAATAGATATGATAAAAATCGGAAATACAAGTCGTACTTTATCCTTCACTTCCTCTGTCGTATCTGTATGATGAAAATATTGCGTTATCCCTATCATTAAAGAAGACAAAATAATCACCGACAATAGTAAAGGTACTGGCATTCCGATTTCTCCTTTCTCTATTTCTAATGAAAAGCAATTTTTCTTTCATTATAATCACTTCAAATACTCTTTTCGAAGTGATTATGTACAATTTACACATATATAATAGCGTGTTTATCATGGTAACTTCAAATAATTACAATTACAGTAATGTTGTAATATTCATTTTCAACCTCCAAAATCCTGCAAATATAACTCGTCAAAATATGCAGTGGATAAATTAACATATACCGCCAACTTTAGACAAAATTTATAAAGGACATTTCAGTACGTATAAAGAATTAAGAATAAGAAGATATGTAAGGGAGGATGAATCATGACTGAACACGTTTTATTTTCTGTTAGCGAAAACGGCGTTGCATCAATTACTTTAAACCGCCCAAAAGCACTTAATTCTTTATCTTATGACATGTTGCAACCAATTGGGCAAAAACTGAAAGAGTGGGAACATGATGAGCGAATTGCGCTTATCGTATTAAAAGGAGCTGGCACAAAAGGTTTTTGTGCAGGTGGCGATATTAAAACTCTTTATGAAGCACGTTCAAATGAAGCTGCATTGCAGCATGCGGAACGTTTCTTTGAAGAAGAGTATGAAATTGATACATATATTTATCAATATAAAAAACCGATTATCGCTTGTTTAGATGGAATTGTAATGGGTGGTGGTGTCGGTCTTACAAATGGTGCGAAATACAGAATTGTAACTGAGCGTACGAAATGGGCAATGCCAGAGATGAATATCGGCTTCTTCCCAGACGTCGGTGCTGCTTATTTCTTAAATAAAGCTCCAGGGTATGCCGGCCGCTATGTCGCTTTAACAGCATCTATTTTAAAAGCTTCTGACGTATTATTTATAAACGCTGCTGATTACTTTATGACATCTGATTCATTACCCAAGTTCCTTACTGAACTGGAAAGTGTAAATTGGCATAAAGAAGACGATGTACATACTCATTTAAAAGAAGTCATCCGTACATTTGCAACTGCTCCAACATTAGAAAGCGAGCTTGCTCCTTCATTAGAAGAAATTAATTCACATTTTGCATTCGATACAATTGAAGAAATTATTCATTCATTAGAGAAAGATCAAAGTTCCTTTGCTTTAAAAGCGAAAGAAACGTTATTATCAAAATCTCCTATTTCACTAAAAGTAACATTAAAACAGTTTATTGATGGACAAAATAAGTCCGTTGAAGAATGTTTCGCTACTGACCTTGTACTTGCTAAAAACTTCATGAGACATGAAGATTTCTTTGAAGGAGTACGATCTGTTGTCGTTGATAAAGACCAAAATCCAAATTATAAATATAAGCAGTTAAGTGATGTTTCAGAAGAAGATGTAAATCGGTTCTTTAACTTACTTAACGCATAAAGTGAAACGTTAATAAGTGGGGTTCATACAGGAAAAATCAAGGCTATAGAGTCGTATAATTACACGGCTCTATAGCCTCTTTGTCATTTAATAATTTTTAATAAAATTTAATTTTATTAAATCGAAATATGTGCTACACTATTTTTAATCAAATATTCTAAAAATAAAAAAGGAGGAGCGACTATGATTGAAAATTATTTTCTTTTCATCATTATGTCTATTTGTCTTATCATTTTACCCGGCCCTGATACTGCAATGGCTACGAAAAACACATTAGTTGCTGGTAAAGTGGGCGGGGTGAAAACAGTGTTCGGTACATGTATTGCACTATTGATCCATACTTTAGCAGCAGTAATCGGCCTTTCTGCACTTATTGTAAAGTCAGCTCTTTTATTTTCTATTTTCAAGTACGTTGGAGCTCTATATTTAATTTATATTGGTATTAAAGCCCTTTTAGCAGTAAGAAATAAAGAAGGCGTCGATACGAACGATATTTCTTTGCATAATGAAGACGAACACACTTCTTGCTTTCGTCAAGGGTTTCTTACGAATTTATTAAACCCTAAAGTTGCAGTCTTCTTTTTAACATTTTTACCGCAATTTTTAAATCCAAATCATAATACGTTTATCCAACTTCTCATAATGGGCCTTACTTACCTCATTTTAACAGTTATATGGTTCGCTTTTTATATATTTTTAATTGATAAAATTAGTGCTTTTATGAAAAAACCGAAGACGCAACGTTATATTCAAGGGTTAACAGGAATTGTCTTAATTGGTTTTGGTATTAAACTAGCTTTTGAAAAAAGTAATTAACAAAATGAAAACCACCACTATTAATAGTGGTGGTTTTCATTTAATAACTCATTTTGCTGTTTATTTTATATTAAAACCAGCGCTCAGTTACAACTTTTTTACGTGTATAGAATTGAACGCCATCTGTACCATTTGTACCTAAATCACCAAAGAATGACGCTTTATTTCCTGCAAATGCGAAGAATGCCATTGGTGCTGGAACGTTTACGTTTACACCGATCATACCCGCATCGATGTTATCACGGAACGTTTGTGCATGTTTACCGTTTGACGTATAAATAACCGCACCATTTGCAAATTTAGATTGATTTGTTAGTTTAATACCTTCTTCTAAATCTTTAACACGGACAATGCTTAATACTGGAGCGAAAATTTCATCTTGCCAAATTTTCATTTCTTGATTTACGCCATCAAAGATTGTCGCACCTACAAAGTAACCTTCTCCAACTTCTTCCTTAATTTTGCGGCCATCTACTAATAAAGTAGCTCCATCTGCTACACCGCTATTAATATAGCCCAATACGCGTTCTTTATGAGACTCACGAATTAATGGTCCAACATAATTATCTTCGTGGAAACCGTCACCTACTTTTAACTTCTTCGTCTCTGCTACTAGTACGTCGATGAACTCATCTGCAATTTCATCAACTACTGCTACTACTGAACATGCCATGCAGCGTTCTCCGCTACTTGCAAATGCGGATCCAATTACACCTTGCACTGTTTTCTCAAGATTGCAATCTGGCATTACAATCGCGTGGTTTTTCGCACCAGCTAACGCTTGTACACGTTTTCCATGTTTTGTACCTGTTTCGTATACGTAACGAGCTACCGGCTCAGATCCAACGAACGAAACAGCTTGAATATCTTTATTTTCTAAAATGCTATTTACAACATCTTTTCCGCCTTGTACTAAATTTAGTACGCCTTTTGGAAAACCAGCTTCATAGAATAACTCTACAAGTCTTTCAGCCAAAAGCGGCGTTCTTTCAGATGTTTTTAATACGAATGTATTACCACAAGCAATTGCAAGCGGGAACATCCATAATGGAATCATCATCGGGAAGTTAAACGGCGTAATTCCAGCAACAACTCCAATTGGGTAGCGCCAAATTGATCCATCAATGCCGCTTGCAATATTCGGAAGTGCTTGTCCCATCATTAAATTTGGAGTAGATGTTGCTAGTTCTACTGCTTCAATACCACGTTGTACTTCACCAGTTGCATCCGTTAATGTTTTACCATTTTCTAGCGTAATGATTTTTGCAAGTTCTTCTTTGTTTTCTTGTAAAAGCTGTAAATATTTATACAATTGTCTTGAACGATTCGGAACTGGTACTTTAGACCATGTTTCGTATGCTGCTTTTGCCGCTTCAACAGCTTTTTCAACATCTTCTTTCGGAGATAGCGGAACGTAAGCGATAATTTTTCCAGTCGCCGGATTTGGAACTGCTTCTACTTCTGTACCAGTAGATTCTACCCACTCACCATTAATATGATTTTTTACTCGTTTAATTTCAGTTGTAATCATTATATTCTCTCCTTTTTTATGATGTTTATAAGTCTATTATTTTTGATTAGAAATTAATTGTTCACTAACTTTCTTATATAAAGCAGCCATATCGTTTTCACCATACCCAGCTTCACTGGCTTCTTCATATACGTTTAATAGCATTTCGCTTACTGGTAAGTGAAGCTCACTTTCTTTCGCTAAATCTACTGCAAACCCTAAATCTTTCTTTAATAAATTTACAGTAAAACCTGGCTCGTAGTTTTCTGATGCAATAAAACTTTTATAATTGCGCTCATAAATTCTACTTTGACCATAGCTTACATTTAAAATATCAAACATTTTATCTAAATCCATATTGTTCTTTTTCGCTAATGTTAAAGCTTCACTCACACCAGCTGTATAAAAACCAATTAATAGGTTATTAATTAATTTAACTGTTGTCCCACTATCAATTTGCTCACTAACATGGAAAATGTTCGCACCTAATACACCCATGATAGATTCCGTCTTTTCATATACCTTTTTTGATCCACCAACCATAAATGTTAATGTACGGTTTTCAGCTCCAATTACCCCACCACTAACAGGTGCTGCTAAAAAGTCTACTTTCTTTTCCTTTGCAGCTTCCTCTAACTGTTTGTTTAACTGTGGAGATACAGTACTTGTATCAATTAAAACTACATTCGAGTGACTATTTTCAAATAATCCTTCTTCGCCAAAATATACTGCTTCAACAGCGCGAGGTGAAGGTAAACTTGTAAAAATTACATCGCATGTTTCCGCTAGTTTTGAAATTGATAAGCCGATAATTCCGCCTTCTTTTTCAAAAGAAGCTTCAGCATTTTTATTTAAATCCACACCATATACTGTGTAACTTGATTTAACTAAATTTTTAGACATCGGAAGACCCATGTTACCTAAACCAATAAAACCAATCTTTTTCATATCGCTTTCCTCCTATTTACACAATATACTTTCCGCGATTTATAATAGCTTTCGCAATTTCTCTCTTTTTTGTAAATACGTTCGTGTATAAAGGCACTAATAATTGACGAATTTCAGTTAAAATCACGTGTCTATCTTGTTCTTCTGTAATAGCCGCGGAAAGTATAGAAATCGCTGATTCTTCTACTTTGCGATAGCCTTCTTCACAAATAACGTCAGTTATCATTTGTTTCGTACGCTCTTTTTCTGCACCATTTTTACTAATTGCTTTACTCGTACGTAAAAATGCTGATTCCATGACGTACACGTCCGTTAACATATTTGATAATACACGTGAATATTCTTGCTCTTGATCAATTTTTAAACCTGGAGTTTTAGAGAGCGTTTTCAAAGATTGTTTCAACAATTTTTTCGCTAATAAAATGTAACGATGGTTTCTTTCGACATTTTCTACATCAATCTCTATTTCAGTATCTTCAATTTGTTCCATTTGCTTCATTAACATTTTGGCAACTGTTAATCTATTAATTTCGTTCGTCCCTTCAAAAATACGACTAATTCTAGCATCACGGTATAATCGTTCTACTTCATACTCTTGCATATAACCGTAACCACCATGAATTTGTACAGCTTCATCTACGATATGACCAAGTGTTTCAGAAGCATTTACTTTATTCAGTGCACATTCAATTGCAAATTGAGACATTTTCTTCATAAGATCTTCATCGCTCTCATGAATTGCTTCATCAATTACACCTGCTGTACGATACGCTGCACTTTCTGCTCCATATGTAGCAATGATCATATTTGCAATTTTCTCTTGAATCATCGTAAAGTCTACTAATTCCGTTTGAAACTGTTTACGTTCTTTTCCGTATTGAACGGACAATCCAATTGCTTGCTTTGCTGTTCCAATATTTCCAAAGGCAAGTTTTAATCTAGCAAAGTTAAGAATATTAAGAGCTACGTGATGCCCTTTCCCAACTTCCCCTAAAACATTTTCAGCAGGTATGACAACATCTTCTAAAATAAGCGTCGCTGTTGAAGAACCTTTAATCCCCATTTTCTTTTCTTCTAGCCCAATAGATACCCCTTCACATGTTCTTTCGACAATAAACGCTGTCATTCCTTTATTTGTCTTCGCAAAAACAACGTATACATCTGCCATATGAGCATTTGTAATCCATTGCTTTTCACCATTTAGCTTCCAAGCAGTACCATCTTCATTTAATACTGCACTCGTTTTTGCACTTAAAGCATCAGAACCAGCATTTGGTTCAGTTAAAGCATAAGCCCCAATCCATTCTCCTGATGCAATTTTCGGCAAATATTTTTCTTTTTGTTCTTTCGTTCCGTAATATATGTAAGGCAATGTACCTACACCTGCGTGTATATTAAATGAAACGCTAAATGCACCAGCGTATCCCATTTTTTCTGCTACAAGCCCTGAAACTGCCTTTCCTAATTCAAATCCGCCATATTCTTCTGGAACCTCGATACTTAATAATCCAAGTTCTCCAGCTTTCTCAAACAATTGACGAGAAACTTTATAGTTATGTTGTTCAATATTCTCCATTTGTGGAACAATTTCTTGTTTAACGAATTGTTCAGTCGTTTTTGCGATTAAATCTTCGTCTCCTGAAAAATCTTCTGGCGTAAAGAAAGCATGATTCACATCTTTATTAAGTGAAAAAAATTCATCCCACGGTAACTTCGTTTTCTCCATCTGAATCCCCCTATCATTTCGGCCTTACTTGCTACTACATATGCTCGTCTACGATGAGTGGAATATCTTATTTTTGAAAACAGAAGGCGATGAATTTTCACATCAAGCAGTTTGTCTTGCCAAAGATGTATTCTCATCGCCTTAGTTGTTTTATCCCGCTTTAATGGGCAGTAAGACCCCCGCCTCAAAATTCAGCGAAAGCAAAGAAGTTAGGCGGGGGGCGGGCTGCCCATAAAAGTCCGATTGGTTCAACTAATAATCAGTGGGGGATGAAGAAAACCCCCACTGATTAAAGTTTCACTTTATCTATTGATCCTCTGATAATACTGTTTTTGCAATTCCAGTATCTAGTTCTTCAAAGTCATGATATGAAATTGTTTCATATAACTCACTTCTCGTTTGCATATTAGAAAGTGCATCTTTTTGAGAACCAGTTTCCTTAATTAAAGTAAACACATTCTCATACGCTTTCGCTGCTACGCGAAGTGAAGTTACAGGATAAATAACCATTTGGAAGCCCATATTCGCAAATTCCTCTGCACTATAATACGGCGTTTTCCCGAACTCAGTCATATTGGCAAGTAAAGGTGCATTTACTTTACTATTAAATAGACGGAACTCTTCTTCTGATTGAAGCGCTTCTGGGAATATTGCATCTGCACCTGCTTTTACATAGGCGTTTGCTCTTTCAATCGCTTCATCCAAGCCTTCTACGCCGCGAGCATCTGTGCGCGCTACAATATATAAGCTCGGTGCAACTTCTTTAATCGCTTTAATCTTTTGAACTAATTCTTCTGTCGTAACGAGTTTTTTACCATTTAAATGTCCACATTTTTTTGGTAATTGTTGATCTTCAATTTGAACAGCTGCTACTTTCGCTTCCACCATTTCTACTGCTGTTCTCGCTACATTTAGGACGCCACCGAATCCAGTATCAATGTCAACAAGAACTGGTAAGTCTGTAGCTCTTACTAGATCTCTTGCTCTCTCTGCTACTTCAGTAGACGTCACGATTCCTAAATCAGGTAGCCCTTTACTTGCAGTATAAGCAGCTCCTGATAAATAAAGAGCTGAAAATCCTGTATTTCTCGCAACTAAAGCTGCCATTGCGTCATGAGCACCTGGAATTTGCAAAATTTCATTTGCTTCTACTAAAGCTCGGAAGCGATTCGCAAGCTCCTCTTGTGTTGACTGTTTATTCACAACCCAAGCCATTCTAAATTCC
Organism: Bacillus cereus group sp. MYBK101-2; assembly: GCF_051918845.1. Taxonomy (NCBI): domain Bacteria; kingdom Bacillati; phylum Bacillota; class Bacilli; order Caryophanales; family Bacillaceae; genus Bacillus; species Bacillus cereus group sp. MYBK101-2. Next base: position 151,879 of record NZ_JBQAIE010000007.1, on the reverse strand, counting down.
CCCTATTATTAAATTAAGAATAGATCTACAAATTCGTTTACGTTCATATTTTCTAGTTTCTCTTCATTTAAACAAGCTTCATGAATTTGTTCTTGTTGCTTACTAGAATAATGACCTGCCATATTTGCAGTGAATTTTTGAACAACTTTTGGAATTGCTTCGTCTCTACGGAAACGGTGACCAAGTGGATATTCACATTCCACGTTTTCTGTTTCAGTGCCATCTTTGAAATGGACTTGAACAGCGTTGGCGATTGAGCGCTTGTTCGGGTCAAGGTAATCTAAACTGTACTGTTTGTTTTCAACAACAACCATCTTATTACGTAATTCATCTACACGTGGATCATTTGCTACTGCATCCTCATAATCGTCCGCAACGATATCTCCTTTTAATAAACCAATTGCCGTAATGTATTGTAAGCAATGATCACGATCCGCTGGGTTATTTAATGGACCTTCTTTATCAATAATACGGATTGCTGATTCATGAGTTGTAATTGTAATACGGTCAATTTCATCTAATTTTCCTTTAATTTCTGGATGTAATTTCACAGCACATTCTGCAGCTGTTTGTGCATGGAATTCTGCTGGATATGAAACTTTAAATAATACATTTTCCATTACATAAGAATCTAATGGTCTTGCTAATTTTAATTCTTGTTTATTGAATAATACATCTTGGAATCCCCAGCCCGGTGCAGATAATGCCGTAGGGTAACCCATTTCACCTTTTAGAGCAGTCATTGCAAGATGAACACCGCGGCTCGTTGCATCACCTGCTGCCCATGATTTACGTGATCCCGTATTTGGAGCATGACGATATGTACGAAGACTAGAATTATCAATCCATGCATGTGATAATGCATTAAAGATTTCTTCACGTGTTCCGCCAAGCATTTTCGCAACTACAGCAGTTGTTGCTACTTTTACGTATAATACGTGGTCAAGACCAACGCGGTTTAAGCTGTTTTCTAAAGCAAGTACACCTTGAATTTCATGTGCTTTAATCATCATTTCTAATACTTCACGTACTTTTAACGGTTCTCTTCCTTCTGAAATACGAACACGGCTAATATAATCTGCCACAGCTAAAATTCCGCCTAAGTTATCAGATGGATGTCCCCATTCTGCTGCAAGCCAAGTATCGTTATAGTCTAACCAACGGATCATACAGCCGATATTAAATGCACCTTTCACTGGATCAAGTACATATGACGTACCTGGTACACGTGTACCATTTGGCACGATTGTTCCTGGTACAACTGGTCCTAATAATTTCGTACATTCTGGATATTGTAATGCTAAAATTCCGCATCCAAGTGTATCAAGTAATACGTAACGAGCAGTACTGAATGCTTCTGCACTTGTTACCTCTTTATTTAATACATAATCCGTAATCTCTTCTAATAATGCATCTTTTTGTTTAATTTCATTTGTTTTAATCATGCTATCCTTCCCTTTCTGTCGAAAATTCGTTATTATTAATGATGGGTGTCGGTCAAACACCCATCTGGCGGGCGGTGCTAACAACTCCCCAGTTGTTCTTATTTACTAAGCACATGTCGCTCGCCAATATAATTTACACGTGGACGGAACAAACGATTGTTCGCATGTTGCTCAATAACGTGCGCACATAGTCCTACTGTTCTAGAGCTAAAGAAGATTGGTGTGTACAGTTGAATTGGAATACCAAGCATCCAATATACTGGAGCTGCGTAATAATCAAGGTTTGGATAAATTCCTTTTTCCTTCTCCATAATCTTTTCTCCAGCTTCACACATTTCATATAGTGTATAATCACCTTTCACATCACATAACTGCTTTAAAGCTTCCTTCATCATTAAAGCTCTTGGATCCATCTTCTTCATATATACACGGTGTCCAAAGCCCATAATTTTTTCTTTGTTATATAGTTTCTTCTGTAATAACTCTTCAAACTTTTCAACATTACCAGCTTCTAAAAGCATGTACATAACCGCTTCGTTCGCACCGCCATGTAAGCTACCTTTTAAAGATGCAACCGCACCTGTTAAAGCACCATATAAGTCGGATTGTGTAGATGCAATAACGCGCGCTGTAAATGTAGAGTTTGGCATTTCATGTTCACTATATAAAACAAGGGAACGATCAAAGATCTTCTCCTCAAGTTCAGTTGGTTTTTTACCTGTTAACATATAGAAGAAATTCGCACTATATGATAATTCCTTAAGTGGTTCGATTGGCTCTTCATTATTTAAAATATGATAGCTATTCGCTACAATGTTTGGTACTTTACTCAATAATTTGTATCCGCGGCTTTTGTTTACTTCTAACGAGCGGTTTTCAATATCATTATCGTAACCAGCTAATGCGGACACACCTGTACGCAATCCATCCATAGGGTGCGTTTCTTTCGGTAATGCCTTCAGTACGTTGAATACACCTTCTGGTACCGCGTATTCTTCTTTTAATTTCTTTTCAAGTGTTGCTTTTTCATCCTCATTCGGTAGATGTTCTTCCAATAAAAGGTGCACAATGTCTAAATACTCTTTTGTTTTTGAGAGTTCGATTAAATCATACCCTTGAATTACAATTTCACCTTTCACTGTGTCAAGAAACGAAATCTTCGTCTCCGCTGCCACTATACCATCTAATCCCGGGGAAAATTTTTCTTCAGCTTTCATCATTATTTCCTCCAATCCTAATAGATCTTCGTGCACATAACTGTAAGCCTTTACAATATTGTGAAACTACATTTCTATTTCAATGTATCAGAGTTTTTAGAAGATTTCAATTTATTTTATAATGATAAGTTTCCTATACTTTTACCGATGTAACAATACAGTTTTTCAACAATAATTTTCATAGTTTATAAAGAAAGGACAGACTTCTCTTTATTTATCTTTAAAACAAAATATAAAGTTAATTCATATAACCCAGTTAAATATATACCTACTTTACAATTCCTTTTACTAAATAAAAAAAACGAGCCGTATTCATATACAACCCGTTTTTTGCATTATATTTATTTCACTATTCTCTAAATATAATTTCCATATAAAATTTATTTATTTTTAATAAAGTTATTATTTTACGTAATTAAATTGAATTTCTTCCATTTCCTCATGATAACCTACAACTAAATCATAGTTTTGAAAGTACCAAAGATTATCAACATCCACAAAAAATAAAATACCTTCTTTCTCAACTGACACAATTCCCCCAGCTGCTTTCTCTGCAACAATCCCTAAAGAATAGCCTGGCTGGATGGAGCTATCTCCTCCGTACCTTACATTAAACCGTATAGATTCACCATGCTTTATACGTAATTCTTCTTTAAACCATTGTAGAGCTTTATGATCAATTGAAATTTCCATCTTTGTTCCTCCAGTTTACGCAAATTCTTTTTTACCTAATTGCTGTTTTACAAAAAACACAAAAATAATGAAAGCAATTAATCCTGAAATTGCACTACCAGCAAATAAAATACGGTAACCAAACATTTGTGAAACAACTCCAAGTAAAATTGCACCAAGTCCAATCCCTAAATCAAATGCAGTAAAGAACGAAGCGTTAGCAACTCCTCTTTTACTCGGATCAACAATTGTAAGCATCGCGGCTTGCAATGCTGGCTGTGCTGAACCGAATCCAACACCATATAATGTAGCTGCGATAACTACACCTATTAAATTATTTGAAATCGTTAGCACAACTATTGCAATAACAGTAATGCATAGTGCCGGAAGTATGATAAATACTTCTCCATACTTATCTAATAGTTTTCCTGAAATTGGTCTTACGATTGTTAAAGCAATTGCATATACAAGAAAGAATGTCCCAGGATTCACATCAATTGACGATGCAAATAGCGGTAAAAACGTCGTAATGCCTCCATATGCAAATGATAAAAAGAATACAACTATCGTAATGGATAGAACGGATTTTTCAAACAGTTGTATTTTCCCTTTTTCTTTTTGTGGTGTGAATGGCATTTTCGTCATTAACGATAATAAGACTGCCATAAAGGATAAAAGAGTTGCTAATAAGAAAAGGCCGTGAAATGAATAATTTTGTACAACCGATAATCCAATCATTGGGCCGATTGCCATTGCAATCGTCATAGCCATCCCATACCACCCCATACCTTCACCACGGCGTGAATCTGGAATAATATCAGTTATCGCTGTTCCAACAGCTGTTGTAGAAACAGCCCATGTTACTCCGTGAATAACACGTAAAACAGCTAAAAGGACAATAGTCGTCGCTAAATGATAAGAGTACATCGTTAACCCAAAAAAGATGAGTCCGAAAATAATAAAGGATCTTCTACCATATTGATCTAACATCCCTCCAATAATCGGTCGTATTACAACTGCCGCTATTGTAAACATTCCCATCATAAGTCCGACTTGTGATTCATTGCCACCTATCTCTTTAATAAAGAGTGGGAGCGTTGGAACAAGTAAATAAAATCCTGTAAATAAAAATAACATTGCGAAAGTCATTTGAATAAATGATTTCGTCCATAATCGTTCCATTCATATTCCTCCATAAACACGTAAGTTATTGCAATTAACACCTCCATTTTACAGTTTCTTCGTTCCTTTTCCCTCCGTAAATAGACGTATCTTTTTATAATAAATGGTCCAAAATCAATTTAAATTAGTCTTACAACTTTATACGTATGTTTTAGCCTAAAGTCCCATTTATTTGTACCTTTATATGTGTGAAAAGAATATACTACTTTATTATCGCAACTTAGGAGTGAATATTTTTATGTGGGTATCATCAAGAGTAACTGCCGTAGTTCCTTCGACCCCCGAAATACACGTTCCCGCTGTTCATACAGCTAGTTCCGATGTCGGTATTGAACTTCCCGCAACTTGGCAACACTATCAAATTCCCGGTCAAATTACTCCCTCATTTTGGCATCATGGCGCACATCCAAGTAGTCCCCCCTTTCAAAGCCACGCTTATCCTCCGTTACCTCAATCTCAAATTTTTTATCATTTTCCTTCAATTTATTTTCAAAACTTCTATGGTACTTTTAATATTTAAAATACATTGTCTCATAGCTACTGCATTTAAAAGAAAAAAGCACTTAAGATTGTAATTTTACAAATCTTAAGTGCTTTTTAATATTTTTTATAAAATTTTCTTATTGTCCATTATTAGCAGGGGCCTCTCCTGCATTACCGCCAGTTTCTGGTTGTGTGGTCGCTGGTGGAGTTGTATTTCCTTGGCCTCCTCCATTATTTGCTGGAGGTGTCGTATTTCCTTGACCTCCACCGTTATTTGCTGGAGGTGTCGTATTTCCTTGGCCTCCTCCGTTATTTGCTGGAGGTGTCGTATTTCCTTGGCCTCCTCCGTTATTTGCTGGAGGTGTCGTATTCCCTTGGCCTCCTCCATTATTTGCTGGAGGTGTCGTATTCCCTTGGCCTCCTCCATTATTTTGTTCATTTTGTTTCTTTTCTTCTTCTTGTTTCTTTTGCTCTTCTAGTTTCTTTTGTTCTTCTTGCTTCTTAAGTTCCTCTTGTTGCTTTTGTTCTTCTTGTTTTTTCAGTTCTTCCTGTTTCTTTAATTCTTCTTGCTTTTTCTCTTCTTCAGTTTTTTGCTGTTGATCTTGTTTTGGTTTTTCCGTTGTATCCGGTACGCTCGTATTTGGAGAAGAATCACGTTTTTCACCTTTTATACGCAGCTCACTACCTTCTTGAATTACACTACTTGGCATTTTAAATCTTGATTTATCTGTAGCCATCTCGCTCATCATTGCTTTAAAGATCAACTGTGCAATTTTCGTATTTTTACTACTAATATACTCGTCTTTACCATCTTTCATATACCCAGTCCATACCGCCATCGTATATTGCGGCGTATAACCTGCAAACCAACTATCACGAGTTGCACTTTCCGGAATATTAAATTTTGCTAATTGTTTTGAATCATAGTTTGTTGTACCTGTTTTTCCAGCTACATCTAAAGAACTTATATTTGCTGCTGTACCAGTACCTGATGTCACTACTGAACGAAGCATATCAGTAATCATATATGCTGTAGAGTCAGCTATAACTTGTTTTGGTTTTTGCCCGAAACTTTGTGACTTACCGTCTGGATAAACTACTTTCTTAACAAAATGCGGTTTTGCATACTTTCCACCATTACCAAATGTCGCATAAGCACCCGCTATTTCAGTTGGTGATACTTCGTTTGTACCAATAGCTGTAGATTCTGTTGGCGCTTTTTTAAATGTAATACCTAATTTCTCAGAGAATTCCTTTGATTTATTAAGTCCTACTTCTTTTGCAGTTTTAACTGCTGGAACGTTACGTGACATTTTTAACGCCTCACGCATAGTAATTGGACCTAAATGACTTCTGTCTGCATTTCGAAGTTCTTGTCCAGTTGAATATTTAAATGGAGAATCATCAATTTGATGATACGTAGCCCATTTTAAGTATTCAATTGCAGGACCGTAATCAAAGATTGGCTTCATCGTCGAACCAGCTGCACGATCTAATTCAATGGCCATATTATGCCCTTTAAATACGGCTTTATTTTCACCGCGCCCACTACCTATAGCACGAACCTCTCCGGTTTTCGTATCCATAAATGTGAAAGCACCTTGGAACTTATCATTTGGATAATTAATAATATTAGTATCTAATATCCTGTCGGCAGCCTTTTGTGCTTCTACGTCTAAAGTTGTATAAATTTCTAAACCGTCAGAACCAATATTAGCATCTGGTAATTCCTTTTCAACTTCTTTCACAACCGCATCCATAAATGCAGGATATGGCATCGCTTGTACAGTTGCAGTCTTAAGTCCATCTGTTACTTTAACTTTCGAAGCTTCTTCCATTTCTGCCTTCGTAATATAACCATGTCGATTCATTAATTTTAGTACAACATTTCTTCTTTCTGTTGCTCTTTCAATATTTTCTGTTTTCGTCGGATCATAGTTATTCGGTGCTTTTGGTAAACCTGCAAGCATCGCAACTTCTGGTAATGTTAACTCTTTCAATTCTTTACCATAGTAGTTTTGTGCTGCTGTTGCGATACCATACGAACGGTTTCCTAAGTTAATTTTATTTAAATACATTTCTAAAATTTCATGTTTTGAATATTGTTGTTCTAGTTTATACGCTAAATAAATTTCCTGAACTTTACGTTTTGATGTTTTTTCCATCGATAAGAAGTAGTTTTTAATAACCTGTTGCGTTATTGTACTTCCACCTTGTGAACCGTAATCTCCTTTAAGACTCACCAAAACAGCACGGGCAGTACCTTTAAAGTCTACTCCGCTATGCTCGTAAAAACGTGCATCCTCTGTTGCTAAAAATGCATTTTCTACTAATTTAGGAATTTGATCATACGTAACATTCGTCCGCTTTTCTTTCCCGTATTCATATACCAAATCGCCATTTTTATCATAAATTTTTGAGGATAACGGATTAACAAGTTTTGCTTTCTCAAGTTTTGGTGCATCCTTAATCATTACAAAGAAGGTAGCAACTCCCCCCACTAAACCAACAATACCAAGTAATAAACAAGTAATTAAAAACTTGCGAAAAAATGATGTTTTACCTTTTGGTTTTTGTGTTTTAGAAGCTGGCTGTTTTTTCTTTTTAACTTGTCGTCGCTCCTCTCGAGAACGATAATTTTCTGACATGTTACTTTCTCCTGCCTTTCAATTCTCCCGTTGATTTACTTAAAAATATTGAGGTCACTTTCTAAAATAAATTTAATTAAGAAAGTATATTGACCTGGAGCATTCAATATTTTGCTAATTCACAGATTATAAATTTTAGAATGCTTGTTACACAAAGTATTTTCACTTCTATTTTTCTAATAATGCTGCCCCTTTAAGCATAGAATGTAAAAAGTGAATTTTTAATACCTCGTATAAATAATATACCTTTTTTTCAAATGGTCAATATTTTCTTATTTATAAATCAAAGGTGAAATAAAAATAGCACAACGATATGTACTTCGTGTGAACTTCCTTATAATTACGTATAACGAACATTTAATATATTGCATATAAGTATAATACCTCTTTAATTATAAAGATTTCAACATCACAACCTCAACATCTATAAGAAATTATTAAAAATGAAAAGTGAGGAGTTGCGTAATGATGGAGTTATCTCCCGTGATTTCCAAAACTATAGTTGCTGTTGGATATAATCCTTTTTCTATGATTTTACGCATTCAATTAAAGAATGGACTGTATGATTTCTTTAACGTTCCTGAAAACATTTACACCGGTTTACTAAACGCACACTCTAAAACGAGTTATCACAATACTTATATTAAAAATTCTTACCGCTACACCAAAATATAAACTTAACCAGAATAAAAAAAGAAAGGAGGTGGTCCCCCTTTCTTTTTAAAATCGTTTCACAACTCAGCTATCTTCTGTTCTTTTTATTTATTTCATCATATGCTTGAATTTGTTTTTTTAAACGCCGATCTGCTTTTTTATCATGTACAACTAATATCGCATGAATAACACCTGGAACCCAAAATATTAATGTTAATATGAAATTAATTATTGCTTGAAATGGTTTTCCACAAAATAATACGGCTACAGGTGGAAGAAGAATTGCCAACAAATACATCATCTCTTGAAAACTCCTTGTTTTGTATTTTTCTCTCTCCATACGCTATACAAACCAATGACTTTTGCATTTCTAATGTTTTTATTAACCACTAATAACTGTTCTACTGTTATATATTCTCTTTCAATGTCAAAAAACCTACCACTTCAACTTTTCTACTTATGTAAAATTGAAATTTTACATACAATCTTTCCATGAACAATTTCATATGATTATTTTTTCTAATTGTTCTTCTTTCTCTATTATAGTTAATCCAATTGCAGAAATAACAGTTCCTATCGCTTGTATCCAAACACCAATGAGTGCTATTATTCTCTCATCTTTCTGATCAACTATACTGTCTTCATTTTCGATTCTATTCTTCATCACATTAATAATGCCTTGATACGCTTGAAGTCCAGCCCCTAAACTTTGCAGAGAATTGCCTAGTATTATAATTTTCTGTACCGTTTTCATCTGGAGCAAAGCCGCTTCTACTCCAAAAAAAGCTCCAATCGATTGTAAGCTATTCCCTATAATAATGAGATAATCATTCTCTTTCAATTGTTCCTTTATATTAAAATATGTTCCTATTACATTTGATATATTCCCTAACGCTAATAACTCAATGCCCACTTTATCAAGCATTTCACTTTTATTCTCCAAACACATACTTTGATTTTCTCTTTCACCTTCATCTTCGGTTTCATTACTCGCTATAATTTGCAATATATACCCGAGGGCTTGTAATGAGCTTCCTACAATTACAATTTTCGATTCAGCTTTCTCCTCCCCCATAAATCCTCTTGTCGTCCCAATTGCCGCTGTAAGATTTCCTCCTACTTGAAACCATGCTCCTGTCACTTTTAAACCACTTGGATTCATTCTTATCACCTATTTAGAAGTTTTCTGGTGCTTTCGAAATACATAAATAGCCTCCTTTAACTCATATTTATTATCTATATGTAATTTTGTGCATTCTATAATGTGTTAAAAATACAAAAAAGAGTAACCCATAACAGTTACTCTTTCCTATATATCAAAAAATTCATTATTTATTTCGTTATTGCTTTTAAATTTCAATTTCTCTTTCCCGCACTTCTCACACCTATACACATAAGCTACACCTAGCTTACCACTTTTGAAATCTTCATTATCCTGCATCTTAATAAAACTATATTTATGTTTACAGTGAGATTCGTCTAAAAAATTTTCAAACCATTTTTTCAACATAGAACTGTTCACCTCTATGCAAGAATCTTCCTCTTGCCTTATTACATACTTTTACTTAAATACTCAATCTCATGTTGTAACTTTTTAAATTGTTCAAAATGCATAGTGATAGATTGACTGTTTCCATACTCAGCACTATGCTTCACCAATAAAACACCCGTGTCATGAAAAAACGCGTCAAGCTCTTTTCTAATGGATACTTTCATTATATGCGCTGTTTTAATAGCCGATAAAATTGCAATTTCATTAAACTTTAATTTTATTTCCTTTGGACAAAATGCTTCTTCCACCAATATAACTTCATTGCTATAAATAAGTGCAACAAGATTACTTGACTTTGCATCTGTTAAATCTACTTTTTTTATAACTTTATTCATTACATTTTGCCTCCTTTGTTTTCGTATATGACAATTATACAATTTCCATTTTTAATTACGTAACCTTACATTCAGTTTAACACACTTTTATTATGGGATTAAGCTACACTTCAAACGTTTTATTATTCCGCAATTTTCGTTAGATGAACCATTTGGACTATAAGACCATATAGTAGTGTTAACAAATGATTGTAAAGTGGGTGAGAACTATGCCCTCAGTTGTAGGGAATTTAGTTGTACAAAATAGTAACGGTTCATTTAATTTAGGTGATTTCTATAACGTTTCTCCAAAAGAAAACACGAAGGCTTATAATGGATCTGGTGCTTCCAACGTTGGTTTTGTTGTTAATACTTTTAATGGTGTGAGTGCGACTAATACGTTTGATTCTGACCTTGCGGATCAAAACCAAGTCGGTACAGCTTAACCCTATTTTTTCATCGTTCTGTTTAAGAATTTTTAATTTGCCCATACTATAATCAGGCTGTTATACAGCTATTGTTGATTTTTGGAGTACCCTATCTTTTTCTCCCTTTCCCTGGGGCTTAGCAGCTAGTATGAAGCTAGCTGCTTTTCCGTTTCATTTTTCTGTTTCACATCTAACATAGCTTACTTTACGCTATTTCAATAATATCCGTGGTATTAAATACGTAAGTTTTATAAAACGCGTCAGTACACATTACAATGCGCTTTAGCGGATTTATATGTACAACTGTCATGTAGCTTGTAAGTATGTATCCATCTTCAAAATATGTCACCAATATTTCTTTCTCAGACAATAATGACATTAATAATTTATCAAAAATTCCCTCTTTTGCTTCTTTTGTTAAAAATGGTTTTTGTACTTTAAATTTCTCCCCAATAACCTTTCGCATACTTAATAACTGTTCCGACATTACTGTAAATGGAACCCATTCTCTTTTTGCTCTTTGCATCTTTACATCATTCATTTCTCTATCTCCTCGATTATTTATCCATTCTATTTCAAACATATTGCGCTTCGATTATTCTTTAATAATTGCTCGGCTCATATTTCCCCCGCATGAACAGGTAAGAAATCTCCCACCTCAAAATTCAAGACATACAAGGAAAGTAAGTCGAAGATTAACTTCCCGTAAACACCCGCTAATTACAGTTTCACTTTATTTCTAAATCTTATACTATCTACACTTACAAGAACATTCGTTCTAATTATACACGAACTTACGTTCTTTTGAGAAGAGATTTATTTTTTCTTCATCAAATAATCTTTTCACTTCCTATTAAATGGGAGGTGAAAAGATCAACTAAACAGTTTTAATTTTTTCGAGTTTATTAACCATCTATAAATGAAAGCATATATTATAAAGAACGAACTCACAAAATTTAAGGGATTTATAATGGACCTCCATTCGTTCCTTATGAATTTCTATGAAAAGAGAGCAATTTAAACACTCTCTTTTCGTACATACTACATAAAACTATTCATCAATAATTCACTCTAATTACTAAATATATTTTGGTTGTACTATTATATGTAACTCCCTCTCTGTTACTGCTTTTTTCGGGTTTCGAAAATACTCTAATTCGTATTTTAATACCTCATATTCAACCATCCCGATCTTAATCCCTTTCGTTTCTTTTAAAATAGCTAATAGGTTATTTATATCTTCATCATACGATTCAAAAATTTTCCCTCCGTCTTCTCTTTGAAAAATTACTTTCACATTTTCTCCCCCTACATCATTTATTTATCTATCCAATAATTCATTCTTCACCTTAAAATTTCATACGAAAAAGAACATCCATCTTAATAGAATGCTCTGCTTTTCACTTCATTTAACGTCAATATATTTCAATCTTATTGTATGTTTCATTCTGCAAATTATGTTTATCGACTTCTATAAAGTGAAACTTTAATCCACTCAAGCTTTGTTTATTCCTGACTAATAATTAGCCTACGCAAATCTTACTGCCTACGAATAATGGGCTAAAATTAATTAATTCGTTTTATATTTAATGAGATGAAACAAAACATTATAATATCAACATTCTATGAAGTGATGATTAACCTACTTCAAGAAAATTACATAAATTTCCATTGTAATTCTTAATATTTATATGTAATATTGTATTGTCTTACTATCTATTTATAACTCACACACTAACTAGAAAAGGGAACCTTTAAAGGTTCCCTTTTCTAATTACAGTCATTATTTCTTTTCTAGAAATTCAAATGTATTTTTAAACTCTTTATCATTCACCTTAATATCAGCATCTTTCAATAATTCATTGACTACTTGTTGTTTCCATTTACCTGTCGTGTCTTGTAGTCTTTGCTGTTCTATATCTTTACGAATTGAATCTTTTACTTCATCAAATGGCTTTAATTCTTTTTTATCTGTCACTTTAATAATATGGTAACCGTAAGTTGTTTTTACTGGTTCACTTACTTGTCCTGCATCTAATTTATATGCAGCTTCCTCAAATTCTTTTACCGTTTGCCCTGGAGCAAAACCAGTGATTTCCCCGCCCTGTTCTTTTGAACCAGTATCCTCTGAGTATTGCTTCGCTAAAGCCGCAAAATCTTCTCCGTTATTTACTTTCTCTTTCACTTCTTTAGCAGTCTTTTCATCTTTTACTAAAATGTGACTTACCTTCATTTCTGGTTTATAGTTATCTTTTACATCTTTTTCTGTAACAGTCGCTTTAATCGCTTTCTCAAATGCAATTTCTGGCTTCATTTTTTCTTTTAATTCATCTTCGTTTTTCAATCCAAGTTGTTCTAAAGTCGCTTTAAAGTTCTCACCCATTTTATCTTTTGCTTCTTCTACTTTCTTTTTTGCTTCCTCATCTGAAACTTTATATTTATCGAGCAACGCCTTACTTAACACCATTTGGTATAAAGTACTTTCCCCATATTTTTGTCTTAATTCTTTACTTAACTCTTTCTCTGTAACATTTCCTACTTTTGATGTTACTACGTTGTCTGAGGAGCCACATGCGGATAATGCCAGTACTACGCATGAAATAATTGTTCCTAAAAATAGCTTTTTCTTTTTCAATTCAAAATACCTCACTTTTATTATTATATAAGAATAACTATACAGTGTTGTTGTGTATACAATGTGTTTTCTAGATGTAATTCATTTCATTTGAATAAACTATGTATCAGTAAAGGGACTCTTTACGTATTCATAACACATGTAACTACCTATAGTTACATGCTCTTCTAGTATCCAATTATTTTATCCAATATGTACCGCATTTTTCGCTCTGCCCACACATGTAAAAATTTTGATTCATTAATATTCCCTTAATAATTTATACATTCAGGCTCTGCATAGTAGTGAACTTTATATCATTATCAACTAAAGATTCATATTATACTAATATGCCTTTATAATCTAAACAAAAAACGCAGTATACAATACTGCATCATAGGAGCTGATTTCATGGAGAAAAAACCTATTGTTTTCAAAGTCCCACCAAATTCAAAATTAAAAGTTACATTTTTCGGTCCTTGTAACGAAGTCATTACAAATGTTTCTATAATTAATCAACTTTCTACACCTAAATGTCAAACTATTACACAATATCCAAACTATACGAAATATGAAACTGAAGTACGATTATTATCGAGTTGTTAATCCATTCTATACAAAATCCTTACAATTTGGGTAACTACAAAACCTTATTAATAAACTAAGATTACTCATTTCATGATATTCCATTGATAATTTATTGATTTTCCACACATTTACATCAACCGAACATATATTATCGTATGGAGATTATCCACTCATAAAACCTATCTTTCTTTAGAGCGTACTTTTTATGTATGCTCTTTTTTATTTATCCCTTATTCTGTACATATAAATCTGATCACTTTTATATTTCACGTCGGGTAAATCGACCTGCCCTTTATAAATAATCTAGTCAAGGTGTCCCCCATAATACTTCTTTATTTATTAGACATTCACTACTCTATTAAATTCGTGTATCCATTCAAGCACCATTTATCTAATATATATTCCTTCTAAATTCACCAAAGATGTATTAAAATTCTTTATATACTCAAGGAGGTCAAATATGTTCAAGTTGCATCCCATACTACTCATCTTAGGATTTATTTTATTTTTATATAGTGTACTTGCCTTCATGTTATTCCTTTCTATTCAATAGCAATACCTGCGTAAACCTTTGATAAATATGTAATTTCTATATAGTAATGAAAAAGCCTTTAATTATACGGACATAAGTTAAGATGTCTTTTTATACCATTAGGCAACTAGCAAATGTAATGCCAAAGAACTTTTACAACCTAGTTACTTACTCTTTTTATTACCTGCAGAAGATCTAATACTTAAAATAAGATAGCCCTTTCAACATCAAAACTGTAAAAAATAATTTTTAAAATTTACCTTTCATCATTACATCTTTAGCATGTGAAATTTTCATGAAACAAACTATATTTAATCGATTCACTTGTATATTTTAAATAAACAATAATAATCCCCCACCATTCGGTACAGGGGATTAACTAGACCTACTGAAAAGTATTTTATTCTCTTCGTTATTTAATTGGAGAAGGGAATCTTGCTGCTTCAAAATGTGAGCCGTCTTCTGAAGGACTTAAAACTCCGTCTATGCTACTTTGTGCATAAACCTCAACTTGATCTCCTTCATGCAATTGAATAATCGTCGAAACACTTACTACATTTCCAAAACCTATTGGACCAAAAAAGTCATTATCTATAGCTATTGCTGCATTGCCATTCACACGAATTTCTACACGAGCTCTATAATTTAAGCTAGGATCGTTTGGAAAAAAACCAATCGTTCCAATAACAGAGTATACTCCTTTAGTCTTCGGAATAAAAATAGACGTTGCTGGATTATACTCATTCGCTAAATCAAATTGTTCATTTTGGAATAACACTTTCACAAAAGTATTAGCAGGAACAGGTTGATTCACCGTATTTCTAGCTCTAAATGCTGATGCCCTAACAAGACTATCCTTGTTATCATTACACTTACTATCGTTCTTACAACCGTTATGCTGTTTCTTTTTATATTCTTTACAATACTTACAGTAGTAATAGCAAGACATACTCGTTCCCCTTTCATGCTTATTACTCTATATTATGTAAAAGAGATTCACAATGTTTGGACGAACTATTGTTTCCCCCCCTATACTTGTCGCCTATTTATATACACGTAAGCGGAAGACATTTCAATAACACAACAACCTAGTAGTATAGTAATCTCTATTCAAATTTGATAAATCCCTTTCCTTTCTATTTTACTTTTTATGCATAAAAAAGAACGAACTTACATTCGTCCTTTCACACATTTTTATGGTCCAAAGCTTATCATCCAACCTAACATAAATCCAAATATAGAAAACAGTAGCATAAAAACAAATAAACTACATGCCCACAATGCATATTTTCGACTTTTTCTTTTTGTGATCATGCCTACGACTGAACATAACAATCCAACGCCAACTATTTCCCGAAAACCTTCGCCTATAAATGTTTCTTGACTAAGCAATGTAATGTTCAAATACAATAACGCTAGAAAGGCAATAATTAATGAAATAGTCCCCATCCATGTTTCTTTTTTATAACTATGACTCTTTCTTTTTTTTAAGAATGCCAATTCCATAATCTCGCTTCACCTACTTTCAAGTTTCTAACTTTTTCATGGCTCATCAATTTTTCAACTTCCCCTTTAGGTCCAGTTACAACTGCCCCGTATGTTTTTACCCCATTTTTTTCAAGGAAAGAAATACGCTTTGACAACTCTAATGTTTTCGCTCTAGATAGCTTCATCGCTAAATCTTCATGCTTTTGTAATGACTTTAACACATCAATAAATTGTTCCTCATGAGGTGAATCACTCACAAAAGCACCACTTGGTCTTGAAATCATATCTGCTGGAAAACCAATCGGAGCAACATACATACCCTCGTCATTCGTTTGCTTCTCCTCTAACCCTGTATTAACGGCATACCAGACAATATCAATAGTGGGAAACATATTCGTTACCTCTTGTACACTCAACAATTCTCTAAAAGATATAAATGCTTCTACAACAGATTCTTGCGGAAGACCCTTTAATACTTGCGCTTCTTCACTACTATTATAGGATGAATTATAATTATTAGGATGAGACAATACCTCGTTATCTATATATGGGACTTCCGGAATTTTTTCATCTGTTGTATATTCACGGCTAACTTTCGTTGCTCTACTAAATATATAATCTGTTTTCTCTTCTCCTATTCGAATATCTTTCTTCCCTACCCTTTTATACAAATCAAAATGCAATTGTAAACTAAGCGGTAACAATGTTTGCTCCATGTCCCTATCTTTCAAAAATACATTTGGTTCTGTTACACTTAATGTTTTATTTACTACATTCCGTATCTCCATTGCGTTTGTAGGTGCAAATACATAGTATGCGAGAGTAGATATATATAATATAGGTTGAATAAGTAATAAAAAAGTAAATACAATTAAAACATTTGTAATACGCGCTCTTTTTTTCCCTATTTTCATCACTTGCTCCTGTTTTCCATTAGAAAGTGCATCCGGCCTTTGATGGAGAGCTTCTTGTAACAATTCTTTATAATCATCTTGTTCAGAATGAGGTTTATCATTTGTCATTTTGACTCTTTTCCTCCTTTAACAATTCTTTTAATCTCTTTCTCCCGCGAAATATGTGACTTTTATACGTGTTTAACTTTAAATCTAATACAGAAGCACCCTCTTCGTACGTTAATTGATGTACGTCACATAATAAAATAGCTTGCGCCTCTACCACTGGTAAAGTATGAATAATCTGAATTAATTTTTCATAACTATTTTTTGCGACTACATACTCTTCTGTAGATTCACCTGCTTGAATTGTTTCTAATTCCTCCGTTCCTACAAAAGCTACTTTTTTCTCTTTCCTAACAAAATCAATAAAGGTATGATATGCCACTTTAAAAAGCCATGATTTCACCTTTTGGTTTTCATAGTCTTCTAGATAAAGAAACGCCCGATAAAAAGTCTCCTGCATCAAGTCCTCCGCTACATGATGGCTACGAGAAAGGGAAAATAAATACCGGTACACATCGTTTATATAAACTTTATATATTTCTTCAATCTCCATCCCCCTCCTCCTTTCATATATAACACGAATAAACAAATTAAAAAGTTGCATTATTTTTCCTTTTTATTCATAAAAAATATTTATACATTTCAATAACTATTTACAATTATAAACAAAACATAAGATGTTATGGCTATAAATATACTTCAAAATGGGGAAAAACGGTTCGGATGTTCTCCTGCTCTTGTAAATTGATAGTCATAGGACAATCTTCCTGTACGATATAACCACAGATAGGATTTCGTTGCTACCTCTCGTCCTGGTTCGCGTTAGTAAATGTTCATGTATCTTTTCATATAGTGCCACTATCCATCATTTGTCATGATAAGATAATTCTCATTCTTTCTTCGATCGACGATATTTTCTTATCAAAAAACAACTTGTAGAGTATGTACAAAGATTATCTCATCAGCTATTTACAAATTGTAGATGGAACTATTTGACGCTTACATATATACTCATCCCCCTCAATTATTTCCGCTATTTGCGGATACCTCAAAATTCGGCATCTGTGATAAAGGTAGGTGGGAGCTGGGTTTCCCGTATATATCCAATTGGTAATGGTTAGATTAATAATCGGTTTGGGATACCTGCTCCTATTCATAAAATTTTCAGCTTATAGATTGAAGACAGTTCCATATGGAATCGTAAGAAAAGAACTTCCATACGGTGTGATTTGATGCACTGGATAAAAATACTCCATAGATGAATAATACGGCTGGATACCTTGTTGTTGCATTTGCATTTGTTGTTGCATTTGTAACGCTTGTTGAACAGCTTGAACTGTACTTTGTGCTCCGCTAAACGTTATTGATGTACCATATGCTGGTCGCATACCAGCTTGAGAATAAAAATACGAATAAAACATTTTTTTCAGCTCACTTTCATATAAGTTATTACAAATTATGTTATGATTCTTTATTTCAGTGGGTGCTGAAAGTTAGTCTATTAGCTTTGATTAGGTTTAAAAATTTCTATTATCTCTTACACTTTCATATTTTATTTACAAAGTTTATCTCCTAATACTAATTTAATTTTCGGAGGGGCATTTCATTTACAAGTTTTCGATAATTACTTTACAAACTAAAAAGGTAAAAAATTCACTATTTCTAATTCCATTCGATTACCTTCAAAACTATAAAAATGAATTTTTAAGATTATTAAAGGTAAATTATCTATACATCCTCCACAAAATAAAAGCACCCTAAACGGATGCTTTATTTTTCACTACTATAATTTCTTAGCAATAATTCAATTGTCCACGAATTTCACCATTAGGATGTTGTACTGTATGAACATTAATATAAATGTTTCCAGATATGATTTCATTTACAAGAGTAGCTAATGTTTGACCCGCTAACGGCCCAACCAAATCTTCTTGAGTAATTATTCCCGTAAGCGTTGCACACTCTATTGAAACCGGATTTGTTATAGGTCCAAATAAAAAAGCTACAACAGGACCATTAGTTCCTTTTGCTCCAATATGCAGATGGGCAACTACTACATCCTCTATATCAAATAAATCCAACTTAAATTTTAGGCTAAGCTCGTCATGGCTTAATTTAAAGAAAGCCTCCCCTCGAGCGTCTGTTTCTACTGGTGGAACTTCATTTCTACCACGTAGCTTTGCAAAAAACATATCTATCACTCCTATGCTTTTATATACTACTAATATATTCATACCCTTTATATAAGGTGATAAAGAAGCAGTTGTTAGACCAATAAAAATTCATTTTATATGATAGATTAATTTATCAATTTTATAAAATTCATCAATTTAACTATAACGTTATTTAAATTTAATTCATATATTGTAGTAGATTACTAGAAGGGAGGTGTAAATATGGAAAGTTGTGTTTTGTTCGTTAATGGACAACCTCTTTTAGTGGTATCAGTTGCTGGAATCGAAATTGCTAGATTAGAACTTTCTCTTCAAGTAGCATTGACTTTAATAGCATTAGGAATTCCAATCTGTGCATAAAAGTTAGGCATTTATAAAAAGAGGGCTTAAGCTCTCTTTTTTAATTTATTCCTTAACCAAAAAAGATACCACCTAAATCATGGTATCTATCGCAATAATCAACATCTGTTTCATTAGTACTAAACTAGCAATCCTAATTTGCGTATAATTCCTGAAAACGAATAACCATATGCAAAACCTACAATACGATTTCTTGGATTCCATTTATGTTCTAGATCTTCATTGTACGTTTTCTTGTAATACGCTAGTTTAGAATCTATGTTATATTTATCGTTAATAATTACTTCATCACTAGAAAATCCATCTATTTTAATCTGAACAGCTACATACTCTGCCCCTTCATTTAAAGCATCATTATAACACTTTTCTAACTCTTCTAATGTCTTTCCCAACATTAACCTCCTGTTCAAATGGACGGCTCGTTCAAAAAAAAGTATTTTCATCAGTAGTTGTGAGCAACAATCACAATGAGTATTTAATAGATAATAAGCTGTTTGCTTGTCTTACAAAGTATCATATGATTTTTATATAGGAACGGTTCATCAAAATGAAAGTAATTCATATATGTTTTCACACATGTAGTGATAACAATAAAATATATCAATAAACTTGATATTAGTGTTAGTGACATTACAATAACTTGTTAATTTAAAAGATCTTTCCATAAGAGCTCTTTTTTATTCTCTCAATTTATATCCAATATTCCTTTATCAATAAGTACATGTTGTTTTCCATTTTTCACGAGAGCATTTAACTTTTGCTAACCGCTCTTATTAAACTAATCTATTTATCGCTCTCTTCTAACTCCTCACTTTCTTCACGTATTTGTCCAATTAGTGAAATTACAGAACCTACCGCTTGTATCCAACTTCCAGTAATATCTACCAACTGTCCTTTTTTATTTTCACCTGGTTCGCTGTTTACTTGAGTTTCTAAATTTTCCTCTACATCATTTAATCTATCTTCTTTACTAAATTGCCGTAATTCTCTTTTACTCTTTAGTTCGTAAATCCCTCCAATCGCCTACAATGAATTCCCTGTAGCTTGCAGTAAGTTTCCTACAACATTTAAAGATTCATCTTTATCAGAACTATCCTCGAATTCATCAGCCAATGCTGTAAGTCCTCCTAAAGCCTGTGTCCAATTCCCAGCAATCACCAATTTAAGTTTTATTTCGTCTTTAAACTCAATAACCAATCCAGATATTACAGTTACATTACCAATTGATTGAATCTCATTCCCGATTTTTTCAAGAGATATTTCCCCTTGGCCATCAGCTTCTAAAGCATTTCCGACTGCTTGTAATACATTCCCATATATATTTAACTCTTTCCTCACATTACTACCTATAAAATAGAAAGGTGTACTTCCAATAGCGGAAGTTATTGTACCTATAGCTGCTATCAATGCACCAAATATTTCTTTTAGTTGGTTTTCCATTTATAACCTATCCCAACATTAAGTAATTATTTTCATCCTATTCAATCACACATCTACCTGTTAAAACTTCAAACTGCCTCTTAGTTTTTTCTTCCTATATAGAGCGTAACTCTACATCGTTCTGATACTTATTACTAATACCGTTGCTTAAGCGACTCTACACTTCCGTTTATTAAAGTACTCAATACACAGTATTATTTCTATAGAATAGAAATATGTTCATAAAAGCCCATATTGAATCAACAAACATACTAAACATTTTCGTTAGATATCTATTTGTATTACTCTTCTTATAAAACAAAGTAGTTTTTACAACTAGATGATTTCTCCACTAGAACACTTAATAAATTACTCTTTTTATGTTTTAAGTTAATAAAAATGTATTTCCATTTTGTTTTGTAGTCTTACTTACGTTTCTTGTTAATAACCAAGTATTGATTATATATCCCTTAAGAACGTCTCGATTTTCTAAACATATACTTAAAAGAAAAATATCCCTAAACATTACACAAATACTTACAAAATCTTTAAATTCAGAAGAAAATACAAATTCTTAAAGCATACTTAACGATTATTAAATTTTAAAAAGGAGGTAATTATGAAAAATAATCAAAACTCAAACGATCCGTGCGAAAAATTCCAATTTCCCTGTTTTATTTCTATATCCTCTTGCGATCAAAGTAATTGTTGTACACCTGTTTTTTTCTCATTTTCCCAGCAACAAGAATTATTGTCCCTAATTAACCAATTAAACCAAGCTATCCTTTCTTTTTTTACCACGCCAAATCCGACAACTATACAAATACTCCAATCTGCATTACAGGCATTAAATGATTTAATCATTACAGTGCAACCAAATACTCCAAATAGAAATTTAGTTATACGAACTATAACTCAATTAATCAATTCCTTACCTACTGCATCTCTCACTCAAATCTCTGCATTATTCCAATTTCTATTCCAAAATTTATCTTCGCTCATTAGTTGTTCCAATATATCGGACCCATTGTTGCAACAAACATTCAACTTAATTTTGCAAGGAATATTGAATAGTTCTCTATTAAATATTACCGGAATCCCCGGTCCTACTGGAGCTACTGGACCTAGAGGATTTCCAGGGCCTAAAGGAGCGACCGGGCCTCAAGGTGTGCAAGGCATTCAAGGGCCAGAGGGACCAGAAGGAGCGACTGGGCCTCAAGGTGTCCAAGGGCTTCAAGGGCCGGAAGGACTTGTAGGAGCGACTGGGCCTCAAGGCGTGGAAGGGCTTCAAGGGCCAGAAGGACCACCTGGACCCACTGGGCCTCAAGGTGTCCAAGGGCTTCAAGGGCCACCTGGACCACCTGGACCCACTGGTTCTGGGACTGGAATGGGAGTTCCTGGACCACCAGGGCCGACTGGACCTCAGGGAGTACAAGGCATTCAAGGGCCGGAGGGACCAGAAGGACCACCTGGACCTCAAGGGGTGCAAGGGCTTCAAGGGCCAGAAGGACTCGAAGGGCCGACTGGACCTCAAGGGGTGCAAGGCATGCAAGGACCGGAAGGACCACCTGGACCCACTGGACCTCAAGGCGTGCAAGGTATTCAAGGGCCAGAAGGACCACCTGGACCCACTGGAGATTGTGAATGTCCACCTGGACCCACTGGGCCGACTGGGCCAACTGGGCCAACCGGACCAACTGCACCGACTGGACCTGCATGTAATTTCCTTGTTTATGTTACAAACGCAGGAGCCATAGATGACCCTACAAATGATACAGTATCTGTTATTAACACCGGAACAAATACAGTGGTTGATACAATTACTGTAGGTAATGCACCTCTTGAAGTAACAGTTTCACCAAATGGCGCTCGTGCTTATGTTACTAATATTTTTTCTGATACCGTTTCTGTAATTGATACTACTACGAATATAGTTATTGCTACCATTCCGGTTGGGGCGGATCCAATTGGCGTAGCTGTTTCTCCAAATAACACAACTGTTTATGTTGGAAACCACGCGAGTAATGACGTTTCTGTTATTAATGCTGCTACTAACACAGTTATTGATACCATCCCTGTTGGCATCGCTCCGCAAGGAATCACTGTTTCTCCAAATGGAACCTTTGCATATGTTGCAAACGAATTAAGCAACAATATTTCTGTTATTAATACTGCTACGAATACAGTTAGCGCTACCATTCCGGTTGGCATTCGTCCTAGGATAATCGTCTTTACACTAGATGGTACTCGTGCGTATGTCACAAATCAAAACAGCAATACTGTTTCTGTTATTGACACTGCTACAAATACGGTTATTAATACAATTGGCGTAGGTTCTGAACCGGTTGGTATAGATATTACACCGGATGGTACTCGTATTTACGTTGTAAATAAAGTTAGTAATAATGTATCGGTAATAAGTGTGGCGACAAATACGGTAATTGATACAATTCCTGTTGCTTTATCCCCGGATCAAGTAACCATCATACCAGATGGCACTCTCGCCTACGTTACAAACCAAGGCAGCAATACTGTTTCTGTTATCAATACTGCTACAAATACGGTTATAGATACGGTTCCAGTAGGTGTTGCTCCAACTGGTATAGCAACTGGAACTATTTGTGAATAAAATAAAAAAACAGAGGGACAAAATTATGTCTCTCTGTTTTTTATTTTTTGTGCACCTTAAAAATTTTATATTCCTAGTGGTACCCCTTATGTACTTTTAGTTAATCACAAATTACTTATATCACGTTCTAATCTTATTTTTCTAACCTCCTATTCATCACCTTCTAAATTTCTTTGCAAAATAAAAAAGCAGCTGTTAAGCTACTTTACATTCTTTTTATCCCCAAGAGAAATGATATATATATTCCCCCGTTACACTTTGATTAATCCCAGTAATTCTAGCAAATCTCATTAAGTCTGCCCCTTGAAGAAAATACATCGCAAGCATTACTGGCACTTGTGACCACATAAATTGATAAAACTCCTCGATTCTCTGATATGTTGAAACAATTAAATCATTTACAGGCCCTTGATTCCATACAGAAGTTCTAACTGAATTAAACGGAAGATCTTTCCCATTAACCACTATTCGTGCCATACTTTGAGTTATGTCCACAACAATTCCCTCCATCATTACAAAAATTGGACCTGTGTATTTACTCCCTTTGTTATAAATATTCTTTACTTTTATAAATGTTTAAGGCAAACCTCTATTTTTTACTACGATTCAAATGAATTTATTTATTTCAGTAAAAAATCAAATGAATTTTAGTATTTACTTCCTCAACTTCCGGAACATTTATATATTTTATAACCTTGTTTACTTTTAAAAATTCAAAATGCAAAATTACATATTTTATTATCTCAATATTACTTTATTTACTATAACTTAACAGGAATTCATTCCAATCACTTGATAAATCAACATTTGTTATTTAATTCCTTCTTCCAAATTACATACCTTTATTTTTCAACACTATATTCGAATAATTATATTGGAATTTCTTGTTGTATACACATCTATCTTTTTCATGTATTATATACGAGAAGGGTAAGGTAAGAGTTACCCTTTGCCATTTTAGGAAAGGTCCTGTTGGAAACAACAGGACCTTTTTTCATATTAGTAAAAGCAATCTTGATTTACTCATTTAACCCACTCATTACTTCCCCAAATATAGTTTCAACCATTTTTGCTTTAAGCTCTCTGACCTGAAATGCTATACGTTCTCTTCTAAGTAATCGACTACTCGTACTATGCGTGCTTCTCTTTACATACCTAACTTTCCGTACAGCTTGTTTCCCTTTAAAGTATTTCACATAATACAAACAAAAGAACCGTTCTTGTTCCGTCAACTCTTCATCATCTAGCATCTCGTTCACCTCCTTAAAAATGCAGGATTTCCCTTTCCACTATCGAATTAGTAATGTTCGGAAAGGGGGTGTAACATGGCGGAAATTAAAGTGGGACTTACACAATTTTTAGACTTTACACTGAAAAGTAGTGCTGCTAAAACAAATTTTGTAAAGAATTTAAAATCTCAACCTGAATATCACCCGGTTTTTGATTACTGGAAACAATTACGAGAAACTGTTATTAAATTTCATAAAAACGAACTATCTTTTGATTGTTTTGAAACATTAGTACAAACTATTGACCAGAAGAAAAAGCAAAACTACATTGATGTTATAAAACAGTACAAAAAATTTATTAAAAACAAAGACGTCTCTTGGTTTGATCCAGGTAAATCGCATTGGTTATCACATAATTTAATCGTCCGCTCATCGCCTGAACTCGGTTTGCTCATTAATGATGAGCCGCATCTTATTAAACTGTTTTTCAAAGGAAAAAAAGAGCGAATTGATAAATATAACATCAACTCAACACTAACATTATTAAACGAATCAACATTTTCAAATGAATATAACGATGTGAATTATACAGTCCTTAACATCCAAAAGAACAAAATGTATACGAATAACTCTATTAATAATGATCATGTAATAGCTCTTGAATCAGAAGCTCACCAGCTTTGTTATTTATGGAATAAGATATAAAGGGTTTAGGAATCTCTTTCTATGTCTTGTTCATACGTAATTTGGTCACATTTTTCACAAACTACATTCATTTAATGGAAGCTCACCTTCTTGTTTCTCACAAACAATGCAGGGTGGGCGTTTTAAAAAATTAATTTCTTTACCCATTTCAACATCCTAGTTACCCCTTTGAAAGAATAATGTAATACTGTCTTTCTATCACATCTACATTCCCCCTAACTTCTACCGCTAAATACTTCCTAACATGTTCTTACGATTCCTTTCTCGCTCCATATCATGTTTTTCTTTCACTCTATACAGAGTCGCAATTTCCCTTCTTGTTAGCCTTGCTTCTTTTACCTGCATTACTTTATTTAGATGTAATTGTTGCTGGAACTCCGCTAACGCCACTTAATCTCTTCTCTCACAACACCTCATAAAAATATATGGGGAAAAGAACTTTATAGCAATGGCTATCATGAATACAATTTACCTTACTAATAAATAGTAGCCTTACAATTTCAGAAGTTTGACACAGCTCACGAAAAAGCTTATAAAGAAAAGTGAGGTTCCTAATATTCATTTCTAGATTTAAGATGCATATAAGACTAGAACATAAAAAGTAGAATCACACTGGATATCTACTCATATGTACCAGGACTTCAAGAAACTGCGGTGGATCAATTTGCTAACGAATTTTTCGAAAAGAAAGGTTCTCCCTTCCACAGCAAATACACCAACTAAATAACCAAAAATATTGATAGTGAAAAAGGAGAAACAAAACATGAAAGAAATCAAATCTGAACAGGAATTCAAAGACATCATCGCAAGCGAGGAGCCAGTAGTTGTTAAGTTCTTTACTACATGGTGTCCAGATTGCGTGCGTATGGACAACTTTATCGGAGATGTGATGGAAGAGTTCAATAAGTTTGAATGGTATTCTATTAATAAAGATGAGTTCCCAAATATCGCTGAAGAGTATCAAGTAATGGGTATTCCAAGTTTACTTGTATATCAAAATGGGGAGAAGCTAGGCCACTTACATAGTGCTAACGCAAAAACTGAAGAGCAAGTTACTGAGTTTTTAGAAGCATACTAAGATGAAAACCCTCTGAAAAATATTTTCTAGAGGGTTTTTTTATTTTTTCCAAATCAGCTGTCAGAAGTGTACATATTTGTACTCCCTTCTCCTTCCCCGGTTATACATAGATCTAAATCGCTTGCATACCCTAACTTTGCACTTTACAACATATTTTTCCTTCATGAAACTTTGTTATCCACTTCTTAAAAAGCTATAAAACGTCAACAATGTTTGTATAGACCCACACGACTTTCGTTTGATACTCTATTTATAGAAAGAAATTCCTTGTAGAAAGGTGAGTGATTAAAATGGATACTCTTTCTCATAAAGAAGCTGATAAAGGTGCTATTGTCAGCATTTTGGCCTACATATTTTTATCCTCTATGAAAATCATCATCAGTTATATTACCCTCTCTAGCGCATTACGTGCTGACGGTTTAAATAACTTAACCGATATCGGTGCTTCTTTAGCGATATTAATTGGTCTAAAAATCTCTCGGAAACCTCGTGATCCAGATCATCCATATGGGCATTCGCGTGCAGAACAAATTGCATCACTTGTTGCTTCTTTTATTATGGCAACGGTCGGATTAGAAGTTGTTATTAGTGCCATTCAATCTTTTTTAAATCCGAAACAAGCAGCACCTAATGTACTTGCTGCATGGGTAGCTTTATTTTCTGCTGTCGTTATGTACTGTGTGTATTTGTATACGAAAAAGATTGCAGCACGAACAAGAAGTAAATCATTAGAAGCAGCTGCAAAGGATAATTTATCAGATGCTCTCGTAAGTATTGGTACAGTAGTAGGTATTGTCGGTTCGCAGTTCCAAATGCCTATTTTAGATCCTATTGCTGCTTTAATTGTCGGTCTTATTATTTGTAAAACTGCATGGGAGATTTTCGTAGAAGCTTCTCATATGTTAACGGATGGAATCGATCCAGATAAGATGGAAGAATACGCTGATGCGATTGAACATATTGGTGGCGTGGAAAACATCGTAGATATTCGCGCTCGTATGTACGGGAATCAAACGTACGTTGATATTACAATTGAGGTAGATGCTCGTATGGATGTTGGAGAAAGTCACTGTATTACTGACAACATCGAGGCAATGCTTCGGAAAAAGTTTGGCATTTATCATGCGCACATTCATGTTGAACCAATGGAAAAAGAACCTATTATGACATAGGTTCTTTTTTAATGAACGTTTTATGAAATATAACACATAAAACGAGCCAGCTACCGCCAGCTGCCCATCCTGCTAATATGTCAGATGGATAGTGAACGCCAAGATATATTCGGCTAACTGAAATAGATAATACAACAAAGCTCGCTATAAAAATAATCAACAATTTTTTATGCAACGTAATACGTTCTTCTGTAATCGTGACGTATGCAATAAATCCTAAAAAAGCAGTAGCATTCATCGTATGACCGCTCGGAAAACTATATCCAGTTGCAGTAACAAGCTGCGACACATCAGGTCTTGCTCGCTCGTACCATAGTTTAAGCATACTGTTTAAATAACGAGATCCATAATAATTAATTGTTAGAAGTAATGCACTAAGCAACTTTTTTCTAACGAGAAAATACATTACAAGAATAATGAGTAACGGAAAATATATTCTTTTGGAACCGATAAAAGACACCCAAGTAAAGTAGGCTGTCAAATAATCGTTTCGAAAACTTTGAATAAAATGCGCGACTATATTGTCAAATTTCTCAATACAAGCGGTATGATACGAAAGTGATAATACGACAAAACAAATGAGTAGCGTTGAACTTAACAAGTATAAATGTCGATATCGTTTCACATACATAACCTCACTATGCAAAAAAATGGAGCGGTTGTTTTAGTTTTCCTCTCCATTTCTTTTTTATGCATAGTTTATTAAAAAATATAATTGTTAATTGTTTCTTTCATTGTTGGAATATCTTCATTCGTTACTGTAAAGCGAATCACTTTCTCATCAAGATCAAGTGCTTCTGCAAATAAACCTGCTAATCCGCGAGATTTTCTGTCTACTTCCATAATAATCTCTAGGCGATCGTAAGCACTTGGCAAAATCAACAATTCTAGTTCATCTAATTTCCCATAATACTGTCCGGAAACAGGAACAAACTCAAATTCTTGTGCGAATGGAACTTGCTTACGTAGTCGATACGGTAATTCTTCACACTCAATATGACGCGCTTTAAAGCCTAATTGATTGACACTCTCTAACACACTATTTAATAGTGCATTTGGCAACACTTGAATGTAATCACGATCACTTGGATCTATACTACGTTTAATATCAAGGCCTGTGTGTATCCAAACTGTTTTCATTCCAAGAGTAAGCGGTGTTTCAACTGGCATTTTAAATGAAAATGGAATTTCTCTTTTTTCATTCGGCTCAACAGAAAAAGGTTCTGTTAAACGAACTCGCTCTAAATCATATGTTGTTGTTACTTTTTTATCATCTACTTCTCGTACATACGATGTTGATAGCGTTAAGTAAATGCTTTCAATTTGTTGGCTAACGGAACCTCCCGTTATATGAACCTTTCCGTATATCTCTTCACCAACAATATACTCATCTTTTTCAAGAACTGTATCTACTTTTGCATTACCGATACCAACGCTTGCTAAAAACTTTTGAAACATGGATCCTCCATCCTTTCTAAAGCAAAAGCTACATCTTTTTTTAAATCTCGTACATTCTCATAGTACGGCGTTTTTATTTGTAACATTCGCATCAGCATTTCACGGTTGTAATTTTCCAAAGTTAATTCGTCATACCATGGTTTTTCATATTTTTCATTAGATTCATAGCCTGCATATAATAAAAATAATGAGAAATGACCAAGCGCATAAAAATCGCTACGAAAGTGAACTTCTCGCATCAAAGCTTGTTCACCTTCATACGTTGTAGCTCGTTCATCACCCTCACCTTTCAATTTCGCCAACCCAAAATCAATAATACTAATTTGGTTTTCTTTCATTAATATGTTTGGAATGCGTAAATCTCGGTGAATAATACCTTTACTATGAAACACTGATACAATTTCTAATATTTCATATAAAATTTTTAAAACTTCACGTTCTGTATATACATGTCCATCTAAGAAAATATAATCTTCAAAATTTTTACCAGGCATATATTCCATCACAAAAAAGCTTTTTTTCTCCCATACGAAATGATCATATAAACTAGGAATTGCATGATGATTTAATGTTTGTAAAATCATTTTCTCTTGTTCAAATGATTTTCTACCAGACTCATATCTTTGTTTACTTTGTCTTAATTGTTTTAAGACTTTATATCTATTTATTTGTAAATCATTAACGACATATGTAACCCCATAACTACCCATTCCAATTACTGATTCAATTTTATAACGTTCTACAACAATTGTATTTTTTCGCAGTGGTCTATCAAATAAAGCTAGTATACGACGCCATTTCATCAACTACTTGAAAAGAAGCTACGGCTTTTACGTTTTCTTTTATAATGATGATGCCCATAACCAGATGAACGTCGTTTATAATCGCTACTTGAATAAGAGCGACCTCTATGGCGATAATCACTACTAGAATACGAACGATATTTTTTCTTTCCTAATAAAGAATCAATAATTTTTTTGAACATCCCTTCACCTCTTGAGTAAAATTTTCTTTTAATTATACCAAGTATTGCTGGCTACATTTGTGACAAGTTTGTAAAGAGTAAAAAACGACGAGTTAAGCCCGTCGTTACTTTCACTCATTCTCTTCATCAAACACTTCATCAATCATACATTTCTCTAATAAATACTCGAATGTAATATCTGCGAGATCTTCAATTTCTTCTCGTTTTGGGACGTATCCTCTTTCAATTAGTTGCTCATAAAAAAACTCCGCAATCTCTTCCGTATCAATTACGACTTCAATTTCCTTCATGAGCATCACTCCTTTATTTCTGTTTTATGAAAAAATCTCAAAAATATGTATATGAGATTAGAAAAATAGTTTTTCTTTTTTATAGGTCATATCCTTTGGACAAGGTGCATACGATGGTAGTACAAGCTATCAAAAAGGGGGATTATAATTATGGAATATCAATACGAGGTAAAGCAAGAAGTAGGACAAACAAAAGAAGAGTTCATGCATGAAGATCAATGGGCAGACTCTCTTATTAAATGGCTTTTTATTTTTTTAATAATTGTAGGCATACCTTATACTGCATATGTTGTTGTTCAATTCATTCTCTCTTTCTAGTTAACTATTTTTTCTCTGTCAATTTAACTAAATAATTATGAACAACATCCATAACAATTTTGTATTCTTCATCTTTAAATGTATCAAATAACAATTGATAATCGTTATAAATATCAAGTAATCCATCAATGATTTCTTGACGATTTGTCTTAACACTCACTTTTTTCGAGTTGTTAATTGACTTTAATTTTCCTAAATCTAATTTATTCATACCTGCTTTATCTTGTTTCATTTTCTTCAAAATTGCATTTGCCGTTTGAGCATTGGCAAGTAACGTTAAATCTGACTCATCCGCTTCTAACCATTCACCATCCGTAATTCGTGACAGTTCATATATTGTATCTTCCCATGCGTCATTTTTATATCTCCATACTTCTGTACGAAAACCAACAATTCGAAACACATCTTTATCGTATCCTGTTACTTGCACGAGATCACCAAATGTGAAATTATAGTTTAATTCAATCCACTCAGTTTCACCTTTTTTCATATCTTGCTCTGTAACGTGCTGCAATGTTTGCTCTACGTAAAATCCATCGTGATTATTGACTTCGTATACGTAAACTCCATCTAAAACCTTCATATTTGTGATTTTACCAACGGTTCCATATAGCGTAATCACGACTATGTCCCCTACGTTATATTTAGGTTGCTTTTTCCTTGCCATCTATATCTCTCCTTTTTTTGACGTCGTGATTTTGATAACAGTATATGCAACCTACTTAAAAACGCTTATCACAGAAGCGTATATTCATAAATTTTTTCAATAAAAAATATCATCATATGAAAATTTATTTACAACGTAAAAAAAGCTAGCAAATAGACTAGCTTCATGTCGAAAAAAGTTCATATAGTTTTTATCTATCTTGTATGTATAAATCCCACGCTTCATCAAATATAGACATACTTTCTAGCATTCCACTTAGCTCTAAGTATGAACTAATTTCATCGTAATCTTCAGATTGCTTCGGAAAACTTAAATCATCATACATTGCCTCTGCTAAATTCGATATTTCATTACTAAATAAAGCTGCACGATGCTTCATCATATAGTGGTAAAATGTCTTTTTCAAAAATATTCCCTACCTTTCTAGCTTGGGTACATTATACAAGGCAAAAAAGAAAAAAACCAGCATAAAAGCTGGTTAAAAGTCGAAATAATTTCTTTTTAATAGACGTGGTCTTCCCATTAATTCTTCATATGTTAGTTGTTTTGGTAAGTCTTTCGTATAAATTAGAAACAATTGATCTTCTATTTCTTTCACTGTTTGATCTGATTGATAGTCCATACCACATGAGGAACAAGAAATGCATGGTGTCTCTTGGATTTCAATGGCTTTCGTACCATCTGGTAATTCCCAATATACAGTATTTAAGCTTTCTTTTGCTTCTGTACTGTCACACCACATACAATTCATACTGCATCACCCTCAGTTTTTTTGTCGTTTTCTTCTAATTTAGCCATTTGTGCTTGATATTTTTTATCTTTCAATTGGTCGCGCTTATCACGTTTATCTTTTAATGTTGCATGCGTTTCATTATCCTCATAGTCTTTACGACGGTTCATACGCTGTAAATCGTCTGGAACAAGATTAAATTTCTTATCGCTCATAAGGCCTGCGATACCAACATCTGAACGTTTTTCTTCGTAGTTTGGATAAATTTCTTTAAAGTACCCTTCTGCTCTTCCTGGAATGTAGCTTTCTGGCTCTGGATACGTTGTAATAACACCTTCAAAGTTACGAAGTACAACTTTATCTGCACTTTGCGAGATTAAATAGTTTGGTTGAAGCGCAATTTTACCGCCTCCTCCTGGTGCATCAACAACGAATGTTGGTACTGCATAACCAGACGTATGTCCGCGTAAACCTTCAATAATTTCAAGACCTTTAGAAACTGGTGCACGGAAATGACCAATACCTTCAGATAAGTCACATTGATAAATATAATATGGACGTACACGGATTTTTACTAAGTCATGCATTAGTTTTTTCATAATTGGAACGCTGTCATTAATACCAGCTAAAATTACTGCTTGGTTTCCGACTGGAACACCAGCATTCGCTAACATTTCACATGCTTTTTTCGATTCTTCAGTAATTTCAATAGATGTATTGAAATGTGTATTTAACCATACTGGATGATATTTTTTAATAATGTTACATAAGTTTTCTGTAATACGCTGCGGAAATACTACCGGCGCTCTCGTTCCGATACGAATAATCTCAACATGCGGAATCTCTCGTAAATTTTTTAATACATATTCTAAAATTTTATCGTTAATAAGAAGACCATCACCACCAGAGATTAATACATCTCGTACTTGTGGTGTTTCACGAATGTAAGCAATTGCATCATCTAATTGTTTCTTCGGCACACCCATTCCAATTTGTCCACTAAAACGACGGCGTGTACAGTAACGACAATACATAGAACATTGATTCGTTACTAAGAATAGTACGCGGTCAGGATAACGATGTGTTAACCCTGGAACTGGTGAATCTTCATCTTCATGAAGCGGATCTTCTAAATCATATTTTGTTTTATATAACTCTTCCGAGATCGGTACAGATTGCATCCGAATCGGACAGCGTGGGTCATCAGGATTCATTAACCAAGCATAGTACGGTGTAATATTTAACGGGATCGTTTTCGTTGAAATTTTAACGCCCTCTTCTTCATCAGGTGTTAAGTTAATCACTTTCTTTAAGTCATCTAACGTTTTGATCGTATTCGTTAATTGCCAAACCCAATCATTCCATTGCTCTTCAGTAACATCTTTCCATAATTCGATATCCTTCCAGTGACGATTTGGTTTGTATACATCATGTAACATTGCTATTCCCCCTTTTTATACGCTCATCCTTTATATAAGCAATAGTTATGCCAACTTTACTTTATTGATAAGTAAACGTACGGATAACCCTATTATATAAGCGAAAAAAATATTTTTAAGCACTGTATGAAATCCATACATACTATCATATTCATTACTTTTTATATATGTAAACGCTCTTTTATTGGTGCAAACACACAAAAACCGCCAATTATTCGGCGGTTTTGTCGTACTTACTCAGTTTATATTGAAGCGTCTGACGAGGGATACCTAACATTTTTGCAGCCTGTAATATATTCCCTTCTGTTTCAATTAACGCTTGATCTATTAATTTTTTTTCCGTTTGATGAAGTGCTTCTCTAAGAGGCAATATGCCCTTCTTCTTTGGAAAACTCTCTTTCCGAAATGTACGCGGTAAACAATTGGCTGTTAATGTATTCCCTTCTGCAATAATGACAGCATGTTCAATCGTATGTTTTAACTCCCGAACATTTCCAGGCCATTGGTAAGCTTGTAGTCTTTCTTTCGCTTCCTTATCCATTTGAAGTACACCTTTTTTATAACTTTTATTATATTCTTTCAAAAAATAAGACGCTAACAATAATACATCCTCCGTTCTTTCACGGAGCGGCGGAATATATAATGAAAAGACATTTAATCGATAGTATAAATCAGTGCGAATTTTATTCTCTTTTAAACATATTTCTGGCGGCTGATTCATTGCGGTAATAACGCGAACATCTACTTTTCTCGTCTTATTATCACCAATACGACGAATAACACCATCTTCTAATACACGTAGCATTTTCGCTTGTAAATCGAGTGGCATTGAATTCAGTTCATCTAAAAACAATGTCCCTCCATCTACAAGTTCAAATAATCCCGCTCGTTCAATTGCCCCCGTATAACTACCTTTCGTCGTTCCAAACAATAAACTTTCTAATAGAGACTCTGGCAAAGCTGCACAGTTTTGTGCAATAAACGGCTTGTTCTTCCGCTTAGAGGCTTCATGAATCGCTTGTACAAATAACTCTTTCCCTGTTCCTGTTTCCCCATATATTAAAACATTCGCATCAGTTGGGGCTACTTTTTGTGCTAATTCTTTCGTCTGTTTAAACCGAGCATCATTCGTCACGATCGTCTCAAATGCAACATCCTTTTTGACCGCTTTTTTTCTAGATGACCGCTTTATTTTCGACTGCAAATCGACTATTGTATCGGTAAGTTTTTGTACTGTGGAATAATCTTTTGCAATTTCAACAGCTCCAGCAATATTTCCATCTATGAAAATAGGTAACGTCGTATTTACTGTACAAATGTCTTCCCCATTTAAGTTTTGATAGTGCTGCACTTGATGAACGATTGGCTTTTTTGTATCTAATACTTTCATCAACGTACTTGTTTCCCTAGATAAAGAAGGAAACGCTTCTAACAAATGTTTACCTAACACTTTTTCAATTTTTGATCCATCGTGTTTTGCAGCTACAGTATTATAGAAAATTGTAATACCATTTTCATCTACTGCGTGTATAGCCTCATCAATACTGCCCAAAATCGCCTCAATGACTTCTTGTGTCGAAACTGCTAGCAATGTCATCCCCCCTCTTGCCGAAAATTCAGCAAATACTATGCCGAATTTCCGGCATACCTATGTGCGATTATAAGCATGACGATTCCGCTCTATTTTTATAACGTACTATTTAGACAAATCTTTTACCCATATATTCATATCTTCTAGCTTATCAAAAATGTAGCAATTGTTCGCCAATCTTCCCGTATACGTATAGCCTAACTGATGAAAGGCTGCATTCATTCCGAAAGAAAGCGATCGAGCAATTGTATAAGAACAGAAAATCGATTTTTCTTGAAGTTCTTCTTCTAACTTAATTAATAAACTTTTCATAAACCCATGTTTACGATATTCGGGTAAGGTCGCACAATTCGTTAATTCTGCATTTCCTTCTTTTATATTCATTTCTGCAGACGCTGTACTAATTATTTTCCCCTCGAATTCATACACATAGTAAATTGTATCGTCTTCTTTCATCGTTTGTTTTACATAACTCGCTTCGTTTAAAGGAGTCGGATACACTTCAAATACTTCTCCAAAGACAGCTGCTAATTCTTCTGCGTCCTCTTCTGTCGCTTTTCTTAATAGGAATTTTTCCGGAACTGTTTTTTCCTTTACTTCTTTTGCTTTTACACCGCTTAAAATGGTATCTTCCTCAGCCCAATGAATACTATTTCGTCTTTCATCATTATTAAATTTCACGAAGAAGTATGCATCGTGACCTTGAAAATAATGTGGTATTGTTGCTTCTAATAAAAAACCGAAAGAGAGCCATGTTGAAACATGCTCTCCCTTTCCTTTAACAATACATTTAGTGAAAGAATGTTTCTCTGCTAATTCGTCAATTGTTTGGATAATTCTCTCAATATTTCCTGTGTAGTGGTCTACTCGAATACGTTTATTAAAATAGTCCAAAACGCCTTCTACTGTATAGCCATTCGTCTGTTCTCTAAAAGATTCATAGTATTTCATTTTTTCACCTCACACCAATCTAGTAATGTACATGCAATAATTTTCGCGGCAGCTATCATTTTATCAACTTCTATATATTCGTTTGGATAATGCGCTACTTTCGTTTCTCCTGGGCCAAATACTATCGTTGGTACACCTGCGATTTGTGTAAATAAACCTCCATCAGTCCCCCACGGTGATGCTTCAATAATCGGTTTGTTCCCTTCGATTTCAACAAAGTTATGTTCAAGCGTTGTAATTAACTCATGATTTTCTTCTAGTTCACCTGGAACCCATCTTGCTCCAAACCATTCCACTTCTACAGGATTTTCAACAAACCAACTGTCCACACCATTTAATTCAGCGATCCAATTCTCGAACTCTTCTTTTGCTGCCTCTATAGTCTCATTCGGCGCAATACCGCATCTTCCTTCTAAAATTAACGAATCAGGAACAGAACTTGGCCAGCTACCGCCTTCAATTTTCCCAATATTAATTGGAATTGGGATCGGGATTCCTTTAAATAATGGATCTGTAATTCGGTCATTTCTCTTCTCTTCCAACTTTCTCAAATGATCTATAACAAACATACTTTTTTCAATTGCACTTACTCCTTCATAACGCGTCCCACCGTGTGCTGCTTTCCCTTTCACATGTAGACGAAACCACATGGATCCTTGTTGTTTCGGGAAAAACTTCATATTTGTTGGCTCCGGAATAATAACACCATCTGCTTTATATCCTCGTAATATAGTTGCTAATGTTCCTGCTCCGCCGCTTTCTTCTTCTATTACACTTTGAAAATAAATATCTCCTTTTAATTCAATACGAGATTCAATAATTGCTTCCATCGCAAGCATTAATGCGACATTGCCGCCCTTCATATCTGTCGTTCCACGACCATATATACGATTTCCTATTTTCTCACCACTATAAGGATGATAGTCCCACTGATTCACATCTCCTTCTGGTACGACATCAATATGCCCATTTAATATCATAGATTTCCCGTCGCCGCTTCCTTTAAGGGTTGCCACAATGTTCGGGCTATCTGAAAAACTTGTACGCGGTGAAACAAAATAAGGATGATCTTTCATTTTAGAAAATGATGGCTCCCATATATCAAGATCTAAGCCTAGCTCACGTAATTTTTCAATCACAATTGCCTGCGCACCACTTTCATCACCAGATACGCTCTTTTCTTGAATTAATCGTTTTAAAAATTTTACGCTTTCTTCTTCATGACTCTCAATATAATCACAAACTTGTTTTTTTAATTGCTCCATATATTATATCTCCCCTCATTCAATTACTAGTAAGTTAGAGCCAATTTTAAAATCCGCTTCTGTATGTTGTTTTATATCTTCCACTGTGTATGGGCTCATCAATTCTTGTAAAATAAGTCCACCCTGCGTTACTTCCATTACTGCCATATCCGTAATAATTAAATCTACGCATTTTTTTGAAGTTAATGGTAATGTACACTCCGAAACAATTTTTGCATTTCCGTATTTATCGACATGATTCATCACAACAACGACCCGCTTCGCTTTTTGAGCTAAATCCATTGCTCCTCCAATACCTGGAACACGTTTCCCTGGAACAATCCAGTTTGCTAAATCACCATTCTCGCTTACTTGTAATGAACCAAGAATCGTTATATCTAGTAAACCTTTTCGAATCATCCCAAACGCTGTGCAACTATCAAAATAACTTGCTCCTGTAATAAGAGAAGTTGGCAAACCTGCTGCGTTACATAAATTTTCGTCTTCATTTCCTTTGCTTGGCGTAGGTCCCATACCTACAATTCCATTTTCCGCATGAAACATAACGTTTATATCGTCAGGCAAATGATTCGGTACAAGCGATGGTATACCAATACCTAAATTTACAATCATGCCATTTTGTATTTCTTTCGCCGCACGTCTAGCAATCTTATCTCTCACTTCTACGCCCATACCCATTTCCAATTCACTCCTTCCGACGGTACGATATAATTTACAAATACTCCTGGGACAACAATTTCTTCTGGATCTAAACTTCCAAGTGGAACAATTTCTTCTGCTTCTACAATCGTTATATCCCCGGCCATAGCAACGTGAGGATTCATGTTACGAGCACTCTTATCAAACACAAGGTTACCGAACGGATCCGCCTTTTTCGCATATACAATCGCAACCTCAGCAGTTAATGCTGTTTCAACTAAATATGTTTTACCATTCATTTCAACAGTACGTTTTCCTTCTTCTACAATCGTATCAACACCTACATCAACTAATACACCACCAAGTCCTACACCACCAGCGCGAATACGCTCTGCTAGTGTTCCTTGGGGAGAAAACTCAATTTGTAACCTTCCTTCGTTTAGCTGTCTTCCTGCATTTGGATTTGAACCGATATGAGAAGTAATTAATGATTTTACTCTTTCATTCGTAACGAGACGACCAATTCCTACATCAGGAAACCCCGTATCATTTCCTATTAAATTTAAATTTGTAACTCCTTTTTCTAAAATCGCCTGTATTAATGATGGAGGGGATCCAATCCCCCCAAATCCCCCAAACATTAATGTCATATCATCGTGGAACAAAGAAATTACTTCCTCTATCTCTTTTAATTTACCGAATGTATTCGTAATAGTTGTCATGCGATACTATGCCCTCCTTTTTGCATCATTTCTTCTACACTTTTTGCAAAAATTGAAAGTAATTCATCTAACTCGGAATATGTAGTTGTCATTGGCGGTGCTACAAGCAGTGCACTATCTTCTTTTCCTGCTTGCCCTGAAACAGCTTGGTATAAAAGAAGACCATTTTTAGCTGCAACCGAAATAAGTTCCGACGCTTTTGTAAACGGTTGCAATTCTACTCCAATCAGCAATCCTTTTCCACGCACATCAGCAATGATTGTCGATTGTTGCTGAACTTTCTGTAATCCTTTTATTAAATACTCTCCCTTTTCCGCTGTTTTTTCAGGTAGATTATGTTTCTCCATATATTCAATAACAGCTAGAGCTGTTGCTGCAGATAATGGATTTGCACTTAACGTATGTCCACTCATAACAGAACGCGATCCTCGTAAAATTGGCTCCATAACACGGTCACTTACAACCGTCGCTGCCATCGGTGTGTATCCAGCTCCTAAACCTTTACCAAGGGTCATAATATCCGGTTCTACACCCCAATGCTCCATCGCAAACCATGCACCAGTACGCCCAAGCCCAGTCATTACTTCATCAGCAATAAATAAAATATCGTAATGACTACAAATGTCTTTAATAACTTTATAATATTCTTTCGGCGGAACGACTGCACCTCCAGCTGCTCCAATAATCGGTTCAGCAATAAAAGCCGCAATATGTTCTGCTCCAATCCTTTCAATTGATCTTTCTAGTTCAGTCGCACAAGCAAGCTGACAAGTTGGATATACCTTTTGTACTGGACATCTAAAACAATATGGAGCTGGAATAGTTGGATAATCTTCTAAAATTGACACGAAACGTTGTCTACGCAGTGGATGCCCAGACATTGATAAGGCTCCCATCGTAATACCGTGATAACTCATCCATCGTGACAATATTTTATGTTTCCCTTGAATACCTCGCTCTTGAAAATGCTGGATTGCAATTTTCATAGCTGTTTCATTTGCTTCCGTACCACTATTTACAAAAAAGCTCCAGTTCAAATCTCCTACACTTAAATCGCTTAGTTTCTTAGCTAATTTTTCAGCTGGTTCACTCGTAAACTGTGATCTATAAACGAAAGCAATCTCCTCAGCTTGCTTTTTGATAACGTCCGCAATCTCCTTTACGCCATGCCCAATACCTGCCGTAATTGCTCCTGACGAGCCATCAAAATATTTATTTCCGTTTTGATCATACAAATAGACACCTTTTCCATGTGAAATCATTGGATACGGCTGACCAACAAGTGGTTTAATTAAGTAATCGCGCATAGCGCTCCCCCATTTCTCCAATTTGTATATATATATGAAGAAAATTGACGTTTCTTTCATAAAAAAGAACCCTCTGCGAAAGCAGTGAATTTATCAAAAAACTATTATAAAATATACAAATGAGTGCTAAATACCAATTTTAAAAACAGAAAATTCAGAACTTAATTCAAAGACCAACCCTTATCTATATGCTCAAATAACCCTCCCTTATATAAAATTAACGCTTCACTAAATGTTTTTCTAACATAATGTCAGCTTCCCTCAAATGCCGACATTGTGTAAACTTCGACGAAACTCCCTTTAAACTCCTTCCTGTTCTCCTACTTTATATTGCATATTTTTAAACAAATCTCGACAATTAATCCTACTAAATGCATAGCAATTATTTTTATAGAAACCAATATTTCACATATACTTCGCTCTGGTTTATACAATAAAAAAAGAACCGATTAACCACATTAATCAGTTCGGCACGACGCTCTGTTATCAGTTAATACCGTCACTTGCTAACATAAATAGAAACAATAGTATTACAAAATCACAATTCATCCTACAGTATAAAGCACAAAACCGTCCATAACTCCATTCACAATTCCTTGCGGGATATCCCCATCCCAAAGTTTCATTCCTTTCCTTAATTTCAAACTACCTTTCCTTTATAATTTATGTAGGACAATTATTACTTTGTATGTGTATTTGCCCATAATTAAAAAAATCCCTAGTTTCCTAAGGGTTTCAGGACATGGTTTCGACATGTCACGTGTTATGCTCTCAAATTTTTCATTTCGAAATACACACTTCCTCTGCCAATATGGATGATATATTTTTGTATCCTCTAGAAAATTATAACTCTCGTTCACCTAAACTTAGCTTATCCTTAAAAAATACTTATTATTAATTTTCAACCTTTCTCCTTTAAAAAACAATTTTTTCGCATAACCTCATTCTTGCTAAGCATATAGTTTTAATGATGACAAAGGAGGAATGTTCATGTCTCAATCTGAAATCGAAAAATATGGACAAGAAGCTGCACGTTACGAACAGCTCGCTCGTTACTATCAATTTCATAATCCAAAAAAATATGTAGAACTATATATGAAATATTATGATGCGCTTACGAATCTTGTACAGGCATACGAAAAAAGAAATTCACAAGAAGCTGCTTTACCATCGCACATAAGATTTTTTCACTCTGCTTCAAATACACCTGCCGTTGACATTTTAGTAAACGGGCAAAAGGTAATTAAAAATATTTCATTTAA
Organism: Bacillus cereus group sp. MYBK101-2; assembly: GCF_051918845.1. NCBI lineage: Bacteria > Bacillati > Bacillota > Bacilli > Caryophanales > Bacillaceae > Bacillus > Bacillus cereus group sp. MYBK101-2. Next base: position 110,713 of record NZ_JBQAIE010000007.1, on the reverse strand, counting down.
ACAATTTAGTCCTTATTTAACATTAGTACAAGGTAAGTACCGAATAGATATCGTTCCTGTTGGAAATGAAACGCCCATCTTTTCAGCTTTAGTACCAATAATGGGAAATCACACTTATACTTTTGCCGCAATAAATAGTGATAATCATCTACAATTACAACCTATGCTTGATAATACTCATTTACCAGCAGGCCAGGCAAAAATACGCTTTGCACACTTTTCTCCCGATACCCCTGTTGTAAATGTAAGTTTAAAAGCTGGCGATCATTTATTTGAAAATGTACTCTTTAAACAAATAACAGATTTTTTAGAAGTTAGCCCTGGTACAGCGGATATAGAAGTTTCACTCGCAGATCATCAAAGTGTCTTACTAACTATACCGGATTTCAAAGTCGAACCGAACATTATTTATACAATTTCAATTTTAGGTTATTCAACGAAAGATCCTAAATTAGAAGCCGTTATACTTACGAATTAAAACAGTCTACACCATTCATTTGGTGTAGACTGTTTATTTTTGAAATGCAATTTGAAATTCTGTCCAATCATTATCTGAACGACACATGATGGACCCATTATGCTTTTCTACAATTTGTTTACATACAAATAACCCAATACCAGTTCCTAACTTTTTAGTAGTTACAAATGGTTCAAAAATCGTTTCTACATTTTCAGCTGGAATCATTGGCCCGTTATTTTTTATTACAATCCGAATCGATTGATCTTCTTCAAATACATCAATGATAATTTTTCGTTCTTCTTTCATTGATTCAAGAGCGTCAATTGAGTTCATTAATATATTTAAAAATACTTGTCTCACTTCACTCCGATAACCAGTAAGCGGAATTGGATATGGCAAATTCTTTTCAATAGAAACATTTGCATTGACCAAACTTGGATATAAGAACTGTATAATGTCTTGAAACAAATCATTTAGCCAAAACCGTTCAGATTCAGTCCACATTTCTTTTTTCGATACGAGTAAAAATTGCGAAATGCGAAAATTTAATTGGTCTAATTCATGAGAAATAATATCTAAATACGATAAACTAGGATGGTCTGCCTTTAATAATTTGACAAACCCCATAATGGAAGTAAGCGGATTACGAAATTCATGTACAAAACTAGCTGACATTTGCCCTAAAATTGTCAGCCTTTCTTTATGTGTTTCGTTAATATATTGCTGTTTTTCCTCTAAATTTCTTGATATAATTTCCGAGTATTTTAAAACAGTGTAATAAATTAATTTGTCAAAACAAGTATGTATTTGGGCCATAATTGGTTTCAATTCACGTGCACTAACATCTAATTCACACATCGCTTCGAAAAGCTCATTTCTTCCTACATTTGCATTATAAACAAAATCACCTATATTCGCATCTGCTCCTGCACGTTCAATAGCAATTTTCTCGCATAATGGCTGAAGATAATTTATATCTTTTTCTTCCATAGTAAGTTCAATAATAAACTCTAATAAATCCTCTCCATTTTGAACTGCTTCTAGTCTAAATGGATCTTTATCGGAAATTATCATTTTGTTTTTCCAGTTCTCAACGAATTGGTGCCTGTTGTTTTTCAAGTGCGAACAAAATACTTCTTTAATATCCTTATCGATTGGAAAAACCTCCATTCCTCCATTTCCATGCGACGAACACCCTTTATATTTTGAATATTAACACAAAAAACATGATTCGTTAATAGATTATTGTCACATTTTGTTAATATGTGTTGATAAAATTTTTATAACTTTATTAATTGTTTAGATTGATACATTCCATTTTCCTTCCTTTCATTCAAATTTTTTATATTCGATGCGACTTTTTTTGCATCCTGCTTCATTCTTTCGTACAATAGAAAAGGAAAGGTGTGAAAAATATGGTAAATAAAAATGTGGAAGATTATCTCCAAGAAGGCATTTACGGCCAAAAGCAAAACAAACCAGAAGAACGTAATATGTATTTAACTACATTACGTGAGCGTGTAGAAATCGCTTTAACTATCGGTCAAGTAATGCAAAGTAATGTATATTCTGAAGTAGCTAGTAGCATGCGCTCTTCTCAATCATTACAAATATTCCTAAATGGTGGCATTGCTTACCCACATTTATCAAAATACATTAAATTAGCGAACGAAAAAAATGTTCCTTTTACAATTGTTCAAAATAAAGGTACAGAAACACCAATCGGTTTAGTATTATCTCATAGCACTGCTGTCGACAAAGAACAAATTTATGTAGAAGATGCTATTTTCAAACAAGAAATGAAGTAAAAGGTACACTTGATTAAATGAAATCATTCTAAGAAACGTCAAATAAACAAAAAAAAAACGAGTATGGAATCGTAAACATTTCCTACTCGTTTTTTTGCGATGTTTAAGTTCTAGTTCCTTTATTTTTTAATACACACTAATTTCATTTCTGTCATTTCTTCGATTGCATATTTAATTCCTTCACGCCCCGTACCACTTTCTTTCACACCCCCGTAAGGCATATGGTCTACTCTGAACGTTGGAATATCATTTATCATGACACCACCAACTTCAAGCTCATCAATTGCACGCATAGCTTTAAACAAATTATTTGTAAATACACCTGCTTGTAGACCGTAACGTGAATGATTTACTTGCTCTATAGCCTCATCAAATTCTTTAAATGTATTTACTGTCATAAGTGGACCGAATACTTCTTGGCACTGTACAGATACATGCTTTGGAACATTCGTTAATACAGTAGGTTCAAAAATCCTTTCATCACGTTTGTTACCACCATATAAAACGTTCGCTCCTTCTTTAACTGCTTCTTGCACCCAGTTATCGATACGGTCGACATCTTTTTTCGAAATTAAAGCTGATACATCCGTTTCCTCAATCAGCGGATCACCAACAACAACTGTTTCCATCGCTTTCTGTAACTTCGATAGAAATTCATCCATTCTCTCTTCATGTACAAAAACGCGTTGTACCGAAATACAAACTTGTCCATTATTAACAAATGCTCCCCATTTTACTCGTTCAATTAATTCATCTGTTAATTCAACATCTTCATCAATAATAACAGCGGCATTCGATCCTAGTTCTAACGTAACTCGCTTTAACCCAGCCTTTGCCTTAATTCCAAGTCCAACTTTCGGACTTCCCGTAAAAGTAATGGAAGCAACATCATCATTTGTAACTATTGCTTCGCCTACAGTTGAACCAGGACCAGAAATAATATTTAAAGCCCCTTTTGGCAATCCTGCTTCTTCAAATAGTTCAACTAATGCATAAGATGATAGAGGCGTTTGATCAGCTGGTTTTAATACAACTGTATTTCCAGCAGCAATTGCGGGGCCCACTTTATGTGCCACTAAATTTAATGGAAAATTAAATGGTGTAATCGCCCCTATAACCCCAATCGGTTTACGTATTGTGTATGCAATACGCCCATCTGCACCAGGTGCTGCATCAAGCGGTAGTGTTTCACCGTATATACGCTTCGCTTCTTCAGCTGCAAATTTGTATGTCTGAACGGTACGATCTACTTCTCCCCTTGCAGCACGTATTGGTTTTGCAGCCTCTTTTGCAATAATTTCTGCAAATTCTTCTCTTCTTTCATCCATTTTTTGTGCGACTTTCTCTAAAATAGTCGCACGATCATATGCAGATAACGTATTCATTTCTTTCATTGCATTTTTTGCAGCAATAACAGCCTCTTTTACATCTTCTTCCGTTCCTTGTGCAATTTCCGCTAATGTTTCTTCAGAGTATGGTGCGTATAATGGTTTATACGTGTTTACAGACTTCCAATCTCCATTTATATATAAATGCTTTTTCATAATTCTTCCCCTTTCAAATATATGTATACAACAATACTTCACCTAGTGAAAGGTCTGACTTATTTCATTGTAACATAGCCCTTATTCTGCCAAAAACATTATGCTCAAAAAAAACTCTGCCATCTAGCAGAGTCTACGAACTAATTTGTTCTTGTAATGAAATTTGTTTTTCATCTTCTAAAATAACAATTGATTCTACAGTTTTTGTAACTTCTAGTCTCTTTATATAGTGTCCATCTAATTCTTTCACGCAAAACTTATAATTTTCGATTTCAATGAAATCCTCTTCGGCAATTTCTATATTTTTCGTTAAAATCCATCCACCTATTGTATCAACACCATTATCATCAATCGTTAAACCTAATAACGTATTTACTTCACTAACAAGTACTTTTCCCTCTAGTATCGTTTTCGTTTCACTAACTTGTTGAATTTCTGGCTGTTCATCTGTATCAAACTCATCTTGAATATCTCCAACTATTTCTTCTAAAATGTCTTCAACAGTAACAAGTCCAGACGTACCACCATATTCATCTATCAATATAGCAATATGTGTTCTTTCTTTTTGCATTTTTAAAAATAAGTCGTGTATTGGGATGGAGTCGATAACTAAAATAATCGGCCTCATATATTGCTCTACTTTCTTATTACTAACGGCATTATGCTGCACAAAATCTGTGAAAATATCTTTAAAATTCACAAAGCCTATTACGTGATCTTTGTCGCCATCAACAACTGGATATCTCGTATATTTTTCCCGAGACATTTTTTGCAACGCTTCTTCAGCAGGCATTTCTTTACTTATAATATGCATCTCGGTTCGGGGTACCATTATCTCTTTTGCTATACGATCATCAAATTCAAAGATTTTATTTACATATTTATATTCAGACTGATTAATCTCTCCATTTTTGTAACTTTCTGAAACTAATAACCGTAATTCTTCTTCTGAATGAACTTCATCGTGCCCTTTCGGTGGTTTCAGCCCTAGCAACTTCGTAATTATTCGGGCTGATCCATTTAATAGCCAAATAAATGGAAACGCCATACGATAAAAGAAAGTTAACGGTTTAGCAACAAATAAACTCACCTGTTCAGCTTTTTGAATCGCAAATGTTTTTGAAGCCAATTCCCCTATTACAACATGTAAAAATGTAATAAACAAAAACACTAAAATTACAGCAAAAATATCTGCTAGTTGAGTAGAAATGTTCAAATTCACAAAAAATGTGTCAAACATTTGCTTTAACGCAGGTTTACCGAACCACCCAATTCCCAGTGCTGTAACTGTTATTCCTAGCTGACAAGCAGATAAATATTCGTCTAAGTTTGTAATGACTGTTTTGACAGATGTTGCGCGATTATTTCCTTCTGCAATTAAATAGTCAATTCTTGAACTTCGCACTTTAACAATTGCAAATTCTGCTGCAACGAAAAATGCCGTTAAGGCAATTAAAACAATCACTATACTTATACTATATATGTCCAAATACTTTTCCTTACTTACATTGTAAGCAAGGAAGCCACCTCCTACTTAATTTTATTCAAGTGAAGTAAGCATTCTAATACTCTAACAAAATTCTACATTTGCAACCACCTTTTTATATATTATATGCATACATAAAAAAGATATTTATCATTATGATAATCTAATTTATTTCCCTCAGTCAAATGATTCTAAATTTTAAAATAAAACATTTTTATATACACGGTATATTCTTTATAGCTTCTTTTCGTGAAAAAACACTTTCTTTGCCGATTCCACACTTCTTTTGTCATACCAGAAGGGAACTCCATTCATAAATCGAAATCATTCAACAGGATATATATAGGAGGGATTATTTTGGAATATAAAACACCATTTATCGCAAAAAAATTAGGTGTTAGCCCAAAGGCTGTTGTCCGGATTGCACAACAATTAAATCTTACTATAGAAAAAAATAAATATGGTCACTTTATTTTTACACAAGATGATTTAGACCAAATGTTAGAATACCATCTTTCACAAATAGAGAAGTCCCAAAACACTCACCCTACTCAAAAAACATCATCAAATGATGTTGAAGAATTGAAAAATCAAGTAAATACAATTGTTCAAAACATATCATCACATGATTTTGAGCAATTAACCGCTCAATTAAACACAATTACGAGAAGACTAGATCGAATGGAAGAACAAATGCAAGATAAGGCAAATGATGTTGTTACGTACCAACTTTTACAACATCGCCGTGAAATGGAGGAAATGTTAGAGCGAATTCAAAAGCTAGAATCTGCCCTCAAGAAAGAAGAACCAATCTATATTACTCCCGATACAAAGCCAATATATGAACGTGAAAAGAAACCGAAGCGCCGTAAAATGATTTTTAGTATATTTGGATTATAATTTTTAGACCCTTATTAAAATAATAAGGGTCTTTTTCATGAAGAATGATTTCATTTTAAAATCGCATTCTCTTTATTATACATATTCATTTCGTTTTATTTGGTTAACATAATATTCTTACTGTATTCTGCGATTAATGCCTGTGCATGGGCATTTCCTTGAATTACATCTCGAAATTCTTTTAAAGAATACAAATGCGTAGCCCCTTTTCGGGCATGAATTCGTACTGGTACACCTTGTAAAGTATCATGAAATTGAAATGGCTTATCTATCGGTTCAATTGGGAAACCGAGTGTTAATAAATACATATACATTCTTTTTGTAACCGCTGCGATATACCATTCTGCTTTTGTTTCTAATGCATGCATAAATAAAATAGCTGTTAGTCTTTTGAAGTGTCCTCTCCCACGAGACGTTTTCGCGATACTTAACTTGCCTATTTCATATACATTTTGCAAATCTTTCACTAAATCATTTTTAGAAAACGGATAGAAAAACTCAGAATTTGATTGTTCTGGTACCGTATACTTCATACATTCTACTGTACCGATATGATGTTCATCTTCTATTAATAAAAATCGTGATGGATTTAAATTACGTTCTACGAACATTAAGTTTCTTTCTTCACAAAAATCTCCCCACAGTTGCTCGAACCAAAAATGTTCTTCCTTTGTTTGAACACGCTGGAACATATTTCCCCGCCTTTCCCATCGCCGCTCTGTTTTTGATAACGCTTTCACTATCTATCATATAAGAACAAATCTTCGTATGCAACTAAAAATATTTACGCCTTATTATATTCTGCAAAATAAATTAAATTCCATCATAATCGCCTTTTATCCCTTATGTACCGTTCTTCTCAAAATATATTTCTATCACTTGCAAATTCATATCATATGAAGCTGTCTCCCATACTGCATATAATTCTTCTTAATCTAAAAAAATCCTTTATAAAAAAGGATTTCTTTTACTTCTTCATGCTTTTTAACCACTTCTCAAAAATTTGTACCATTCCATGTTTCCCCGCTAATTTCTCTTCTCCTTGTTTCGTTTTATATGGATATAATTGCAAAAAAACACCGCATCCAGACTCAATTTTTTTACTATGCATATGACTTCCTGGGTATACACAAATGACTTCATAAATGGCCCTTCGATGATAGATTCGCTTTCCATCTTGTTCTTCTACATATTTTATAGACCAGTACTTATACATTTGCTCAGTTGCTTTCGTATTTCCAACGTGCTGAAAAATATTGTACATTGGGCTATACTTCACTTCAATAATAATAGAAGATTGATATACGTATTTCTCTTCCTCCTTTACATAACAGTCTAATCGAATATCTGGCTTCTTCGTGTCTTCTCCATTATAAAAATTACTCCCTTTACTTAATGCAATAAGAGGATGTGTTTCAATTAAATCATTAAATGCGACATGGACTTTCATATTATCTCGATGTAAAACTACTGTCGTTCCATCTTGTAATCCATCTACATAAAAATGTTCTTGTATTTGTTCGCGAATGGAATTTCTAGCTTCAAAACCAATTTGCTCTAACATGGAAATAACGATAAAAAAAGCGTAATATTCATACACTAAAAAAGTTGGTTTATAAACAAATAATAAAGATGGAGATTGATCTGTATATTGTGGAAGTAAATCTAAATGCTGTAGTAATTGTTGATGTGGTATCGGTAAATTATATGAATTCATCTTACCTGTTTCAGAAACTTCTCTCCAAAATGGAGAATGCATTAAAGTTTGAAAGTATTGTACACTATCATGTACAAAATGCGCTAAAATTTTATATTCTTGTATCTTCATAGAACTTTTTCGTAAATCCGCCTCTTTTAGTAAATGTATATTTTTATATTTTTGTTTCTCTCTATCGGTCACTGATCCATTACGCTCAATTGTTTGTATAATCGTTTTTACAGCTTGAAATTCTTCTGATTTCTTCTTTTTTTCTCTTTCTAATATTTCAATCGTTTGACGCAAAAAATTTTCCGCTTCAAGTAAATAGAGATAAAATTGCATCGCTTTAAATTTAAGAAATGCATTTTCTATACTATTTTTTTGTTCGATAAACTTACGATTATAATATTTTGCATACGGTTTTCTTTCCGCCACTACCGCTCCTTTCCTCGTTGCTTTCCGCTCCTTTTCTTCCCATTTATATTCATGTATAAATTTTGAACTTGATTCTATTTTCTTAAAAATTTGCTTTATCTTTTTCATTTTTTGCGGCAACTTTCTAAGTAACACTAAATAAGAAGAATCTTCAATATCGCTAAGTGCAGAGAAAGTCTTTTTATAATAACCTCTATCTAAAATCAACTCATTTAAAATCGACTTCACATAGCTTTGAATCATTTCAAATTGATCATCAAAAAAATTTTTGGGAACGACTTGAAAAGCGCCATAATACGTTCGCTCTTCTATATTCACTTCAAAATGATATAAACCACAACGCCATGGATAAAAGAATTCCGTTTTTCCATGTTCATATATTAATACCTTTTGTTTTTGGTCATTTATTTCATATTTTGTCTCTTTTATATTCTTCTGTCCCTCATAGACTTTATTCCATATAAAAGTAATATTCATTGGATTTTCATAATGGTATTGCAATCTAATTGGTTTTAATTCTTGCACTTTATAAATACATTGAGCTAATGCTGTTGCAGAGGTACAAAGACGATTTAATAAAATATATTCTCCTTTTGACTCCGTTCCAATAATTAACTTTAATACAAAAGGAAACGTTTCTTTCGTATCAACGATTTCTGTTTCGTATCGTCCATCATTTTGCATAACCATACAACTCCAGTTCTCTACGCTTTTCTCTTATATATGCTAAAGAGTGTTCAAATGTAGATACTCTGTTTGCAAGTGGAGATTGCAAAAGAGGTACTAATGTTGCCCCCCTTTTTACTTCCTCTGAAAGTAAAGACCCAACCATCATTTCAGTCCCTCTTATTTTCGTCAATACACGTTGCTTTATTTGTAAATCAAATCCTTCCTCTCTACTAATCATATAAGAATGATTATTTTGGAACGGTATATTTTGCAAATAAGTCGCAATTGCATTTGCACATCGAAAAGAAATTCCCTTTGACGTATCGTGTAATGACAATACACCATGTAACTTATCTAATAGCTCTAACTCTTCTTCAGAAAACACCTCAATCATCGTTTTATTCCTGACCCAATTTATGCGAAATTCTCCTGCAGTTACTTTCAGAGGTGGTTGTAATACAACTTTCTCTTGCTCCATACACATCTCACAAAACGGAATCTTTCGTAAAGTTATTACATTCGTCCGATCTAATAATCGATCTGAGAGCTCCTTCGTTGTTTCATCAAAATTCACAGTACCAACAAATATAATATTTTCTCCAATTTCAATTGTTGGCGGAATTGAATTTTCTTTTTCTTGCACACCTTCATATAAATTTAAAATACGATTTTGTTTTTCAAGTTGAAGAACAGATAGAAATGGAGTAAACCAATGCTCAATATGTGACATATTCATTTCATCAAAAACGATTATATACAGCTGATTTTGATTTTCTTTTGCCTTCATTAACGCCCTAACTAATTTTGTTTCACTTTCAATAAAAGTACCATTTGGATGAAGGTAACCAAGTAAATCATGTGGTTCTTGATATGATGGTGAAATCGGGATCCAAACCAATTCTTCCCCGTATTGTAATCCAAGTGCTTCTGCATAAGCTTGCACAAAACGGGATTTTCCAGCACCTGGTATCCCCCCCAGAATCGTCAACATATTTGTTTTTGTACTTATATGAAAGTTATAAATATCTGTTTCATCCAGATATAGCCCTTTATTACGTACAAAACTTTTCACATACTGTAAAAAGACGGATTCACGCTCATCCCATTCCCATTCATCCTTTTGCACTTTTATTTCCTCTACCTCTACAAGCTTACCTTCTTCAGTTATTCGTTTTTTTAATTGCTCATACACATGATTGCTTACAAAATATAATTGATCTTCTACCGCTATTTCTACATACTTCATCCAATCATTAAGTTCTATATACTTACATTCCCGCTGCTGTTCAAAATATGCGATTGAACTAATTGACGATGACTTTAAAGATATATTTCCATATAACCTTCCCTCATGCCACAATAACTCAGGAGGCTCAAAGTCTTTCGGATATTTTGGCATTAGAAATGACAAATAACCATTACTAAGTTTTCTTTCTAAAGACTCTCCCTTTTTATAATCAGAAACTTTAGGTACTGGAATCATTTTATAACCGTTTGCTATTTCTCGCGCTTCTTCTGTACAAATTAACTCCACGTATATATGTCCTCTTTCATAATAGAGACGAAACATAATCAATTGCTTTTCTAGTTTTCTTTTCTTTAATTCCGAAAAGACTTTTTCATTCTTTTTATTGCTACATAAACCTTCAAATACATATGGTTCATTTTTCAATTGTTCTTGCAACGTGAATGGTATTGGCGATAGGCATTGTACAAAGAAATTCTCTCCACTCTTCTCACTCTCTGCTTTTGTAAACTTCCCAATAAACCTCATATAGTACATTCGTTTTATAAAACTTGGCTGAAGAGCTTTATGTAATTTCACCTTCGTCACCTTCTTTTTTTCATACTATTCTTAGTGTATGAAAGAAACGCAAAACTAGAAACAAAAAACCTGACGTTATCCGCCAGGTTCAAAATGAAATCGTATATTAATGAGATGGAAATGCGTTTTTCTCTTGTAAGATGGCATTATGAGCAATTTTCATTTTAGCAAGTACATATCGTAAACGATCTTCAGCGTTTTCATCTTTATGTTGCTGTAATTCCGCCAAATTCTCTACCGCACTCGCTAAATTTTCAATCACTCCTCGCAGTTCAGGATGATGATTAAAAAAAGATTCTTGCACTAACACTTTCCTTACTTCACTCGCTAAATCAACAATTCTGTTCAACTGTTCTTTTCCTTCCATTTTCATCCCTCCTGAATATCTTATGTATTAAATATTCTATAGACAAAGAAAAAAGCCCTTTAAATGAAAAGGACTTTTACATTTTTATATTTCCAGTCAATAACATATAAAGAGATGTAACAGCTGCTACAACAATTGCCCACATTACATATCTCTCTATACGAGTAAAACAACGATTTCCTTTTTCTTTTCTTGCGTACACATAAACAATGATCCCAATTCCGTATACGATTGAAACGAGCAATAAATTCTTCAAACCAGCTGCATAAATAAGCCATACAGAGTAAAGTGAAGCAATTAAAGCTAGCGAACCATTTTTCACTTTTGCATCTTTTAGTTCATTTGTAATCACTAATTTGAATTGGAATAACGCTGATAATAAATATGGTACTAAAATTGATGTTGACGCTATGAAATACATAATTTGATATGTTGACTCTGAAAACAGAACGATTATAAATATAACTTGGGCAACGCCATTTGAGATCCATAATGCCATATGCGGCGTTTGTTTTTTATTTGTTTTCGTAAAGACTTTCGGAAACACACCATCTTTTCCTGCTACATGGGAAATTTCAGAAACAAGTAAAAACCAACCTATTAATGTACCTACAAGTGAAGCAACTAACCCGATGTTAATCGCTACTGCGCCCCATGTCCCAACAACATGTTCTAATACATGTCCCATTGACGGCGTTTCTAAAACAGAAAGCTCTCCTCTTGTCATCGCTCCCATTGACAAGACAGAAATTAAAATATAAATAGACATTACTAAAATAAGTCCTAATACTGTCGCTTTACCGACGTCTCGACTATTTTTCGCTCTTCCAGATAATACTACCGCTCCTTCAACCCCGATGAAAACCCAAAGAGTTACAAGCATTGTATTCTTCACTTGACCAAGTATAGAGGAAACTGAAATAGTTCCTTCTCCCCAAAAATCATGTGTAAATGTATCCCAGCGAAACGCTGTTACCATTACAACAATAAATAATACGATTGGAACCAATTTCCCTATTGTTGCAATCACATTCATAATAGATGCTTCACGAATGCCAAATAAAATTAGAAAATGAAGTGTCCATAATAAAAGTGATGCTCCTACGATAGACGCAACACTATTTCCACCTTTAAAAATGGGGAAGAAATAACCTAATGTACTAAACAGTAACATGATTGTTGCAACGTTTCCTAAAATTCCTGCTAACCAGTATCCCCAAGCGCTATTAAATCCGATATATTCACCGAAACCAGCACGTGCATAACTATAAATTCCGCCCTCAAGCTCTGGTTTTTTTCTTGCTAACGTTTGATATACGAGTGCGAGTGGAATCATTCCCATCGCTGTAATACACCAGCCAATTATGATAGAGCCACTATTTGCTCCTACTGCTAAATCATGCGGTAAACTAAAAACACCGCCACCAACCATTGTTCCGACTACTAATGCAATTAATGGAAAAAACCCTAACTTCTTTTCTATTTGTACCACCCCATCTGTCATTCTAGGTGTTATGTTCGTTCAACTATTAAAGTCACCTTTTTCTCTAATAGACGTTTCTCTTATATTTTTTCAGGAAAACATTACTTATTCTAAAAGAAAATGAAGAAAAATGGAATACTTTTTTGAAAAAATGTATAAGTATGCACAAAAAAAACCGTTCATTTTATAATGAACGGTCATTTCATACATATAAATTTGTATATTTCTTGTAAAATTAACGAAGTAAATTCTCTTTTTGTAAAAATCGTTTTGCTACTTCTTCACTACTTTTACCATTCACATTTACTTCATAATTCATTTTTCGCATTTCTTCATCTGTAATCTTCCCAGATAATTTATTTAATACTTTTTCAAGTTCAGGATATTTCTGTAACGTCTCTTTTCTTAATAACGGTGCACCTTGGTATGGTGGGAATAATCCTTTGTCATCTTTTAGCACTTTAAGTCCGTATTGCTCAAGTTCACTATCAGTTGAATATGCATCAATTACGTTAACATCCCCAGATTGAATTGCACTATAACGTAATTTCGGTTCCATCGTTTTCACATTTGAAAATTTATAGTTATATATTTTTTGCATTCCTTTATAACCGTCTTCACGATCAGCAAATTCTAATGTGAACCCTACTTTCGCATCCTGTGCAATTTTTCCTAAATCAGAAATTGTATTTATATTATTTTGATCTGCTATTTTTTTCGGCATAGCTAGTGCATATGTATTGTTATACTCCATTGGTTTCAACATAACCATACTATATTTCTTTTCCATTCCAACGCGAGCCTGCTCATATACTTCATCCCGATTTGTACTTTTTGGCTCTTCTTTCACGAATGTAGATAAAGCTGTTCCCGAAAACTCAGGGTATATATCTACTTCCCCTGATTTCAATGCTTCGAATACAAATGCTGTTTTTCCAAGACCTGGTTTTAATTGTACATGTAAATCGGTATCTTGTTCAATAAGCTGCTTATACATTTGAATTAAAATTTCAGGTTCTGATCCAAGTTTGCCCGCAATAACAATATCTTTCTTTTCTGTATTCCAAAGAAATGGAGAAGCAACCATTATACAAACAATACAAATCGTCAATATAACACGCTTAAACGAACGTTTTGGACTCTCAAGTACCCGAAGTACTATATCAAAGAATAAAGCAAGTAACGCGGCTGGTACGGCCCCTAGAATGATAAGCGCATGATCATTCCGATCGATACCAAGCAATATGAGTTTACCGAGCCCTCCAGCACCTATAAGAGCTGCTAATGTAGCCGTTCCAACAATTAATACCATTGCCGTACGAATACCGGCCATAATAATTGGTAACGCAAGAGGAAGCTCTACCTTCCACAGTCTTCTCCAGCTATTCATCCCCATAGCTTTCGCTGCTTCGATTAAAGATTCATCTAACTCCCGTATTCCTGTATATGTATTGCGTAAAATAGGTAATAGTGCATACACAACTAATGCAATAACGGCCGGGATTTTTCCGATTCCCACTAACGGAATTAATAATCCGAGTAATGCAAGTGATGGCACCGTCTGCATTACTGCAGAAGTTCCTATTATAAATTCAGCCATTCGCTCTTTTCTCGTTAATAAAATGCCAAGCGGTACCGCAATAATTACTGCAAAAAATAATGAAATAAGCGATATTTGTAAATGCTCACTTAATGCAGTTAGTAATTCTATTTTTCGTTCTTGGAACGTCTGTATAAAATCAGTCACTGTTTAGCCTCTTTCCTTCATTTGTTCAACAATATAATTGACAATATGACGACTTGTTAAAGCTCCAACATATCGACCATTTTCTTCAACTGGAACGACTTCATCAGCTCGCAGGCGAACTAATGCTTCTTGTAAAGAAGAATGTAATGATAGTGCCTCCCCTTCTATCCGCATACTTTCATCAAGTGGCAATACATCTTCAATACTTTTCCCCTCATACCAAGGTCTTCCACGATTTCCAATGAATTCTTCTACAAATTCATTTTTCGGGTTATGTATAATTCCTTCTGGCGTATCTAATTGAACAACTTTTCCTTCTTTCATAACACAAATGCGATCTCCAAGTGATAATGCTTCTTGCATATCATGTGTTACGAATACAATTGTTTTTTGAATCTTCTTTTGCAATTGTACGATATCCTTCTGAAGTTGCTCTCTACTTAACGGATCTAGCGCACTAAATGGTTCATCCATAAGAACAATTTTCGGGTTTGCGGCTAATGCCCGCACGACACCTACACGTTGTTTTTGTCCTCCTGACAATTCATCAGGCATACGATCGCGATATACGTCTGGATCTAGCCCGACCATCTGTAGCAATTCATCGACACGGGCTTTTGTTTTTTCTTTGCTCCACTTTCTCATTTCAGGAACAACTGCAATATTTTCTGCAATTGTCATATGCGGGAACAAAGCGATTTGCTGCAACACGTATCCTATATCCCAGCGTAATTCATTAATATTATATTGTTGAATATCTTTTCCATCGATTAAAATTGAGCCTTCTGTCGTTTCAATTAAACGATTAATCATCTTCATTGTCGTTGTTTTCCCGCAACCACTCGGACCAATAAGGACAAAAAATTCTCCTTTTTTAATTTCTAAATGCAATGAATCCACTGCTTTTGTGCCATCTTCATATGATTTTGACACTTGATTAAACTGAATCACAAATACAACTCCTTTATCGTTGTTTCCTTTATTTTGATGGAATATGGAATTCATTTCAAATGATACGCATTATTCTACAAAAAAAGAGCTCACATTTGAGCCCTAACGGTCGAACAATATTGTTTTCATTATTGCTGCATATTCACGCACATACATTTTTCTCTTAGAACGTATTGGTGTTTCAGCAGCTAATGCCTCCATCTTCATTCCTAAACGTTTTGCAATTATTTTCGTTCGATATAAATGATACGTATTGCTTACAACTACCGCATGTTTCACATCATATAAATCTATACTAAACTTTACATTCTCATACGTATTTGTAGATTGATCTTCTATTAAAATACGACTCTCATCTATACCATGTACCATTAAATAGTTCCTCATACTATGAGCTTCCGGTATATCTTCATCTTCTCCTTGACCACCTGAAACAATTACTTTCACTTCAGGATGAGAATATAAATATTCCAACGCTACATCTAACCGATTTTGAAGAGATAAAGATGGTTTATCTCCAAATAACTTTGCACCTAATATAAGAACGTATGGAGAGTGATGACTCAACTTTTCACGAGCAGCTTTCTTCATTCGAAACGTCATATAAAGGATGTATAGTGGAGGTAATAATACGATTATAAGTAAGATCCATTTGTTCATAAATAAGTTTACACTTCCTTTCTTTTTATTATATAAAAAAAGAAAGGAAGGCAGAAGTGTTTTTTAAACAATCGATTTATTAGAAATACTCGCTTCGAATTTACGTTTTGAGATTACATAGTTTATAGCAATTGCTAACGAAAGGATTAATATGAAACTTAGTAAATAAAACTGTACTATGACACCTACTTTAGAAACACCAACTGTAAACAACATTAACAATACAATTCGTATTCCTGTACCAATTAATCGGAATAGGCTGTCTACACGTCCCATTACTTCATTTGGAATTTCCTCCATCATCAATACATTTCTCGCCACTCTTGTCCCCGCATTTCCAATCGCATGAAAAATCGCTAGTCCATATAAAAATAATACGGATGGTTCGATAATCATTACGGTAATTGAAATTACATAAATGCACATCGTCATAACGATTGAAACTTCTGTTTTGACATATTTCATTATGAGTGGAATACAGATTCCTGCAACAACAGCTCCAACACCGTACATCATTCCCTCTATCGCGTATACAGAGGCATTAGCTTTAAGTATATCCGAAATATAAACTGGTATTAAATAATTTGCCATCATGACACCTATAAACGGCATATAAGTAGCAAGTAAGAACCAAAAGAGCTTAGGACGGTTTTTCATAAAGTGAATTCCTTCGAACAATTGCTTCTTAAATGTTATTTTCTTTTTAATCTCTTTTTTCTTGACATACGGTATACATAAAAATAGTAAAAATGCTCCTGCAAAAGTTAACATATCTACTAACAATATCCACTTCAAAGACACAACTTCAATTAGGAAGCTCGCGGCTGCTCCTGAAATAACTTGTGTTAACTGTCCCTGTATTTCCATCGTTCCACTTAAACTTTTATAATGTTCTGCTTGAAAAATTTCTTGGTTGAACGCAAAAATTGTAGGATAAAATAATAGATAGTAAAAAGAGCCTGCTATATAAATAAGAATATAATGAATAGAATGATAGGATTGCCCAGCAAATCCCCATATAACCATTATTCCGATTACGGCTATCCCAATACCTTCATTGCATAATAATAAAGATTTTCTTGAAAAACGATCAATACTTTGCCCGATAAACGGAGTTAACAAAAACATAATCAGTGTTGAGATGATGGAAACATAACCAAACGTTGTCTCTCCTCCACTCTCTTTAATTAACAACCATGGAATCGTTATCATTACAATACCAGAACCAATAGCTGATAGACTATTGGCCCCTAGAATGAAATACAAGCGTGAATCTTTATAAAGAGATGACATATCACTCAACCCCTAGTTGCTTTTTCACCTCTTTATATACGCTCATATATGCTTTCAATTCTTTAACTACATCATGAATTAATGGTTTTGCATCTTCCCCAAGTTCACCATCTTGCACATGTAATCCATCAAGAACAACTTGTTTTGGAATTGCATTTGCATAAACACCTCTAGCGACCGTTCGCATGCTGTTTAATGCATTTATTCCACCTTTACCGCCACCAGCAACCGCTAACAACGCAACTGGTTTATGAATAAATTCATTACTACTTAAGTAATCTAAAGAGTTTTTCAGCGCACCGCTCATCGCATTATGATATTCTGGTGTACATAATACAACCCCATCCGCAGCTTTCACTAACGTTTTTAATTTTTTCACTGCCTCTAAATCACGTTGTGACTCTTCTCCATTGTATAAAGGTAACTCCTCAATTGCTAAATCATATAATTCCCCTTCAAATTGATCCGCAATATATTTTGCCACCACGCGAGTCCTACCAAATTTTCTTGGTGTACCGTTAATAACAACTAGTTTCATGATTATTTCTCCCCTTTGTTTTCAATTTCTACTTATATATTATCAGAAATTTCTACACAAAACACAATATAAAGAGTTAACTTGTTTCATAAAATAGTATGATAAACAAAAAAGAACTCATACTTTCGTATGAGTTTCGTACAATTACTTTGTTTCATCTCTCATGCTCAATGTACCTAAACTTTCATTTGCTTTAAAATGGTTATATGCTTTTTCCGCTAATCTTTTCCGTTCTTCTGGTAATTCTATATATTTCATTACGTTTTCAATTATTTTTTCATACGGAGTAAATACAATACCTGGCCAATCTATTTCGTCCTCCGGGTTGCTATTTTCCGAAATAATAAATTTCTTATTTGCCACTGCATAAGAAACTCGAGGAGTTTCAAGAATACCAGATAAGTAAAAGTGGATATTTAATATAATTTTAGACCTAGCAATTAACTCATTTCTAACAATTCCCCATGCATTATTTTTAAAAACAATATTTAAATTCGGGGCAACGACTTTTAATTGATCCAATATAGCTTGCCGTCTTGGGTTAAGAGCACCTATAAACAGTATATCAATGTCTTCAATTAATTCTTCATCAAATGCATCTTTTTTTATTTCTAAAGTTGGTGCATAGTTCATGCCTACATGTTTTATTTCTTTTCCTACTCCTCTTTGTTTTAACCATTCTATATTTTGTTTACTATATTCCCAAATTTCCTTATCTTTTAATAACATTAAATAGAGAGGATGCGCATAAGGGCTTCCTTCATATAGCTGTTCTAAATTATAAATAATTGCATTTTTCGGAAGGAGATGTGGGCTATGTGCATATGTATGCGCTCCAAAAACAATTGTATTCCCCACATTTTCGAGTATTGTTTCTGATATGATTGCTGTATTTCCCTCTTGCTCCAATCGCCATTTCAAAGCTCGCGCAACATCTATAAAACTACCATACGTCTTTGGACATATAAACAAACAATAATCATATTCTTTATTCAAATAAGCTTCCATTAGCCTTAAATTATTCTTATATAAATCTACATCCGGATATTTCAGTAAAAGATCCTTTGCATGTTTTTTTGCTACTTTATATAGTCCAGCATAATAAGCAGCAATGCACCTTCTTAATTCAATTCTTTGCTGATGTTCATCTGATACGTCCATGTTTAACAGAAGATTTGCGATACAATACGCTTTTAAATGATCACGATCATAATAATAATCTAGTAGTGGCAACAATTCTTCATACGTATTTCCATGCACAGATTCTCCTAGTTCTAGCGCCCATCGTATTAATTCCATTATTACTCCACTACTCCTTTAACCGAAATTGTATTTAATAAAATTTCGCATTACTTTCTACCATATTTGCTATATGCAACGGTAACTCATCTTTTTTCGATTCCAAAAATTTTTGTGACACTGCACCTAAATGCTTTTTATGTGGTATATAAAAAGCATTTATAGAAATTTCATAGTCAAATAAGTAATCATACACATGATAATCTACAAATAGAAGATCATTTTTCGGAAAAGGAATTTCCTTCCCTTGCAGAGCATACATCAAAGCAATATTATTTTGAGATTTTAATCGATACATTCTTGCAAGTTGATATAATGGCTCAGCCCTAGTTGGTCTATATTCCCACGCTTTTTGAAAATAAAGAACAGCTAATGCTGTATATTGCTCTTCTTGTTTCTTAGCATTTTCTTTTTCATCCACTTCTGTTACTTCAAGTTGTTTATTTGCTGAACGAGTTGCTAATTGTTCATAACAAAATCCTATTCGCAATAACGAATAAAATACCTCTTCAACCCATCCCCCTGCTTCCACTCGTTTTTTATACCATTTAATCGAATCTTCAAATTGACTTAAATGAAAATACGTTTGGGCTAAATAAAATAAATATCTTATATGCAAATCTGGCGTAGTTTCTGGATCACTCAGCCCTTGTAACAACAGCCTCTCATCTCTTTCAAATTTATCCGCTTTACTCCCACCATCACCAGGGTCATTAACGACAAGCGTCTCCAGTCTAGCTACTCTCGTATTGTAATCCTCTCCAACTTTGGAACGATCTATATCCCAATACTCATGAGTAACACCGACTGATTTCCATGGTAAAGACGCTTTTAAAAGCCGTGTAAGCCAATACTTAATATGAATATCATATTGTAATGTAAGATAGTGGTCTTCCGTTAAGCTCGTTTTATCGAAATTCGGATCAACCTCTAAAATCATATCCGCATCTAATATTAATAAATAATCTGCTTCTGGGTATGTTTTTTGCGCTAACGATACAGCTAAGCTTCTGTTATAACCAAAGTTTTTAAACGGCTCATGATGAACCGTCCCAGGTATCTCATTTTCCTTACACCAATTTTCAATAATTTCAGGCGTATGATCAGTTGATCCAGTATCACAAATAGAAACAAAATCTACAATTGATTTCGTAGCATTTAAACATCTTTCCATAATTCTAGACTCGTTTTTAACAATCATACAAAGACATAACTTTTTTTCTTCCCCTACATTCTTCACTTGCTCATTTCCCATTTAACCACCTCATATTTTTTAACACGCTCTCTCCATATGTAACATCATTTCTTAGCTACACTGATGACATAATCATTCTTTTACTATTTATGAAAACTTCATTTTATTTATTCTTATTTTTATGTTGGGACATATTTCATGCAGCGCTTTATACTTAATACAACCAATACAAAAAACATAATGCGGGAATCCGTATATTTCAAAGTCTAAGAGGAGGTTATATTTTGTTGGATTACATTTGGCTAGATGACAAATCACCAATTTTAGCACAACTACCAAGCACCTTTAAATCTGCAGCTATATTGCTACACCCTTTTGTCCAAATGCCTTTAGGATGGGAAAAGTCTATGAGAAAAAAACCATATGAGCACATCTATCCTAGCGCTGAAGAAATCATTCATAATGGGAAATCCGTTTCTTGGAAGGAAATAATGCCTTATAGTGGATTACATTCATACGCAGAATTAGCAATGGCCATGTTGACTTCCATTGGTGCTTTTACAGAAGAATATAAAAGAGAGGATTTAGCTGAAAAGCTACATTCAAACTTAAAAGAAGATCTTTATTATCCAACAGAAGATTATACGTCTATATTTTTATTACATAAATTACTTAAACTCCTCGGTTCTAAAGGTGCAAAAAATTTATATTTCTCTGAACCAATTCTTGATACAAGCGGATTATTAGAGATAAATAATACTACTCCATTAGATATTTGGGACATTAGCAATAATGAGTTAATTATTACTAGCGAAGACAATGAGTATGCGTTTATGAGTATATTCGATTCCTTTACAACCTTATTATTAGCTAAAGAAGAAAATATAGAATATATTGTTCAATCAATGAACGTTGAAGCTGTCATTTATGACAAAAAAACGATGATTGATTGGTATTTTTAAATTAGTAATTTCTTAAACTATAAAAAAGAAACTTGCGCTTATGCACAAGTTTCTTTTCAAAAATCATCCTCTATTTTTTCACAACTTCATGCCCACCGAACTGATTACGAAGGGCTGAAACTACTTTTCCATGGAATGTATCATCTTCCTGAGAACGGTAACGCATAAATTATGACATTGCGATTACTGGTGCTGCAGCTTGCAGTTCAAGTGCAGTTTCAACAGTCCATTTTCCTTCTCCTGAAGAGTTCATTTCACCTTTAATACCATCAAGTTTAGGATCTTCTGCAAATGCTTTTTCAGTTAAGCCCATTAACCAACCACAGGTAACTGATCCATTCGGTAAAGTTACATAATATCCGTTTCGAAACAAACTCTTTTTCTAGTTTTTGAGTAACTTGTTCTTTCGCTTAATAGGTATGTGGTTTGTTGTACAAACTCAATATTTTTAGTAAGATTTCGTAAGGTGTTAGGGGACAAAAAGTTTTAAATTTCGTGAGCAAATTGTAGTAATAGATTAGATCAAAAATTGTATTGCTGGTTGATAGTTATGTCATATGCTAATCACACAGCTATCAACCCTCCCAATGATAAAAGTCAATACTGAATTTGCAATCATCTATAGATCAATCATTTCTACAAGCAACGCTCTGACCGAATAAATAATTAATCCCTCTTCTTCAGATATCTGTTAACTTCTATAATTTCTTCTTTTCTTCCATAGCGTTTTATTAATTAATTTGTTTTTATATAAATAGATAGTAACTACTCCCCCTCCCGTTCTTCTCTATATTTTGATCATACACATTGAAAATCTCTTTTTTCTTACTCCTTCCTTACAAATTCCTTACGTTCAAAACTACTTCTATATTTCGGTGGTTTTTGTTTTAAGAAAATTTAGTTCTATTAACTTTGTAACATTGGAATAACAGCAAATGCCAATCAATTGAAGTAAAGTAAATGCTTCAAAAATAGAAAAAATAGGAATTCCTCTTGATAGACATAGAAATCCGGTCCTCAATATAGAAATTTCCTTATGTAAAAATATAGCGTATTATAATTATAAAACTTAATCAATTTCTTATTTTTCAGAAAAATATAAAAATATACCAGAATTTATTGTATAATGTTGTAAAAAGATGTCGGAGGGATTTAATGTTACATAAAATATCTCAATTCACAATTAAGCTTTCATCAATTCTTTTATCACTCTTATTATTATTAAATTTACCTTATTTATTTATCACTCAAAATGGATTTACCTTTCAACCAATTCTTTTTTTTAATCAGATTGTTACTATGTTAAAAGATGTTTTCTCCCCTGAATCATTAGTAGTGATAGGATCAGATCCAAAATTTGGTGGTTTCAAAAAAATACCCTTATTCCCAACTGTTTTAGAACCTTACCTATATTCATTTACTGTATTATTTTTAGCCTTTTTACTTGCGCTCTTTCTATCATCCAGCATGGCATTTTTTTATTTTTTAGCAAAAGATTATATAAAAAAATGGATAAACCGAATTGTGTTCATATTAGAAGCTGTCCCTGATATGATGATGATGATTTGTTTGCAAATATTTTTCATATGGGTACTTAGGAAATTCGGGGAAGCTCCTTTCACCATTATTTCTTTTAATGAAAATCGAGCTTATTTACTCCCAATTGTATCTTTAGCAGTCTTACCTACATTACAAATGTTTCGGATGATGGTGTTATACATAAAAGAAGAACATGGAAAAGATTATGTAGAGGTTGCCTATGGAAAAGGCCTTTCATCAAGTTATATACTATGCATTCATTTATTCAAAAATATATCTATCCACTTCTTCCACCATTTAAAAACGATTTTTGTTTTCTTACTTTCTAATTTATTCATTTTAGAATTTGTTTTTAATATGGAAGGCATTATTCAATTCTTATTTAATAAGGCGTTTATTTCACCTCCAGCTGCATTTATCATACTGGTTATGATTATTTTACCGTTTTATACTATTTTTCAAATAACCTCATTCATGATGAATAGATGGCAAAAGCACTTGAAAGGAGTAGCATTATGAAATCTATTTGGAAATCAAAACGCTTTTTAATCGGCTTTACCTATTTATTTATACTTATTTCAGCTAGTTTTATTTATAGTTGGTTCTTTAAAGATAACATCCCAAAACCTCCTCAGTTACTTTACAATGACAATAACGAATTACTTGGAAAGGCTCCCTTTCCGCCGTCGTTAATTCCGCCTTTTGGATCTGATCGTTTTGGAGAGTCTGTTTTCTTTCAAATTATAGAAGGAGCAAAATTTACTATTCTATTAGCCGTGGCAATTAGCTTCTTTCGAATTTTATGCGGAACATGTATAGGAATCCTCTTAAGTTTATATGCTCCAAAACTCAAGAGATTTTTCCAGGCATGCTCAGAAGTTTTTTATTATATTCCAACTCTATTTATCGCATTCATACTCATCACACCCGTTAATATTGTAATCACATCAAATGCTGATGGGTTAAATCCAAATATTTCATTTACGTTTTATCAAGTACTCGTACTTATTTTCGTCGCTCTGCCTACACTTTCTTTATATATATCCTCAGAGGTTGATGAATTTATGAAACGAGATTACATTTTAAGTTCACAATTATTGGGTGCTAGCCGTTTTCATATTATGAAAAAACACTTACGAGTCTTATTACTTGACCGCTTATTTGTATTATTTATGGAACATATCGTCCAAACACTCATACTCGTTATCCATTTAGCGTTGCTTAACATTGTAATTGGCGGGATTCAAATGCGTGAACTCTATGACGGAGTACTCAAACCTGTTTCTCTATCTAATGATTGGGCAGGTCTTATTGGCTTAAATCGTAATGAAATGAATCTTTCATGGTGGATTATTTTTTATACTCTCGCTTCTTTCTTTATTACGATTCTATTTATTAAGCTTATGACAATCGGGATTCAAGATGCACTGAAAGCAAGAGATTCGCAAACTGTAGCAATTCAAACCGTTCCTGATCATAAAAAATTTGTTAAAGGTAAAGATTCTTTTTCTTTTGCAAATAAAGTGAACCTTTAATCCTGTCTCATTAATCAAGTATGGATTGGCATTGATATTAGTAGAATATAAAAAAGATGATCCCTATTGCATACAGGGATCATCTTTTTATGCAGTCTAACTTTTTTACATGTACTTTGTTAAACTCATATTTTTTATATTTAATGTGAATTATTTGCAATCACAATTATACTGTTTAAAATCGATTACCATACGTCCTTGAATTCTACCTTGTTCCATT
Source organism: Bacillus cereus group sp. MYBK101-2 (assembly GCF_051918845.1). Lineage (NCBI taxonomy): Bacteria > Bacillati > Bacillota > Bacilli > Caryophanales > Bacillaceae > Bacillus > Bacillus cereus group sp. MYBK101-2. The sequence goes on along the minus strand of NZ_JBQAIE010000007.1, from coordinate 86,098 downwards.
TCTTCGAATACATTTTGTACTTTATCTAGAGAACAAGTTTGAACAACAGGCACTACTTTTCCTTCTGCACCGAACATAAATGCCTCTTCTAGATCCTTACGAGTACCGACTAGAGAGCCAACCACTTCAATTCCATCTAATACAAGTCGCGGAATGTTTAAATCCATCGTTTCTACTGGTAAACCTACTGCAACGACTTTACCACAAGCACGTACTGCATCAACTGCAGAGTTGAATGCTACTTTTGAAACAGCTGTTACTACAGCAGCATAAGCACCACCAAACTCATCTTGAACAATCTTATCAGCAGGACCTTGAGAAATTGGATTGATTGTCATATCAGCTCCAACCTCTTTTGCTAAGGCTAATTTATCGTCATTAATATCTACTGCAATTACCTTTGCACCAAATACGTTTTTAGCATATTGAATAGCTAGGTTACCTAATCCACCACAACCATAGATGACGATAGGTTGGCCAGGTTTAATATTGGATACTTTTATAGCTTTATATGTAGTTACCCCCGCACATGTGATTGATGATGCTTGAGCTGGATCTAATCCTTCTGGTACTTTCACCGCATAATCAGCTGTCACAATACATTGTTCAGCCATACCACCATCTACTGAATAACCAGCATTCTTAACTTCACGGCAAAATGTTTCCCTACCTGTTACGCAATATTCACAACGTCCACAAGATTGGAACATCCATGCAATACTTACACGGTCCCCCACCTTTAGTGAAGTAACATCATCAGCGATTTTCGTCACAATACCTATACCCTCATGACCAAGAATACGGCCATCTGTATTTCCAAAATCATGATTTGCAACGTGTAAATCAGTATGACAAACTCCACAATACTCTACATCTACTAGCGCTTCACCTGAGTGTAACGGACGTAATTCTTTTTCAATAATTTCAATGTTTGCTTTACTATTTTTATTAACTACTACTGCTTTCATATGTGATCTCCCCTTTAGTGTTTTAGAATTTTTCATGAGTTCATCTCACAACTTCTGTCTTCACTAGTTTGGCTAATCATTGTGCCAAGTTTAAGTGTTCAATCATCATTACATGTTCATCATAACATGACACTTCAAAAACAAATTGTGAAATTATGAACAATGTTTGAATTGTTGTATAAATCGTTTTATATTTTTTTAATGAGAGTCATCACTGGCTATAAGTAAGTCACATATTTCTACAAGAAAATAAATAAACAAACTATTCACTAATAAAAAAGGGGCTGTCTCATAAGTCTCTTTCGAAGTAAGATCACATGAAATTGAAAAGGCAGAAACGTTATAAAATCAACATTTCTGCCTTTCACTTTTTATTCGATTTTGGCTAAAAAGCACCTTTATTAGACTTAACTATAACATTTTAATTGCTCTTATGTATTCTGTCATACTATACGAAACATTTATTCATACTTATTATTATTTTCCCCATGTTTCACTGCATACAATGCAGCTTGCGTACGATCATCTACTTCTAATTTAGCTAAAATATTTGAAACATGTGTTTTTACAGTTTGTTCTGTAATATGAAGCACTGCTGCAATTTCTTTATTACTTCGCCCTTTCGCAATTTCACGAAGTACTTCTTGTTCTCTTTTCGTTAACATAGAAAAAGGGTTTTCTTTTTCTTTCTTGACTACTGATCGTCCTAATAGTGCTGGTGTTACTTTCGGATGAAAATTCGTATTTCCTTCATGTACTGCAATAATAGAAGCTACAAGTTGCTCAGGTTGTACTTCTTTTAATTGATAACCATCTGCTCCGGCTTCAAGTGCTGGTAAAACATAATCTTGCTCTGAAAAACTGCTTAATATTAGTATCTTTATTGTTTCATCATATTGTTTTATCTGTTTTGTTGCTTCAATACCATCCATCTTCGGCATTGATAGATCCATTAATACTACATCTGGCCTTTTTGTTTGGACGAATGTTAACGCATCTTCTCCATTTTCTGCTTCCCCAACAATTTCAAATTCTTCTCTCGTTTTCAAAAAGAATACAAGTCCTCTTCGAACGATATGATGATCCTCAACTAGTAGTAATTTAATTTTCAACCTTCTTCTCCCCTTCAAACTGGCAATTGAATTTCAATTTTCGTACCCTTTTTCAGCTCCGTTTTTATTTGAAATGATCCCCTCATTAACTGAATACGTTCCTTCATACTTTTTAAACCGAGTGCTGACTCTCTTACTTGCTCTTGTATAAATCCTATTCCGTTATCCTCTATGTAAAAATACAACTGGTTATCTTCTATTTTTAAAAGAACATGTACCTTTTCACATGAAGCATATTTTTTACAATTATGTATCGCTTCTTGACTAATACGCCATAAAACCTCTTCTATTTCATCACCAATTGAAACCATTCCATCAATTCGAACTTCCACGTGAATTCCTAACAACTTTCCGTAATTTTTAATTGCTTCAGCTAACCCTTTCTCTAATCCTTCCGGTCTTAATTGCCAAATCAAGAGTGTCATCTCTTGTAATGCTTCCTGTGATAATTCTCCAATATAGCTCAACATCTCTTGCAAGTCTCTATCTTGCGTCATATTTAGAGTACCTTTTGCGGTTAACATGATAGAAAATAACAATTGTTTTACTGAATCATGTAAATCACGTGCAAGTCGATTTCGTTCTGCTACAACTACATATTTACGTTCTTTCTCTACTAACTGAATACGTTGTATAGTTGTTCCTATTTGAAATGCAATTGATTCTAATAATGCTAATTCTTCCTCTGAAAAATTTGTTTTTTGAGGCGAGGCCACATTTAATAGACCAAACTTCTCTGATCCAGACCTAAGGGGAATTGTCGCATGGTGCGTAACATTTTCGGTATCTCCCCAATTACATTCAATCGCATCCTCTATTCGCTTACATTCAATAATATTAGTCGCTTTTTCCAACCTGCCATTCACAAAACGCTCTACACACCAGCAATCTCCTTCACACATCGGCTTCTTCTCTTGCCACGTAAGAGCTGGCGGTAAGTTTTCATCCACAAGCATACGGTGCTTTCCACTTTCATCAATAAAAAAGATCCAGCCTGTTTGCAAATTCATAACTTGTAACAATGTATGTAACACTTTTTCCAACATGTCTTGTAAGTCTGTTGCTTCATTTAATAATTCAGCAATTGCTTTTAATGCCTCTAAACGATGCATCTCTTTTTCTTCAAAGTTCATTTTCATCACCATCTATCATTATAACATTAAGAAATTTCTAAATTCTACAAATTAAAAAGAACTGAATTTCTTCAGCTCTTTTTTATATCAATCATTTTATTATTATTTTTCTATCCAATGCTGAAAGCAGCATTTCCGTTACCAAACTATTCTACTTTAGCTGTCCGATAAATATTGTCCACCTTGGCTATGCTGTAAACTTTCAGTAGTAACAACCATATTTGCTGCTGGCATTTGCACTTGATTCTTATGGAACATAGACATTAATTCAAATCTTACTTGTCTAGAAGTTTCAAAATAATCTTCCGGTTTTATTAAACCTGTAATACAAAATTCATATCCAACGTATTTCAGATTCGGATTTAAATCTGTAACACCTACATATTTAAAAGGTTCAACAGCTTCATCCTCTACTTTATAAAGACTTGGAGTCAACTTTTCATTACAATTCACACAAACTTCCTCTAACAATTCCTTAACTCTTGTCGGATCTTCCTGATAACTTACCGTAATTCGTTCAATTACACGCATCCAACCTTTATTAAAATTTTGTATCGTTCTAATCTCTCCGTGTGGTATGGTAAGGAGTTTTCCTGACCATTCACGAATTTGCATAAAACGAATACTAATTTCCTCAATCGTTCCTGAGTTTGTTCCGTTAAAAGTAACAAAATCGCCAACACGAAACTCTTTGTCCGCTAATCTCGCAAAGCCTAATATAACATCTTTCAGCATCTGTTGTGCAGCAAAACCGATAACAACCCCCGCTATCCCTGCACCTGCAATGATACTTTTTATATCTACAAATTGGCTAATTAAATATATGATTAGACTAATGATAATGATATATCTAAAAATAGATCGAATCACACTTTGAATCGTTTGCTCTACCTCTTCATCAAAAAAGCTTGATTTCCTAAAAAACCAATCAATAATGCGGTTTATGACAAATGAAATAATGATTAGAACGAAAGCAAATAGTAAAAATCTTAAAAGTAAAAACTCTCTTACATAATTAAAAAATTCTTCAGTATACGTTAATAAACTCATCTAACCACTTCCTTACTAATTAAAAAATTCATAATCGTCTCAGTTTATTCTAGGAAAATCTATTATCTTCTCTAAAACGTCGCTACCCTTACTATGTATTTTGACTTTATTACTAATTCACTTTAAACAGTATGTCTAGATGTTCTTTTCCTTTCCCTTTAAATATACCCTTTTTAATAACCTAAGGGGAGCTAATCGTGAAATTTTTTAAACGTTAAAACTTTATTCTACTCATTACGATTTCAACTAATTTATTCATTAACTAGATAAAAAAAGAGCTGAATTTATCAGCTCTTTTATTCGATATTAATTGTTGTTTTACTGTTTTTTTCTTCTTTCAATTTTGGCAATTCAATTGTCAGTACGCCATCTTTATAATTTGCTTTAACATTTTCTTCCTCAACTCGTTGAAAATTAAAGCGTCGAGTTACAGAACCTATAGAACGTTCTTTACGAATATATATGCCATTCTCATTTTTTTCTTCTACTTCATTATGATTAGTTGCTTGAATCGTTAATACATCTTGTTCAAATTCAACTTGAATGTTTTCTTTTTGAAAACCCGGTAAATCTGCTTTTACTGTATATTTATCAGACTGTTCATGAACATCTACTTTAAAAGTATCCATGTTCATCGGTTTAAAGAAAGCATCTGTCATCCCTTCTAATAAAGAAGGCCCAAAATCAAAAATACCATTTTGACGTTTTGTTATCTCTGGAAATAAATTACGCATATTTTTTCCTCCTTATTATTTATGAATGAAAGATTATCTCTTTCTGCCTTTATTATAACACTTGGTCAAAAAAGGTCAAAGATTTTATTTGACCTTTTTTGATGTATATTTTACCAAATAAAACAAATAAGTTATATGACTTCTCTCCCTCTTATAAAGAGGAAAATATTCACATAACAACGAATAGTATATTTGCTCTTATTTTTTCTTACGGAGGTTACATACAATGGGGTATATTGAAGAACTTAGAAAATTTGTCGGATCAAGACCACTCAATCTAGCAGGAGTTGCTGTAGCTGTTTTCAATGAACAAGGACAAATATTACTTCAACAAAGGTGAAATGGTATTTGGGGTGTTCCTGGTGGATTCGTTGAACTTGGTGAATCAACAGAAGAAGCTGGGAGACGAGAAGTGCTCGAAGAAACAGGGATTGAAATAGGAAGCTTACAGTTAATAAGCGTATTTTCTGGAAAAGAATTTTTTGTAAAATTACCAAACGGGGATGAGTTTTATCCTATAACAATCGCATATCTTTGCAAAGACATTAAAGGCGGCTTGCTAAAAGCTGATGGGATCGAATCATTAAGTGTACAATTTTTTGGTTTTGATAAGCTACCAGAGAATATTAGCCCATTTATAAAAAAGTTAATTGAGCAAAACCTCGTCTCAATTTAAACGCAAAAAGAGACCTTTTTTAAAGGCCTCTTTTTTTCACTTCACTTCTGCGTTTAAGCAAGATTTAAAATGTCCAAGTGCAAATTCATGCCCTTGCGCATTAAAAGATGCAACCGCCTTTTCATAAACTACAATTTTAAACCCTTTATTATAAGCATCTACTGCTGTATGAAGAACACAAATATCAGTGCAAACACCTACAAGATGAACTTCTTCTATTCCTCTTTCTCGTAACTTCATCTCTAGGTCTGTTCCTGCAAATGCACTATATCGTGTTTTATCCATATAATATACATTCTCTGCATTTTTATATGTTTCATACACATCTTGTAATTCACCAAATAAATCCCTTCCATTTGTACCGGCTATGTTATGAGGCGGGAATAACTTTGATTCTGGATGATATACATCGTTTTCTTCATGTTTATCGATTGCAAAGACTACGTAATCTCCATTTTCAATATATTGCTTCGTTAAATGGACAATTTCCTTCTCAATTTCTTGTCCTGGTTTTCCGCATGTTAAAGCACCTTTCTCAGCTACAAAATCATATGTATAATCAATATTTATAAGAGCTCGTTTCATTACTATCTCTCCTTCTCCTGTTTCACAGTAAACAATAGAAAATTTGTTATTACGACATCGTATGTACTATTCGACATTTCAAATGAAATACCTACATTTTTCTTCTGAAACTTACCTTATTCCGAGTTTATCATATAATAGCTAAACAATGGTAAAACAAATAGACCCTATCGATAAGTCATAAATTTGATAATGGAACTTAACTTGCATCATAAACCAAATTACTGACATCATCATATTAATCAAGAAGATACAAATACACCAGTTCACCTCTTCAACCGCTTTTTCTGTCATAGTAGTAACAAGTGGTCTCTTCCTAATTTAATCATATTAGAAAACGAAACAAGTGATTCACTATTACAACCTCTAGTATAAACAAAAAAGTACACTACTTTTTGAGTAATGTACTTTTTATTCTTCTTATGACGCTGGTTTTGTTTCGAATGTTGCTTGATTAAAACTAATAACCTTTCCTTTCGGATCATTGTTTTCATACTGAACTGCCGTAATTGTATGACTACCTGTTTCAAGCGTCTTTTCTTTTAATTGTACTGTTGTCTGTGTTGTACTAGTTACTTGATATTTATCTGCAAACACTCGATCTACAAATACGAATGTTTCTTTATCATTTTGAAAATTAGAGAGCTCTAATTCAACGTGTTGAATTAAAGTATCCTTTTTAATGAATACAGCTGGTATATTACCATTCTCAGAAGTACCGTCTGGTGTAATAACTTTTACTTTTCCTTCTCCAATTGGCATTACGCCTTCCGGAAATACAACTATATTCTCATTACTTGCGTTTACGACTTGTTCTTCAGGCTTTGATTGTGTACCCTCTTTTTCCTTTGGAGCACCGCAACCAACTAATAACAATACAGACAATCCAGTGATTATGAATTTTTTCAAAATTCATCCCCCCTGTCATTTCATTATAATTTATTATACAAAAATAACTTTTAAATTTTAAGACTACTTTCAACACTTTCATGAACAACTAGAATCTTGCTCACGATTAATGTATCATACTTTCCTTAATAGAACATTAATTTTTTTTATGAAATAAATAGTAATTCCCTCTTATCTATCATTTTAGCCTAATGGATTAATTACATACCTATCCAAAATAAAAAGACATTGTTTCATTCAATGTCTTTTTATTTTCGGCTTTAAAAAACAAATGTTGTAATCTCATCCACTTCTTTTCTTGGAAGTTTCTTCGGCTTATCTTTCGGAAAACCGAGTGAAATAACCATATTTATTTGTTTTTCAGGCTCAATTTGTAAATATTGTCGTAGTTCATCTTGAGCTAACAATACCGGTCCTGTCATTGGGCATGTACCAAGCCCCTTCGCATGTGCAGCTAACATTAAGTTTTGTGCCGCTAAACAGCTGCTCTTAATTCCTTCTTCTTCCCAAACTGAATCTGGAACAAAAGCAATCGGATCAAATATTTTTTCACGAAACTTTGATTCATATGGCGTTGCCAAACATACGATTAATACTGGTGCCTCCGAGAAAGCTGTTGCATATGGTCCAAAAGAACGTGTAAGTAATTTCCCTGCTTTCTCTTCTCCGTTTTCTGCCGCTTTTGCCGCAAGTTTATGTAATGCATCCCATGTCATTTGTTCAATTTCTTTAATTTTCTCTCGGTTCATAATGACCAAGAACTCCCAAGTTTGTGAGTTCGTATCACTCGGTGCATAACGAGCACAATCAATAATTTCTTTTATATCACTAGTGGATACTTCTTGTTCTGTGAACTTTCTAACACTTCGTCTACCGTGAATTACTTCTTTAAAATCTTCATAATTCATACATTAAATCCCCTTTTTACAGCGTTTTCAAATCTTGTCCTATGTTTGAATTATATCATGAAAAAAAGCTGGAGTAATACCAGCTTTTTTCTTCAATATTAGTTCGTAACTTTAAACAAACGAATACTTTCTTCATATGCAACTTGGAGTTTCTTTGTGATCGGTCCTCTTTCCCCGTTCCCGAACTGCTCGTCACCAATTTGAACGACTGGGAATATTTCAAGTGGCGTCGCTGTGAAGAAGCATTCATCGGCCTCATACACTTCTTGAAGTGGAAATTCTCTTTCTTCTACTTCAATATGTAACTCTTTCGCTAATGTAATAACGTAGTGACGTGTAATGCCGTGTAGAATGAAATTGTCAGCCGGATGTGTAATCAATTTATTATTTTTCACCATAAAGAAATTTGAATGACACCCTTCCGTTACAATTCCATCTCGTACTAATATCGCTTCTTGATAGCCTTGTTCGTTTATTTTATTTTTGATCATAATATTAGGTAGCAGGTTTAAGGATTTTATATGACAGAACTTCCAGCGTATATCCTCTTCTACAGTAACTTTTATTCCTCGTTCCATAGAAGCAATTGGTCGTGGAAAAGAAACAATGTTTGCAAAATATGTTGGTTGCATATTTGACTCATATACATGATTACGCGCTTGAGCCCCTCTTGATATTTGCAAATATACATTCCCATCTTCTTGAAATTTATTTTTTTCAATCATTTGATATAACTCTTCCACTAACTCTTCCTTAGTAAACGGTGGAATTAATTTTATTTCTTCCATAGAATGAAAGAATCGTTCTAAATGTAAATCTAATAAATGTGGCTTCCCATCATATAGTCTGAATACCTCGTATATACCATCACCAAATTGAAAGCCTCTCTCCTCTAATGGAATCATTGGCTGTTCTTCCTTCGTATTTACAATTCTTCCGTTAAATAAAATCCAATCTTTATGAGTAGCTTTCATTTATTCCCACTCCTTTATTACATGATTGTTTTAATTGTACAACTTATGCATGATCAAAAGAAGGAATTTTCTGCATTTTAATAAAATAAAAAGTGCATCACCTATTTAAAGTGATGCACTTTTTATTTACTTCAGAAAATATTTTTCAATATCATCTAACATAAGATTTGCAGCTACAATACCACCTGCTGTATTCCAAATCACTTCATCTACTTGGAATACTTTATTATCTTTAGAAGCCTGCAGTTGTTTAAATAGTGGATCTTCTGTCCATTCTTTTGCTAATGTATTTCCTTCATTATTCTTATCCGCGTCTTTATCAGATGTGAAATAGAATAAATAATCCCCGTCCATATTTGGAATTTGCTCTTTTGTAATTCCTTTAATTGCAAATTCATCTTTATCTTGTAATGGTGGTCTTTTAAATCCAATATCATTTAATACAACACCTGAGAATGAATTTTTTTGATAAATACGAACGTCACCAGGGACGAAACGAATAATAGAAACTTTAGAGTTAACTTTATCACCTAATTTTTCTTTTATTCCTGCAATACGCTTTTTATAATCATTAAGAGCATTTTGCCCTTCTTTTTCTTTATTTACAGCTTTCGTATAAAGTGTAAAGTTTTCTTTCCAATCACCGCGTAATGTTTCAGCATATACTGTTGGCGCGATTTCTTTTAATTGCTCGTATATTTTTTCGTGACGCATTTTATTTCCGATAATTAAATCCGGCTGAAGCTTCATTACTGCTTCTAAATTAATGTCACGCTCAGTTCCTACTACTTTCGTATTTTTTAACTCTTTCGCTAAATGAGGATACCATTCATCACCAGCTCGTGGTTTCGTCGTTCCAACCGGCGTTACTCCAACAGATAAAAGTGCCTCAGCGCCCTCATTTGTTAAAACCACAACTCTTTTTGGCGTACCATTTACTGTCGTTTCTCCCATTGCATGCTTTATACTATAAGAACCTTTTGCCTTTACTGATGTATCTTTATCTTTCTTCTCTTCTTCTTTACCGCACCCTGCGATTACGACCATTAGTAACATAACGCAAAGTATAAGAATATTTTTAGTGCGTGTCATAAGCCCTCCTGGATGAAATTGATTATCATTTACACTTAAAGGTTAATGTATATCTCATACATTGTCAATAGATATATCAGAAAACTTTTTCAATATATATAATTACACCCTCATTTTTATTCAAAATATTTTTGTGCCTATTTGCTACTCAAATTTTTTTAATCGTAACATATGAAAAATAAATGGACATAAGAAAGTAATTGTAATTCCAGTCACTGCATAACGTAAATAATACATATCAGGTATTACTTTTTTTAGTATAAACTGCATTATTAGCATGATACTTAGGCCCAATACTGTTTTTACCACTTGCATTTTAAAATCATTACTTTCATTCATATTAATAAAATGATTCTCTAACATGATACCAATCGTAGAACCTGTCAAAACTCCTAGTAATTTAAGATTATCTACTTGGCTTGTCATAACATACATAATGAGTGAAACAGCCAATATAATTCGTTGTAACAATATAAATTTCCTATCACTTAATCCCATTGTTACCTTCGTATATAAATAAACAACTATGACACTAAATAAAACGGCACCTATTATATCACTGAGCCAATGTACACGTAAATATAGACGAGAAATAGCAACTAATATAATAAAAACAATACCAATGATCCAAATGATTCTCTTTTTACATAAAATCATGAATGAACCCCAAAACGTTGTTGCTAACTGCACGTGTGTACTTGGGAAAGAATAACTTGCAGCTGATTTTTCATATAAAGATTGAATTCCGTCGTATGTATACGGTCGCGGAATTTTCATAAATTCTTTTATCACTATCCCTATATATCCAGAGAAACAAAGCATAACAATCATATGAAATGCTTTTCTTTTAGAAACGCACCAATACGAAATTGAAATAACAATTAAATATAATGTTTCATTTGCAATAATAGATACAAGTTTAAAAAATGCTGTAAGTACACTTCCCTCCAGACTGATCATCCATTCAAGAAATAACATATCAATATTAAACATACAAACACGATACCTCCCTAAAATTTAATTCTGCTATTTTTCAGCACTTCATATAAAGTGAAACTTTAATCAGTGGGGGTTTTCTTCATCCCCCACTGATTATTAGCCCCCACCAATCGGACTTTAATGGGCAGCCCGATCCCCATTTAACTTCTTTGCTTTCGCTGAATTTTGAGGTGGGGTTCTTACTGCCCATTAAAGTGGGATAAACTAGTTGATTAACATTTCAAATTTATACACCTACTTACTTTACATGTTAAGAACATATAGTACCACATACTAATAATAGATAATATGTTAAAACATCCAATCATTTTTATAGATTTCCAATGATTTTTGGGCTTTATATACAAAATCACTCTAATTACAAATAAAAAAACCGCCCTTAAGTAAGGCGGTTTCTATCATTTTGCTTTAACCAATTTAATATAAATATATACGATTGATAGTGAATATAACGTATGCAAAATAAAAGAAATAAAAGGGCTATTCCAGTGGTACTATACAGCAAACCGAACTTTAAAAAAACATTTAAAAGCGGTGAAAAGTTCGTTATGCTTTGTAATGTAAGTAGCATACAAAACAAAAGGAAAAACACTGGAGCATATTGTAATTCATACGGCTTTCTCTTCTTATTCATTCTTTTTCGAATAAACATATGGCTTAGCTCCGCTACTAAAAAACACCCTCCAATTAATACAAGACCAGAAGTCATCGTCATACATCCACCTGCCTTATTTTTATCCCACATAACTACTCATCGCTATATTTTCTTCACATATATTCCGTCTTCCACATTAAATCCAAAGCTCTCTATGAAAGATTTCGCTTGTTCTGTTAATTCCGTTTGTAATACCTTTATCTCTTTCACATTTCTTTCTTTCATCATCATTTCAAATGTGAAATACGTATTTGTCCCATAACCATAACTTTGATAGTCAAAGTGAATAATTAACTGAGATAAAATCGCAGTCTCCTCTTGTACATTATAGTCTATTACACCGATATATGTATCATCAACCTTCACACAATACTGTACTTGATTCTCAGTTAAACTATGTGAGCGAAACATTTCTTTCACAACGTTTTCATTTTCTACAGTTACTTTTTCAAACGTAATCATATGTTGTCCATCCTTTTACTATTATTGTATCAATAATACGTCCTATTTATGAAAAAAACCTTAAGACCGTATGCGATCTTAAGGTTTTTCTAATTAAACTAAGCTATACGCACGTTTCGTTTCTTCGTGGAACTTATTCGTATCGTATTTATGCTCAACATAAATTTGATGCCATACCATAAACGCAAGTACAGTCCAAATTTTACGGCTATAATCGCCTTTATCTGCACAATGTGCTTCCAGTAAGTTTAATACATACTGTTTGTCGATTAAATGCTCTGTCTTACTCTCGTTTATAATATTGATAGCCCAATCATGCATTTCGTCTTTTAACCAGTGACGAATTGGTACTGGGAATCCAAGTTTTTTACGATCTAATACGTGATCTGGAACGATTCCGCGTGCTGCTTCACGTAAAATAGCTTTCGTAGTTCCGTTAGCAATCTTAAATTCAGTTGGAATTTTAGATGCAACATCGAATACTTCTTTATCTAAGAACGGTACACGAAGTTCTAATGAGTTTGCCATTGTCATTTTATCAGCTTTTAATAAAATGTCACCGCGTAACCATGTGAACATGTCAATGTACTGCATTTTGCTTACATCATCATAATCTTTAATTTCGTTATACAATGGTTTCGTGATATCCATATAGTTAACACTTTCATTGTAATACTTCATTAATTCAGCTTTCTCTTCTTCACGGAAGATTTTCGCGTTTCCATAGTAACGCTCTTCAATTGGCGTACATCCACGCTCTAGGAAGCTCTTTCCTTTAAATCCTTCTTTAAGAGCACCACTTAGTGCTTTTAGAACGCTCTTACCTGGGCTAGGAATGTAAGAGAACATTTTCAGTGAGTTTGGCTCACGATAAATGTTATAACCACCAAATAGCTCGTCTGCACCTTCGCCTGAAAGAACAACTGTTACATGCTTACGTGCTTCTTTTGCAACGAAGTACAACGGTACAGCTGCTGGATCTGCTAAAGGATCATCCATATGCCAAATGATTTTTGGGAATTCATCCATAAACTCTTTCGCTGAAATGAATACGTTATGGTTTTTAACGCCTAATTTCTCAGCAGTTTCTTTCGCAACATCAACTTCACTGAAACCACGTTGCTCAAAACCAACAGAGAATGTTAAAAGATTTGGATTCATTTCTCTTGCGATAGAAGCGATGATAGATGAATCGATACCACCAGATAAGAATGAACCTACTGGTACATCACTGCGCATATGCACTTTTACTGAATCATATAACACATCACGAATTGCTTGGATATGCTCCTCTTTCGTTGCACTTGAAGCATTGAAATAAGGTTTCCAGTAGCGATGGATTTCCATCTCTTTACCGATTTCTTTTACGAAATAATGACCAGGTTCGATTTTATTAACATCAATTGTTAATGTTTCTGGCTCTGGACCATATTGGTACGTAAAGTAATGTTGTAATGACGTTGGGTTAACGCCTTTATCTTCCATCACATGCATAATACTTTTCTTCTCAGATGCGAAGAATGTAGTATCACCTTGTTGTGCGATGTATAAAGGTTTAATACCGAAGTGGTCACGTGCACCGAAAAGTTTCTTTTCTTCACGATCCCAAATCATAAATGCAAACATACCACGAAGGTAGTCTACACATTTTTCTTTCATATGTGCATACAATGCAATGATAACTTCTGTATCAGATTGCGTTGCAAACGTTGCACCTTTTTCAAGTAACATTTCACGTAATTCTACATAGTTGTAAATTTCACCATTAAAAATAATTACATATCGATCATTTTCATAAGTTAGCGGCTGATGTCCTGCCTCTAAGTCAATGATACTTAAACGGCGGAAGCCAAATTGTACATGCTCATCACGAAAATATCCTTCGTCATCTGGACCACGGTGGAAAATCATCGTGTTCATATTTTCAAATTGATGTTTTTCTGTTTCTGAAAACTCTCTAGGGTTTTCACATAAACATCCTACAAAACCACACATACTTCTTACCCTCTTTCAGTTTTCATTCTGTCTCTATACTACTATATCAACCCTATTTATACTAGCATAATCAACTGAATATGGCGACCAAAAACTATAAAAAAATCACTCCATTTCACATTTTTAACAATTTTTTATGAAAACATGAAAATTAGGCAATCACCTTTCTCCGCTTTTGTCATATGATATTGCAAATTGATTTCTAGGAGGGAATACCATGAGTGAAGAAAAAAAAGACTCTTCTCGCCCACCGGTTCGCAATTATTTAAAGCAAATTGATGATTTCTTCGAGCAAACACCACTTCGCAATGTAATTGCTGATTTAAATCATTTTTTCCAAAAAGGAAATCGTTTATTAACATTCCCTGTAGATTTATATGAAGTTGGTGAAGAACTCGTTGTTACAGCTGAACTACCAGGTATACAAAAAGAACAAATTCAAATTGAAATACAAAATGAATACTTAAAAGTCTCTGTAAAAGAAGAGATACTGGAAGAAGAAGAGCAAACATCCCATAACTATTATCGCCGAGAACGTTCTATTTCAGAAGCATCCAGATTAATTAAATTACCGTACTCCATTAATAAAAAAGCAGCAAAAGCTTCGTATCAAAATGGCGTGTTAGAAATTCGGGCTCCAAAACTTCCACAGCAACATGACATTTTATCCATAGATTAATGTAAAAAAGAAGGGTGCTTTAATCTGCACCCTTCTTTTTATTCTGCTAATCGCTTCATATCACGTATAATGTCCTCATACGGCGTATTACTAATACCACTGTACTTTTTCATTACTTTTCCGTTTTGATCAATTAAATAAAATGACGTACCATGTATCACTTGACCATTTTCAGGTTTATCTACAAGTGATTGGAAATTATCTTTTGAAAACTTTGTAATATCTTCTAACGAATAACCTGTTAACAGGTTCCAGTTACTTGTATCTTCTGTAAACTTTTGAATGAAAGCTTTCAAGTTTTCTGGCTTATCAAGGTCAGGATCTACGCTAAATGATACAAACTGAACATCTAATTTCTCTTCCTTTGCCATTTTCTGTAATTTAGCCATATTAGCAGTCATTGGCGGACAAACTGTTTGACAGTTTGTGAACATAAAATCTGCAACCCAAACTTTCCCTTTTAAATCTTTTGTACCAAATGGCTTTCCATCTTGATTCGTAAATTGGAAAGTTTCTAAATCCCAATTCAATGGTTTACGAAGCTTTGAACCTGATCCACTACATCCAGCAAGTACAAAGAGACAAAATACAACCATAAGACCAATTACTTTTTGATAACGCTTCATTTATAAACCTCTTTTCTCTATCCTAAATTTAAATAGGTTATGTTTATCATAACAAAAGTTAACACTACGAGAAAATTGTTTACTACATTTGTTCACGAAATCGTACGAATTTACGTATGTTACTTCTTTATTTCAAGCGAATTACTAGACAAAATAATTTTTTTACTATTATTTCTCTAAATAATCGTCGCAAAACTAATTTTATTGTTATTTTTGTAAATGCATCTTCCTGTTTTTTTACAATTATTTAAACATTCATCCATGTTATACACTGTATTCCTTAACAACATTTCGGTACAATACAATTACAACGATTTTAAATGAGGTGATGTTCATGGCAAAGCGCTATGAAAATATGGATAATGTGAGTACAAAAAAATCAATTCGCTCTTTTATACGCTGGCGTAAAGAACGAAAGCAAAACAAAAAAGATTTTTCTTTCTTAGTAGAACAATCACCCGTTAAACAAAGTGCATTTTTGCAAAGTAATATTGAAAAAACGACTGTCACATGGATTGGGCATTCTACTTTTCTTATCCAAACGAATGGACTTAATATATTAACGGATCCAGTATGGGCCAATAAATTGAAGCTAGTCTCAAGACTTACTGAACCTGGTCTTTCTATACAAGAACTACCTAAAATTGATATTGTCCTCATTTCACATGGTCATTATGATCATTTAGATTTTTCAACACTTCGCCAACTTAATGATGACGTATTATACTTAGTACCCATTGGGCTAAAAAAATTATTTACTCGTAAAAAACTCAACAATGTAGAAGAGTATAAATGGTGGGAAAGTACGACTATTGATGATGTTTCCTTTCACTTCGTACCTGCTCAGCACTGGACGAGAAGATCATTATTTGATATGAACACATCTCACTGGGGTGGATGGATTATTAAAAATGACAATGTGGAGGAAACCATTTATTTTTGTGGAGACAGTGGCTATTTCCAAGGTTTCAAAGAAATTGGCAAACGCTTTTCAATTGATATTGCCCTTATGCCAATTGGAGCTTATGAACCAGAATGGTTTATGAAAATATCTCACGTTTCACCTGAAGAAGCAGTGCAAGCTTATTTAGATTTAAATGCTACACACTTTATACCAATGCATTACGGAGCTTTTGCACTCGCTGATGAAACACCTCGCGAGGCAATAACAAGGCTTCGAAATAATTGGAATTTACGTATGTTACCGTGGGAACAACTGCATGTACTCTTTTTAGGTCAAACTTTCACTTATAATAGCGTAACAAATGATAAACAAGTAAATGAAAAAAGCGAAACGTTACATGTATAACATAACTACTTATTTTCTATATTCAACATATACTATAGAAAATCATAAAGTGAAACTTTAATCAGTAGGTGTTTTTTTATGAATGAATATTTACAGACTCGCTATATTATTAGCGGTAGCGCATGTATAGCCCTTCTTATTTCTTACTTTCTATTCACTTGAACTACCCCCACTTAACACTCTAACGAGCTGTTTGAAGTGGGGGATTCCTACGAACACTAAGGTATCCCTCAGTTTTATGAGTAGGCAATCCCCGTAATTCCTACGGTTAGCAGCCTTATGGCCTCTTTTCTCAGATTTTCCGCTGCATTCACATCTCTATCATGATACATACCACAAGAAGGACACTTCCATTCACGCAGGTTTAGGCTTTTCACATCTTTATTTTTGTAGTCGCAATGCGAACAGGTTTGGGAACTAGCGAATGTTTTTGACACCACAATCACTTTTTTCCCATACCAGCTTGCCTTATACAACAACATCGCTTTGAATTGTGCCCATGATACTTCTTGAATCGCTTTCGCTAGTTTGTGATTCTGTAACATATTCGATACTTGCAAATCTTCTATCCCAATCACATCGTGGTTTTTGATGATCCTTGTAGAGAGTTTTTGCAAGTAATCCGTTCTTGCATTTTTGATTCGTTCATGAATACGAGCGACTTTCATTCGCTGTTTATGCCAATTCGCTCCGCCTTTTGTACGTCTAGATAGAATACGCTGGGCATGAGCGAGTTTCTTTTCTAATACCCGAGACCATTTTGGATTACCGAATACCTCACCCGTTGAAAGAATAGCAAAGTTTTTCACCCCAACATCTATACCAACAGTGGAATCGGTCTTCGGCAATTCTTGTACTTCTGCTTCAGCAAGAATCGAGACAAAATATTTTCCACTTGGATTCCTTCTGACAGTAGCACTCAAAATTCGTCCTTCTATCTCACGACTTTTGACAAATTTGACAAGACCAAGTTTCGGTAACTTCAATTTATTATCTATAATCGCAATGTTTCCATTTGTATGTTTCGTTGTATAGGATTGGACTTTATTGTTTTTCGATTTAAACCGAGGTGCTTTGTTTTGTTTTTTGAAGAATCTTGCATACGAGTCAGCGAGGTTGTGAAGAGAAGATTGAAGAGCGATACTGTCCACTTCTTTTAGCCATACAAATTCTTTTTTGAGAATAGGTAATTGCGAAGAACAAGTGCCATAGGATAACCCTTTTCCTGTTTCTTTATACCTATCATTCCACTTTTCCAAAAAGTAGTTAAATACAAATCGTGAACAACCAATTGTTTTCGTAATAGCTATTTTTTGTTCTAAACTAGGATAGATCCGAAACTGATACGCTTTATGGATAAGCACCGCTTTTCACCTCACTTCCTTTTTATTTGTTTACAATCTTTTTCATGATATACGTAGGAACGATATCATGATATAACCAAATAATACTGATCACGTATTATTTCTTCTTTTTTGTCGAAAGTCCTCTGTCCCTTTCAAAAAAATACAAATGAAACAATTTCGTAGATGTAAAAATTCCTCTGAGCTATAACATTTTCTTTCTATAGGAACGAACTGATTACGATACCGGTACCTTATACTGATTCTTCACCAAGAAGAACCTTTAGGCTGTTGCCTAACCGTCATTCAGCTCCCACCTACTCATTGGAACACGTCCTACCCATTCCTTGAGGTGGGAGTTTTCTGTCGGGAAATGATAAAGTGAAGCTTTAATCAGTGAGGGCTTGGCTTCATCCCCCACTGATTATTAGCCCACATCAATCGGACATCTCCTGCGTAACTTCTTTTCTTTATGTAGGGAGTCCTACTGTCCGCAAATAGCAGCATAAAAAAGCTACTTGAAAATTCATTTCAAGTAGCTTTTTTATTATTCTGCTAAATACATAAATCCGATTGCACCCGGACCTGTATGAGTACTAATAATAGGCGTTGTAAAGAAAATTTCTGATTTAGCAAATCCACTTACTTTTTCAACAGCCGCTTTTACATTTTCAGCTAAAGGAATTGCTTTCGCATGCGGAATTGCCACAGCTTTTACAACTTTTCCAGCTGTATCTTCCTCAAATAACTTAGCTAACGTTTTTACAATTTGACCTTGGCTACGCACTTTCGTTACAGGGTTATAAACACCCTCTTCAAGGCTAGCAATTGGCTTTATATTAAGTAGCGAACCGATAAACGCTTTTCCTTTACCGATACGCCCACCCTTCACTAAGTTTTCTAATGTATCTACTACTACATATAATCGAGTATTCTTCCTTACTTCATCTACACGTTTTAAAATTTCTTCTAGTGAGCGTCCTTCATTTGCCATTTTCGCAGCTTCAACTACTTGATATGCTAAAGCATGTGTAATAAATTGCGAATCAACAACTGTTACTTTTGTGTCGGTCATTGATGCAGCACTATTTGCAGTTGCCACAGTACCACTCATTCCACTTGTCATATGAATGGAAAGTACTTCACTTCCATCTTCCCCTAACTTGTCATACATTTCTACAAATGTACCCATTGCTGGTTGTGATGTTTTTGGTAGTTCCTCTGATTTAATCATTTCTTCAATAAATTCATCTGGTTGTAGATCAACGCGATCTAAATATGTTTGTCCATTTACAGAGATTGATAATGGTAGAACATGGATGTCATACTTCTCAATTACCTCTTGTGATAAATCTGCCGTTGAATCTGTTACAATTTTAATTTTTTGCATATTATATTCTTCCCTTTCCAATACGCTCTCCTTGTTATTATACTAGTATTCCCATTGCTTTCAACAATTTGAAACGAAATTTCATTAAATTAATTATATTTTTATATCTAAAATGAAAAAGACAGAGCTCTTAACCCTGTCCCCACTCTATATTATGCATTTTTTTCAAGAGTATTTGTTTTATATACATTTAAATAATCATTCCACTTCAAACAATTTTGTAAATATTCACGGAAAGAATACGAAAATCTTGGGTGCTTTTGTTTTTGAATTTTTGCAATAAATAATTGAAGACGAGACTGTATTAGAAACGATAATGGATGCTGCGCTTGTAGGACAGGGATTTCAAATATTTTAATACACTCCCCTGTTGAATGAGTGAAATAAAAACTTTTCGTAATCACAATATCAATCCTCTTTTTCATTGGATTTTTGAACTTCTTCTACTTTACGCTGTAACACGTTGTTTAAAGTGGCGACTCCCATTAATACAAAAGTATCCCTAGACAATCTCTGTAGTCCTTATGGTTAGAAGATTTATACTCTATTCATCTTCACCTAATCCATCCCCCACCCTAAATTCCTAATAAGATAAGGACTCGTTATCCGTATATTGCTTAATATATTCAGTATAAACTTATAAAAGCGCAAAGTTTGTCTAAATTTTGGAGATTCTATAATTTTTTTCTTCTCTATATTGTATACGTTTATAACTAGAGTATAACAAATAAATAAAAAAAGTGCCTTTATAACGAGGCACTTTTCGACTGAATTTCTTCTTCTCTTTTCTTTTTTCGCTTACTAACAATCTTTGATAAAGCGATACTAATTTCATAAATACAAATAAGCGGTACCGCAACTAAACTATGTGATAAAAAATCTGGCGGTGATATACACGATGCAATGATAATCAATGCTACGTAAGCATACCTTCTTATTTTTATTAGAAATTCCGCCGTCAATAGTCCAATACTCGTTAAAAACATTACTACTACTGGCAATTCAAAAATTACAGCAAATGGAACTGTTAAATTAAGAACAAAATGAAAATACTTTTCTGTCGTAAACATCGTATTAAACATTTCATTACCTATCGTAGTTAAAAAATGAAATAAAAACGGCATTACAACGAAATATCCAAAGCATAAACCTGCAATAAATAATATAGACAATACCGGTATATACATTAACGTCATCTTTTGTTCATTTGGATGTAAACCCGGTTTTACAAATAACCACATTTGTATAGCAGCAAAAGGAATTGTACAAACGATAGCAAATACTGTAGCAATCGAGAAAAAAATCCACAATACATCACTTGGACCGAGAACAGTTAATTTCATTGGTAAGTCTTTTACAAGCCAAAAATAAATATCCTTCGTAAAAGTAAACCCAACAATTAAAAATAGTACAAAGGATAACACGGTATATATTACTCGTTTGCGAAGCTCAACTATATGTTCTACTACACTCATTTCCCGATCTTCCATCTCGTTCACCACACTTTATTTATCCATTTCGAAGAAAATTCATTACATTTTTTCTTTCTTTTCCTTCTCTTGAAATGCATCATCAGTCAATTCTTTCGTTGATTTTTTAAATTCTTTTAACGTTTCCCCTAAAGCCTTTCCGATTTCCGGCAATTTTTTCGGCCCAAATAAAATAAGTACAGCTACTAAAATTAAAATTAATCCTGGAAAGCCAATATTTGAAAACATTTCTCCATCCCCTTTATTAGTAGATTCCTTGTCCTACTATTGCATAATTTTATTTTGTCAAAAAAGTTTGAAAACGTCAACAAAACCATTACCTTTTGTCAAAAAAATTCAAAAATATAATCAATTATACAAATTTCATTTTCTATTGCTCTTGTGTATGATATGGTAAGGGAAAAGACATATTATTTTATCCCGCTTTAACGGGTAGTAAGAACCATCACCTTAAAATTCAGTGCAAGCAAAGAAGTTACGTGGGGGGTGGGCTGCCCGTAAAAGCCCGATTGATTCAACTAATAATCAGTGGGGGGATGCCCCCCACTGATTAAAGTTTCACTTTATAATAGTAGAAAGGATTACCATTATGACTGAAAAAATGACACGAATGACACAATTTGTGAAAGAAGAAATCGCAAATGCAATAACACATGGTATCGGTGCCATTTTAAGCATCCCTGCCTTAATCATATTGATTATTCATGCTTCTAAGCATGGTACCGCATCAGCTGTAGTTGCATTTACTGTTTATGGTGTAAGTATGTTCTTACTGTACTTATTTTCAACGTTGCTACATAGCATTCATCATCCAAAAGTAGAAAAAATATTTACTATTTTAGATCATTCAGCCATTTACTTATTGATTGCTGGCACGTATACTCCTTTTCTACTTATTACACTCCGCGGCCCATTAGGATGGACATTACTTGCTATTATATGGACCCTTGCAATCGGAGGTATCATCTTCAAAATTTTCTTTGTACGTCGCTTTATTAAGGCATCAACGCTATGTTATATCATAATGGGATGGCTCATAATCGTTGCTATTAAACCACTTTATGAAAATCTAACTGGACATGGTTTTTCACTACTTTTAGCAGGTGGTATTTTATATTCTGTAGGAGCTATATTCTTCCTTTGGGAAAAGTTACCTTTCAACCATGCCATTTGGCATCTTTTCGTATTAGGTGGTAGTGCGATGATGTTCTTCTGCGTACTCTTTTACGTCTTACCTACAGCATAATAAAAAAGGTTTCAGCTTAATGTAAGCTGAAACCTTTTTTATTACTTATGTAATTGTGATGCGATAACATCCTGTGTATACTTCGTTAACTCTTTAATATCCATAGTCGCATACTCTTCAGGTGTAATCGGCTTAGAAATTGTTACTGTTGCACGAGCTCGCTTCATACGATTTCCATTTGCTTCAAACATTTTATATGTCCCATCTAATGTTACAGGTAAGATTGCTACACCAGATTTTACAGCAAGATGAAAACTCCCAGCCTTAAACTCTCCAATTTCGCCACCCTTACTTCTCGTTCCTTCAGGGAAAATTACGATAGAATGTCCATCCTTCAATAGTTCAATCCCATCTTTAATCGCTTGAAGTGACTGGCGACGATCGCTACGATCCATAAATACACAATTCATAAGTTCCATCCAAGTTGGTACAACTGGGAACTTTTTAATCTCTGCCTTTGAAACGAAGCCAATTGGTTTATTTAAATAACCTAGTAAAACAGGGATATCCATATTACTCTGGTGATTACTTACAACTAGTACCGGCTTATCTTTCGGAACATTTTCAAGTCCTTTAACTTCTACTGTTCCTCCAGCTACACGTACCATTTTCTTACCAAACCAATTTGTCGTTTTGTACACAGCATTATCTTTTTCTTGTGGCGACATCGTATTTACTTGTCTTTTAAGACGCCACATTCTCGGTGTAATCGCAATTACGATTAAAATTAAATAAAAGATTTTAAAAAACGTTTGAATCATACAGAACCCCCACCTATTATCATTCCGACCTTCATTATACTAGACAAACGAAGGAAAAAGAAGAAAAAATGTCCAAACAACAAGTGTTTGGACATTTTTAAGTATGATATATTAGAAACGTTTTGCTAATTCACGAGCATTAGCAATTGCTGCTTCTTTAATTTCTTGTGCTTTTTCAGGGTTTGCATTCATACCTTCAACTGCAATATATTCAGTATCATTTACACCGACAAATCCTAATACAGTTTTTAAGTGATTGCGTCCGAAGTCTACAGCTGCGTATGCTCCTTCAGAATATACGCCACCTGTTGCTTGAATGTGAAGTGCTTTTTTACCTTCTAACAAGCCAACTGGACCATTTTCAGTATATTTGAATGTTTTACCTGCGATTGCTACGTTGTCTAAGTATGCTTTTACTACTGGTGGGTAGCTAAAGTTCCACATTGGAGTTACAAATACATAACGATCTGCATTCATAAATGTTTCTAAGTTTGTGTTCATTGCTGCAACTTTTTGTTGTTGAGCTTCAGTTAAAGCTTCAAATCCTTCACCTGCTGCAAATTTACCCCAAGCAGCGAATACATCTGCATCGATTGCTGGTACTGTAGTATTGAATAAATCAATTGTTACAACTTCATCTTGTGGATGTTCGTTTTTATAAGCTTCGATGAATGCTTCCCCTACTGCCATTCCGAAAGAACCTTCTGCTGAATTTGGATTTGCTGTAATAAATAGTACTTTTGTCATTGTATTCTCTCCCTTTTCTACATTTTATCTTTAATTTGAGATTTATAATTTTAAAGTAAATAACTTACCTTATGTAAGTATAATACAAAAAGTTTCATTCGATGTCAATAAAAAATAGCTACTTTTTTTTCGTAAGTTAATGATTTATTTTGTTTCCTTAAAATTCAGTATATAGATATTAAGAATTCTTTCATAGAAAAAGGTTAGCTCTACAAATTATAGAGCTAACCTTTTATTACATATTATTTTTGAAATACATGTTTTACTTTTTCAGCTGGAATATTACTTCCGCCTCTACCTTTTACATCTTCAATCATCATAGTAATAACCATATCTGGTGAATTTAAATCAAATGCAGCGAACCAGCCTAGTTCTTTTCCTTCAGCCTCTTTTGATACTTTTAATTCCGCTGTACCTGTTTTTCCAGCAAGAGTCATGCCATCAATTTTAGCAATTTTCCCAGTACCATCTGGATCATTAATTACTTTCGTCATAGCAGTTTTTAATATATCCTGATTACCTTTTGAAATGACATTCTCTTTCCAAACTTTTGGCTGCTTATCTGTTTTAATAATGTATGGAGAAGGTATGTTTCCATCATTAACAATTGGTGCGTACGTTAATGCTAGATGGAGTGGTGTCATTAATACTTGGCCTTGTCCATAACCTGTGTCTGCCATTTGAATATCATTTTTAATACTATCATTTGCGATTTTAGAAGCTGGGAATCCATATTCAATTGGTAATTTCTCATCGAATCCAAATTTTTTCGCTTCACTCATAAATTTGTCTTTTCCGATTTTCAAAGCTTCTTGTGCGAAATAAATATTATCCGAGTATTTCATCGCCTTATCAAAATCAATCGGATTTGCATCTTTTACACGAGTTACATAATAATTACCCCAAGAAGAATCTTTTGTCCATTTTAATCCTTCAATTTTTAACTCTTCTTTTGGATCAATTGTTTTCGTTTCAAGACCGATTGCAGCTGTAATCGGCTTAAATACAGATCCTGGAACTGATAATTGTGTAAATCGATTCGTCATCGGTTTTTTCGGATCATTATTTACCGCATCACGTTGCGCTTTTGAAGCCCCTCTTGTAAGGGTATTTGGGTTATAAGCTGGTGTGCTCACAAGTGCAAGTGTTTCTCCAGTCTTTGGATTAATTGCTGCACTTGATCCTACCTCATTTTTCATTTCATTATAAATTTCGCTTTGAACTGCACTGTCAATCGTTAAAGTTACATTTTCTCCATCAACAGCATCTGTTTTTGCTAAATTTTTAATTTCTTTTCCTTGTGCATCTTCTATGAAGACACGACCGCCTTTTTTACCGCGTAACTTTTCTTCCAGTACTTGCTCTAAACCAGCTTTACCTACTGGATCATCTGCTTGATAACCTTTCTTTTGTAACGTTTTTAAATCTTCAGCATTCACTTTTCCAATATAGCCAGTAAGATGTGCGGCTTCTTCTCCTAATGGATATGAGCGAACATTTACTGGTTTTGTTGCAACACCAGGTAAATCTATGTACGTATTTTGTGTTGCTCCTTCAGGCAATATTCCAATTGGTACAAGGTAATTTGGTTTTACCCATTTCGCTGCTAGTTTTTGATCAATTTCTTCGACAGACATATTTAGTAACTTCGCTACCGTTTCTTTCGTTTGCGGAGCTGTATCCCCTAATTTTTCAGGAATCAATCCGATTTCAGAAGCTTTACCATTTACCGCAAGATATTTACCGTTACGGTCATATATTTCTCCGCGCTTCGGCTCTGTCGTTTGCATACGCACTTTACTATCTTTCGTCATACCTGGGAATATAAAATCAGGAGTCCAATCTATTTTCCAAGATTCTTTATCTCCATCCTTTTCTTTCACCATTTTTGCTTCATGGCTAAAAGTGATTTTACCACCAACAGTATCCATGCTTACTTTAAAAGGAACAGGACCTTCATCTTTTTTATCTTCTTTTACTTCTCCTGCTTCTACTTTTAAGTCTTTCACTTCAATGCCAGAATAAATTTTTTCATATTTCTCAGTGAATTCTTTCTTTGAAATATCTTTTTTTGCCTTTTCTGATAATTGATCATACATTTCTGCAAATTTTTGTTTATTCCATACTTTTGCATATGTATCAAATGCTTCTTGTGGTTTTTCTTCTTTACCACATCCGACTAACATGAATGTTAAGCAAAGAAAAAGAATCCCCCATATTTTTCTCAATCGATTCTCCTCCTCTTTCTATCTTAATACTCTTGAAAATTTTAGCATTTTTACATGCTACCATTCATTATAGCACTATCGAATCTCATCTATAAACCTATATTGATGGATACAAATAAAAAGATTGATGTGAATTTTCACATCAATCTTTTTTACTATTGTTGCTTCTCATATACATGATAATAGTACGTATACGGATTTTTTTCATCCGTTAAACCTTTTTCAACAAAAATTTCTTTCCAATTTGTCATATCCATTTCTGGGAAGAATGTATCTCCTTCAAATGCATGATGGATTTTTGTTATATATAACTTGTCTACGTAAGGTAAAAAGAGATCATAAATTTGCGCTCCGCCAAAAATAAAGATCTCTTCTTCATTTTTGCATAGCTCAAACACTTCTTCTACAGAATGTGCTACTTCACAGCCTTCAACACGATACCCTTCATTACGAGTTACAATAATATTACGTCTTCCAGGCAGTGGCCTACCAATCGCTTCATAGTTTTTTCTTCCCATAATAAGCGAATGACCCATCGTTGTTTTCTTTACATATTGTAATTCACTCGGTAAACGCCAAGGTAAATTATTATCTTTACCAATTACTCTATTCTCGTCCATTGCGACCATAAATGAAACTATCATCTTTTCATCTCCTCTACAATTACACTGCAACCGGTGCTTTAATTGCTGGGTGTGGATCATATCCTTCAATCGTTAAATCTTCCATTTCAAAATCAAACACAGATTTCACATCTGGATTTAATGTAAGTTTCGGGAACGGACGTGGTTCACGCGCCAATTGCTTTTCTACTTGCTCAAAATGGTTTGTATAAATGTGTGCATCTCCAATTGTATGAACAAATTCTCCCACTTCAAGTCCGCATTCATGTGCAATTAAATGTGTCAGCAGTGAGTAACTTGCAATGTTAAATGGAATTCCAAGGAATATATCACCACTTCTTTGATATAGCTGACAAGAAAGTTTACCGTCTGCTACATAAAACTGAAATAACGTATGACAAGGTGGTAATGCCATACTTGGTACATCTTCAGGATTCCAAGCAGATACAATTAGGCGACGTGAATCTGGCGTTTTTTTAATCATTTCAATTACATCTTTTAATTGATCAAGCGTCTCACCAGCTGTCGTTTTCCAAGCACGCCACTGCTTACCGTATACGTCTCCTAAATAACCATATTTATTTGAGAAGTCATCATCTTCTAAAACGTTCTTTTTAAACAATTCCATTTGCTCATCGTACTGAACTTTAAATTCCTCATCTTGTTGTGAGCGAAGACCGAAATCAGTCATGTCAGGACCTATATACTCGTCACTTTCTACCCAACTCTTAAATGCCCATTCATTCCAAATGTTGTTATTATGCTGCAATAAATAACGAATATTTGTATCACCTTTCATAAACCAAAGTAGTTCACTTGCTACAAGTCGAAACGGCACTCTCTTTGTTGTTAATAAAGGAAAACCTTTACTTAGATCAAAACGCATTTGATATCCAAATACAGATACAGTGCCTGTCCCTGTACGGTCTTCTTTCTTCGTACCATGCTCCATTACATGGCGGCATAAATTTAAGTATTCATTTTCAGCATGTTTCATATGTAGAAAAACCTTCTTTCAATCTTATATGGAATTTATCATACCATGAAAAACAGTAAATTTAATCATCATAATCAATAAAAAATATTTCTATATTAACAGAATTCTACTGCTTTATATTTTTACAAAATGTAAATTTATAATCACCTGACCCTAAATCTCTTTCAATATTATGCTCTGCTTTCCAATTCATTTCGTCTATCCGTAATGTAGCACTCGTATTAGGTGGTACATATACATGTAAAGATGCTCGTTCCATTTCTAAACGCCACTCAATCTTAATTTCTCCATAAGCTGTTTCACGTTTCACTTTAATCCATTCTAAATTTGAATCAAAATGTGGTTGTACATAAAAATGTTTATATGCAGGTTTGGCTTCATCCACTTCTAATCCAACAATATAACGGTATATCCACTCAACGATAGAGCCATATGCATAATGATTGTAAGAATTCATACTATCATTCCAAAGTGTCCCATCCTCTTTCACGCCATCCCAATGTTCCCAAATCGTTGTGGCACCTCGTTTCACTTGGTATAACCATGATGGATAATCTTCATGAAATAGAAGCTTACAAGCAAGGTCATGACGGTTAAACTTGCTTAATATTAAATTTAAATAAGGTGTCCCTATAAAACCAGTTGTTAAATGATTTTTACTTTCTTTTAGAAGCTCAATTAACCGATTAAATACTTTCTCCTTCACATTATCTTTCACTAGTTCAAAAAGAAGTACTAATATGTGGGCTGTTTGTGTATTTGAAATTAACCTCCCATTCGGTGTAACGAATTCATTTTGAAACGCTTGAACAATATTTCTATGTAAATCTGCATAATACTTAGCATCTGTATTTTTACCTAAAATTTCAGCAATTCTTCGTAAAATCGATGTAGAATATGCATAAAAAGCCGTCGCAATAAAGTGCTTGTCTGTTCCGCCTTCAAATACATCTGGTTTTGTATCTAATGCAAGCCAATCCCCTAAATGGTAACCTGTATCCCATATATACTCATTCTCACCTTGTGAACGTATGTAATCTATATATTTTTTCATGCTTTCATATTGTTCTTTTAAAATCGATACATCTCCGTAATGCAAATAGTGAACCCATGGACAAATAATAGCTGCATCGCCCCAACCACCAGAAGTATCCAGTTCAAAATCTGCTCTTTTCCCAAACGCATCTGGAATAACTAAAGGCACAGCTCCGTTTTTATTTTGGTCTAGTGATAAATCTTGGAGCCACTTTTTAAAGAACAATTGTACATCCATAATTTGTGTAGCTGTTCCAATGAACATTTGTGCATCTCCAGTCCATCCGAGTCGATCGTCCCGCTGCGGACAATCTGTTGGCACATCAAAAAAGTTCCCTCTTTGAGACCATTCCACATTATGATGAAGTTGATTGATTAATGGATTGGACGTTTCAAATTCTGACGCTTTTTCCATGTCAGTATGTAATACAATCCCTTCAAAATCTGCTATTTGAGGGGGCTGAGTTAATCCACTTACCTTCACATACCTAAAGCCTTGATATGTAAAATGAGGTTCAAACGTTTCCTCTTCCTCTCCTTTTGCTATATACACTATTTTTTGTTTTGCCTTGCGGAGATTTCCATTATAAAAACTACCGTCTTTATTTAATATTTCAGCATGATGCAATTCTATCTTTTGTCCAGTATAAACATGACGGACTTTAAACCGAACCCAACCTACCATATTTTGCCCCATATCAATAAGCCATTCATGATTGGGTAGTTTTGAAATAGCGATTGGTTTTATAATTTTCACTTTACGAATCGCTTCATTTTCCTGTGCAACAATTATTTGTTTGGAATGCTCAATTACTTCAACATCTTCTAGCACTTGTTCACTTTCTTCTAGCCTAGCGTCATAAACTTCTCCTTCATAAATTTCCGAATACAAAATAGGGCTTGGAGTTACTCTCCATGATTCATCTGTTACAATTTTTTCTTTCGTTCCATCTTTATACGTGATATGTACTTGAGCAATTATCGCTCTCCTTCTCCCGTAATAATTACGTACATGATGCATGGTAATCGGCCCTTTGTACCAGCCATTTCCTACCATTGCGGAAATATCATTTTGACCAATCTTTAATACATGCTTTATATCATACGTTTGATACAACACTCTCTTATCATAACTTGTCCATCCCGGGGTAAAATAACAATCTCCAATACGCTCTCCATTTATAGAAGCCTCGTATAATCCTAAACTAGTCATATATAAACGTGCTTTTTTAACTAATTTTTTAATAGAAAAGCTTTTATTAAAAGACATTACCTGTGTGCGCTCTTTTTTCGCAGCAATCCATTTTCCGCTCCAGTTACCTTGCCCTTGTAATCCAGTCTCCCAAAATGCTACTTCTGACCAAGCTGACTCTTCTTCATGATTATCCCATGCCTTCACTCGATAAAAATAGCATGTTTCCGTACTATATGAAAACGAATTGATTGGTATATATAAACTTTGATCTGTCTCTACCTTCTGCGAATCAAATACTATAGTTTTAAACCCTCTATCCTTCGCAACCTGCAATTGATACGCAAGTTGTTTTACATTTCGGTTACTCGACTCGAGTTGCCAACTAATTTTAACAACTTGCGTATCTATACCTATCGGATTATTTTTATTATTACAGAGCAATTTCTTTATTGTTAGCACACTTCTTCACCGTCTTTTCTAAATTTTAATTTAAATTAATTATAATAAAAATAAAATTCTAAATAAATAATAATTTTATTCATCCTTACAAAATTATTAACTTTCCATAATTAAAAAGGTTTTCATTTTCTATTACCGAAAGTATAGTGCGGTAGAACAAAATTTATATTTGGAGGTTTGAAGTATGTCTAAAATTGAAACGCCTGTTATGACTTCTTTACAAACAACGGTTGAAAAAATGATGAAGGATTTAAACGTGCCTGGAGCTGCTGTAGCTATTATAAAAGACGGTGAAATGATTATTTCAGAAGGTTTCGGCTATCGTAATTTAGAGACAAAAGCCCCTGTTACACCGCGTACTTTGTTTGCAATCGGTTCCTCAACGAAAGCTTTTGGCACACTTTCATTAAGCTTATTAGCGCAGCAAAAAAAGTTTAATTGGGATGCTCCTGTCCAGTCTTATATACAAAACTTCTCTTTATCTGAACTACTTGCTAGCTCACAAGTTACCGGACGAGATTTAGCCTCTCATCGAACTGGCGTAAGCCGCCATGAGGCTCTTTGGTATAGCTCTTCCTTATCTCGAAAAGATCTCGTTGAAAAAATAAAGCATTTACCACTTGATGCACCGTTTCGGACTTCATTTCTATATAACAACTTAATGTATGCGACAATTAGCTATATTGTAGAAAACATCACAAATCAAACGTGGGAGCAATACGCTACAGAACATATTTTAGAACCTTTAAATATGAGACATACAAACTTCTCTGTTACCGATTCACAAACGACAGAAGACTATGCTTTACCTTACATTGAAAATGATGGTGAAATAAAAGAAGTTCCATTCCGCAACATCGATACAGTCGGTGCTGCTGGATGTATTAATTCTACAATTGAAGATATGGCAAATTGGGTACTTCTTCACTTAAACAATGGAAAATTTGGAGATCACGAATTAATCTCCTCTGAATTATTACAACAAATGTATACACCACACAATTCAATTCCAGATCAACCAGTTTTATCACTTCCTGAATCTCCATTAAATAGTTACGGCCTTGGTTGGTTTATAAGCGCTTATCGTGGTAATAAGGTGATTCATCATGGTGGTAATATTGATGGATTTTCAGCGCTTGTTTCTTTCATACCAACAGAAAACATCGGCCTTGTCATTTTAACGAATGCTGGAGGCACATTACTGCCTACTTATCTAGCTAATCAAATTTATGACGAACTACTTGAATTAGAATCCATTGATTGGCATAAACGTGCTGTAGAAGATACTGAAAAAATGAAGGAAATGATGAAAGAAGCAACTGAATCCATTCCAGAACAAATTAAAGGGACTACACCTTCTCACAAATTAGAGGATTATACTGGTACTTTCGAACATCCTGCATACGGAACATTACAAGTATACAAGCGTGATGATTCATTATTTGTGCAATTCATGGAAATGGACATTCAATTAACACATCATCATTACGACATCTTCTCTGCAAAAGTTGACTTATTCCAAATGAAAATGAGTTTATTATTCGCTTATGAAATGAGTGTGAGTGGTGAATTTCCATCCCTTCAGTTACATGTGCCAGCTACACTTAGTACTCAGCCACTTGTATTTAAGAAAACAAAATAAATATTTTAATAGAGGGACGATAACTCTTCCCTCTATTCCCCTTTTCTCTATGCAAAAAGGATAATACATAAAGGATACCGAATTCTATTATTTATCTAATTAAATTATCTGGAGGAAAAGCTATGTACACAGAAATTTTTAAAGAAGTTGTTTCAGTTACTCATCACGATTATTCAGGCTGTATAGATAAGAAAGGATGGGACGATCCCACTACTTATTTACATTCAATCGAGAAACTAGAGAAACAAGGAGAACTAACACCAGTACGCTTTACTGAAATTGTAAATGACTACTTACTAGACTATAAAGACAATCATATGTTTTTCAAAATTAGCACTAGCGATCAACCTCTTAACAACGTGGGCTTCCAAGTGAAAAGATACGAAGATCGCTTATATATTACATCTACTTCAGAAGAAAAAAGAGTAAAAAAAGGACAAGCTATCCTTGCATTAGACAATATGAAGATTCCTGATTTATTAATAAAATATAAAAAGTATTTAAATGAGAATTCATATGAACGTGAAAAATGGGGATATGTTTTATCAAAGTTTTCAAATTGTACACTTATAGATGAAAATGGATTGCCCCAAACAATTACTTTACAAAAATATAAACAGAGCAAATATACACCTATATATTCAATAGAAAAATGTAATAAAAATACACTCTTAATTACTTTGACAGACTTCGCAAATGCTGAAGCTATCAATACATTATTAGACTCACACAAAGGTGAGCTTAATGCTTTTCCGAATTTAATTATAGATGTGCGATTAAATCGTGGCGGAAGTGATGATGCATTTTTCAACCTACTTCCTTACTTATTTGAAGACAAAGAAATTTCTCTTTTCGATTCTTCAGAAACAATGCAATTAAATCATACAGAACGAAACTTTCATTTACGTATGAAAGACATGAAAATGGAAATGGAAGATTATGATTCTTTAGACGAACTTTCCAAATTATTCACTAATATGTTTATTCAAGATTTAAAAAAGAATTATAAAAAAGGATTCGTTACATTTAATACTTCTAGTTTACCAAAAGAACTTCAATCATTAAAAATACATGGACGAAAATCACCTAGTAAAGTAGTCATATTAACAGATGTTACATGTGGGAGTTCTGGCGATTCTTTTGTAGAAGTTGCAAAAAAATCATTGAAAGTAAAAGTAATAGGTCGTCCTACTGCTGGTGTAAATGATTATTCTAATTTAGCAGTAATGGAATGGGCTGATACATTCGCTCTTTATTATCCTACTTCACGACTTTCTATTATAGATAAAGGCGAAGGAATGTCCGGAATTGGTATACAACCACATATACATATTCCGTGGACTCCGGAACATATACAAGAAGATATAGATGTAAAGTTAGCATTACAACTACTTCAAAACGAAGAATGGTAAAAAATAATAGGTAGGTGTGAATCACACCTACCTTTTCTATTTCATATCAATCTTTTCTGGTTGAAACCAAATTGGCTTTAATAACTCAAAGTTTTTATGATCCTCTAAAACGATAGTAAGGCGTTCTAACGTATCATCTAACATATGCGGTGCTGCTCGTAATGTCCAGACAACTGATGAGAAAACTGTCATACCTACGTACACCGCATATAATTTCCAAAACTCCTTTGGTATTATACCATTAAAGTATCCTTCTATTTGTCCGATTGAATACGGAATACTAATGTCTCTTGCAAATAGTGCAATTTTTACGAAATCATGAAGTGGATCGCCCCAATCATAACCATTAAAATCAACAACACCTACATATTTCCCATCCCGTACAATTATATTTTCTAAATGAAAATCATCGTGTTGAAATCGATTTGGGCGATTCTTTAAGTATATTTCATTTTCATCGATAAACTTAATGATTTTATCATCATTTTTTATTTTTATTCCGCACGTTTTATATGCCTCTACATATTTTTGATGTTTTTTCATTGCTCTTTCATACCATGGAAGAATATCCTCAGGAGCTTCATATGTATGCATTTTTGCTAAATCTTTCCCTGCCTCTATACCAATCTCATATTGTTCTTTTGGCGTATATGTAGGCAACAACTTTTTCGCATCTTCCCCCTCTATATATGAGAAAATACTATATACACCTTCTTCTTCCAATATACCTATTTCAATCGGCCTTTGCACCTTTACGTTACGTTTTACCATTTCATTTAAAATTTGAAACTCTATTTTCCTTCTTTCATACTCTTGTACATCGCCAATCCGTACCATATATTTTTCATTATTAATTGTCGTAACTATATATTTCCTATCAGGTGAGAAACCTTTAGAAATTTCTTCAATATTCGCTGCATCTTTTACTATTTGTATATTGTTTTGCCATGTTGCAATTGTTTTCATGTATATTCCTCCTTACATTTCTACATTTGGTGTGTAAGCCACTTCTATAATAAACCCATTCGGATCATAAAAATCAATCGTATAGTACCCTTCCGAATAATGATTCATTTCCATCGGACCACGTATTATCTTTATTTTCGTGCTAGAAAGAAATTCTGCTACCTCATCAACTACTTTTCTATTAATAGCTTGGTAACAAATATGTCTTGGTCCTAAAGTTCTTACGATTTCTTCATCTACTTCTTTAAAATATATTTCACTTTCTCCTGTGCTATATGCTACTTCATTTAACTTTCTCCAGCCAATTATAGAAAATAACATATCATAAAAAGAAATGGACTCCTCTAAATTCGCTACCCAAAATTCAATATGATGAATACCTGCTCGAAGTGTATTCATATTAAGAATACGCCCCTTGTACTACTTGCACAATTTCCATCGGTGTATTCACCATATAATCTGGTGCATCTTTTTTCACTGTTTCAATAACATCATACCCCCAAGATACCCATATTACATTCACCCCAACCTTTTTACACGCTGCTACGTCTCGCTGCTCGTCACCGACGTATAACATATCTTTCTCTGTTATTTTTTTCGATTTTAAAAACCTTTTTATCATTTTATCTTTACCAAATAAATTTTTAGAACAATACACTTCTTGTATATTTTCTATATCATTATTGTGTAAAAATGCCCGAATGTGCTCTTCTAAGTTCGATGAGATGACTGCAATTCCGTAGCCTTTTTTATGTAGTTCATCTAATACTTCTTTCATCCCATCGAACAAAACGAAATTTTTTATAGCAGGCTGATATAATTTATAAAATTCCAACGCTAATATCGGTAGTTTATACAGTGGTACATTAAGTTGTTTACATCTCTCTGGCATCGTTAATTTACGTAAATGTTCAATTTCGTCTTCCTTTACTGCTTTATACCCATGTTTTTCAGCAAGTTGATTATAAATTGGTACAAATATATTTTGTGAATCTACTAATGTGCCATCAAAGTCAAAAACAATATATTTTTGCATTGTCCTACTCCCTTTACTTCTTTTTCTAAACCTATTTTATTCAACAACATAGTCGTCTTACCCTTCTATAAACATAAAAAAAGAACAAGATTTCTCTTGTTCTTTTTAAGAAAGCCATTTTGGCGGCACATTCGTATTCCAATAAATATTTCCCAACTCATGATGTCCGGAGTACCCATCATCAAAACGGTGATAGTGGAAATTAAAATAATACCCATCTTGCGGTGGATGATCTCTTCTTACGTGGAAACGCAATAAGTCATTTCCTGTTTTCGTATCGTAAACGTGAAAAATCTTTTCATTATTTCCACCAGCTGGTTTTTGAGAAATCGCTAATGATTGTAACGAATCTTCCGGTACATCATTTGCTAGTTCAGCAATTGCCTCTTCAATCTTCGGTAATATTACATCTTTAAACTCATCTTCAATTACTGGACCAATTTTAGTACCAAACTTTTGCATCGACTGTTTCTCTGCTTCTTGCATTGCATAAGTAATAAAAGTATCGGTGGTTAACCTGTCATTCGTTTCTTCATATGTATAGGACGTACTCTCCAAATTTTGTTGCCCAGCTGTGCTCGTAGGCTTGTCCGCAGCTTTGGCATTATCAAGCAATATGGAAGGAGGCGTCACTAAACCAAATGTAAATACGGTAATTAATGCGACTAAGGTTTTTCTAAACCAATTTGGCATGTATGTTTCCTCCCCTTTCACTCATTATATTTTATATAACGGTTGTTTTCTCTATTATACAAAATGATTGTAATTTTTGCACTTTACAATTTTGTTAACGTTCACATATTTTTCACTTGAATATGAAATTGTAAGATTTCATACAATAAAAATACAACAATAATGAGGAGGAGCTCCGATGACTTTAGATGCCATGTATTCCGCCGCAAGCATACTCGTTTTAGTATATTTTATTTATCAATGTGTTACAGATTAGAAAAAAGAGCCATTTTTCGGCTCTTTTTTCTATGGTAAGAATACTATCCAACCAATCCATACTATAAAAATGACTCCAGCAATTAAAGCTGGTAATAAATAAAAATGAGAAAGTATAACTATTCCATATAAAAGTAGTACTGGAAGTAATAAATAGCGATCTGCCCTCCATCTTAACAATAGTAATTTTCCTTCATCACAATATAAATGAAGAAACATTTTTTTCGCAAACTCAGTCCAATAATCGCGTGCATAGCGGGAAATTGCAAATAAAGCAAATGCAAGAATAATAGCGGCAATCCATTTCGGACTCATAATAATACTGACAGTGCTTATACATACAATTTGAATATAAAATATTCGTGCACTACTTGTACGAAAAAATTCTTTTAAAAAGGATTCAACAATACGATAATCCGTTTTCTTTCCTAAAAACTTTTTAGAACGCGGAAACATCCACGGCTTTTTATTCGAACTACTCGGTTTAGCTGCATGACCACCAACTTGCATAATCCGACTCGTCCAGCGCATACTTTCTTCTTTTTCTCTCTCAACTTCTTTAAAAAAGCAATTTTTATAATTTAATTTTTCTTTTATCAATATGATAATTAGAAACACTGTTAGACCGATACTTAGTATAGAATACCATGGATTTTTATAAATAAGAAACAAACTCAATCCAAAAAAGGATAGACTTATAGAAAATATTACATTTTTTATAATCCATAGTAGCCATCGTTTCCCCACACGTACATGAATAAATCTCGTTAATAACGCCAACAAAAATCGAAATACAGTAAAGAATAGCCAAAATAATACGACTTGTATCTTCGTCACTCCAATACTTTTCATCAACACTGGTAACATCGCAACAACTACTACTACATTCGTTATTGCTATTCGAATAAACGTATATGTCATGCCATACTGGATTAATTTTTGCATGTGAGCGGGGTACGAAATTAAAAATAAACTATCCGCTTGCTCAAAAAATGAGCGAACTCCTCTTCCATATGTAATCGCATAAAATGCGAGTAGACTTAATCCGAAATAAACAGTCTCTCCCATCGATAATTCTTCCGTCCATAGTGAACGATAATAAATCCCCATAAATATAAATGCTGGAATAACAATATATAGCGCAACCGTCCAATCCGTTATAGAACGTATGGACTTCCATTTGCGCCCCAGTTCATGGCGTAATCTTTTATAAAATTGTTTTTTAATCATGCTGTTCACGCCTTACGATTACATCAAAACAATCTAATAATGAACTTCCTGGCATTTCTGCTAACGTTTGAATTGCCTCTAAATGGCCATCTGCGACTAATGTACCTTGAGAGATGAGTAAAAATCTTTCGCAAATTCTTTCAGCTGTATCTAATACGTGCGTACAAAGTAAAATTCCTGCCCCGCGTTCTTTTTCTTTATATAAATAACTTAAAAACTCTTTCGTAGCTACTGGATCTAGTCCGATAAAAGGTTCGTCAATGATATAAAAATCTGGTTCTGTTAAAAACGCTAATATAAGCATCGATTTTTGTTTCATACCTTTAGAAAACTTTGATAAATACTCATGTTTATGCTTATCCATTCGAAACATATGTAATAACTCTTCAGCTTTCCGTTCCCAGCTTCCGGCTTCGTTCTCGCGAGCTGCCATTAATAATTCAATATGTTCCCAAAGCGTCAAATAATCATAATATGTCGGGTGTTCTGGCACATATGCATACGGATTTTTCTTCTCGCCAAATGATATTTCACCATCCACATTTATAAGTAACCCGAGCATCGTTTTAATCGTCGTACTTTTCCCGGCACCATTTGCGCCAATAAGAGCAACTAATTCGCCTTGCTCAATCGAAAAGGCAATATCATGAATTGTTTTTTCACCTATTTCATATCCAGCAGAACGGATATTTACTTCTAACATACATTCCCCTTCTTTCCATTTTCAATACAAACTAGGAAAAGAATAACATATAACCATCTATATATCATTATAAAATATTTATTTTCATAGCAGGAATAAATATTTTTTAACAGAATACTTAATGTTTGATTACATTTAATTGGAGTGGATAATATGTCTTTTCAAATTCGTGAAGCTACGATAGACGATATAGATGCGCTTTGCTCTTTGACGAAAGAATTAAAAGGTTCTTCTATTTCCTATGAAGATATGAACAACCGATTGCAATTCGTACAAATGAGTCCTTTTGATTTTTTATATGTTTATGAGGAAGAAGAAACTATATTTGGATTACTTGGGTTTCGTATACGTGAAAATTTAGAAGATGTAACTCGTTATGGGGAAATTTCAATTATTAGCGTTGATTCTACAATACGACGGAAAGGCATTGGGCAAGTATTAATGGATTATGCTGAACAATTAGCAAAGAAGCATAATTGCATTGGCA
Organism: Bacillus cereus group sp. MYBK101-2; assembly: GCF_051918845.1. Taxonomy (NCBI): domain Bacteria; kingdom Bacillati; phylum Bacillota; class Bacilli; order Caryophanales; family Bacillaceae; genus Bacillus; species Bacillus cereus group sp. MYBK101-2. Next base: position 47,294 of record NZ_JBQAIE010000007.1, on the reverse strand, counting down.
CATGGCTAGTTAGTGGAATAAAAAGAGTAGAAGCTCATCCTTTTTACAAAAAATTAGGATATGAAGTGAATGGATATCGATTTGTAAAACATTTTTAAACTACTTGTTAATTGAAAGGACTATAACTATGACAAACATTCAAGCAATTTTCATTGATCGTGACGGTACAATTGGTGGCGATACTACCATACATTACCCAGGATCCTTTACATTATTCCCTTTTACAAAAGTAGCTCTACAAAAACTAAAAGCTAATCATATAAAAATTTTCTCTTTTACAAACCAGCCAGGTATCGCGGATGGGATAGCAACTGTAGCCGATTTTGTACAAGAATTAGAAGGCTTCGGTTTTGATGATATTTACGTATGTCCTCATAAACACGGTGACGGTTGCGAATGTCGTAAACCAAATACAGGCATGCTACTACAAGCAGCTGAAAAACACGGGCTTGATTTAACACAATGTGCTGTAATTGGTGATCGCTGGACTGATATCGTTGCAGGAGCAAAAGTGAATGCGACAACAATTTTAGTACGAACAGGCGCTGGATACGACGCTTTACATACGTACCGAGACAAGTGGGCACATATTGAACCAAACTACATTGCAGAAAACTTTGAAGATGCGACAAATTGGGTTTTAAATCAACTATAATGCAAATGAAAAGAGACGCCTTCAAAATGAATGCGCCTCTTTTCATCTAATATTTTTTAAAACGTCAATTCATAATGGAAATAACGATTATCTCTCAAATAACCATTTTCAGCGTATAATCGCTGCGCTGATAAATTATCAATCTCCGTTTGTAATTTTACACCTTTCGCACCATTTTCTAAGGCGAATCCTTTCGCAGCTTCTAATAATTTTTTCCCTGTTCCTGCCCCGCGCTTAGCAGCTTGTACAAATAAATCATTTAAAATCCATAATTCTTTCATCGAAATAGAAGAAAATGATGGATATAATTGCGTGAATCCAATATATTCACCGTCTTCAACTGCTACGAAGATAACAGATTCTTTTCTCTCCATTCGATTTCGTAAAAATACTTTTGCTCCTTCTAGATCGGAATCTTGTCTATAAAACATACGATAGTTATTAAAAACTGATGCTAGTCCATCTAAATCTGCAATTGTTGCCTCATATATTCTCATTTTACTCCATTCCCCTTCCAATACTGTCTCATTATATCCGTTGCCCATTTAGGCTGTACAATTTCTTCTTTCGGCATAAACTCTTTCATTATTGGCTTTATATCCAATATAGGGGTGCCATCAATAGCATCTAACCCCTCAACAATAATTGATTTACCTTCTCTTTTCATTACCTTTACAATGGTTGCTCCTATGCGATTCGGACGATTTTTCCCGCGCTGTGCAAAAATGCCTACTTTAGGATAATCATTATTATTTCTAGGGTGTCTAGCAACATATTGAATTTGTTCATCAGTTACTTTATGAAAATAAAAAACTACTTCAATATGAGAAAAATCTTCAATCCCTTGTATACTTTCCTCTGTATACATTTCAGTTAAAGTAATATAGGATCTTACTTCTCCCCACTCATCATCTTTTATTTCCTTTCTTTCATTATGTACAAATGCGATTGGTTGAACTGAAAACATACGCATTCCCCCTTACATGTAACCACTTACATTATAAAATATTTTCTGAATGTTTTCCACATATACAAATTAGGTTACATAATATAATTATAATCTATCTCCTACGGCGAAATTAACTGCTTCAACTGCATGTATATAAGTCGTATCGAATATTGGAATGGATACGTCTTCCTGCTTTATTAATAATCCTATTTCTGTACATCCTAAAATGATACCCTGTGCGCCTTTTTGCACTAAATCTTCTATAACTGCTTTATAATACTCTCTGGATTGAGATACGATTTTTCCTAAACATAATTCTGTATATATGACTTCGTTTATTTTTTCTCTATTTTTTTCTAATGGCACTATGACTTTTATATCATTCTCTTTAATACGTGATTTATAGAAATCTTGCTCCATTGTATATTTTGTTCCAAGTAAACCAACAGTTTGAATACCTTTTCTTTTCATTTCTTTCGCAGTTGCATCTGCGATATGTAAAACTGGAATATGAATATTCTCCTTTATTTTCTCAATTACTTTATGCATTGTATTTGTGCAAATAATAATAAAGTCTGCGCCTCCCATTTGTAATGAATATGCTGCATTCCCTAGAATTTCTCCTGCACTATCCCAATCACCGCTAGTCTGGAATCCTTCAATCTCTTCAAAGTCTACACTATTAATTAAACATTTAGCTGAATGTAACCCACCTAATCTACTTTTTATTTCTTCATTTATGATTCGATAATATTCAGCAGTTGATTCCCAACTCATACCACCAATAAGACCTATCGTTTTCATTAAACCCACACCCACCTTATACTATTTATTCAAGATAATTACGACATTTTATTATGTATATTATACACAATAAAACAAGACTTTACGTTTGAAATATAAAGTCTTGCTTTAACTATTTCCAAGGAAATTTTATAAGAATATTCTGAAATTAACCACCTAATTTTTTTATAGAATCTTCATATCGATAATGAAAACATTCTCGATACAACTGTTTAATTTCATCATATGATGGCACACGTGGGTTATTTGCTGGACTTCCACTTTCAATTGCATCTGACGCCATTTTAGAAACAGCTTTTTCAAATTCAACCTCACCAATTCCGTATTCTTTTAAATTTGGAATACGAAGATCAAAACAAAGTTTTTTTATTTCCATCAGCGTGTAGTCGGCTACTTCTTCATCACAATAAGAATACATATCTTTATTTAAACAGCGGCCAATTTCCGCTAATCTTTTTACCGCACTACCTTTTGTATATTCTAAAACTGTAGGTAATAATATTGCATTTGATATACCATGTGGTACATGAAATAACGCTCCTACTGGTCTTGACATTCCATGAACTAATGTAACAGATGCGTTTGAAAATGCAATTCCAGCTTGTAAGGAAGCAATCATCATCGCTTCTCTTGCCTCCATATTGTCTCCATCTTCATATGCAATACGTAAATATTTCATAATACTTTCAATAGCGGAAAGAGCGAGTACATCTGTAAGTGATTGTGAAACTTTAGAAATATATGCTTCGACTGCATGACATAATGCATCTATCCCTGTTGCTGCTGTAATATGAGGTGGTACAGAACGTGTTAAAATCGGATCAATAATCGCTACTTGCGGGGTAAAACTCGGATGCTTCATCATCATTTTTACATCTGTTCGTTTATTCGTAATTACTGCTACACTTGTTACTTCTGACCCAGTACCCGAAGTTGTTGGAATTGCAATGAGCGGTAGCGGATCATTGTCTATTTCCATATCCTTTTGGACATAATCTTCCACTTCTCCACCATTTGTATATAACACCGCAACTGCTTTTGCTGCATCGATACAACTTCCACCACCAAGACCGATAATAAAATCACACTTTTCTTCTTTACAAATAGTTAGCGCCTCTAACACGTGTATATTTGTAGGCTCAGCATTTACTTTATTATATGTAATAACAGTAATCCCTTTCGTATTTAGTTGTTGTATACACCTCTCAACATATCCTAAATCCTCCATAATTGTATCCGTAACTATAAACGCTCTTTTCCCGAATTTCTTGGATTGTTCCCCCAGTTTTTCAAGCGAATTTCTTCCATATAATACAGACTTCGGCATACGAAACTCAGCAACTTCTTGCAAGTACTCCACCCCTTCTTTCCCTAATTCATGTTTTCGTCTATAAAATATCTATTTAATAAATCCCTGTTAAAGTATAGAACGCGATAACTAAAAATACAGCAAACGTTTTCAAAACTGTAATTGCAAAAATATCTTTATATGACTGTTTATGAGTTAATCCGGTTACTGTAAGAATAGTAATAATAGCCCCGTTATGTGGTAGTGTATCCATTCCGCCTGATGCCATTGATACGATACGATGCATTACTTCTAATGGAATATCAAATTGATGAGCCGCTGCAATAAACTTATCTCCCATTGCACTTAAAACGATTCCCATTCCTCCTGATGCAGAGCCTGTAATACCGGCTAAAATATTCGTCGTGACTGCTCCATTCACGAGAGGATTTGTGAATGTGGCAGAGATGCCATCTCTCATAATCGCAAAACCTGGAAGTGCGGCGATGACACCACCGAAACCAAACTCAGCTCCTGTATTCATCGTTGCAAGTAGCGCTCCACCAATACTTGTATTCAATCCAGCTTGAAATCCTGTTACGACTCGTTTCCAATATAATAATAACGTTGTTACAATACCTATTATAAGTGCCAATTCTACCGACCAAATTCCAACTACTGCACTTAATTCTACTTTTCCAAATGCTTTCATACCAATTGTAGAAAAATCAAAACCATTCGGATACCACTTCGGTATCATAATAGTAAAAACTTTATTCATTACACCTACTAAAATAAGTGGTATAAAAGCAATTACTTGCTGTGCTCTTGTAATTTCAAGGCTTTTCAGTAACGGCATATCTTTTTGTTTTACTTGTAAAGAAGCTGCCATTTCAGTATTACTATCGTTAAAACCAAAATATCCTTCTCCTGCTGCCTTTGCCTTCTTACGTCTACTCTCTAAATATAGTAAACCTAATGTAAGAACAAAAATTGCTCCTACAATTCCAAGTATCGGTGCAGCATAAATGTCCGTTTTGAAAAAAGTTGTAGGTATTACGTTTTGAATTTGTGGTGATCCAGGTAGCGCATCCATCGTAAACGTGACTGCTCCAAGAACAATCGTTCCAGGGATTAAACGTTTTGGAATATTCGCTTGTCGAAACAGCTTTGCTGCGAATGGATATACAGCAAACACTACTACATACACACTAACACCGCTATATGTTAAAATAGCCCCCATTAATACAATTGCTAATATCGTACGTTTTTCACCAACTAACTCTATAATTGTCTTTGCAATTGAGTCCGCAATTCCTGACATTTCTACTACTTTCCCAAATATTGCTCCAAGTAAAAATACAGGAAAATATAGTTTAATAAAACCTACCATTTTCTCCATAAAAATATTCGAAAAGAAAGGTAATACAAAACTAGGCTCTGTCAAAAATACCGCAAATAAAGCAAAAATCGGTGCAAATAAAATAACAGAAAAGCCTCTATAAGCTACAAACATAAGTAAACTAAGTGCTAATAATATAATAACTAGCTCCAATTATACCCCTCCTTTGACAGAAGATTCAAACTTTTATTGATAAACTTCTACTACTAATCTTTTGATTCTGACATCCCTCCTCTTATTCATACAAATTTTTCATGCTAAAAATGTCTAATTATAAGTATTCGATTACATATGAAAAATCCCTTTAAACAAAAAACGATTTCATCATCATACGTTATAAAGGGATTATTAGTCTCTATATTTACTTCTTTATCAAACTATTTTCTAAACAAAAATGATGTAGTTCTTTTACATCATTTACGATATGAGTCGCACCAACTTCAGTCAATTCCGTTTCACTACCATAGCCATATAAAACGCCGATCGATGCAATTTCATTATGATTCGCGCCGATTATATCGTGCTTTCTATCTCCAATCATAACAATTTCTTCTTTATTAAGTTCTTCATTTGTTTGTAAAATATGAGCAATGATTTCTTCTTTTTTTATTCTTGTACCATCTAAATTACTTCCAATGATACCTTCGAAATAATTTGTTAGTTGAAAATGCTCTATAACTTGTTCAGCAAATATAGTAGGCTTTGAAGTTGCTATAAATAAACGATTTCCAGTATCTTTTAATTGTTTTAAAAGATTTGGAATACCCTCGTAAACATTATTCTCCAACAATCCACGTTGCTTTAAATATTCTCTGAAATAAAAAACAGCTCGTTCAACTTCTCCTTCATTCATATTATATCTCTCTACAAATGATTGCTGGATGGGTGGACCAATAAATGAATCTAACTCGCTTATATGTAATTCTTCAATGCCAACCTTTTTTAATGCATACAATACTGAATTGACAATCCCTTCTTTCGGATCCGTCAATGTTCCATCTAAATCAAATAAATATGTTGTGTACACGTTTCAATCCCCCACTCATTTTACTTTATAAGTAACCTATAACAGCTTTTCCTATTACCTCTTTTATTATAATACTATCATTATCTTTTTTTCTGAAAAATTACTTTTCCTATGTCACATACTTTCAGTTACAAAAAAAGATACATATGGTAAAGTGAAAAAGTTACAATTATTTTAATAGAAACTGGTGAAACAAATGTCAATTACGTTAATTTTTATAATGGCTTTCACAATTATTATCCATGCGGTTGAAACTAGCTCTTATAGTATTCGATTAGCTGGTGTACGTTTAAAAAAGATTGCCGTTGCCTTATCCGTCGTAGGAATGGTACTGCTTATTTCTAGAACATCTAACTTACTACAAGCCTTTTTAATCGGTGGTATTGTCGATGAAGCAAAACTAGATTCTTCGATTGATTTAGAGCATATTATACGTCTCGTTCTATTATCTGCTTCTATCGGTACATTACTTGCAATTATACTGTATCCAACTTTGACAAAACTATTTGGATACGTCATTCAAAATTTTGAAACAGATGGTTCATTCATTCGAATGATGAAGACGAATAACATTCAAAAGTTAAAGTACACAAAAAAATATGTACGGTTTCCAAAGTTAGAAATGATTCATAGACTACGCATTGGTGGTATTCCAAAACGTATTATGCTTATTAATATGTTTGCTACTGCTATTTATACAGCTGGTGTTCTTTCTGCTCTTTACGCTTCATTTCTAAATCCAGATTATGCAACAAACGCAAGTACAGCTTCTGGTCTTGTAAATGGTTTTGCTACAATTTTATTAACCGTACTACTCGATCCACGCATCGCTCTTTTAACTGAACGTGCTTTACAATCAGAGAATGGTGCTGAGTCTATGAGTAAAATGTACGGTTGGCTAATGATTTCTAGACTTTTCGGTACATTATTAGCACAACTACTATTTGTACCAGGTGCTTACTGGATTTTATGGATTATTGAACTAATACATTAATTTACTAGAAAGGTGAATATATCAATGAATATCCAAACAGAGCAACATATCATTCGCTTGATAGAAAACGACGAATGGATGATGAACGTATTACAATTAGCAAAATCACTTGAGCTACCTGATTGGTGGATTTGTGCCGGGTTTGTTCGTTCTAAAATTTGGGATACTTTACATAACTACGAAATAAGAACAACTACACCAGACGTTGATGTCATTTATTTTGACCCTTTTCGTAAAGATGAGATATACGAACAATTATTAGAAAAGAAACTAATAAATTTTGATGCCTCTATACCTTGGTCAGTAAAAAATCAAGCTCGTATGCATGTAGTGAATAATATGCTACCGTACTCTTCTTCTGTTGATGCTATTTCTAAATTTCCTGAAACAGCAACGGCTTTAGGGGTTACATTAGACGAAAAAAACAATGTTATATTAACAGCTCCGTGCGGTATTGAAGATGTTCTTTCCTTACAAGTGAGACCAACAGCTCATTTTCTTGAATCAAAAGAACGATTACATATGTACAAAAACAGAGTTATAAAAAAGAATTGGCAAAGTAAGTGGCCTAGCATTACAATCACATATCCAGAAATTTAGAAAGGATGCTTCTTATTTAGAGAAGCACCCTTTTCTTCATTTCAAAAAATGTATGACTGTTTCTGCAAATCTATCTGCTTCCTCATAATGAGGTGAATGACCGCTCTCTTCAAATACGATATACTTGCCGTTTCGGGCATCTTTATTAAATATTTCAATTTGTTTTTCACACGTTACTACATCATGTTTTCCTACTATTAATAGCATTGGACTTTGTACATCTTTTATTTTTCGTAATAATGAAGTATGAAATGCTCCTTCTAATTTTAATCTATCAAAATGAATCTTGGAGCGATTTGAAAATTCTTCCCACTCTTCATCACTATATAAACTCTCGTCTGTCACATCTTCCTTATAATTGTAAAGTTCCATTCTTTTTTCTTCTAATTCATCACTTAATCTTATATAAGATTCTAACAACTCTTCTGAACAAGCATTGCTAGATGAATAAGCAAAGCACTCTTTTGCTACTTCTTCTTTTCTATACTTTTTTAATAAATGCCCTGCCTTTTGTAACAAAGCCCTACTTGTTAATGCGAAATCGAAAGTTGGTCCTTCAAATATTATTTTCTCTATTGAACTTGGATATATCGATGCATATAACAATGCTAAATATCCACCGAAAGAATGTCCAATTACAGACCACTTCTCAATTTGTAATACTTTTTTTAATTCCTCACAGTCTTCAATCAAATCATTTAATCCAAAAGCTTCGTCTTCAGTAATTTTTTCTGAGCGACAAACACCTTTTTGATCTATCATAATTACATATAAAGAATCTTTTAAACGTTCCGCTTGATGAAATGAAAAATCATAGCAACTTTCCCCTGGTCCACCATGCAAGTATAAAACTGGCTTATTTTTAGGATTTCCATGTGTTTCAACGTATAGCTTTTTGCCTCTAATATGCATGTATTTCCCTGCTTCTATCAAATTCGCCTTTATGATCATCACCTTCTTTTTTTACTGAATATTATAACACCTACTGTTAAATAATCCCTATTACATTTAAAAAGACGATAATGATTGCGAGCGGTGCTACAAATCGAAGTAAAAACGCCCAACAAGTAAATACTTTCTTTCCATAATTACCACCTACAAAAAACTCTGCTTCTAATACCTTCTTTTCCATTTTAAATGAAACGAAAATACTAATAAATAGTGCACCAAGTGGCATTAATATATTACTAGATAAGAAGTCTACTGCATCAAAAATATTCTTTCCGAAAATCGTAATATCACTCCATACTCCAAATGATAACGCTGATGGTATACCTACTAAGAAAATGCTGAAACCGATCATCCATGATAACTTTGTTCTTCTTTCTTGTTCGCCATTTGCTAATGCTGAAACAACTGTCTCTAATAGTGAAAATGCCGATGTTAATGTCGCAAATGTAAATAGTGCAAGGAATACTGTTAAGAAAACCCCACCAAATGGAATTTGACTAAATACTGATGGTAATACGATAAATAGTAATCCCGGCCCTTCTGTTGGCTCCATTCCTAATGAAAACACGGCCGGAAAAATTGCGAGTCCTGCAAATAATGAAACAAATAAATTCAATCCAACAATTGTTATTGCTGATTTTGGTAAACTTTCTTTTTTATTTAAATAGGAACTATACGTGACCATAATCGATATCCCGATACTAATCGCAAAGAAAGATTGCCCCATTGCGAACAAAATACTTTCTGAAGTAATCTTTGAGAAGTCTGGTTGTAAGAAAAACTTCACACCTTCCATTGCATTATCAAGTGTTAATGAGCGAACAATAAGAGCGACAAATAAAACGAACAACGCTGGCAACATATATTTACTTGCTTTTTCAATTCCGTTTTGTATACCTTTTGATACAACCCAAATCGTAATGAACATAAAAGCGAAATGTCCCATAATTGCCCAAACGGGATTTCCAATTGTTTCAGTAAATAATGAACCGTAATTTTGTCCTGGAGTAATAAGTTGTCCCGTTACTCCTCTGAATAAATAAATTAACACCCATCCACCTACAACACTATAAAACGAAAGTAGTATAAAACACGTTCCGACGCCAAGGCGTCCAATCCAGTGCCACCCTGTATTTGGTGCAATACTTTTAAATGCGCCAATTGCTTGTTTCTGTGTACTGCGTCCAATCATAAATTCAGCTATAAGTAGTGGTAGTCCAATTAATACTGTAAATAATATAAAAATTAAAAAGAATGCTCCTCCCCCGCTCTTGCCAGCGATATAAGGAAACTTCCATATTGCGCCAAGTCCAATTGCCGATCCGGCTGCAGCCATTATAAAACCTAATTTCGAAGTCCATTGCTCTGTCTGTTTCATCTTATTTTCCTCCTAATTAAATTTATTTATATAAATAATTAAATTATATAGACCAATTCAAATAAACCCTCCATTTCTATTTCCATAAAATAAAAAAATGGCTCAACGTCTCTATATAAAGAGACGCTAAGCCATTTACTTAACGCGGTACCACCCTTATTGATTCCATTATGAATCCACCTTAGTAGTAATCGTTTGATTACAAACCTAATATCGAAGGTTAACCGTTAAGATTTACTAAGAATGTGATTCCGTTCCACCTTACTGCTCCTAGGCGAGTTCAGGATGTCATTTGACTATGTCACACCAACCCATAGCTCTCTGTACAAATATACGACCTTACTACTCCTATTCAACACATTTTAATATTTAGAATATATTTTCTTTTGAAATTAATATGAAGTATATCGGTTATATTTGTAACTGTCAAGCTATATATTAATTTTTTTGTCGAAAAGAATGTTCCATTGTAACTTTGTACAATAAAGCAGTGTTATTAATCATCTAGATCATCATGATCCATATCGTCTTCATCTTGGTCATCATCATCTTCATTTTTTATTAATTCAAATTCCTTTTCCGCTATGATATTCCCGTTTTTCTTATTAATATATATTTCTTCCTCACCTACATTTGTTTCTACCTCTATTTCATATACACCATTATCGTCCATACGTTCTACATCAATTTCCTCTACAACTCCATTTACCTTTTCAACTGCAATTTGTTTAGCAGTTTCCGGACTAAACTCTTTACTTTTATAACTTTTTTCTTTTGTCTCTTCAAATCCCGTTTCTTCATGTTCCATTGCATTTACATCATATGCTGTCCCTCCAGCAATTAAAAGCACCATTACAATTCCAATCCATAATTTCATTTCATGTTCCTCCTCTTCATTTCTTTCTTACTTACATACTAAAATGTTAAAATGAAAGAAAACTGTGAGAAACATTAAAATTTGATGAGAATCCGTTTATTGTTGTGATTACCCTTCGTCATCATCTTCTTGATCATCATTGCCTTCTTCTTGATCATCTTCATCTTGTTGTTGTGATGACTCCTTTTGCTGAATAGCGCTATTTACCGATGTAGTAGAAATGACTTCACCTGTTATCGTATGTATCCTTACATCGACCGTTTCTGTCTGTTTTTTTATAATAATTTGGTAGGTAGACGTACCATTTATATCAACTACACTTACCTTCTCTATAAATCCACCTGGTACTTTTTGTAACGCAACTTCTTTCGCCTGCTCTTCTGGTATAACTTTTTGTATTTGTGAAGTACCAATAAAAGCGCCTGTATTTTCTTCAATTTCTACTATCACATTCTCATTTGCACTTTTCTCTATTTCTATTACATATATATTCTTTTCATTTTTTTGCTCAAGTCTAATTCTCTTTACATTCCCTGGCACTTGCTGCACTGCAATTTCTTTTGCCTGCTCTTCTGTAATTTTTGTCATCGGCTTCTCTAACAATTGAATTTGACCAGTTGTTTTTTCAATCTCAACTACCTTACTTTGCTTATCATTTGTTTCTACCGTAATTACAAACACTTCTATCTCATTTCTCTTTTCTAATATAGTAAGTTTAATTTCACCTTGTACTTTCTGTAGCGCCATTTCTTCCGCTTTCTCTTTCGTTATTGTATTACTTTTTAATGATATTTCTTTAGCGCGTTTTATCTCTCCATTTTGAGCATCTACTATTATTTCATATGAGCCTTGTTCATTTGATAGATTTACCTTGTAAAAATCTAGCTCCCCTTTATTTACTAATTTCATGCTTTTAATTTTTCCAGGATATTGTTCCGACACAATATTTTGAATTTGTTTTTCAGATAATATTGTGTCTCCTTGCTTAGAAATGATACGTTGTGATACAAAAGCTACACTAGCAAGCACAAAACAAAGTAACAATGCAACCTTCCATTTCTTTTTCATTTTCAAGCTCCCATCTCTTTATAAAAAAAAGGCAAATACACTGTAACTTTCGTCCATTTTCCCTCTTCACTTTCCAGTTGTATATCACCTTCATGAGCATCAATAATTTGTTTCGCAATCGATAAACCTAAACCAGTACCGCCTGTTTCCCTACTCCTCGCTTTATCAACTCGAAAAAAGCGATCAAACACTTTCTGTATATCTTCCTTAGGAATTCCAAAACCGTAATCTTGAATAGAAAAATAGACTTTTTCTTTTTGTATTCCTACTATAATATCTATAGAATCTTTACTGTATTTCATTGCATTATCTAATAAAACTACTAATACTTGTTTTATTTTTTGTTCGTCAATATTTACAACAATCTTTTCTTCCTCTGTAATAACACGAAAATCCCGATTATATGTTTTTTCTAGTTGTTCCGCAGTCATCTTACATAATCGGACCAAATCTGATTCGTTAGTCTCCAAATTCCACTCAGCACTGCTGTTTGCAAGAAGCAACATTTGATTCGTCATACCTTTCATTCTTACTGCCTCAGAATAAATCGCTTCTACAGATTCTTCCAAAACATCTTGTTTTTTCATTCCCCATCTTTTTAATAATTTTGCATAACTTTCAATAACTGTTAACGGTGTTCTTAATTCATGCGAAGCATCTGAAATGAACTGTTGCTGCTTTTCAAAGTTCTGATGTAATAAATCGATCATTTTATTAAATGTCGTTCCCATTTTGTGCAATTCATCTTTTGATTTTTTCTCAAGCGGTATTTTTTTGAATATCCCTCTATCCTGTATATGCTCCATTGTTTGTATTAAAGAATTTACAGGTTTTAAAATGAGTTTACTTAACATTCTTCCCGCAAAAAAAGACGGAATTAAAACGAAAAGTGATGCAATAACTAATACATTTTTTAACATATTCAAATTCTCTTGCAAACTATCTAAACGTTCTGTCATTTCTAACGAAACGATTTTTCCATCATGCCAAATGATTGGTATTTTTATATAAGCAAATTTCCCTCCATTCTTCTCATAAATTCCCGCCGATTCTCTTCTTTCAAATTTCGTATTTACTGCTGGGATTGGTTTTGTACTATCTACTTCTTGTCTAATCATTACCTTTGAATTTTCATTAATAACTCTAATCATACCGTTTGATGGTAAGTACGGTTGCAACAGATTTACTGCGTCTATTTCTTTTGCTGATTCTGCATTCATTCCTTCTATAATATGTACTGCCTCACGTTTTAAACGTTCTAACTCTCCGTTCGTAGTCACTTTATAAAACAAAAAATATATAGAACTATTAATAAGTAACAAAATAAGTAGTAACCATACTGTAGAAAATAAATATATTTTATTTTTAATTTTCATATATTACACCTTTAAGACATAACCAACACCTCTAACAGTGTGAATAAGCGGTACGTCTATATTACAATCTACTTTTTTACGTAAATATCGAATATATACATCGACTACATTTGTATCACCATAATAATCAAATCCCCAAACATTCGTTACGATTTGTTCTCGATTTAACACTTGATTTTCATGTTTCATTAGAAAGTGTAATAAATCAAATTCACGTGGTGTTAAGTCGACTAGATTATTCCCTCTTTTCACCTCACGTGTTTTCTCGTCTAAATATAAATCAGCAACTTGATAACTACTATGCTCCTCTTCTTTTATTACGTTTGAAATTCTTAAACATGCTCTAATTCTCGCTAAAAGTTCTTCGATTTGAAATGGCTTTGTAATATAATCACTTGCCCCTTGATCTAAGCCACTCACTTTATCAACAACTGAGTCACGAGCAGTTAATAAAATAATAGGTATTACAGCATTTTTCAAACGTATTCTTCGAAGAACTTCTAATCCACTTATATTTGGAAGCATTACATCAAGTAATATTAAATCCCAGTTACCATTGCCGAACTTTTCCATTGCCTCTGTACCTGTTTTTGCAATTTCACTTTCATATCCTTCAAATTCTAATTCTAACTGCACGACACGAGCAATTTTTTCTTCATCCTCAACGATTAAAATCTTTTCTCCCATAAAAGCCTCCTATAATATATATTTGCACCATTTTAGTATAACAAGTAATACTTTCCTTCAAAAGAAAAAATACCCAATATATTTTCTCCTTAATGAAAAAAATCAGGAATGAAATATATTCCTGATTTTTAAAGAGACAATCCAACCCATTGCCAATATGCATAGTAAAATATAACCATTACAAATATATAAATAACGCTTAAATAACTACTTAATTTTAATAAATCTTGTGGTTGAAAAGTTTCTCTATCACTTTCTTGAAATAATAGTAGTGCTTTAGAACTGACCGGAAAGGTTAAACAATAATTCATTCCAACAATACCTAAAAATAAGACAGCTACTTCATTTAATTGTAGACTACTTGCAAAGTATAGTAGTGGCGGAATAAAAATTACCGCTCTCGTAGTGTGAGATGTAATATATAAATGTGATGTTACGGAAAGAATAACAATTACTAGTAGCACAATGAAAATTGATTGACCATCAATAAATTTTGTTATAGAAAATAACTTCTGCATAATCCATTGCGCTGCACCACTTTCCATTAATGATTTCCCTAATGCAATTGCTGCTCCAACAAATAAAATTAAGTTCCACGAGACACCTTTTAAACTTTCTTTCCACTGCATTACGCCGAGTTTTGGTAAAGTTAATAAAAATACCCCTATTATAGTTACGGTTGCAATTTCCAAACCGTGTAACCATTCCGTTAGCCAAAATGCTACCATCGTTAATAAAATACTTATTGTATACTTTTCATTTCGCGATAATTCAAACTTAACCTTTTTCTGTTGCAGTTTCGTTTTTACTTCCTCTTTGTCTAAAAATAATATTAATATTACGCGACAACTTATAAAGCTCATCATGATTCCAAATGGTAATCCCCATATTAACCACTCTACAAATGTAATGTTTTTATTATTAAATTCCTTTAACATATCTAGGGCGATTAAATGTGAGCCTGCCCCAATAATCGTAGAACTTGTTGAAACTAAAATAACAGTAGGCATTAAAATTGCTAATGCTTTCGTAATTCTTCTACTTCCAATTTCTTTAGATATAGCTTGAAAAACAGGTAATACAACCGCTGCGCGTCCCGATGTAGATGGAATAAAGAAGGCAAGTATTTGAATAATCATTGTTAAAATCCAGCATAATCCTGATATATTACGAGCACGATTCACAACAAAGTACGTCATTTTTTCAGCTAGACCGGTAATCTGAAGTGATCTTCCTAAAATAAACGAACCGATCATAAGCCAAATCACATCCGAAGCTAGCGAATCAAATAAAAGATCTTGCTTTGCTGTTCCTGAAATAATTAGAAATAATACAGAACCTAGTGCAATATAGGCCGAATTTATCGTTGTTGTTGTCCATAATATAATTGCAGAGCAAAATCCAAACAAACTCCATTTTGCTTCCATCGTTAATGATGATGGAAGCAAAAGAACTATTTCTACAATTACTATAAGTGTTACGGGCAGAACCCAGGATGACTTAACTTTCGGAGTATCATTATTATTCACATGTAATTCCACTACATTTTTTTCAATCATGATACGTACCCACTTTTATTCAAACGAGAAGCGATTTGATAACCAACTAAAACTGTACGCATCGTACTCTCTGTACAATCACGAAGCCATTTCTCCGCATTAGAAAATGCATTTTCTAATGAAGATGGCATTGGTAATATGCTTGTATATGCATCAATTCCGTAATCGTAATTAATACGGGCTCCTTTACCGACTGTCCCTACTAACGCTATTACTGGTAATCCATATCTTTTTGCACATTTAGCCACCTCAGCCGGAATTTTCCCTCGTGGTGTTTGAAAATCTATACTTCCTTCCGCTGTAAATACAAGATCACACTTTAGCAATAGTTTATTTAAATCCATATACTTCATAATAATATCGTATCTCGGATGAAGCGTTGCCCCAATTAAAGCTTGCAGTCCAGCACCAAGACCGCCAGATGCACCACTTCCTGGTGTATGATGTACATCTATACCTATATCTTTTTTTATAATAGAAGCATAGCGCTCCAATGCTTTTTCTAGTTCTATTACTTGTGCTTCATTAGCACCTTTTTGCGGACCGAACACTCTAGCTACTCCATGCTCACCGCATAATTGATTAAACCAATTACAAGCAACATCGATTTGGACATGTCTTAATCTAGGATCTACTTGTGACGTATCTATTTTTGAAACTTGTAATAAAGAGGTGCCACCTTGAATTTGTATTTCCTTTTCATCTTCATTTAAAAACTTTACGCCTAACGCTTCAGCCATACCAGCACCTCCATCAGACGTACCTGAATCACCACATCCTATTAATATACGATCTACTCCTTTGTTTAAAGCTAATTCTATTAACTGTCCAACACCATGAGTAGTCGTTTTTCTTGGATCCCGTAAATCTCTCGGTACAAGGCGTAGCCCAGCTGCCGCAGCCATTTCAATAACAGCTGTACGCTCACCATTTCTCGTTTCAAAAACACCAAAATAAGATTGTATCTCATCTCCAACAGGTCCCATTACTTGTACTTTATACATTTTTCCACCAGTAATATTTATAATTGTCTCTGTAAAACCTTCCCCACCATCAACCATTGGTAAAGTCTCTACAGTAGCAAGTGGCATAACTTTTAAAATCCCTTCTTTCATTACATTAGCAGCTTCCTTCGCCCCTAAACTTTCTTTAAATCCTGATGGTACAACTAAAATACGCATGTATTATTTCTCCCTTCACCTTATATATCTTTCGTATCTACGGCTTATATTAAAGGTGAAAAAAGAGAGCACAATTAAGCTTACATTAAAATCTGATGAGAAAGTGCTGAATTTTGCGCACTAAAAAATCCGTTGCACTATGAAATAGCGCAACGGATTTATTCCTTTACTTTTTATCCACTTTTATTTCTCTATTACGGGACAATACTTGTACGATTTAGAGTTTCCTGTACACAACAAGCAATTGCTTTTAGCTTATATTTTGTAGTAACAGTATGACAACCTTTTATATGTGGTAACAACTACTACGTTAAAACTTACAAGTTAGTACGAGTTCGTTAGTTTAATATATATTCCATGTGTTTATATTAAGCACCCAATAAAATGTCATCTCACCAAAGCTCGTACCTCTTTTTCTACTCTATCATTGCACATAGTACTCCATGATGGTACAACCATCATGGAGTTTATTCTTCAAAATAGCCATTTCTTTTTCTACCCACTTCTCATATATGCTTATGCATGTTTACGTTAAACCACTACAAGCTTTTATCATATATGGTATTGCACTCAATTTTTTGTATCTTCAAGATTTTTAAGATGCTTTTCTAAGTATTTTTTCCCTGAATTACTTTTAGGCATAAGACCAAGATGTTCATATTCCCAAATAATCATTCTCTCGTGGGAATTTTCATCTGAAAGGTCATCATAATTAAAGTCAATATTAAACTTTCCTGTATTATCAAAAATCATAGTGAAATTTGTCCAAGCTTCTTGATCATTATCAATAAACTCTTTCTTCATTCTCTTAATACAATCTAACAAACGATGCCACTTCTTAAAATATTCTTCTTCTGGGACATTAAAGAGTTCAAAAATACTATGACTGTAAATAGGAGTACTATTCTCTTCAGGGTAGTAATAAAAATATGACTCTTGAGCACCTTCCCCAACCTCACCATACAGATAAACCTTAAACCACTTCTCTGGAATTGTATCAATTACAACCTCTGCTATTTCATTGTATAACTTGCTTAATTTTTCATCATTCATCTAATTTTCCTCCTGGTACATTATCAAAATTCTTCAATCTCCATCTATCTTCATCACCAATTTTATATCTAATAACAAAACTGTCTGGACGTTTTGAATTCCCGCTATAATTCGGCGTTATTTTCACCCTAACTTTATCACCATCATTAAGAGCATTAGCCCATTCATTCTCTAGTTTTTTCCATTCTCCTCTGTTTAAGTTACTATTCATTGGAACTAAATTATCCATATTACCAGAGCCTTTAAATATAGTTGCAATTAAATGTCCGCCGTCATCATCATCCAAACGGTCATTCCCACCTACCACTCTCTGAGCGTAGTTATTCCGCTTACCATCACCTAATTGAAGGCTACCCTCGCAACTTGCAACACGTCCTTGACTATCTGTTGTATATGTATATCCTTCTTTACTTGTATACTCAACATTTGGCTTTAATATCTTTTTACGTTTTTCCCTAGCATATTGTTCTCCATAGTTTACTTTTACAGGCCCTTCACCCGTACCCTTAACAACCTTACTTTCCATATACTGATAAGCCTCTTTCAGAGAATACTGTCCTCCTCCTGAGACCTTTCCTACTCCAGCCATGGCGAAGCCTTTTCCCTCGCCTGGGATCCATTTGTATTCCAGTAATGTTTTTACTGCGTGCTGGATCTTTTCATTCCCCTGCAAGAAAGTTGTTTTTACGGTTGTGGCACCTTTGTTCCATAGGCTTCCGATTTTGTCGGCAAATCCTTTTGCTGTGGAGGCTACAAAGTTTACACCCTCTTTTACTTTGTGGCTGGCTGTTTTTATGCCATCGACAGCTGCTTTTTAGTACCTATTTTTCACTTTTTATAATCTCAATCTAATATTAACTTTATCTTTATTATATATCATTTTTATACTGAGACGAAAAAAGCACTTGTTGCCTTTAATTGACAATCAAGTGCTTTAAGTTCATATGTTTTTAAGTAGCATAAATTTGTAAGTTTTATAGTAACAGTATGACACCTTTTATATGTCGTGACAACTACTATGTTAAAACTTACGAGTTTGTACGAGTTCGTTAATTTAATGTCCATTCCATGTCTTTATATTCGTCGCACAGTAAAATGTCTTCTCGCCTAAGCTCGTACTTCATTTTCTATTCTATCATTGCACACAGTACTCCATGATGGTACAACCATCATGGAGTATATGTTTTCAAACACCCTATTATTTTTTCTGTCTTTTAATTAGTTAAATAGGATTATTCGGAAATTCACTATGATACTTATCAATTAATGTTTTATAATTTTCATCATTTGGTACTTCACCTAAATATTTATTTTTCCATATAATCATTTGGTCACTAAAACTATATTCTGTATCGAACCAATTTGTATAATCGTAATGCATCTTAAATTTCCCACTACTTTCAAGAGACATTGTAAAAGAATACCAAAGTTCCTGCTCATTATCTTTAAAAACATTTCTTAATTCATCGCTCAATTCAAACAGCTTTCTTTTATTTTTTTTAAATTCTTCTTTATCAATAGCATAGTTAAATGGGATTTTCACACTGTAATTAAAGCATTGTCTATTTTCAGGTGTATTATAAAAAAAGTAAGTTCCCCCTCCAGTTTCCGATATCTGAGCATAAAAATAAAATTTCTCCCATTCTTCTGGAATCATTTCATTAACTGTTTCGGCTATTTCTCTATACAACTTATTCATTTCTTTTTCCACTTTAATCAACCCCCTGCGCGATTTCTAATCGTTTTCTCAAATATTCCTTTTCCTTCTATTTCATAAACTATCTCAAAATAATTTGGTCTTAGTGAAGTCCCTTGATAAACTGGTTCAATCTTTACAGATACTTTTTTCGGCGGAATTTCACTTAAAGCATTAGCCCATTCTTTCTCCATGTTATACCATTCTCCACCTGACCGATTAATCTGTTTATTTTGAGCGACTAAATTATCAATGTCACCGGATCCATGGAATTGTGTCCCTATCAAGTGACCACCATCATCATCATCAGGCAACCTATTTTCTCGTCCTGCTGCTACCTGCATTCCTGTATTTCTTTTTCCTTTTTGAAGTATTAATTCTTCTGCCTCAACATCTACTATTCTACCAAGCTCATCTGTTGTATATTTATAACCATCCTCAGTAATATAACGTACGTTTGGCGCAAGTTCTTTCCTTCCATTTTTCCCTTTAATAATTTGTTTCCCAAGATCCCCCTCTTTTATTTCAGTTATCTTAGGAGTATTACCCGTACCCTTAACAACCTTACTCTCCATATACTGATAAGCCTCTTTCAGAGAATACTGTCCCCCCTCTGAGACCCTTCCTACTCCAGGCATGACATAGGCTTTCCCTACACCTGGGATCCATTTGTACTCCATTAATGTTTTTACTGCGTGCTGGATCTTTTCATTCCCCTGCAAGAAAGTTGTTTTTACGGTTGTGGCACCTTTGTTCCATAGGCTTCCGATTTTGTCGGCAAATCCTTTTGCTGTGGAGGCTACAAAGTTTACACCCTCTTTTACTTTGTGGCTGGCTGTTTTTATGCCATCGACAGCTGCTTTTCCAGCTTTTCCAGCTACCATTGTTACGCCTTCGCCTAGTTTTTTTCCTGCTTTTACAATCGTCTTCCCAAAGCTAGAAGCGACATACTTTATTCCTTTTCCAGCAAGACTTGCCACTTTTCCAACAGGAACAAAGTTTAGGAGCGTCCATCCTGCGGCGATGAGTCTTTCTTTTGATGATAATTCTTTTCCTGTAATAGGGTCTTTACCGGTAACTGCACGAATTGCATCATTTACTCCGATGAATTCAGCTGCTCCTTCTATTCCCTTTTCCCACCATGATTTTTCATGTTTCTTTTCTTTTTTATGGGCTTCTTTCAATTTTTCATTTTGTTTCTTTTGATATTCTTCATCTGCTTGACGAAACTTTTGAGCGATACGCCGTAATTCTTTTTCTGTAACTTGTAAGTTACGTATGTAAGATTCCATGAGTCTCATTGATCTCATATATTCCCCATAAAAATGCTGACTCGTTGCTCCTTGCCATTGCAATTGAATACTAAACATAGATTGAGTGAGATTTTGTTGTATGTTCTGGCTGTGTGTTTGCATCTCTGATATGTTTTTGGCAATTTGTTCGAGTTGTTCAGGTTTGACCTTAATTTCCAAACCTTCTCCCACCTTCCTCTATTTTATACCAAAAAGAAATAGAACTGCATCAATTTTTACTTATCCCCTTTAGAAAAAACATCAAAAATACTATTATCACAAATCGCTTCAATTTCTTCCTTTACAAATAATTTTTGAAATTTTGTTCCTGGATTTAATATTACATTTGCCTCTAAATCTATCGTCTTTAATAATTCAACTGCATTCATAGAGACATATGGACATTCTTCTGGAATAACCATTTCTAAATGTTTCAAATCAGAATACAGTGGTAACATTAATCCTTCTTCCATTTCAAAATAATGAATTTGCAATTGTGTATTATCAGTTGAAATCAAATTCCCTTCTTCATCTACAGTTGTATCTCCCTCTACAGAAGCAACAACGTACAAATTTGATTTCTGTAATATCTCATAAAAACGAACTCTTTTTTCTTCATTCTGTAAAGCTTCCACTAACGCCTCATCTAATGGACAAATTTCTAGTAAATTCATTGAACTTCACTCCTTATGTGAAATAAATTCGCCATCTTACTCAAGGTAAGATGGCGAATTTTATAGCAAATTATTTTTTAACGTTCATAGATTTAATTGTATCTACATTCTCTTTTGCTTGTTTCGTTATTTCTCCATTAATAGCATTTACATATTTATCACGACTTAAAAATTCAAAACATTTATATGCATTATTCGTGTCAGTTGCGGACATATATCCTGCACCTTTATTCAACATTTTTAGAGCTACCGTATTCATCCATTCTTTTGCATCTGCTTCTGGATATCCTAATTCCATAGAACGATAAGTTAATTCAATTGCTGAAGCTAAATCTTCAATCGTATCTTTATTTCCACTTACCTTTGCAGCTTCAAATGTACTCAAATACTCAATTGCCGCTTTTACCCCATCTTTAATTCCTAATTCTTCGATACCTGGTGTTTTATATAAAATTTGATAGTTGTTTAACGCTGATTTATATTGCGTTTTTTCTAACTGTTTTGCTTCTTTAATTACAAGACTAGCAACATTAGAAAATCCTGTTTTGTCAACAACACCACGAGAAGCTGCTTGACCATAATAATGCAAGGCATTATAAAGGTTTGTTTGTCCTTTTTTATTCTCTTCATCACTCGCTAATTGAATAAGTTGGATTCCCTCCATTTTTTTGGATGCATTATCAATCATATACATACCACTAATTTGGCCAATCGTTTTATCAATATCCTTTAACTGTGCAAGTAATGTGTATGATGGTAATAAGTTTTTACTTACTTCACTTTTCCATCCTGTCGTTCCATTTATTTTATTCCATTCATTTTCTGTATCTGTCCATAATTTATTCGCATAATTCACCATTTCTTCTCTTGAACGTTCCAATGGGTGCTTTGTACGAATTGCATTTGCAATATTTAATACCGCTGTATAATATTCTCCATTATTTGCAGCATCGTTTGCTTTTCTTTCAAACATTAGCGGCATTAATAATTTATGAGATTCATCTTGAACAGATTTTTCTACTCTTGCCGTATTTGCTAATAAATTCGCTTTATTTATAGCATCTTCGACTTTGAAATTAGAATCTTTAATTTGTCCACGAAGTCCCTCTACAGCCGCACTAAATTGCTGTTCTAATTTTTCTTTTTGTTCTCCTGTTGCACCGTCAATATACTTATTTGCTAATAGTAAAGCATTTTCATATTGTGGATTCGCTGGATTTAAATAGGTTTCTATTTGCTCGATTTCTTGACTAAATGGTTCAGATTTCACTTGTGCTTTTTGAGTACTTGAATCGATATTACTTGTTTTCTCGTTATTTTTGGCACCTTCAGTCTTTGCATCTTTTTGGTTTTTCTCAGCTAGTGTACTTGTTGCCTCATTTTCTTCTGTAACTACTTTTTCTTCATTACTACTAGTATTTTCTTTTACCGGTCTTGCATTTTCTTTTGTTTCAGTTGTAAACTGCACTACTGAGGTTTGGATATTAAGTTTCTGTAATTCTTCTTGTAATAGCTTGTTGAAAATCTCTTCTACATCTTGATTCGCTTTTTCTACTAATGCAGGATCTACACTTTCAAATACTGATGTAACTAAATAAAATTTACTTAATGCTTGTTCTAAAGATGCTACATCCCCTGTATTTGACCACTCTCTTTTTTCTTCTATTGCTGTTTGATAAACTTTTTCTGCTACAGATTTAATATAATCCTTCTTATTTTCACTTAAATATCTTTGTAGCTCTTCTTGAGTGGTAACCGATTCATTCAGTACGTTCATTTGATTACGTAAATAGAATAGCGCTCTCTCATTTGAATATTCACCACTTGTAAGAATTTGTTCTACATTATCTAATGCTAACTTATGTTCTGCTATCGATTTTGATTTTGATGGTGTATTCAATTGGCTAACGAGCGTCCAGTCTTCTTTTTTACTATAGTAGTTCGTTAAATTATTTAATGCATTTTCATCTAGTTCTTTTTGACTCGTATAAAAATCATTAAAGAAAACAGATGAGTAATATTTTCCATTTCCAGCGTACCACTCAACTAAAATGTCACCCGTTTTTGGTGATACTGTAATTGTTGGGTGTGTTGGTGTTGGATCCGGTTTTTGTTCTGGTTCTGGTTTTGGTTTTTCTGTTTCAGTTCCTCCTGTTTCAGTTCCTCCTGTTCCAGTTCCTTCTGTTCCAGTTCCTCCTGTTCCAGTTCCTCCTGTTCCAGTCCCTCCTGTTCCAGTTCCTCCTGTTCCAGTCCCTCCTGTTCCAGTTCCTTCTGTTCCAGTCCCTCCTGTTCCAGTTCCTTCTGTTCCAGTTCCTTCTGTTCCAGTTCCTCCTGTTCCAGTTCCTCCTGTTCCAGTTCCTCCTGTTTCGGTATTAGTTTTTGGCGGTTCTACAGTAGATGTAGGTATTTGAGCATTATCATTATTTTTACTTGGTTCCGCCACAGGTCCAACCACATTAGTTGGTAAATCTAGTTTTTGTGGAGTTGGTGCATCCGATAATTTGATTTGTGGATCTTTCTTTTCCACCGATACTTCATCTGGTTTATACGTTACCGGTGTAATTGGTGATTTATTATTTCCAATTAAGTCTGCTAAATTAATAGTTGGTTTTTCGCCGGGTTTTTCATCTTTTTTTGCAGGATCAGCGACTAAATTTGGGAACATAGACTGTAAATCGCCCCCTGTAATACGATCATCTTTTTTCTCTTCTGTATTACTTGCTAGTTTTACTGGTTCTTTTCCTGCTGTTTTAAAGCCTTTGTCATACACAAGATATCCTGATGTTCCTAGTAATGCTACCGACATTACGGATATAGCGACTTTTTTCCCTAAGTTATTATTGTTTTCCTCCATGTCCTTTTCCCCTTTTCCTATCTTTATTGAATCCAACCGTTTGTTTTCATTTCTGTTAGCTTTTCTTGCGCGGCTTTTACTTCAGATTCATTTTCATTTGCTTGCACTGTTTTTCTTAAGAAACGACTTGCTTCCTCGTATTTTTTCTGTTTAATTTTAAACATCCCGAATGCAAAATTCACATGCGGATTTTCATCGTTTTGTGCGTATGCTTCTGTGAAAAGCTTCTCTGCTTCATTCACTTGTCCCACTTTATCGTATAAAATCCCTATATTTACAAGCGTATTTATGTCGCGTGTTCCACTGCTGACAACTCTATTGTAAGCTTCTAACGCTTGCTGATATGCAGCAGTACTCTTTGCACCATCTCGCGTTTCATAAAATTGACCCGCTTCGTAATACACAATTCCAAGTTGATTTAACAACTCAATATTTTTCATATCTTTTTGAATTGCTACTTGTAAAATGTGAGATGCTTGTTGATAATTCATTTCTTTCTTCGCACTATCAATTAAGTTTGTTTTATTCCAAAGCACATATAAATTTGAAAGTTCAATTGTATATATGGCATTCTTTGAATCTTGCATGATAGCTTCTTTAAAGAAAGATTCTGCTTTGTCTAACTGTACTGTTGCGGTTGATAGTTGACCTTTTAAATATGAAACAATTGCCTTATCCTCATTTGTTTTCGTACTCATTTTGACAATAACATCTTCTGCCTTTTCAAATTCTTTCATTTTCATATGACTTACAGCTAAATCTCGCATTGCATCTTTTTTGTATGGTTCAATTCCCTTTGCATTATTCGCTAGCGCTTGTTCAAAATTTTGCACTGCTTCTTGATATTTCCCAATTCGGAAATTTGCTGAGGCTAATAGATAAGCAGCTTCATTATTTTCTTTATCTATTTCTCTATCTTTTATTAGTTTTGTAATATAATCGATTGCAATTTTATTTTTTCCTTCAGCAACGTAAATCGTTGCTAATTGGAGATAAGCCTCGTCTTTACTCTTCACAGCAATTGCCTGTCCAACAGCTTCTTCTGCTTTTGTATATTTTTTATCATCATAAGCTTGTCGTGCTTGTTCCATAAACTTTTGATATTTCGCGTTTGTTGTGTAGAAATAAAACAACGTCGAACCACCTATTACAACCACTACAGTTGAGCCAATAATCAAAATCCGTTTTTTATTCTTTTTCCACCATGTAGAAAAAGCCGATGGTTCACTTTGTTCATGCGCTATTGTAAGTGGTTGATTTGATGCTTTTGCATTTAAAATCTCATCATCTATATCATATTCCACTTGTTTTTTCGTTTGTTTCCGGCTCTGTAGAATATTATTTGGAACTGTAATTGTAGCTGCCACTTCTTGCTGCGACTCTGTTCCTTCGCCTTCTTTTATCTCTTCAATAATGCTTTCAATTTCCTGTTTTAACGCCTGATCAATGTTTGGAAATTGTACGATTCGTGAATAGACGAAACAAGCAAATGCTGCATTGTTTTCTCGTTCCAATTCAGTAGCTAATTCCAAATAATGTTGTAGGACCATTTTATTATTTATTTCAGGCTCTTGACTCTCCATAGTTTGAATAATATATGCGAGTTCTTTTTGCAGAGCTGTTGATGGATTGAGTGAATTGAAAATTATTTTATATTCATATAATGCCGCTTGTTTAAATCCTCTCTCTTCTAATAATCTTGCAATTTCCAAACATTTTGATACAAAAAGAGAGTGTTCTTCTGCTGACTGCCTTTCCGCATCAATTTTTATTCTTTCTCTCACGCTATTAAATACATCGTACCACTGTGCAAAGCTTGGGCATTCTGCGAAAGAATTACTACTCCATGCCTGCTTAAATAATTTTGCAATTTCCCCGTTCCATTGATTATGTAATACTTGCTGAAGTAACGTATATCTTTCACATTCTGTCTGCATTTCTTCCGTTTTAAAGTAACTTGCATCCGTCCATTTTTTATTTCGAACCTCTTCACTACACCAACTTAATATTTCTCCTAATAAAATAGCCCCAGCAAATCGATCGGCTTCTTTTTGCCATACTCCACTTGTCAAATACTTTGGTGCGTAACCCGCTGAACCTGCTGGCAATAACGAAGGCCTTTTCGTTTTTGGGCCATACATTTGCTCAACGTCAACGAGTTCGATATAGTGTTGGCCTTCAATTGCATTTTCACTTAAGAAAGGTACAAGTACGTTGCTAGACGATAAATCATTATGAGCAACTTCATTTTCTTCCATCATTTTAAGTGTTGTAAGAAATGCTTCTGCAATAAAGAAACATTGTTCTTTTGATAACATTCGTTGTTCTTGTAAAATATCAGCCCAAGTTGGACCTTCAATCCAAGGCATTACAATACTATTAGCAAGATCTTCTGATTTTTCGATAGCAGATGTATGTTCTTCTTTAGTAACGATATAGCGTGAACATACTTTCAGACCCACTAAGGAAGAAAGTGGTTTCAAAAATGCTAGTTGATGTTTTTCCTCACGATAGCGTTCCTTAAAAACTTTTAATGCAATTCGTTCTACACCATTTTCCTGTTGTAATTGATAAACTGTTCCTTGTCTTCCCTCTTGACCATAGGGCATCTCAATACCAATTACAGCTGGGTGTTTCTCAAAACGATAAACATCTTTATTAAGATTAATTTTTTCTCCTACTTCTGGTCGGAATCCCATTTTATCCCCTTACTCTCGTATAACAATTTTTCAAAAAAAGACCAGGAACAATAGCTCCTGGTCTTTTGCAATTGTTCTATTCTTAGTATGTGTTATCTGTACTACGGAATTTCTCAGCAATACGTTTTAGGTCTCTCGAAATTCCTTCTAAAATAGGAATGTATTGTTGCATTTTTTGTTTAGAATTTTCAAATTCCCCTCTGAATTTCGCTTGTGTTGACCCAGCCCATTGACCATCTAAACTTTTAATATCGCCTTCAAGTCTATTAACTTGACTTTGCGCTTCCGCAGCTGCGTTATTAAAGTTATTAGCAATTCTTTCAAGGTCTTCTGGTCTAATTTTAATTTCTGTCATTGTATTAATTTCCCCTTTCAAATCATAAATGATACAACAATTAGATTATAAACTATATTCATACAATTTTAAAAGAGTTAAATTGCAAAAAAATTCTATTTTATAGTAATTTAATCCTATTTTAATATTATTTCACTTTTAATTCAGACCATTTCACACTAATTTTGTCTGTCATCGTGCGAAGTAAATGTAACGGTGTATATGCACATTTTATTTTTATTGGCTTTCTACGTATGCAATATCCATCCCCACTTAATAATTCTTGATCCATTTCAGCATGTGGAAGTTTCATATTAAAGAAATACACATCGTTATTGTGAGTCGTTCCTAATAAATAACCAATACTTCTCTTTCTAATTTCCGCAAACCATTTTTCATGTGAAAAGTTATTTACACTAGATGTTGTAGCCGCCGTTAAAAAATGAATCCCTTTATTCTTACAATTTTGAACTATTAGTTCCATTTTATTTTTCGCCTCATAATCAATAGATAATACAGTTAACATTTGATCAATATCATCAATTGCAATGATTATTTTCTCATATGGAAACTCCACTGTTACGTTTGGATCTATAGAAGGTACTACTGCTTCTCTATTATTTATTAGCTCTAACAATTCATCTAACATTTCTTTTAATTGCATATCATTTGTAACTTTCTTCTTCACATGAGGTAAATCTCCAAGAGCTAATATGCCAGTAGGTCTTTCACCAAGGTCTACTAAGTATAGCTCAACCTTTTCTGGAGAGTATTGGTATGTAGTAGTGAAAAGAAGTGTTTGTAATAATGATGTTTTTCCACCTTCTATTCTTCCACCGATAAATATATGATTCATTTCGTCCAATGAAAAATTTTGCAAACAGATATCATCTGTTTCAACTCCTGCAGAAATTTGAGTTGGTTCTAATTGCTCAACTAAATCTTCTACAAATATTTCTTTAGGAACCATTGGAATCTCTTTTGCTTTTTCACCATTCCATTCACTGCCCATTTTTTGAATAATCGTTTTTAATTGCTGTGAGTATTCTAATTCACTTTCACCTATAAACGGTAGTGCTGCTTGGAACAATTCAGGTGGTTGACCTTTCATTAACCCACGGCCAGTAGGAACTTCAATTAACGGGAAATTTGGTCTACCAACTAAACTAGGATATTCAGCTCTATCTTGCAATTCAAATGTAATTGCCATCGGTATATTATTACGAACACGATCAAACATATCAATTGTTTGATTAAGTGAGAAATAGAAGTACACGCCATATGTGCTTGATTCGCGTAATAACATTTCTAATACTTCATTCTCTTTTTCAAATTCATTTTTAAATCTTATATAACCATCTACCATTACAACGATAGCAGGAATTTTCTTTCCAACCATTCGATTATACATAGAGAATGACTTTGCACCTATATTAGAAAAACTCTCTTTTCTATGCGTGATTTCCTTCTTTAAAAATCCGAATAGACGTTTCATTTTTTCATTTTCGTCCTCTTGTACAACCCCGCCTACATGAGGTAAATCTCTAAAATCTAAGAACATACGACCAAAATCAATAATATAAAAATTCACTTCTTCTGGTGTATGAGATACTGCTAAGGACATAATAATTGTTTGTAACATCGTTGTTTTTCCTGTTCCTGGCATACCATAAATATTTAAATGTCCTTCTTGTAAATCTAACTTCAACGGAAATTGCGCTTGATTTGCAACATCATCAATTAATCCTATTGTTACTTGTAAATATTCTTTCGGTTTATTCCACTCACCAATTGTCCAATTTTCCATAGCATAAAATTCTTTTAACAATAATTTTTCCGGTAATGGATCCAGCCAAGGTCCTGGTAATGCTTTAATATTTTCTTTTTCTGATACGCTCTGTACATATTGAATAAAAGCTTGTAATTGCTTTGGACTATTTGTCATTGGTTTTGGACGCTTTTTCACTTTTATTCTTTCACCGGAAAGCTTCACTTCTGTAAAGTCAACAATATCAAGAACTTTCTCTTCATCTGGATTATAAGGTGCTCCACTCCATGCAGATTGGAATAATTCCAATACTTCATTGCTACCAACTTGAAGATATCCTCGCCCTGGTACATTGATTTTAGATGCATCTGGAATCTTTAACATTTCACGACTATCCGCGTCATCTTGTACACGTAAACAAATTCGAAAACGTGAGTTACTCCAAATCTTGTCATTTACAACCCCTGAAGGTTTTTGAGTTGCTAATAATAAGTGAACTCCTAATGTCCTTCCTATTGCAGCGACACTAATTAGCTCGTCCATAAATTCTGGTTGTTCCTTTTTCATTTGAGCAAACTCATCAATAACAATAAATAAATGTGGTAAAGGTTCTTTTTCACGCCAGCTTGTTTCATAATATTCATCTAGATGCTGAACATTTCCAGCTTGAATGAATAATTTTTGTCTCCGTTCTAGTTCTGCCTTTAATGAAATTCTGGCACGCTCAATTAAGTTCGGGTCCTCTAAGTTCGTAATAGATGCAATAATATGCGGTAATCCCGCAAATGTGTTTGACATCCCACCACCTTTATAATCGATAAGCATAAATGCCATCTCATGAGGGTGATAGGTTGCTGCTAACGCTGCTATTATAGACTGAATTACTTCACTTTTTCCTGATCCTGTTGTACCAGCCATTAGACCATGTGGACCATGCCCTTTTTTCTCTATTTTATCGTGAATATTTAGAAAAACAGGTTTACTTCCTTCTCTTACACCAATTGGAACCGGTAATGAAGTCGGATATCGATTTTCTTTCCATCTCTCTAGCACTTGTAACTCTTCCATATTTTTAGCTTGAAACAAGTCTAAAAATGTTAATACTTTCGGAATGTTGGCTGCTGTAGAACTTTTCATTCGAATTGGAGCAATGCTTCGCGCTCCTAGTTCACATCGCTCGAATGAAAGTCGATCCACTTTAAAACTAGCACGCGTTGTTCCACTATTTTCAGCTGAGCTTGAAAACGTTTCTACTAACTCACCATTTTCTCCATTTAAGCTTATTACAAGATCACATTCCATCGGTAAGCGTTCCTTTTGTTCCGCAAAAATAAATGTAGAAGCTCCTACACTTTCACCTTCTCTAAGTAACATTGGAGTTAAAGGATCATCTTCTAAAAATTCTCTCGCTGATAAGAAAAATACATACATCGGAATTAAAGGAACTTTTGCATCTGCTTGCGCAGAAGAATTATAGATTCTACGCATATTAAGTGGGGTAAATAGTACTTCAGCTAGTTTCTGTGCATCTTGTTGATTTTCAGATAAAAAGCGCATACTTCTCTGTTCATCCCATACGTGAGGAAGCCACCTCATCCAATCCCACTGCTTTTTCTCCTTCTCATGATAAAATGCTGCTATTTTCACTTCATTTGGTGCATGATGCGTCATAATTTGCGTCGTTACAATTCGAATAAAGTTTAGTCTATCTTCTTTATTTCCGACTACACCAATTACATCATTTTTTTTCAAAGAAATTGAAATATGGCCATTCGGTATCGTATTGAAATCCCTTTTCACATTTTGTGCTTCTGTAACTAATGGGTCTTCTTCATAACCTTTCTGCTCAGGCACCTTCAATTCTACAAGGAATGGTCTTTCTCCAGTTCCAATACGAATATCTAAAAAGTCCGGACTTTCAGGTGTTCTCTCCCATAAATTACTTTCCCGATTTTCAATTCTTTGTACACTTTTTAATGGGCTTGGATTTTGTGTAATTAAATATTTTGCTTGTTCAACCTTTAACGTATCTAATTCCACTCGATGCTTTTGAATTTGCTCTAAATATCTTGTTTGTAATTGTTCAACCATTTGACGATGTTCTTTCTTTTTACGGAAATGTCCCATCGTTGTAATTATATATGATCCCAACATCGGAATACTTGAAACCATCATTAATGGCATATAACTTGCATTCATCTTCATAAATTTCATCATTACAAAATATAACACTAATGTTAAAACCGTCATCATTGCAGGCATTAACATTGTTTCAATTGAAAACTTCGGCTCCTCCGGTATATTCGGTGGATCATGAATAATAACATCCCCTGTTGGTATATCTACTTTCACACGCGGAGAGCGTTGAAAATACGGTGACTTTTGCACAAAACATTTCTCCTTCCCCATCCAAAAACTATTACTCAATGATTTTCCATACATAATCTTCTTCACTAGAAGACATATCTTGTTTAACGGGTTCATTATAAACTTCTTCTGCTGGCATCATTTCAAAAGAAGGGATAATTGCTCCTTTTTTATGTAGCATTACATATTGTCCATCCCACACATCATTATCGCGCAACGTTTCATCATTTCGAATAGAATGCCATTCTTCTTTATCTTTTGTCACTCTAATTTCATACATACCGCTCAATGTTTCATCTATTTTTTCATGATGTAAAATTGCTTCAATAATTTGTACCGCTTTTACGTCATTTGGAATTGCAATATCAATTTCTTCATTTGACTGTTTTATGTATGTCACAATAATCTCTTCCACGTTTATTCACCTTTTTTCCATCGTGTTTATTACCAAGAAACATCTAAAAATGAAATATCATCGCTTGTCGGAGAGTTCTGTGCCCTCTCAATTTCTTTTAACACTTCCTCAACGTTATACTGCTTAAGCAGCGTAAGTCCGTCTGAGTGAATAACTATCCGATTCGCTTCTTGTCTAGATA
Organism: Bacillus cereus group sp. MYBK101-2; assembly: GCF_051918845.1. Taxonomy (NCBI): domain Bacteria; kingdom Bacillati; phylum Bacillota; class Bacilli; order Caryophanales; family Bacillaceae; genus Bacillus; species Bacillus cereus group sp. MYBK101-2. The sequence goes on along the minus strand of NZ_JBQAIE010000007.1, from coordinate 15,165 downwards.
ATGTCTTTGAAAAAACCGCCAATTCCCCACCAATAATGCCTCGCCGTGTAGACCATCTTTTCTCTATATTTCTCTCAAACTTCATTACATTCGAACAATTCTCTTTATCTTGAAACAATTGTACAAATGAATCGCCATGTGTAACTATCGTTATTTGTACTTTATCTTCATTTGGAATAAGTTCTATTTTCCCACCAATAAACATAGCTTCACTACCTTGTTTTCGCTTTTCCTCCAAGACATCGCGAAGTAACCACGGTGTTTGTTCTGGCAATCGAAATGCATTCACTTCCTCTGAAGCTTCTTCTATCCAATTATTTAACTGTTCATTTAATAATGTAGCAATATCCAGTCCACTTCCTTGACATGTATCAAACAAGTTTACTAACTTCATACCAAGAAATTCTGCAGCAATTTCACCATGAAAAGACAGCCCTACACCATCACATAACGCAAATATGAAACGAGTTCCATTATCTTGAAATGCTAGGAAGTCTTGTCCACCCTCATTTAAATCCTGCGTTTCCTTTGCTCTTACATAGCTATATCGATATGTAAAATGTTTCATTTTCTTTTCTTGCAATATCGTTTCTTTCTTTTGCGAGAGGATATATTTCAACATACTCCCCCTCCTATCGAACCGGCGTTGCGGCAGACATTTGAAATCCAAGTGATACTAAGTCCGCATTTGTCCCTGGAAACATCATCACAGCACCATCTGTAATATGAAACCCATGCTCCGTCATCATCTCACGATAGCTTTGAGGTATAGGCGATGAAAGTCTTTGCAACTTTGCACCATATTCATCTGTAATCTCTGTATTTGGCATAATCCCTTCCCACTTCTTTATATTAGAAATTTGCTCTTGCATAATTTCATCTGAAATAAAAATATTTTCAATTAGTACGTTTCCATCAGGTACAGACATATTCATAATTCTTCGTACAATTAATTCTGGATCTTCACCAGTTGAAGCCCCATCTGTCATATGACAAACAACAGGGGCTGGTCCATCTTGTAAATTTGGTAATTCCTTTTGCAATAACTTCTCCACTACAGAGAAAGCTTTTGCTGTATCAGTTAAACGATGCGTTTGAATTTTTTCTAATGGGCGCAGTCTTGCTACCTCATCTATTGTTTTCACACCACCCAATAAATCAAAAACATGATCGCTATAGGCTAAAATAGATAACTTATATCTTGGAAGCAGGCGACTACCTTTTGTTGAACGAAATACCATTTGGCGAATCGCTAAAGAAAGAGCATCCGTTACAATATCAATTCTTCTTTTTTCTTCTCCGCCTGCATCCATCATTTGGTTCATTGATGCGCTTACATCAAGAAGATAAATTATATAAGCTGGTGTTTGTTGTGTTGCTTGAGTTTGATATAACATGTTTCATACCCTTCCATACATTATTATATGAACTTTTTTTATATTCATATTTCATTATAACTTATGAATTTTCTTTTTCTCAATTCATTATAAAATGTTCTTAATATAATTTACATATTTTCACACAAAAAATATTATTATTCTCTTCCACTTTTATTAAAATGCAAAGTACCCTTCTATACTATAGAAGGGTGCTCATGTTATGGTATAAGACGCGTACAATCTCTTGGAAAAGCGCTCGCTTCTCTCACATTCGATAATTCTAAAAATTTATATACAACTCTCTCTAACCCAATTCCAAAACCACCGTGCGGGGGACAACCGTATCGGAATGTATTTAAATAAGATTGAAATTTATCTGGATGTAATCCTTTTTCTTTAAAGGAAGTTAGTAACATTTCATAATTATGAATTCGCTGTGCCCCTGATGTTATTTCTAATCCTTTATATAGTAAGTCGAACGAATCAGTAATAGATGGATTCTCGTTATTCGGCATCGTATACATCGGTCTCGCTTCTTTCGGATAATGTGTAATGAAAACAAACTCACTCTTATATGTTTCCTTCACATATTTCCCTAGTAACTTCTCACCTTCTGTATCTAAATCACCAATTGGCGATTCTTTCCGATACTTACTTTTTAAGATTTCTTGTGCTTGTAACAATGTAATTTTCGGTATTTCTGTAATAACAGGTACTTCTATTTGTAATAGTTGTAGTTCTTTCTCACAGTTTTTTGCTACTTGTTGAAACATATATCGTAATACATCCGTTTCTAATTGCATCACTTCATGAAAATCATTTATAAAGCCAATCTCTACGTCTAACGATATATATTCATTCAAATGACGGGAAGAATTGTGATGTTCCGCTCTATATACAGGCGCAATTTCAAACACACGTTCTAATCCTCCCGCTACCATCATTTGCTTATAAAACTGTGGTGATTGAGCTAAATACGCTTCTTTTTGGAAGTATGGCAACTTAAAAACATTTGCTCCTCCTTCTGCTCCTTGCGAAACAATTTTTGGAGTATATATACGTGTGAAATCGTTCTCTATAAGGAATTCACTAAAGCTCTGGACGAGCGTAGATTTCACTTTAAATATAGCCGCGGTTCGCTCATGTCTTAATGATAATACCCGTTCATTCAGTAGTTGATCTAAGCCAACTTGTAACTTCTTTTTATTTATTTCAAATGGAAGTGGTTCTGCGCCATTTAATATTTTCACTTCGTGAGCAAGCACTTCAATCCCTAATTCTGTTTTCGAAGTCTCTACTATTTGGCCTACGACTTGAACAACACTCTCCACATCTACTTTAAATCCAGCTAGCTCGTTTTCTAATACGCATTGCATAACCCCTGATCGATCCCTTATTAATAAAAAACTAACATTACCTAGATGACGAATCTTTTTTACCCATCCTTGAAGTAATACAACTTTTCCGCTTTGCTTTGTACATTCTTTTGTGAGTGAACGCTTCATTACATTTCCCTCCAGTAAATTTATATTTATTTACGTTATTGTTATCATCGTCATCATCCACGGTCACTCACCTTCCTTCAAAGAATACAAAAATCCGCCCCTATAAATAGGGACGGATTTTTCCGCGGTACCACCCAAATTGTCATAATGACCATCTTAGCCCTGATAACGGTAGGTACCGTTTGCTTTTACTAATTATCACGTTCAAAGCAACACTCACAGGTGTCTTTCCATCATGCGGTGTCGCAATCTTCTCAGCAACCGATTGCTCTCTGTAGACCTTTGCATCATGTACTTTTCCTGATCATCACTTTTTATATTTACAGAGTATTCTATCTCTTCGTTTTATAAATTGCAAGTAATTTTTAAATATATTTTGATTTTTCAAATCCACTTTTGTACAATCTCCTCTAAAGCCATTCCACGTGAGCCTTTTAATAATACAACATCATTTTGCGTTATAATTTTTAATACTTCCTCTGCTATCTCGGCTTTATTATCAAATGATTGTACTTTTCCTGCATGATAGTTCTTTCTTGCTTCTTCCGCTACAATTTTGGCTAACTCTCCATACGTAAATACATATTGAATGCTCTCCTCATTTAACATTTTACCAATTTCTCTATGATATGTTTCACCTTTCTTCCCTAACTCCAACATATCCCCAATCACTATCATTTTTTTCTTATAGGCATTTAATTTCTGCAACGTTTCAATTGCAGCCTTCATGGAGGAAGGACTGGCATTCCATGCATCGTTAATAATTGTAAAACCTGTTTTAGCAGTTAAAAACTGAAAGCGCATTTGTGTAATATTTATTTGCTGCAATGCTTCTTGTATCTTTTCTGTAGGGACATTGTAAAATTGCCCTACAGCAATTCCAACGATCGCATTTAAAATATTATGCTTTCCATGTAAAGGAACATCATACTTCACTTTTGTTGAATCACTTAATTTAAAGTGAACACCATATTCATCTAATTGTACGTTCGTTGGAAACAAATCATTTGTATACTTTCCACCAAACGACTTACTTTCTATACCTAGCATATTAATATTTTGAGAAAGTAATGGCTCATCACCATTATATAAGAACAGTCCATCGTCATGTAATCCGTCTATAATTTCAAATTTAGCCTTCGCAACCTCTTCTCTTGATCCAAGCGTCTCTAGATGTGACTGTCCAATCATTGTAATAATCGCTACATCTGGCTGTGCGATTCGTGATAAATTTCGAATTTGTCCTTTTTCACTCATTCCCATTTCAAGTATTAAGAACTCAGTATTTCGTTCCATTTCTAAAATTGTTAACGGTAAACCGATTTGACTATTAAAATTACCTTTTGTTTTATGCACTCTATAAGTTGAACTTAAAATGCTTCCTATTATATCTTTTACCGTAGTCTTGCCATTACTACCTGTAATTCCTATTACTTTTACATTTATCTCTCTTCGATAAAATTGTGCCAATTGTTGCAAAGCAAACAAAGTGTCATCTACAAATATAATTGGAATCCCTTTTGGCGGAGTACCGTAAGACTTTTTCCATAAGGAAGCGACAGCTCCATTATCCATTGCTTCTTTCACATACTCATGCCCATTTTTCATCCTAATGATTGGAACAAATAAATTTCCTTCTTTCATGTTTTTGGAATCTATGCAGACACCATGTATCTCTATAAGATGAAACGATTCTTGTAATCCTTCTCCATTTACTACTTCTTCAAGTTTTTTCAAATTCATTTGAATCAAAGTATCACCTTTTTCCATTAAATTACATATTTACTGTTTTATTTACACATATTAATAAAAATTTTATAGCGAGGTGTGTATATGCAAAAAGCGATTAGTTTCTTTCTCCTATTGTTTTGCCTAATTGTAGTAAACGAAACGTACGCCTATTCACCAAAATCTTTACCAATCTCTCAAAACTCTGATCAATGGCAAGTGAATATTGATAAACCGAAAAAAACAAACAAGAATATGCTTCAAGCTAAAAAAGATGAATTTCAAACATATCAATTTTCAGTGAAAAATGTTGGAAACAGTGAAGTATATAATGTACAAGTCGAAGTATTCCGCAACGAGCCAAAAACAAAAACGAAATATGAACTCTTCTCCCTAAAGGAAAACCGTTTAGCAAGCGGAAAAACTGGATTTGAACATGCTAATTTTCCAGTTGCTACAAAAGCAGATGAAGTTGATGTAATGATTACTTGGCAAGAACACCCTTTCCGCTCCATGCGAAATGGTCAAAAAGTGGAGTCTAGAAAATTTAAAGAGCATTTTGTTTTTAAGGATGAAAAAAAATAAATGGAAGACGAATAAATTCACATTATCATTTATATAGCTTACTTTACTAGTACCAGTTCTAGAGCAAATTAAAAAGTCGTGGCTTATACATGCCACGACTTTTTATATTAATTCGTACTAATTCCTCTCGCTGCCCAAATACGATCGATATCAGCGGCATGTTGTCCGCCATATAAAAGAGCATCCGCTTGCTTAATCGCTTTCGCTCCATCACTGAATTTAGAGTTTGGTGTTAACGACCAGTGCGATTGTAAAATAATTTTCGTTGCTACATCACGACCAAATGCTTGCGCCATCTCATATTGTCCTTGAGCCCAAATTTCTCCATCATCATGTACCTCATTTGTAATATCTTTCGGATACACTTTATTCGTATCTAATCGGCGTAAGCACGTCGGATCTGAACTAGAATAAGCAGTCGCATCCCATTCTCCAACACATGCTTTTCCGTACCCAGTTGTCGATACTGCATCTTCATACGTAGCACCTAAGAAGTCACCAAATCCTTCTCCCATCGCTCCGCCTTCTGCTGAACTACCAAAACCGGGTACTTGATTATCTTGAATCGAATGGCCATACTCATGCGCGATAATACCAGCATCTTCTGCATCATCTACTCCGCCAGTACCGAAAGTTAAAGCTTTCGTTGTCGGAGAATAAAATGAATTATCAGCCGTCGTTCCATTCACATTCACTTTAATAGAGCGATTATTAATATTTTTAAAACCTAGACTTTGAATGTAACGTTGTAAAGTATCGATATGATAATACGACATCACATCTTCAAAGCTATCATTTGCACGTGTATAGTTAAATTGTAAGTTTGTAGATTTCGTTAATGCTGTTGAATCTGCATCATTGTTATCTTTTAAACCTACTTTACTACCGCTAGATACGACTGGATTAGGTAAAAATACTTTTCCTGATCCTTCTGCTTTACGGTTTATATCAACTTTTTTAATTAACTTTCCATTTTCTGCATCAATAAATGTTTCCCATGCACCAAATGGATTATTAGAATGGACTACAACTTTATATACTGGACGAGCAATTCCTTCTTCAACAATATATCCAAATTCTTTCTCTGTAGGAGCCCATAAGTTTTGTTCACTTACTTCTCCAACATACGCCATTGATTTTTGTATTGCATCTTTTTCACTAATTTTTGTAGTAGCTTCCTTCACACCTTTAACAGATTGATAATCAGAAACAGCAAGTACTCCTTTTCCTTCTCCATTAAGAGTAACTGTAATTTGTTTTGAAAATACAGGTGCACCATTCACAACTTGTTGGAACCTAACATATGAAGCTACTGACGTTTCTGTTGTAGAAATATATTGTAAGTCTGAAAGGTCTGCTTTTAATCCATACTGCGCAGCATTTTCTTTTAAATATTCTGTTGCTTTTTTCTGCGGCGAATAAGCTTCTAGCTTTACTTGCTGTTGTTTTTCCAATGCCGAAACTGTAGTAATCGTCCCCATTACTAACGGCACAGTCATTGCCATTGCCACCATTTTTTTATTAAACATAGAACCACTCCCCCTAATAAAGTAGCTCAACCTTATCCCATTACCACTAGGCAATCATTCCCCACAAAATGGGGGGATAAAAATTGAATCTACGAGTAATTCTCTATGAACATTTCTATTACCTTTCCATTTAGGGGGAGTGAAATTTTCTCAATATTTATGTGTAAAGCGAAAACAATACTGTAGAAATAAATTTAAACAGCATTTTAATTAGCGTGTTATGGAGAAAGAATTTTTCTAGAGGTCCTATCGAATGTATTATGCGGAAAATAGCCGGATAAATTTCCATCATACAAAAAGGAAGTTGGAATCATTCCAACTTCCTTTTCTTTAATTAGCTGAGCTTAATTTAATGCGGAATTTTGTCTCACCTAAAGAAATTTCATCGTCTTTATTCGTTAAGTGACCAAATGTAAATTGTTTAACGAGTAAGTTTTCTTCCAACAACTCTTTATGATTCGTTAACGTTTGCTGTAGTTCTTCCTCTGTATCAAGAATTACATCTACTCGTAAATTAACAGGTAAATTCAACTGCTTACGATATTCTTGAACGGCGCGAATGAATTCACGTGCTACCCCTTCTTGTAGCAATTCTTCCGTTACATTCGTATCTAACATTACTGTATATTGTCCGTTAGTTGTATTAGAGAATCCAGATTTCGCAACTTTCTCTACTACTACATCTTCAGTCGTTACAACTATTTCTTCTCCTGATGCTACTTCGTAAACTGCTCTTTCTGTAGAGACAAAGTTTTGTACCTCGTCTTGTGATAATTGTTTTAGCCAGCCATTTACTGCATTCACATTTTTACCGAACTTCGGCCCAGCCGTTTTAAAATTCAGCTTTAATTGATAGGATGTGTATTTCGTTTCATCGAGTTCAACATGGAACGCCTTCACATTTAACTCATCCATAACGATATCACGATAAGATTCCCAATCCATATCATTTTCATTATGCTCAAGTAATACAAGTTCCGCTAACGGCTGTTTTACTTTTAAAGAATGTTGATTACGATTACTTCTTCCAAGTTCAACAACTTGTAAAACTGCATCCATTTCCGCTTCTAATTTCGGCTGAAGTAGTGATTCATTTACAACTGGATAATCGGCTAAATGAACGCTACTTCCAGTTAAATTCAAATGAATATCTTCAGCGACAAACGGTGTAAATGGTGCAATTAGTTTACTAATTGTTACAAGCACTTCATGAAGTGTCTCATACGCAGCTGCTTTTTCAGCATTCATACCAGATTCCCAGAAACGATTACGTGATCGCCTTACGTACCAATTACTTACTTCATCTACAAGCGCCGCGATTTCACGAGCTGCATTCGTAAATTGATAATCATCAAGTGCAGTTCTCACTTTTTTCGTTGTACTATGCAATCTTGATAATACCCATTCATCCAATTTCGTCCGCTTTACGTCATACGTTTCGTTCGGATTATACTCATCTAACTTTGCATATAAAACGTAGAAGCTATACACATTGACTAATGTATCTACAAATTTAGATTTTGCTTCTAATACTGTTCTTTCAGAAAAACGCTTCGCATTCCACGGAGCACTGTCAACGAGTAAAGCCCATCTTAAAGCATCAGCACCAAACTTCTCTACTAAATCAACTGGATCTAGTGCATTCCCTTTACTTTTAGACATTTTCTGTCCTTCCTCGTCTAGAACATGCCCTAGTGATAGCACTCGTTTATACGGTACTTTTCCAGTATATAGTGCTGATACAGCTAATAAACTATAAAACCAGCCGCGTGTTTGATCAATTCCTTCTGCAATTACATCTGCTGGAAACTGTTCTTCAAATAACTCTTTATTTTCAAACGGATAATGATATTGCGCAAATGGCATCGAACCACTATCAAACCAAACATCAATTACTTCTGGTGTGCGATTCATTGTACTTCCGCATTTTTCGCAGCAAACTTGCACTTCATCTACATATGGCTTATGCAATTCTAAGTCTTCAGGTGTCTCTTTCATACTATGCTTTCTTAAATCAGCAATGCTTTTCGGTGCGAATTGATGATCGCAACTTTCACATTCCCATACGTTTAATGGTGTTCCCCAATATCTATTTCGGCTAATATTCCAGTCCACCATGTTTTCTAAAAACTTACCAAATCGTCCATGTTTCATATGATCTGGATACCAAGTAACAGTATCGTTGTTTTGTAAAAATGTATCTTTAATTGCAGTCGTTCGGATTAACCAACTTTCACCTGCATAATAAAGAAGTGGTGAATCACAGCGCCAACAATGTGGGTAACTATGCTCATACTTTTCTTTATGATAAAGTAAACCCTCCTTCGCTAAATAACGAACGATATCTACGTCACAATCTTTTACAAATTTACCTTTCAAAAATGGTACTGCTTCTGTATATTCACCTTTCTCATCTACAACATGTAAGAATGACAACCCTGCACTTTGAACAACTCTATAATCGTCCTCCCCATATGCTGGAGCGATATGAACGAGTCCTGTACCACTATCTGCCGTAACAAAATCTGCTGCGATAACGTGGTAGCCATTTGTAACTTTGTTCATTGGAAATAGCGGCATATAAGATGTGCTTACTAATTCTTCACCTTTATGGACAGATAGTACTTCATAGTCTTCTTTTAATACATCTTGTACACGTTCTTTTGCAACAATGTATACATGACCTTCTTGTTTCGCTTTCACGTATTCCATATTTGGATGTACAGCGAGCGCGACATTTGCTGGAAGTGTCCAAGGTGTCGTTGTCCACCCTAGGAAATACTCATTTTCACTATCTGTCACTTTAAACTTAACTGTTGCACTTAAATCTTTTACTGTTTTATACCCTTGCGCAACCTCATGTGAACTTAGTGAAGTTTGACAGCTTGGGCAATATGGTGAAACTCTATGTCCCTTATACAATAAGCCTTTTTCATGAATCGTCCCTAAAATATGCCATACACTTTCGATATATGGATTCTCTAACGTAACGTATGGATCATCCATATCTACCCAATAACCGATACTTTCAGTGAATTCACGCCACTGTTTCTCATATGTGAATACACTCTCTTTACACTTCTTAATAAATGGTTCAATTCCATACTCTTCGATTTCATGTTTACCAGAAATACCGAGTTGCTTCTCAACACCTAATTCTACAGGTAAGCCGTGCGTATCCCATCCCGCTTTTCTTAATACTTTATAACCAGCCATCGTTTTATATCTTGCTACTACATCTTTAATTGTTCGTCCAAGTGCATGACCTACATGCGGTAGTCCGTTCGCCGTTGGTGGTCCTTCATAAAACACAAAAGATTGTGCGCCTTCTCGATTCTGAATTGATTGTTCGAAAATGCTCTGCTCGTTCCACTGTTTACGAATACGTGTTTCTCTCCCTACAGCTGACTCTTTTACATCTACTTTCTTCATCTACAATCACTCCTTTTGAATGTTTTAAAGCACACAAAAAACCCGTCCCTATAAAATAGGGACGGGTTTACCCGCGATACCACCCTAATTCTATTAGCTCTTCACTAATAGCACTTAGCAACGTACTATCATACGTGTTCTTTGTAACGGTAGACATCCGTCCGAGCTTACTCATTTTCAGCCTCGGCTCCTCGGAGATGATTTTCAAATAAAGTCTGCACACCGGCTTTCAGCAACATACCGGCTCTCTGGGGAACAGTACACTATTTTACTCTTTCTCGTCTTCAGATTTGTATACTTTGTTAAAAGCTATTTTATGCCATCAGTCGATAAATTGTCAACTAATTCAAAATATATTTTATCCCGCTTTAATGGGCAGTAAGACCCCCACTGATTAAAGTTTCACTTTATTTATATCTTTTTTCGTTCTTCTTATACAATTACTTTTCAAATTCTCGCAGTGCTGCTAAATTTTCATCATCCTCGATAAGTTCAGCGAAAAATCCCGACTCATCCTCACGAAGTACAATTTCAAACTCTTCCTTCGCCTCTTCATTTCTGTTTAACTGCGCTAAATAACAAGCACGATCGTATCTCGCTAACAAATCACTCGCATCAATTTTTAATGCTTCATTTGCTATTTCTTCTGCCTTTCGTGTTTGGCCGGCACCATGATAAGAAGATGCTAAAGAAAGAAGAATTGCTGTTTCATTCGGATGATGTATAGAAGCATTTTCTAATACGTGAATTGCCTCTTCAAACCGTTCTTGACTTTGATATATTTCTCCTAAAGCAAGAAACGCTCTACTTACAAACGGTGTTTGCTCCGTTAATTGTAAAGTAATCTTTTCTGCTTTTCTTTCTTCTCCCATTTTAAAGAATACTTGTGCTTGTAAAAGAAGCGTATCATAATCATCTGGTAACTCTCGAACCATTTGCTTCGTTAATTCTGCAGCATCCCGTAATCTATCTTCTTCCTCACACTCTATGAAAAGATTTACAAGTTGCTTCGCTACATCGTAATCCCATTTACTTTCTAATGATGTTTGCAATACATCTATCGCCTCTTTATACATCGCCACATTCTCATAAAATAGTGCAAATCGCTGCGCTGCCATACTATTTTTTTGATTTAACTTTAATGAGATTTCATATAAATCAATGATTGTAGTAATAATCGAAATTTCTTTCGCACGGTTTTTCATGCGATAAAAAGCTCTTGTAATTATGGATTTCTTCGGCTGTTCATTTTGTTGACGTTCAATCCACCTTTCTGTAACTGCAGATGCTGCATACATAAACGCCATACTTCTTTCTGCCTTTTTCACTTTTAATATATGAAGAAAATCTCGTATGTTAGACCATTTCTTATGTTGTTCTATCGCTTTTACATATACATCAAATATACGTTCATTATTTACATCTTTTTGTATCACTTTCATGGCAATTTCAATTGCTTTTGCATTTCTATTTTTCACTAGTACTTTTGCATAATGATATAGAACTTCTGTATGCTCACCATCTAATTGTAGTGCGTATTCAATCTGTTCTTGTTCTTTATCTATTTCATCCATCGCTCCATACACATATGCAACCGCATCTAATCTCCATATTTCAGGTACTTCGTCTGCCAATTGTTCTAGTTCAGTTAGCAATTCCTCCTGTAGATTCATTTCTACTGAAAGCTGTGCCAAATATTCCATATTAATATGCAACGGCTCTTCTTTCATCGCCTGAACCATATGATTTTGTTCTTTAGAACGATTTTCTTCTTTTTCGTATATTTCCGCAAGCTGTAAATGTACACCGACGAAATTCCCATCAAGCTCTAAACATCTTTCATACGCTTGTTTTGCTTCCGTCAATTGCCCTAATAGCATAAGTGTTTCACCAATTCGGTAATACGGTAATGCCGTTTCCTTTTGTTCTATCGCCCTTTTATATCTTTTCATCGCTTGGCCATACTGTCCGATAGATTCATATAAAACACCTGTATAACAACCGTATTCACTTACTTCATTTCTTTCTTTTTGTAACGTTCTTAAAAATGCTATTCCTCGTTGTACAAATACTGTTCCTTTCATTCGATTCACATATTCATCTAACGCACTTGCTACATTATATTCGCTCTGCTTTATACCACTCTCTAACTTAGACAATGCTACTTTAAACCCTTCTTCACTTCCACCAAGTTCAACTTCAGCATCCCATAAAACCATTCCTGCATTCATAAGAAAATCTTGACTCTTTTCAATTTGTTTTTCAATACCGAGAATATATTCTTTCGCTTCCTTATACTGTTCTCTTGCCATATAAACTTGCGTAAGTCCGAAGTGAGAATAAACATCATCATGATTTTCTTCTAAAGCACGAGTATACAACGATTCTGCTTCTTCCAGGCTATCATTTTGAAAATGATAGTCACCCAGTTTTACATATAGAGGTGCCTTATCATCACAATTCTCAATACCTTTTAATAGAATTTCTTTCGTACTTTCTTCATCCTTCAAATCAGATTCGTATATTTCCGCAAGTTTCGTATAAATGTATGGTGCATTACTATCCAAATGAATTGCTATTTTAAGCCCTTTTATCGCTAAATATAATTTCCCTAATTGATGTGCACATCTCGCTCGCTCATACCATACATGTGCCTCATTTTTATACTCTTTTAACAAATCATTAAAGATTTCATACGCTTCTTCATATCTTTCTAAATCTATTAATATTAACCCGTGATTCGTTAAAGTGAATCTTTCAGGGCTACGTTCCAAGGCGACTTGAGAAAACTGCAACGCCTTTTCAGATTGATCGATATACATATATGATAAAGCGAGAAAACTCCAAGCAATCGGCTGATCCGCGTCTAATTGTAACGAGGAACGAAAACTTGAAATCGCTTCTATATAACTTTCCTGCTCAAAAGCATACCTTCCGTTTATTAAATGATATAAAGCACGATTATTTTTCTTCTCAACACTCGCAAGCATTTGCCCCGCTTTTTCTAGTTCTTCAAGGCGAATAAAGCACTGTGCACCATGCAATTTAACAAAATCTGAGTTCGGAAACTTCTTCATTAACTTTTCTATACAATATAAAATAAATTCTTTATCTACTTCAACATCTAAATGCTTAACCGTATACAACCATGTATTCGGATTATCACTCGTCCCTTTTAAAAACTGTACTAAGTCATGAATCCCCTCTTTATCTTGTTCATCCAAATGATCTGTTAAAGAAAAAATAGATTTAAAATAATGATGTTCTTCTTCATTTAAAAATGATAGTAGTTCCTTTTTTTCTTTCGGAACAAACGTAATCGCTAAACAACCTGTATAACGATATTTTTCTTGTAACTTCCTATATTCCACAATAACTGGTTCGATAAAGTTCGGATCTTGAACATAAAATGCTTGTAACGTATCATCATATCCAGCTAGCACTTGCACATGTGAAGCATGTTCAATATCTATACTTAATAAAACGGGAATCCCCTGATCTAACAGTCTCTTATAATTTTCTACATTCCCTTTAAAATAACGATATTCATAACCTAATTCTTCTAAATAAGAAACAGTATCTGAAAACTTGGATCCTGTCATATCAAAAATAAACTCTGCTATTTCATCTTGTGTACGTTTTTCTCCCCATAACTGCAACATCATTTCTAAACTTGTCGGCACACAATAATTATCCTTTTGTACAATCGGAACGATCGGCAGGTGAACCTTTTTTCCATCTGGATTTTTTTCTAAATTATGATATAAAGACCCTTTTAAACTTTTTTCTTCTTTTAATAACTGTTGTAAATCTACAAGTTTATTCATTTTGTAAAGCGCTTCTGCTCGCAAATGTACGAAATAAGCTTTATACGCATGATAAGGAAGCTGTTTATTTATGTTATCTATTACTGATAACATATCTTCGTACTCCCCTAAATCTAATACATATTTTATCTTTTCAAAATGAAAATATGGTACTTGCGGGAACTTTACAATCGCATCATCAATTAGCTGTAATGCACGTTTTTGTTCTCCTTTATTCGCATATAACTGTGATAATAAATAGGTAGATAACTCTTCACAATCTTTATGCTGCATACCAGCTATAAATTGTTCTTCTGCTTTCTCCCATTCACCTGTATGCATATAGACGTATCCCCATTTATCAAACACGGCACGTTCACTGTACTCCTCTGCTTTTTGCATATAGATTAGCGCTTCTTCATTTCGTTTCATTTCTAAAAGACATCTTACTAACGTAAAATATGTTTTCGCTAAAAAATCGGCATCTATTTCTTCTTTATTGCTCTCTTCTAAAGCCTCTTTTAGCAACTGTTCTGCTTCAAGAATTTTCCGCTCATCAATTAACTCATCACAATATAAAGAGAGCGTTCTCATATTTGGGAATTTTTTATAAGCGTAGCGAATGAGGAATGAACTGTATTGGTGCATAAGCCCTTCATCAGTAAGACGAATTAATATATCAAACTCCTTATATGAAGGAATATTAGCAAGCCAATTCTTTACATAAGATAAAGTATTCTTTTCTTTTATATATGAAATTTCATTATTTATTTCCTGTAATCCCTCTATAAATCTCTTGTCTTTCAAACAAGCATCTAACTGCTTAAAATCTAGCATGTATTCACCTCGAATATTTATTTATACTGCTACTTGCTTAGATTTTACACATCATATTGTATGTATTCAACTAAAATCTCCTATAATGGATAGTATTATTTAATATTATTTGGATTTATAACAAAATATAGTAAAAATGATTGTTTTTCTCCATATTTTGTTTGATTAAATGGAATAACGTTACATGCGGACCTTATCTTTATATAGTTGAAATCAGTACATGAAATTATATCGGCGATAATTTAAATATATCGGTTCCGTCAAGAAGTCTGTGTAATTTGATAAGGCCCAATACATTGGTTTATCCAGTATGAATTTATAATGATTTGGTATGTGAAAAGTGAAGCTAGCTTCACTTTTCACA